>NZ_BOMS01000145.1 GCF_016862315.1 Actinoplanes palleronii | reverse complement strand
GCCCTTTAGACAGCAAACCCAGCGCCCGACGGCCAGCCGTCACGGCAGCACGCCCAGCGCCCCGCGGCCGGCCGTCAGGGCAGCAAACCCGGCGCCCAGCAGCCGGCCGTCAGGGCAGCAGGCTCAGCAGCAGCGCCAGGCGTCGCTCCTGCTCCCCGGCCGGTAGCCGTCCGCCGCGGGTCAGCGTCACCAGGCCGTGCAGGCCGGCCCAGAGCACCTCGGTCAGCAGCCCCTCGTCCACGCCGGCCGGCACCGGGCGCACGACGACGCGCAACTCGTCGAAGCCGGCGTGCAGCGCGGCCGGCGCCTCCGGTGTGGCGAACGGCAGGCTCACCGCCTGGCTGAACATCGCGTCGTAGAGGGCGGGCCGCGCGGCCGCGAACGCCAGATAGGCCTCCGCGATCGCCTGCCGCGGATCCTCGGCGGTGGCCCGGGCGCGCCGCATCTGCGCGGCCAGCTCGGCGAACCCCTCGACGGCGACCGCCGCCATGATCGCGTCCTTGTTCTTGAAATGGCTGTAGAGCACCGGCTGGCTGTATTCCACCCGCTCGGCCAGCCGCCGGGTGGTCACCGCCTCCCAGCCCTCCGCCTCGGCCAGCTCCCGGGCCACGGTGACGATCAGCTGCTCCCGGATCGCGCGTTCGCGCTCCCTGCGTTCCTGCCCGCTCATGCCCCGATCCTAGCACCGCTAGCAAGTCTGCCGTCGCTATGTTAGCGTCGGCAGCACAGCTAGCAACGCTAGATTCCACCGAAAGAAGATCACAATCATGACCCCTTTCGCGTACGGCCTGGCCATCGTCCTCGACCTGTTCATCATCTTCATCGGCGTCCGATTCCTGCTGCAGCCGGAACCCGCCGCGGCCGGCTACGGCGTGCCCGCCCCGGCCGGCGCGTACCTGAGCGTCAAGGGCGTCCGCGACCTCACCTACGGCCTGGTCGGCCTGGCCCTGCTCGCCTTCGGGGGCGCCACGGCGTCGGCCTGGTTCATGCTCGTGGTGACGCTCGCCCCGCTCGGTGACACGGTGATCGTGCTGCGCAACGGCGGCACGAAGGCGGTCGCGTTCGGCATCCACTTCGCCACCGCGGTCACCGTGCTGATCAGCGCCGCCCTGCTGTTCGCCCTCTGACCGGACGCGGGCCCTGCTGCTCGCGACCCGGCACGACCAGGCGCCGGAGCACCTCAGCTCACGGACCGGCACGACCAGGCGCCGGAGCACCTCAGCTCACGGACCGGCACGACCAGGC
>NZ_BOMS01000144.1 GCF_016862315.1 Actinoplanes palleronii | reverse complement strand
ACCTCAGCTCACGGACCGGCACGACCAGGCGCCGGAGCACCTCAGCTCACGGACCGGCACGACCAGGCGCCGGAGCACCTCAGCTCACGGCGACCCGCGCGGGCAGGTGGACCTCGACGGCGAGGCCGCCGCCGCTCAGGGGCCGGGCGGTCGCGCGGCCGCCGTGCGAGGCGGCGATGGCCCGCACGATCGACAGGCCCAGCCCGGCGCCCTCCCCGGTCCGGCCCGCGCCGCGGTAGAACGGCTCGAACAGCCGCTCGGCGTCCTCCGGGCCGACCACCGGGCCGGTGTTGGTGATCGTCAGGTGTCCGTTTCCGGTCAGCCGGACGAGAACCTCGCCGCCGGGCACGTTGTAGCGGACCGCGTTGTCCAGCAGGTTGCGCACCAGCTGGGCGAGCAGCACCTGGTCACCGGCGACCACGCAGGGCTCGAGCCGGTCGACGAGCACCTTCGGCGCCGCCCCGGCCACCGCTTCACCGATCGCCTCGTCCACCACCTCATCGAGGGCCACCGGAGCGGGGCGGTGACCACCCTGCTCGCCGCGGGCCAGAGTCAGCAGACCGTTGATCAGCGCGATGCAGCGCTCGTTGTTGCGCAGCAGATCCTCCCGGACCACCTGGACCCGCTCCGGGTCGCTGGTGGCCAGCCCGACCTGCAGCGTGGTGCGGGCCACCGCCAGGGGCGTGCGCAGCTCGTGCGACGCGTTGGCGATGAACCTCGCCTGCGCGCTGAACGCACCGTCCAGCCGGGTGAGCAGCTCGTCGAGGGTGTCGGCGAGTTCCCGGAGCTCGTCGTCAGGTCCGGCCATCGCGATCCGCTCGTGCAGGTTGTCGGTGGAGATCCGGCGGGCCTGCGAGGTGATCGCGTGCACCCGGTTCAGCACCCGGCCGGTCACCCACCAGGCCAGCAGCCCGACCAGCACCGTCATGATCACCAGCGCGGTGATCCACTGGAGCAGGATGGTGCCGATCGCGTCGTCGCGCTGCAGCGAGATCGCGTCGAGCAGGTCGACCGCGCCGGGTTCGGTCCGGCCGCCCAGCACCGGGCCGGCGGCGGTGGCCGGCACGTCGCCGACCCGGGTGATCACGATGCGGTTCTGCAGGTACACCATCGTGACGACCAGCGCGCCGACGACCAGGAACACGCCGGTGTGCGCCAGGGTGAGCCGCCAGCGCAGGGTGAGCCGGGTCAGCATGCCGGCGCCGTCGGCCGGTAGCCGACCCCGGGCAGGGTGTCGATCACCGACGGCTCGCCGAGCTTGGCACGCAGCCGGTGCATCGTCATCCGCACCGCGTTGGTGAACGGGTCGGCGTGCTCGTCCCAGACCGTACGCAACAGCTCCTCGGTGCTGACCACGGCGCCGCCGGCGGCCAACAGCGCTGCCAGGACCCCGAATTCCTTGTTCGACAACGGTACGAGCCGACCCGCCCGGGAGACCTGACGCTGCGCCGGGTCCAGGGAGATGTCGTCGTGGCGCAGCACCGGCGGCCGGGCCGGCTGCGAGCGGCGGCCCAGCGCCTCCAGCCGCGCGACGAGCTCCTCGAAGTCGAACGGTTTGCCGAGGTAGTCGTCGGCGCCCAGCCGCAGCCCGATGACCCGGTCGCCGACGTCGGCCATCGCGGTCAGCATCAGCACCCGGGCGCGCCCGCCGTCCGCGATGATCCGGCGGCACACCTCGTCACCGTGCACCCCGGGCAGGTCCCGGTCGAGCACCACCACGTCGTAACAGTCGGTGATCAGCTTGTCCAGGGCGGTGTCGCCGTCGTGGGCCACGTCGACCGACATGGCCCGCTCCCGCAGACCCTGGGCAAGGTATCTGGCCAGGGTCTGTTCGTCCTCCACCACCAGCACGCGCATGGCGACGACGGTAGCCCCGGCCGCGTTTCACCGGCATAACAACGCACCGTCCGTATCGATGAAACGGCCGTGAAACGCCCCGCTGCGTAGAAATTCCGGTCATGACCGGCGCTCGCCGGTCATCGGCGACACAGGGAGTGACCATGCGCAGATGGATCGGAACGGCGACGCTCGGGCTGACGTTGAGCCTCGGGATGCTGGCCGGGTGCGGCGGTGGACAGTCGGACGACGGCGTGGCCAGCGCCGGCGGCGGCACCGGCGCGACACCCACGGCGAGCGCGGCGGCCACCGACGACCCGGCGAAGTTCGCCGCGTGCCTGCGGGACAACGGCGTCGACGTCAAGGACCCGGAGCCGGGCACCGGCCAGGTGACCCTGCCGGACGGCGGGGCGGCCCTGGACGCGGCGCTGAAGAAGTGCCAGCAGTACGGCAGCGGGGCCGGCGGTAGCACCGGGGCCGACCCGGACGACCCGGCGCAGCAGGAGAACCGGCGCAAGTTCGCCGCGTGCATGCGGGACGAGGGCGTCGACTGGCCCGACCCGGTGCCCGGCAAGCCGATGTCCCTGCCGCAGCAGACGCCGCAGTTCATGGCCGCGTTCCAGAAGTGCACGCAGAAGGTCCCGATGGACGGCAGCCGGTGAAGGCCCGCACCACGCTCGGGACCGCGGTCGCGGCGACGCTGGTGGCCGGCTCCGCCGCCGGGATCCTCTTCGTCACCGGCCGGGCGCACGACGACCCGGACGGCGCGGTCACCCCGGCGCCGACCGCCACGGTGACCCGCACCGACCTGGTGCAGACCGAGCAGGTCGACGGCGTGCTCGGCTACGCCGGCACCACGACGGTCAGCTCGGCAACAACCGCGATCGTCACGTGGCTGCCGCAGCCGGGCGACACGATCACCCGTGGCCAGCACGTCTACGACGCCGCGAACCAGCCGGTCCCGCTGTTCTACGGCCGGCTGCCGTTCTGGCGCGAGCTGCACCGCGGCGTACCGGACGGGCCCGACGTGCGCATCCTCGAACAGAACCTCGACAAGCTCGGTTACGGCGACGGGCTGACCGTCGACGACGACTTCACCGACGCGACCGCCGCGGCCGTCCGCAAATGGCAGAAGGCCCGCCACGTACCGCGCACCGGCCGGGTCGCGACCGGTGACGTCGTGGTGCTGCCCGGCGCGATCCGGGTCGCCGAGGTCAAGGCCCGGCTCGGCGCACCGGCGTCCGGCGACGTACTGACCGCGACCGGCACCCGCAAGCAGGTGGCTGTCGACCTGCCGGCCACCAAGTCCGGGCTGGCCGTCAAGGGCGCGAAGGTCACCGTCGGCCTGCCGGACGGGAGCACCGCCCGTGGACGGATCACCGTGGTCGGCACCACGGCCCAGGCGCCGGACAAGGACAGCCCGGACGATCCGCCGACGCTGCCGGTCACCGTCGCGCTCGACGACCCGGCGACGACCGGCGCGCTGGACGGCGCCCCGGTCACCGTGGGTCTGCGCGGCGCCGTACACAAAAAGGTCCTCGCGGTGCCGGTCGGTGCGCTGCTCGCCCTGGCCGAAGGTGGTTTCGGGGTTCAGGTCGTCGCCGACGGCGGCGCTCAGCGCATCGTCGGGGTCACGCTCGGCGCATTCGCCAACGGCCAGGTCGAGATCAAGGGCGAAGGACTTTCCGACGGTACGAAGGTGACGGTGCCCGCGGCATGACCAGTTCCCCACCGGTGATCGACCTGGACCGGGTCACCAAGGAGTACCCGGGTGGCGTCTGCGCGCTGCGTGACGTCTCGCTGCGGATCGTCCCGGACGAGCTCACCGCGATCGTCGGGCCCTCCGGCTCCGGCAAGTCGACGATGCTGCAGCTGATGGGCACCCTGGACCGGCCCACCCGCGGCACGGTACGGATCCTCGGCCACGACGTCGCCGCCCTCGACGACCGGCAACTGTCCGCCGTGCGGGCGAGCTGGATCGGCTTCGTCTTCCAGCAGTGCTACCTCACCGCGCACCTGACGGCCGTGCAGAACGTCGCGAACGGGTTGTTCTACCACGGCCTGCCCCGGCGGGCGCGGCTGCGCGAGGCGGCCGCCGCCCTGGACCGGGTCGGTCTCGGACACCGCCGCGACCACCGCCCGGCGGAGCTGTCCGGCGGGGAACGGCAGCGCGTCGCGATCGCCCGGGCGCTGGTGGCCCGGCCGGCGATCGTGCTCGCCGACGAGCCGACCGGCGCGCTCGACTCGCGCTCCGGCGAGACCGTCGTGCAGCTGCTGCACGAACTGCACCGGGACGGCACCACGATCGCGGTGATCACCCACGATGCGGGGATCGCCCGCTCCTTCGACCGGCAGGTGGAGATTCTGGACGGCGAGATCTCTGCGGCGGGCTCGGCATGAACACTCCCCCGCTGCCGCGTTCCGCCCGGCTGCGCGCCGCTGACCTGATCGGGGTCGGACTGCTCGGGTTGCGTGGCCGGCCGATGCGGGCCGTGCTGTCCGCGCTGGGCATCGCGATCGGCATCGCCGCCATGGTCGCGGTGCTCGGCATCGGCGCCGCCAGCCAGGCCCGGCTGCTCAACAGGATTGCCAGCCTGGGCACGAACCTGCTCACCGTCACGCCGGGCCAGAACCTGTTCGGCAAGAACACTCCGCTGCCGGACGCCGCCGTCGACATGGTCGGGCGGATCGGACCGGTGCTGTCGGCCAGCGCCACCGGCAGCGTGGCCGGTGCGACGGTCCGGCGCACCGACAAGATCGATCCGCGGGAGACCAAGGGCATCGAGGTGCTCGCGGGCCGCCTCGACCTGCTGCCGACCCTCGGCGGCAAGCTGTCGGCCGGCGCCTGGCTCAGCCCGGCGACCGGGCGGTACCCGGCCGTGGTGCTGGGCGCGACCGCGGCCCGGTTGCTCGGCGTCGACGAGCCGGGCCGCCAGGTCTTCATCGCCGGCCAGTGGTTCACCGTGCTCGGCATCCTGGCGCCGCTCGACCTCACCCCGGAGATCAATACGGCGGCGCTCGTCGGCTGGGACGTCGCCACCAGCCGGCTCGGCTTCGACGGGCACCCCACCAAGATCTATACGCGGGCGGTCACCGAGGCGGTGGGCGCGGTGCGCGACGTGCTCGCCCGGACGGCCAATCCGCAGGACCCGTCGGCGGTCAACGTCAGCCGCCCGTCGGACGCCCTCACCGCACAACTGGCCGCGAAGAACACCTTCGGCAGCCTGCTGATCGGACTGGGCGCGGTGTCTTTGCTGGTCGGCGGCGTCGGTGTGGCCAACACGATGATCATCTCGGTGCTGGAGCGCCGGGCGGAGATCGGTCTGCGCCGCGCGCTGGGCGCTCGCCGCCGGCAGATCCTGCTGCAGTTCCTGACCGAGGCGGTCGCGCTGTCGGCTCTGGGCGGCCTGGCCGGTGCGGCCCTGGGCGTGGCGGCGACGGTGGTCTATGCGGGCGCGCAGGGCTGGCCGCTGGTCCTGCCCACGACGGGGATCGCGGCGGGCGTGGGCTCATCGATCGTGATCGGAGCGGCGGCGGGTCTGTATCCGGCGCTGCGAGCAGGCCGCCTGCCCCCGAGCGAGGCCTTGAGCACCGGCTGACCGAGCCGCGCGGGCCGGTGCGCCCCGCACGGTCCGCCGGTGCTCGGTCCGCCGGTGCGCGCCGCACGGTCCACCGGAGCGCGCCGCGCGGGCCGGTGCGCGCCGCGCGGGCCGGTGCGCGCCGCGCGGTTCGCCGATGCGATAGGAAGAGGTGATGGAGCTGTTCGCACGGGCGTGGTCGGCGCTGCGGGCTGCCGTCGCGGCGGTCCCCCACGACGACTTCGGGCGGGCCTCCGGGTGTACCGGGTGGCTCGTGCGGGATCTGATCTGTCACCTGGTCCTCGACGCGCAGGACGTGCTGATCACACTGGCCACTCCGGTGCCCGCCGCGCCGACCGTGACCGCGGCGACCTACTGGCAGCTCCTCCCCGAGCCGCCGGACGGCACGGATCCGCTCGACGCGCTGATTCCCCGGCTGGCCGCCGCGTACCAGGACCCCGGCCTGCTGGCGTTCCACTTCGACGACGTGGGTGCGGCGGCCGGCCGGGCCGCGGCGCTCGCCGATCCGCGGGCCACGGTCGGCACCCGCGGCCAGGTGCTGACCGTGGCGGACTACCTGACCGCGTACACCCTGGAGGCGACGCTGCACCACCTCGATCTTCCGGACGCCGGGCCGCCGCCGGACGAGACGCTCGCGGCGGCGCGGGCCGCACTCGAGCAGATCGCCGGGCGCCGGTTCCCCGCGCGGCTCTCCGACACCGACGCCCTGCTGCTGCTCACCGGGCGGCGCATCCCGACCGCCGCCGAGCTGCCGCTGCTGGACGGATGGGCCGGGCGGGTGGTCCTCGGGTGAGTGCTCAGGTCGTACCGGAAAGGTGAACCGTGATTAACAAGCCGCCCGCGGGGCGCGGCCGGACCTCGAGCCGGCCGGCGTGCGCGCGGACGATGCTGTGCACGATGGCCAGGCCGAGACCGACGCCGGCGTGCTCGTCGGTGCGGACGCGTTCTGCTCCGCGCTGGAACGGTTCGGTCAGGGTCGGCAGCAGGTCCGGTGGAAGGTGGCGGCCGGTGTTCTCGACACGCAGGACGCTGGTGCCGCCGGCAGCTTCGGTGTGGATCGTGACGGTGCCGCCGGCCGGGAGGTTGTGGACGATGGCGTTCTGGACGAGGTTAGCCGTCATTCGCTGCAGCAGCGCACCGGAGCCGACGGTGACGGCCGGGCCACCGGTGACCTCGAGGGTGATCCGGCGCTGCTCGGCGAGGGGCAGCAGCGTCTCGGCGGCCTCCTCGGCGAGCAGCGAGAGGTCGACGGGCTCGCGGGTGAACGTGCCGCGGTCGCCGTAGCTGAGCAGCAGCAGCGCCTCGGTCAGGTCGATCGCCCGGGTGTTGACGGCGTGCAGGCGTTCGACCAGGTCGTCGTGACCGCGCGCCGGGTCGTTACGAGCGACGTCGAGCAGGGTGCGGGAGATCGCCAGCGGGGTGCGCAACTCGTGCGAGGCGTTCGCGGCGAACCGCTGCTGCTCCGCGACGTGCGACTCCACCTTGTCGAGCATCGTGTCGAACGCGTCGGAGAGTTCGCGGAACTCGTCCTGGCGGCCGGTCAGCCGGATCCGGTGGGACAGTGACCCGGTACCGGCCATCCGGGCCGCCGCGGTGATCCGGGCCAGCGGCGCGAGCATCCGGCCGGCCAGGAACCAGCCGCCCACCAGGCCGAACACCAGCAGGAAGGCCAGCACCGCGGCCGCCCGCGGCGCGAAGACGTGCAGCAGGTTCGACCGGGTCGGGAAGACTCCGGTGACGAGACTGCCGGTGACACCGGGGTCGATGAGGCCGCGGTCCGGGACGTAGCGGAGCAGGAACACCCACACCGCGGCGAGCAGCAGAAGTCCGGCCAGCATGATGAATCCGGCATAACTTAGTGCGAGCCGCAGCCGGGCGCTGCTAGACATCCGCGGCGCCGGTGTCGATGCGATAACCGACCCCGGCCACGGTGGCGATGATCCAGGGTTCGCCGAGCCGTTTGCGCAGTGCGGAGACCGTGATGCGCACCGCGTTGGTGAGCGGGTCGGCGTTCTCGTCCCAGGCGCGTTCCAGCAGCGTCTCCGCGCTGACCACTCCGCCACCGGCCGCGACCAGGACCTCCAGGACGGCGAACTGTTTGCGGGTGAGCGCGACGTAACGGCCGTCGCGGAACACCTCCCGCCGGAACGGGTCGAGACGCAGGCCCGCGATCTCGTGGACCGGTGGCCGGGCATGCGCCCGCCGGCGGTCCAGGGCCCGCAGCCGCAGGACGAGTTCGCGAAGGTCGAACGGCTTGGTCAGGTAGTCGTCGGCGCCGAGCCCGAACCCGGTGGCTTTGTCGTCGATCCGGTCGGCGGCGGTCAGCATCAGGATCGGGATGCCGCTGCCGGACGCGACGATGCGCCGGGCGACCTCGTCACCGGACGGTCCGGGGATGTCCCGGTCGAGCACGGCGAGGTCGTAGGAATTGACCCGCAAAAGTTCCAGGGCGGTGTCACCGTCACCGGCGATGTCCGCGGCGATCGCCGCCAGCCGCAGACCGTCCCGGACGGCCTCGGCCAGCAGCGGCTCGTCCTCCACGATCAATACCCGCATCCCCGGAGCCTATCCGCGCATAACGGGCCCGGAGGCGGACCCAGACGTGGGCTCGGGGGCGGGCACAGACGTGGGCGCTGGATCGGCGGGGTCGGGCTTGGTGCGCCACCAACGACGTGATGCCAGCCCGGCGAGGACCGCGCCGGCCGCGTTGACCAGCACGTCGTCCACCGACGACACCCGATCCAGCTGCAGGACGTACTGTGCGGTTTCGACAAGGACCGAACAGCCCGCCCCGAGCGCCAGGATTCGCGGCACCGCCGCCAACCTCGCGAATCGGACCGGCGCGAAGAACCCCACCGCCGCGAAAATCACCAGATTCCCGGCGATCCCGAGCGCCCCCATCCCGATCAGATCCCGCAGCGGCACCAGGCTCACCCGGCCGGGCACCACACCGGCCCCGGGCCCCGGCATCATGGTCAGCCAGACGAGCGGCACCGTCCCGTAGACCAGACCCACCTCGGCCAGCGACAGCCGCCACGCCACGGCTCTCTCGCCGGCAGCGCGACGGACACCCACCAGAATCGCCGCAACCAGCACGGCCACCGGCAGCCCGACCAGCGTCATCAGGACCACACCGTTCTCGGTGTCCAGGCAGCCGTGCCACTTCCCGGCCGCGCAACTCGAGACCGACATCAACAGCATCCGGCGTACGGCGAACAGCGCGCCGCCAAGCCCCACGATCGCCAGGCCGAGAAGCACGCTCGTGCGCACCTTGTGTTTCATGCCGCTACTCAACGCGAAGCGCCGTTGCGGTGGCGTATGCGGTTTCCGATACGCCCGCGATACCCGGCTGTTCAGGCGGCGGCGCGGTCCTCGGCGCGACGACGGCGCTGCCCGGCGTGCTGAAGTGCCGGTGGCGTGTAGGCGATGTCGAGGGTGCCGGCATTCACGCCCGGCGGGACGACCCTGTCGATCCGGTCGAGAGTGTCGTCGTCGAGGGTGGCGCCCGCGCCGGCGAGCAGGTCGTCGAGGTGAGCCATCGTGCGGGGGCCGATGATCGCCGAGGTGACCGCGGGATGGCTGACGACAAACGCCAGCGCCAGGTGGGTGAGCGACAGGCCGGCCTCGGCGGCGATCGGGGCGAGCTGTTCGACGGCGTCGTGGTTGCGCGAATCGGTCATGTGTTTCGGCACCCAGTGCATCCGGCCGGCCGAGGGCTGCTCGCCGCCTGCGCGGAAGCGGCCGGTGAGCAGGCCCGACGCGAGCGGACTCCAGGTCAGCACGCCCATCCCGTAGCGTTCGCAGACCGGCAGGACGTCGCGTTCGATGCCCCGGTTCAGGATCGAGTACGTCGGTTGTTCGGTGCGGAACCGGGCCAGCCCGCGTCGTTCGGAGACCCACTGGGCCTCCACGATCTCGGCGGCCGGCAAGCTGGAGTGGCCGATCGCGCGGACCTTGCCGGCCCGCATGAGGTCGGTCAGGGCGGCGAGGGTCTCCTCGTTGTCGGTGCCGGGTTCGGGGTGGTGGACCTGGTAGAGGTCGATGTGGTCGACGCCGAGCCGCATGCGCATGGCTGTTCCTTTGACGGATCGGTGCGGGAGGGATCAGCCGGCGTAGGCGGCCACGTCGAGGACCCAGGTGACGCCGAAGCGGTCGGTCAGCATGCCGAAGCCGGGCGCCCACGGGGACGGGCCGTACTTCTCGATGATCTCGGCGCCGTCGGCGAGCTTGTCCCACAGCGCACCGACCTCCTCGGCGGTCTCGCCGCGGACGGAGACGAAGAACCGTTCGCCGGTCAGCGTCATCCCGTGTTCCCGGGTCGTGGCCGCGACCGGCGCGGCGGCGGGGGCCTGGCTGGGCACGTCGTAGGCCATGACGCTGAAGCCGTTCTCCGCGGTGACTTGGCCGAAGACGACGTTGGCGGCGTCCGGAAGGTCCTTCGGCATGCCGAAGTCGGCGTAGGCGACGGCGGTGAGCCGGCCGCCGAAGACGGACTGGTAGAACTCCAGCGCCGCGCGAGCGTCGCCGCGGAAGTTCAGGTGGGTGGTGGCAGAGATGGCCACGGTGAAGTCCTTTGCTGATCGTTCTCAGACGCAGCGCGCCGCCGGCGAGGAGCCGGCCTGAGATGAAGGTTCGCAGCAGTAGGTGCCAGGGAGTGACACCTACTGCAGACGGACCGACGCTCACGCCGAACTTCATCGCAGCTGCCGGCCGCGCTGCTACCAGGCGGTCTCCGGGGCACTGCTCCACCGGCAAGCTGAGGATGCCGCGCTGCCGACGGACTCAGGATCTCGCTCTGCCGGCAGTCTCGGGATGCCGCGCCGCCGGCGAGTTCAGGGTGCCGTGGGCTCCGGGCCGAGCCGTTTGCGCTCGACGTGGCTGGTTGCGGTCACCACGCTCATCGGTGGCACGTCCTTGGCGATCACCGCGCCCGCGCCGACCACCGAGCCCCGGCCGATCGTGACACCCGGGGTGACGGTGGCGGCGGCGCCGATCCACACGTCGTCCTCGATGACGATCGGCGTGTGGGTGAGGAAGGCGAACCGCTCGGCGGGCTCGACCGGGTGGCCGGCCGTGCTCAGGGTGACCCGCGGCCCGATCAGCACGCGGTCGCCGATGGTGATGCCGCCGAAGTCCAGGAAGTAACAGCCCTGGTTGATGAACACGCGCTCGCCGAACGAGGCGCCGAGGCCGTAGTCGCAGTAGAACGGCGGCAGGATCGACAGGGAATCCGGGATCGGGCCACCGAAGATCTCGGTGAGCAGTTCCCGGCGCGCGGACAGGTCGTCGAACGGCAGCAGGTTGAGACGCGCGCTCAGCGACATCGCGAGCTGAACGCGCTCGGCGAAGGCTCGGGATTCGGGTGTCCGGGTCGGCAGGCGTTGCTCGTTGCGCACGAGGCGATGCTGGCACAGCAGACCGCCGCCATCGCGACGACCCACCGGCAACGCCAGCTCATTCAGCGAACACCGATTCACCTCGCGAACGCCGGCTCCCACGGCAACTACGGCCGATGTGGCGAGCGCAGTCAGCACGCGCGCTCGTTGGACGAGCGCGGTCAGCGCAGGCTCATGCGAACCATTTTCCCTAGCGCGCACCGGCTCACTCGGTGAAGGCGGTGAACGACAGCGCCCTGTCGAAGCGCGACGCGGCCAGGTCCTCGTGGCGGATCAGGAACCGGCCGATGTGGACGTCGTCCGGGTCGAACTGGGCCAGCGGCACCCACTCGCGCATCACCCGCAGGGTCTCCTCCTCCAGGCTCCGGCCCTGCCGGGTCTTCTCGGCCATCCGGGTCTCCGGCGTGTCGTAGAGGTGGTCGGTGGCGAGCGCGCCGATGTCGGCCGTATACCCGCCCAGGTAGACGTCGGCGCTGTTCATTTTCGGCCACAGCTCCTCGGCCAGCGCCCGGAGCTCCGTGACCTGCCGCAGGTCGGGGCGCAGACCCTCCAGCCGGCTGGGCAGCTCCGCGACGACCGTGGCGAACAGCTCGTGCTCGGGGCGGACGAACGCCAGCTCCGGGTCGCAGAACATCTCGTCCTCGTGGTCGGGTTCCGCCGCCACCTCGGTGTCGACACCGGCCGGCACGTAGATCACCCGCGCATGTTCCTGCTCCTCGGTGGTCGAGCACGCTTCGTACGCATGCTCGTGATGCAGGAAGAAGAGCAGCGAACCCTGCACCGGCAAAGCGAGGCCGTCGACCCGTGGCAGCGCGGCGCAGTCGACCGCGACGATGAACGGTAGCGGTCCGAACTCGGAGGCCGGCCATGCCGTCCCGGCCGGTAGCCGGGGCAGGCCGCCGCTACGTCCGACGGGCACGCCGCCGGGGCGGGCACTGGTCCAGACCCCGAAGCGCAGGAACTCGGCGAACGCGCCGATCGCGGTCTCCGGGATGCCACGCTCGATCGCCGCCTGATGGAATCGCCGTTGATGGTCCATGGCGAGGCATGGTGCCAGATCGATACGACAAAACCCCGGAGCGTACGTTCGCACGGTGCCTCCGTTGACGATCCACCTCACCGACGACGAGGCCTTTGTGCTGTCCGACTGGATCTACGAGCTGCAGCAGTCGAAGGAGCCACTGAGTGACGAGGCGGTCTGGCCGGCGCTCTACGCGATCGACGGTCCGTTCCACACCGCGTCCCCGCTGATCTTCGCGCCGGACTACCGCGGTCGGCTGGCGGCAGCCCAGGCTCGCATGATCGCCGGGGAGCCGGGGCCCGGCGGACCCGGCCTGCTCGTCAGGTTGAGCGGAGACGAGGCCGTTGTGCTGGCCCATTGGCTGCGCGAGAGCTCCCCGCCCCCGCAGGTCCCGGTGGGCAAGCTGCTGGCCGCCATCGAGGCACACGGCGTCGCGGGCACGGATCTGCCTGCTGCTCGCCGCCGTCTGCTTGCGACGATGGGCCGCAACGAGGACGGGATCATGTTCGAGGACGTGCCCGGTCATCGACCGGCGTGCGCCGCGACCCGGGACCGTTCGAGTTAGGAACGGCTGATGTGGAGGCCGCACACCGAGTCGAAGGCATCTTCGGTGCTGTCGCTGAAGAAGAGCTGGTTGGCATAGGTGTTCGTGCCGGCCACGTGGACGGCGATGCCCCAACGGAGGTCGGGTCCGGCATATCGCAGTCGCATCAACGGCACCTGATCGCCGTCGGTGCGTTCCGCGGTGACGTAGGCGAACTCACCGCGGTAGCGCACGTGCACCGCGGCGAGCTGCGACCAGTTCTTCTCGACGTGCTCCCGTAACCGCTGCGCCAGAGAAATCTTGGTGGACTCGGGAATCGCGGGCATGCCCACATCCTGCCGCCCCAGCGCCACCCCGCAAGCCCCAGCCGCAGCCGCCCCACAACCCCGCTGGCGCTCACGGCTGCCTCCCACGCCCGGAGCGGTAGAAGTCTGCGCTCGGCGCCGAAGGGGCGGTGGAAGTCTGCGCTGGGCATCGGCAGGGCGGCAGGGGTCCGCGGTCGGTCGGGTTCGGGGGCGGTGG
>NZ_BOMS01000143.1 GCF_016862315.1 Actinoplanes palleronii | reverse complement strand
TAGCCGCACGCGATCTGGCAACGCGGACTCGCACCGCCCTGCCCAGCCGCGGGCCAGACGGTTCCTGGCCGCCAACGGCCCACCGAGATCAACTTGAGCTGAGCGGCATTGGAGGACGCGGGGCTGGTGCTGGCGGGTGCCTCAAGCCCTCCGAGGCAGCCACCAGCACCAGCCGAAGACGTGACGCGCGTGCGGAGCCGTGGGAGCGCGGATCGTCGCGTGCTCCCAGTCGTACCGTGGGATGTTTGTCGTCCGGCGAACCCGCGTCGGACCGCCTGCCCGGACTGCCAGGCGGTCCGGAGGACGGCCGCGACCAGCTGCGGAACGGGTGGGTGGTGGCTGGATCTGTGGGAAGGTGGTCCGTGCGGACATGGCTGCTGGCGGGCGGAACGGCGAGGCTGGGTGCATGACGACGATTGACGTTCCGGACACCACGCTCGCCCGTGAAGCCACCGAACTCGTGCGGGACACCGCCAGCGAGCTGGTTTATCACCACTCCCGCCGGGTGTACCTGTTCGGAGCCCGCCAGGGGCGGAACCGGGACCTGAGCTTCGACCCGGAGCTGCTCTACATCGGCGCGATGTTCCACGATCTCGGGCTGGCCGAGCGGTTCCGCGGCGGCGGGCGGCGGTTCGAGGTGGACGGTGCCGACGAGGCGCGACGGTTCCTGCAGGCGCGCGGGGTGCCGGAGGACAGTGTGCGCCGGGTCTGGCTGGCGATCGCGCTGCACACCACGCCGGGGATCCCGCCGTTCCTGGAGCCGGAGGTCGCGCTGGTCACCGCCGGTGTCGAGTACGACGTGCTCGGCCTGGGCTACGACGACATCAGCGCTCAGGAGCGGGCCGCGATCGTCGCGCTGCACCCGCGGCCGGACTTCAAGCGGCGGATCCTGGCGGCGTTCACCGACGGGATCCGGACTCGGCCGGAGACCACGTTCGGCAACGTGAAGGCCGACGTGCTGGAGCACTATGTGCCCGGGTTCGAGCGGGGCGACTTCGTTCGGACGATCCTGGACTCGCCGTGGCCGGAGTGAGGCACCTGGTGGTGATCCTCGCGTTCGACGGGGTGCAGTTGCTCGACGTGGCCGGGCCGGCCGAGGTCTTCACGACGGCGAACAGGTTCGGCGGGGACTACGACGTGCGCGTGATCTCCGGAACCGGCGCCGACGTCGTCACCTCCTCGGGGGTCCGGATCGGGGCCGGGACCGCGCCGGACGGGCTGCCCCGGCGGCTCGGCACCCTGATCGTGCCGGGGCGCTCCGACTGGCCCGCCGCGGTCCGCGACGAGGTGACCATGGCGGCCGTGACCGGGCTGGCACCGCGGGCGCGCCGGGTGGCGTCGGTGTGCGCCGGGGCGTTCCTCCTCGCGGAGGCCGGGCTGCTCGACGGGCGGCGGGCGACCACGCACTGGCAGCTGGCCGGTGACCTGGCCCGGGCGTACCCGAAGGTGCGGGTCGACAGCGATCCGGTGTTCATGAAAGACGGCGGGGTGCTGACCTCGGCCGGGGTCACCGCCGGGATCGATCTGTCGCTGGCGCTGGTCGAGGACGATCACGGCGCCGAACCGGCTCGGGAGGTGGCCCGGCAGCTGGTCGTGTTCATGGCGCGGCCGGCCGGGCAGTCGCAGTTCAGTGCCCGGCTCAGCGTGCGGGACGCGGAGCATCCGGTGCTGCGGGCGGCGATGGACGCGGTCACCGGTGACCCGGCCGCCGACCACGCGACCGAACGGCTGGCGTCACGGACCGGGGTCAGCCCGCGGCATCTGACCCGGCTGTTCCGGGCGCACACCGGGCTGAGCCCGGGGCGGTATGTGGAGTCGATCCGGGTGGAGGCCGCGCAGGTGCTGCTGGAGGGCGGTTCCGGCTCGGTGGAGCAGGTCGCCGCGGAGTCCGGTTTCGGCTCGTCGGAGACCATGCGCCGGGTGTTCCAGCAGCACCTGGGCGTCTCACCGACCACCTACCGAGCCCGCTTCCGCAGCACCGGCATGGCCGCATCGCGGAGCGCTGAACAGCCCGACGCGGAGCTTCCGCGGGCTTAGCATGGTGAATGCTCGATCTCACGCCGCGACCCGGTGACCTGGAATCCATCGAGACGGCCTCGCTTGATGAACTGCGGGCGCTGCAGCTGACCCGGCTGCGCGCGACGCTGCGTCACGCGTACGAAAATGTGCCTCTCTATCGCCGCAAGTTCGACGCCGCAGCCGTGCACCCGGACGACTGCCGTGCGCTGGAGGACCTGGCCCGGTTCCCGTACACGACGAAGCAGGACCTGCGGGACTCCTATCCGTACGGAATGTTCGCGGTCCCGCGCGACCGGATCGCCCGCATCCACGCGTCCAGCGGAACCACCGGGCGGCCGACAGTGGTCGGCTACACCCAGGCGGACCTGAACATGTGGGCGGATGTGATGGCGCGTTCGCTGCGCGCGGCCGGCGCCCGGCCCGGCGACCGGGTGCACGTCGCCTACGGGTACGGCCTGTTCACCGGCGGTCTCGGCGCGCACTACGGCGCGGAACGCCTGGGGTGCGCGGTCATCCCGGTCTCCGGCGGCATGACCGAACGTCAGGTCCGGCTGATCCTGGACTTCGAACCCGACGTGATCATGGTGACGCCGTCCTACATGCTGACGATCCTCGACGAGTTCGAGCGGCAGGGCATCGACCCGCGCAGCACCACCCTCAAGGTCGGCGTCTTCGGCGCGGAACCGTGGACCGAGAGCATGCGCACTGAGGTCGAACAGCGAATGGACCTTCACGCCGTGGACATCTACGGCCTCTCCGAGGTGATCGGCCCCGGCGTCAGTCAGGAGTGCGTCGAGACCAAGGACGGCCTGCACATCTGGGAGGACCACTTCTACCCGGAGATCATCGACCCGACGCTGGAGCACGTGCTGTCCGACGGCGAGGAAGGCGAATTGGTATTCACTTCGCTGACCAAGGAGGCCATGCCGATCATCCGGTACCGCACCCGCGACCTCACCCGGCTGCTGCCCGGCACGGCACGCACGATGCGCCGGATGGAGAAGGTCACCGGCCGCAGCGACGACATGATGATCCTGCGGGGCGTCAACGTCTTCCCCACCCAGATCGAGGAACTCATCCTGCGCCTGCCCGAGCTCGCCCCGCAATACCAGTGCGTCCTCGCCCGCCCCGGCCGCCTCGACGAGATGACCGTCCGCGTCGAATCCCGCGAACCGAACCCGAATCGCTCCCGCCTCTCGCAGACCCTGTCCGACCTGATCAAGCACAATGTCGGGGTCACGGTCCGGGTCGAGGTGGTCCCGCCGGCCGCCCTGGAGCGCTCGATCGGCAAGGCCCGCCGCATCGTCGACAACCGCCCCCGCCCGTGATCCAGACTGCGGCCTCCCCTTCCGACCGTCATTTTCCGGTACGAATACGGAGCGACCGCCCGCAGGCTACCGGCCGAGTCCCGCCCGTGCCCTCGCCAGACCGCAGCCACCCCCGACCGCCCCGCGCCCCCGGGTGATCGGCTGGCCTCGAGGGGTGCCTCAACGGCGTTGAGGCACCCCTGAGGGCCAGCCGGGACGGGGAGCCGCATCGCGGTCCGGAACTGCGCTCAACCTCGCGAGACCACCACCGGCCCGGACCGCGCCCGGCGGCGACAGCTCCGACGGGGTCCGTCTGGGGCCCACCGCGCTGCTGGCCCGCGCACCGAACACCGGCGGGCGCGGTCAGGCGCGCTCCTGACCCCGCCGCAGCCCCGGTTGACTTCCGAGCCGGGCCAGGGGGCACGGCGGCCGGGTCATCGCGTAGTACGACGTGGCCGCCACCAGCAGCCCGACCCCCCACAGCGTGTAGCCACCCATCTCCAGCAGCAACGGCACGAACGCGCCCCCGAAGTCACCGCGGATCCAGGCGGTCATCCCGGCGATACCGAAGTAGGCGGTGAGGCTGCCGCCCATGAACAGGCCGGTGCCGAGCACCAGCCACCGTGGCACGTCCCGGCCGCGCCACGGCACCACCCACGCCGGCCAGATCCGGCCCCAGCGGTGCGCGAGCGCCAGCGGCAGCACGGTGCCGGCCACGCTCATCAGCACCACGAAGACCACCAACGCCCCCAGAGATGCCTCGCTCCCCGCGCCCGGCCACCGCCCGGTGACCGTGTCGGCCAGCCACACGCTCATCCGCGCCGCGTACCCGGCCACGGCGACGTACGCGCCGGCGAAGGCCCAGCGAGGCGCCGTCTCCGCCCGGCTCTCCGGCGACCTGCCGTGCACCCGCCCGCACGACTCGCACGGCTGCACGGCCAGCCGCCGCTCCCCCGCCGCGACAAGCAGGCAGAACACACCGCCGACGGCACCGGCCCCGGTCGCCAGCAGGCTGGCCACCATCCCGCCGCCGGGCCCCTCGAACAGCAGCGACACCACCATCACCGGGAACAGGAACGAGTACACGCACAGGGCGGCGCCCGCGACGGCGGTGACGCCCGCGAGCACGTAGTGACCGGTTCTGGTCACCACACGCCCGGCGGCGAGGCATCCGGCCGCGGCCAGGGCCCCGAGCGCCACCGGCACCCAGCCGCCGGGAAAGTACGACTCCCGGCCGCTGAAGAACCGCGGCGCACCACCGATCACCCACCAGAGGTGCACCCCGACGTACGCAAGCTGCCATCCCGGCGCGACCCTGCGGACGAATCCATCGACATTCATCACGCCCGCAGTCTCGGCGTCCCCGACTGGGACGGGGCTGAGAAACCCTCAGCGACCACTCAGCCCGGCCGGTGCCCTACGATCGGCAGCCGTGACTTCGATCGACGAGTGGCCCTTTGCCGGCGACGCGCCGGACACCGTGGTGCCCACCCTGCTGCGGATCGTCGAGGGCCGCGCCGAGGCCCGGTTCGTCGGGCGTTCGCCGGAAGGCACCTGGTTCTTCGGCGACGGCGACGAGGTGGAGGACGAGGACATCACGCGGGTCCGGCTGGCCGTGCTGGTCGACCGGTTCCCCCGCCTGCGCGAACTGGGCGACATGGGCCTCGGCGAGAAGGCCTGGCTCACCCCCGAGGGCACCTGGAGCCGCTGGGCGTCCGACGCCCACTGAGTCAGCCCGGCCGCGCTCACCGCCGACGCCGATCGGGCCGCCGAGGCCGATCCGTCAGCCCTGCGCGGTCGGCCTGACGATGATCTCGCTGACGTCGACGTTCACAGGCTGGCCGATCGCGTAGCCGATGGCGTCGGCGACCGCGGACGCCGGGATGGCCAGTTGCTTCGTCGCGGCCTGCACGGCGGCCCGCACGTCCGGGTCACCGCCGCGGTCGGCCAGCTCGGAGTGGGTGAAACCGGGGCTGATCACGGTGACCCGGATGTCCTGGCTCTCCTGGCGCAGCCCCTCGGACAGCGCCCGGACGGCGAACTTGGTGGCGCAGTAGACGGCCGCGGTCGGATCGACGCGGTGACCGGAGGTCGAGGCGACGTTGACGACGTGACCCGAGCCCTGGGTGCGCATCAGCGGCAGCACGGCGGCGATCCCGTGCAGCGTGCCACGCAGGTTGACGTCGATCATCTGGTTCCACTCGTCGACGCGCAGCGCGTCCAGGCGCGACAGCGGCATCACGCCGGCGTTGTTGACCAGCACGTCGATCCGGCCGTGCGCGTCGGCGGCCCGGGTGACGAAGGCACGCACGCTGTCCACGTCGGTCACGTCCAGCTCGTGGTGGTCGACGGTGCCACCGGCGTCGCGGATCTCCTGCGCGAGCGCGGCGAGCCGGTCCACCCGGCGGGCACCCAGCACGACGTGGTGCCGGTCGGCGGCCAGCCGGCGCGCGGTCGCCGCGCCGATCCCGCTGCTGGCACCGGTGATGAGAACAATCTTGCGGTCGGTCACGGAGGGCTCCTGAGAAGGGGGGAACGTGTGGCGGAACCCAGCGTCCGACACCGCGCCCGGGCCAGGAAGGGCGCCTCGACCCTGGGTACGCCACACCCCGGGAACGTACCCATTGACACGTATCAATTTTACTCGAATAGTGGGGGCACTCGCGAAGGAAGGGGCCTCCATGCGCCGCGCTGTCGCCGCCGTTCTGCTGCTGCTCTGTGCGGCGATCATGCCGCCCCGGCCGGCACACGCCGCGCCCGCCGACCCCGTCGCGATCACCGTGGACGCTGCGGACATCGCGGTGGACAACGTCAACGGGCTGACGTTCAAAGGCTTCGGCGTGCTGAGCGCGAACAGCACCAGCGCCCTGCTGCTGGATTACAAGGCACAGCAGCCCCGGACCTACGCCCAGCTCCTGAACATCCTGTTCGGCGGCCGGCACCCGATCATGGACCATGTCAAGATCGAGATGGGGAACGACCGGAACAACTCGACCGGGTCCGACCCGGCCACCATGCGCTGGGAGACCGAGCCGGCCAACGTGGCCCGGGCACCCGGATTCCAGCTCGCCGCCGACGCCAAGCGGCTGAACCCCGCCCTCAAGGTCAGCATCCTGCGGTGGAACGCGCCGGCCTGGGCGAACACCAACGACAAGATCTACACCTGGTACAAGAACACCATCCTGGCGGCGTACCGGCGCTACGGCTTCATGGTCGACTACGTCAATCCCGGCGTGAACGAGGCCGCCGCCGACCTCACCTGGACCAA
Organism: Actinoplanes palleronii; assembly: GCF_016862315.1. Classification (GTDB taxonomy): domain Bacteria; phylum Actinomycetota; class Actinomycetes; order Mycobacteriales; family Micromonosporaceae; genus Actinoplanes; species Actinoplanes palleronii. The sequence continues at coordinate 46,465 of NZ_BOMS01000143.1, read as the reverse complement.
GCAGTACGCGGAGCGGGTGCGCACCGACGTCGAGGGCTTCCGGCCCGGCGAGGCGGAGCGCTACCACCGCATCAAGCTCGTCATCTCGGACGAGGCCGGGATCGGCAGCTTCGGCGCCGCCCTGACCGGAGACGCCGAACTGCGGGACGCGGTCACGGCGGCCGGGTACCACTACAACACCGACGACGACAGCGGCGGCAACTTCACCCGGCTGGCCGAGCAGTACGACACCGAGGTCTGGAACAGCGAGGCGCAGGCCACCTTCAGCAACTCCGCGTTCCGCCCGCACAACAACACGCCCGACCCCACCGTGGCGGGCACCGGCCTCGGCGGCTCCGGCAGCGCCCTCGAAATGGCGAACACCGTCGTCAAGGGCTTCGTGAAGTCACGCCGCACCCACTTCGTCTACCAACCGGCGATCGGCTCGTTCTACGAGGGCGGCCAGTACGCGTTCAAGGAACTCGTCTCGGCGCGTGACCCGTGGTCCGGCTGGATCCACTACGACGCCGGGCTGGCCGTGTTGCAGCACTTCACCAGCTTCGCGAGGGCCGGCTGGGAGAACGCGTCGAACACGGCGGGCATCTGGCGGGTGATCCCGCAGGCGAGCGCGTCGACCGCCACCGGGACGAACCCGGTCGTCGGGCGCAACGGCCTGCCCGACTACCTGACGATGGCCGCCCCGGACGCGTCCGGCTTCTCCACCGTGATCGTCAACGACTCGGAGAGCTCCCGGACGTACAAAATCAGCCCTGTCGGTTTTGATCTTGATCCGGAAGCGAAGCTCGCGGTCTGGCAAACGTCGGCGGCCGGGGCGGGTGTGCGGTTCAACGACGGGTACAAGCAGCACCTCGGCGACGTCGCGCCCGGGGAGGTGATCACGGTCGCGCCCTACTCGATCGCGACCGTCACCACGCTCGACGTCAGTCACGACCCGGCGTGGACCGCGCCGCTGCCGGTCGAGGGCCAGCGCACCGTGCTGGACGCGGATCCGGCGCACGGCACGCTGTGGTCCGACGATTTCCGGTACGACCGGAAGTTCATCGACGCGCGTGGTGGGGACACCGGCGCGACGCCGCTCTACACGTGGGACCGCAACGGCGCCTTCGAGGTGGTCGGGAGCGTGCTGCGCCAGCAGGTCGACCGGGAGACCACCGGGGTCGGCGGGGCGTGGAACAGCGCTGATCCGGTCACCGGCGTGGGTGATCTGCGGTGGACCGACTACCAGGCAGGTGTCGACGTGGCCTTCGACCGGGCGCCGGCGGCCGACAACTACGCGGCGATCGGGGCACGCTCGACCGGCGGGGCAAGCTCACACAACGTGAACGGCACGCCCTACGTGGTGCGGCTCGGCTCGGACGGCATCTGGCAGCTGCGGCGCACCGGGACCGTGATCGCCAGCGGCGTGGTCGAGGGCTTCGACGCGAGCGCGTGGCACCGCCTCGACATCCGGGTCGTGGGCGCACAGGTGACCGGTCTTGTCGACCACGAGCAGGTGGTCACGTGGACCGATCCGGTGCCGTTCCTGTCCGGGCGCGTCGACCTGGCCAGCGGCTTCCATTACACGCGGTTCGACAATCTGCGCGTGACCCGCGTACCGGGAAATCCGCCCTATTACCGCGAGCTGATCGACAACCTGGAGATGAGCGATCTGGCCGTGACTCCCGCGCCGAAGCTGGTCTACGGCGGCGGCTGGCGGCACGCCAACGGGCGCGGCATGTTCGAGTACCAGCGTTCCGCCTCGATCAGCCAGGGGCCGGGCGCCACCCTGAGCTACACGTTCACCGGGACCGGGTTCGACCTGCTCGGCGTCAACGACGGCAGCGCCCGCCTCGACGTGCGGGTCGACGGCGCTCCGGTCGAAACCGGCGTCGCGGCCCGAATCTCGGTTAACTTCCAGCAGACCTACGCCCTGCGCGGGCTGCCCCGGGCCCGGCACACCGTCACCGTCGAGGTTACCGCGGGCACCCTGCTGGTCGACGCGGTCGGCGTGGTCGGCAGATGACCGCAGAGGCGCCGGCCCGCCGAGTCACGCCAGCAGGGTCCGCAGTGTGCTCCGGAAATCCTGCGCCGCACCCGGGCTGATCCCGGCGAGGAACGTCCGCTCGACCTCGGCGTGCGCCACCTGCGCCGCGTCGAAGGTCCGCAGGCCCGGCTCGGTGAGCTCGACGACGTTGCGCCGCCGATCCGCCGGGTCCGGGCGCCGCGTGACGATGCCCTTGCGTTCGAGCACGTCCAGCAACGCCACCATCGTGGTGCGGTCGATGCCGAGGGTCTGCGCCACCTGCAGTTGCGAGGCCGGCTCGCGGTGGGCCAGCAGGCGCAGCGCCCCGAAGTCCTTGCCGTCGATCCCGAACGGCGCGAGCGCCGCGTCCGTCATGGTCGCGAGCTTGAGGGCGGCGTGCTTGAGCAGATAACCCAGGACCTCGTGCGGATCCGCGGTCCCGTTCGGTTCGGTGGACATGCGCCCCAGTCTAGGCCTACGCTGATCGTCAGTGATGCTGACGATCAGCACGACGACGGAAGGCTCCACCATGATTCTCGTTACCGGCGGTGCCGGCTTCATCGGCACGCACACCGTCCGCGCCCTCACCGAGGCGGGCGAGGAGTGCGTGCTGCTCCAACGCCGCAGCCCGCGGGTGCCGGCGCACCTCGCGGGCCTGCCCGTGCACGTCGTGCAGGCCGACGTCGCCGACCTCGACGCCCTGCTCGCCACCGGCCGGCAGTACCCGATCACCGGGATCGTGCACCTCGCCGTTGCCCTGCCCTGGCCGGTCACCGACGACGACCCGATCGACGCCTCCGGGCGTGCGCTCGAGGCATTCCTCAACATCGTCCGCGCGGCGCGGGCCTGGGGTGTGCGCCGCGTCGTGACCGCGAGCACCATCGGCGTCTACGGACTCACCGGCGGGGGTGCGCTCACCGAGGACATGCCGATCTCGCTGGAGCACCTGCATCCCATCCCGACGTTCAAGAAGATCACCGAGCTGCTCGCCGCGCATCTCTCCTCGGTGACCGAGGTGGAGATCGTCAACGCCCGGATCTCCGGGACGTGGGGACCCGGCGGCCACCTGCCCGACCCGTTCTTCGCCGCCCCGTCGCTGGCCCACGCCGCCGCCCGGCGTGGTGAGCCCGACCTGTCCGGGCTGCTCGCCGCGCCGCACGCCGAGGACGCGCTCGACCTGCTCTACGTCAAGGACACCGGCCATGCGCTCGCCCTGCTGCAGCTCGCCGGCGAGCTGCGGCACACGACGTACAACGTCGCCTCCGGTCACACGACCAGCAATGCCGACGTGATCGCCGCGATCGCGTCCACCGAACCCGGATTCGGCTACCAGCTCCCCTCGGCCGGCGCCCGCCCGGTGAGCTGGCTCGACATCACCCGCCTGCGCAAGGACACCGGGTTCGAGCCGCGCTGGGACACCGCGGCCGCGGCCGCCGACTACATCGCGTGGTTCCGCGCCGGAAACGAGCGGTGAGCCTGGCCGTTCCCCCGCCTGCGGGTTCCCGGATCGCAAGAATGGATCAGTGGCGAACCTTCTCTTCCGGCTCGGCGGCGCCGCGGCCCGGCGTCGCTGGCTGGTCCTGGCGGTGTGGGTGGCGGTCCTGGCCGCCGTCGGCGTCGGCGCGGCGACCCTGGCCCAGCCGACCAGCTCGGCGATCACGATCCCGGGCACCGAGTCGCAGCGGGCCATCGAGTTGCTCGCCACCAAGTTTCCCGGCACCGGCGGGGCGAGCGCCCGGATCGTGGTCGCCGCGCCGGCCGGGCACACGCTGACCGAATCCGCCTACACCACGCTGGCCTCCGACGCCCTGGCAGCGCTCGCCCAGGCGCCGCAGGTCATCTCAGTCACCGGGTTCACCAAGGCCACCCTGAGCGGCGACAAACGCATCGCGTACGCCGACGTCAGCTACGCCGTGGCGGTCGCCGACATCACCGACGAGGCCAAGGACGCCCTCGAGGCGATCGCCGCGCCGGCCCGCGCGGCCGGCCTGCAGGTCGAGTTCTCCGGCGGCGTCATCTCCACCACCGAGGAGGCCGGCAGCAGCAGCGAGGCCTACGGCGTCGTGATCGCCTACCTGGTGCTGGCCGTCACCCTGGGCGGTCTGCTGATCGCCGGCATGCCGCTGCTGAACGCCTTGGTCGGCGTCGCCACCGGCATGCTCGGGATCCAGGTGATCACCGGTTTCGTCACGCTCAACGCGACCGCACCGGCGCTGGCCACCATGCTGGGTCTGGCCGTCGGCATCGACTACGCGCTGTTCATCGTGGCCCGGCACCGCCAGCAGCTGCACGACGGGATGGCCGTGCACGAGTCGATCGCCACCGCGACCGCCACCGCCGGCAGCGCCGTGGTCTTCGCCGGCGTGACCGTGGTGATCGCGCTGTGCGGGCTGGCCGTGGCCGGCATCCCGTTCCTGACCGTGATGGGCCTGTGTGCCGCCGGCACCGTCACCATCACCGTGGTCCTGGCGCTCACCCTCATCCCGGCGCTGCTCGGCTTCGCCGGCAACCGGATCACCCGGAGCCGGATCGCTTTCCTGCACCGGCGCGCCGAACCCCAACCCCACCCTTTCGGTACGCGCTGGGCCCGCATCGCCACCGCCCGCCCGTGGCTGACCGTGCTCGCCTGCCTGGCCGTGGTCGGCGCCATGGCGTTCCCGGTGCTGGACATGCGCCTCGGACTGCCCTCGGACGGCACCAAGTCCACCGCCAGCACCGAACGTCGCGCCTACGACCTGCTCGCCGCAGGGTTCGGCGCCGGGTTCAACGGACCGCTCACGCTCGTGCTGTCCGGGCCCGGCCGTACCGACATGAAGGCCGTCTCCGCGCAGGCGGCCACCATGCTCCAAGGTGACGCGGACATCGCCGTCGCGGTCGCCGCGGCCACCAACGAGGCCGGCGACGTGTCGATCCTGTCGGTCATCCCGAGGTCCGGCCCGGACTCCGAGCAGACCAAGGACCTGGTCAGGCGGATCCGCGCCGCGGGTGAGCAGGCCAAGCAGGCCGGGATCACCGCGTACGTCACCGGCACGACCGCGTTCAACAACGACGTGTCCGACAAGCTCAGCAGCGCCCTCGCACCGTTCCTGATCCTGATCGTGGTGCTCGCCCTGATCCTGCTGCTGCTGGTGTTCCGCTCGATCCTGGTCCCGGTCAAGGCGGCGCTCGGCTTCCTGCTCTCGCTCGGCGCCTCGATGGGCATGGTCACGCTCGTCTTCCAGCAGGGACATCTCGGCGGGCTGCTCGGCGTCGAGGCCTCCGGGCCGATCCTGAGCTTCCTGCCGGTCCTGGTGATCGGCATCCTGTTCGGCCTGGCCATGGACTACGAGGTCTTCCTGGTCTCCCGGATCAAGGAGGCGTACACCCACCACGGCGACGCCCGGCGGGCGATCACCGACGGGATGCGCGACAGCGCCCGGGTGGTCACCGCGGCCGGTCTGATCATGACGGCGGTGTTCGCGGCGTTCATCTTCGGCGACGACGCCACCATCAAGGCCATCGGTCTCGCCCTGGCCAGTGGCGTGGCCATCGACGCGTTCCTGGTCCGGATGACACTCGTCCCGGCCGTGCTGCACCTGCTCGGCCGCAGTGCCTGGTGGCTGCCGCGCTGGCTGCGGCGGTTGCCGAACGTCGACATCGAGGGCGCCGAGCTCGCCACGCCGGTCGTGCACACCGGCAGCCACGCCGAGGCACGCTTGATGGCCGGCGACCCGGCCGTCACCGAAACGTCGGAACGCCGGTAGCGGTCAGCGCGCCTGGTCGAAGGACGACGGCATCCGGTGGGTGTTCGGGCCGGTCGGCGCGCGGGCCGGGATGGTGGCGGACGGGAGCGTGAAGCTGATCCGGGTGCCCGGCCCGGCCGGGTTGTCGGCCGCGGCGATCGTGCCGCCGTGCCGCTCCACGATGCGTTTGCAGATGGCCAGGCCCAGCCCGGTGCCGGTGTAGTCGGTGTCGCGGTGCGCGCGGTGGAAGTTGCCGAAGACCGCGTCGTGGTGCCCGGCCGGGATGCCGATGCCGTTGTCGGTGATCTCGACGCGGGTCAGCCCGTCGCCGTCCGGGTCGGCCGCGGTGGTGACGGTGATCGCCGGGGTGACGCCCGGGGCGGTGTACTTGATCGCGTTGCCGACCAGGTTCTCCAGCAGCTGCCGCACCAGCAGCGGGTCGCCGTCGACGGCGGCCAGGTCGCCGCACCGGAACGACGGCACGGCCTCACCGGCGCTCTGCGCGTGATCGATCCGGCCGGCCGTGATGTCGGCGAGCAGGCTGGTGAGATCGCAGCGGGCCGGCATCAGCGCGGCGTCGCGGGAGGTGGTGTAGACCAGCAGGTCGTCGATCAGGGTGCGCATCCGTGCCGAGGCCCGCTGGATCCGGCCGATGCCGTCGACCAGCGCGGCCGGGTCGTCGAGGTCCTCCAGCAGCGCGTCGCTCCAGCCCTCGACGGTGGCGAGCGGGTTGAGCAGGTCGTGGGCGACGACACCGGCGAAGTTGGCCAGCTCGTCGCGGTGCCGGCGGTCCGCGGTGACGTCGTACACGGCGACCACGGCGTGCGGCTGCTCGTTGATGTGGCCGGGCAGCAGCACCGCGGTGACCTTGACGATCCGGCCCTCGGGGACACCGGCGTTGCGGATCAGGTACTCGGTCGGGGCGAGCTGCTCACCGGCGAGCACCCGGCGCTGCGGCAGATCCTCCTCGGCGACCGGGGTGCCGTCGAGGTGGAACACGCCGTAGTAGGTGGCCGCCTCGGCACTCTCGTCGAGACTGGTGAAACCGCCGAGCAGCCGTCCCATCGCGGGATTGCGTACCAGAAAGGCGCCTTGCTCATCGACGACGCCGATGCCTTCGCTGACCGATTCGATGACCGTGGTCAGCAGTTGCGCCTGCTCGCGCAGCCGTGCGGTGAGCGCGTTGCGTTCGTCGCGGGACAGCGCCAGCGACAACCCGACGATCGCGACGGTGCCGACGAACAGCTGCGCGACCAGGGCGCGGACCGGATGCGATGCGATCATCGCGAACGGGCCCTCGCCTGCCAGGGTGAACAGCACGGCCAGGGTGCCGAACACCAGGTTGTGCAGCACCACGTAGGTGGTGTTCAGCCGCACGCCGGCCCACACCGTCATGGCGATCAGCGCGAACGCCGCGGGCAGGTCGTTCGACAGCCCGAACATCAGGTAGTACGCGGCGACGGAGGCGACGCTGAGCAGCGCGTACTCGAGCGTGCGGCCGACCGGCAGGGCCCGCGGCCGGTAGGAGTGCCGGCGCGCCCACGACCGGCCGACACCGCGAACGGCGATGCTGATCAGCAGGATGCTGACCACGTTGCGGGTGACCCAGACGAGCGCGCCCGGCCAGGAGTACGCCCCACCGGTCAGCCACACCCCGGTCGGGCCGATCAGCGCGCCGGCCCCGCTCGCGATGGCCGCGGCGCCGACCAGCCGCCACACCTGCCACAGCCGCGACAGGCCCTCGCCGTGATCACTACTGGTCACGCTCTCCGGCAGCCAGCGGTGGAACAGGGCGGTGAACAGGTAGGCCTGGACCAGGTTGGCGGCCACGAAGAACGCCGCCAGGGCCGCGCTCGCGCCGGTCGCGAGGTTGACCGCCATGGTGATCGCGGCCAGGCTCAGCCCGTCCAGCCACTGCCACCGGGATCCGCGCTGGGCGACGAACCAGACGACCAGGATGCCGGCGGCCGGCCAGACCAGGCTGAGGTTCGTGTCGTCCAGGACCGTCAGCCGGCCGAGGTACGCCGCCACCAGATACAAGATCGAAAATCCGACGGTACGGGCGGCCGAGCGCGCAAACGTCATCTGTCACCCCCCTCGTCTGCCGTTCGGCCACCGGCGGGAAGACCTGAGCCGTCACGCGGCCGCGGTGGCGGGCGGGTGCGGCACCGGGCTGACCACGCGGTCGCGGCCGGCGCCTTTCGCCTGGTAGAGCAGCTGGTCGGCGAGCAGCGGGAGCCGGTCGGGTTCGGTCACGTCGGCCGGCATGCTGGCCACCCCGACCGACACCGTCACGGTGATCTCGGCGGCCGGGCCGACCGGCACCGGCCGTTCCCGGACCGCGCGATGGATCCGGTCGGCGACCCGGCGCGCCTCCGGCGGTGAGGTGCGCGGCAGCAGGACGGCGAACTCCTCACCGCCGTAGCGGGCGAGCACGTCACCGGGGCGCACCGCCCGGGACAGCCGGTGCGCGACCTCGCGCAGGGCCCGGTCACCGCCGTCGTGCCCGTACGTGTCGTTCACCTGTTTGAAGTGGTCGATGTCGAGCAGCACCACCGCGGCGCCGTGGTGCGGTGACTTCGCCAGGCCGGTCAGCGCGTCCTGGAAGTAGCGGCGGGTGTGCAGCCCGGTCAGACTGTCGATCACCGCCATCCGGCGCTGTACCGCGACCATCCCGGCCAGCCGCCCGATCACCAGCAGGAAGAGTGCTCCGCAGCACGCGCAGATCAGCGGTACGTGCAGCGGCGCCCCGCGCAGGTACTGGGGCGACGGTCAGCACGAGGTAGCCGACCAGCGCGCGGACCGCCACCGAGTTCGTCGGGTGCTCAGCACGAGCCGGGCGCCGAGCGCGAGCAGCAGCAGGTCACCGAGCGGGTAGGCGGCCGAGACCAGCCGGGTCGCGGCCGTCGCGCCGGTGTCGCCGACCGTGGGGCCGATCAGGTAGACCCAGCACAGCAGGCCGGCCGCGACCGTGAGGATGGCCGCGTCGATCAGGCCGGGCAGGTCCCAGCCCGGTGTGCGGCGGCGCAGGATGAACACCATCGCGAACGCGCCCAGCCTGCATGGCCATGGTCCCCCTGTCAACGCCTCATCAGGAGGTTCGGCACATCCGGCACGTGATCAAGCTGGTTGGCGGCGCTACCGCCCGGCAATCGTCCTCCCCGGTCCCTCGCAACCTCGGGCTGCCAGCCTGGAGGGAACGAACCTATGGACGGGACCGAGATGTCGATGCTCGAGCAGGTGGCGCCGCCGCAGACCGCCGCCGGTCTCGCCGCGGAGCTGCTGAAGTTGGAGCTGATCACCGCTCCCGACCTGTCCGCCGAGCGCGACCGGGCGCTCGCGGCGCAGCGCCTCGCCGTGCGCCTGGGCCGGCGCGACCTCTACCTGCGGGCCACCCTGCACCTGGGCGACGTCCGGGGCCGGGAGGGCGACACCGTCGAGCTGGGCCGGATCGCCCACGCCGTCTACCCCGAAGCGGTCCAGATCGGCGACGCCTATCTGCTGGCCCGCAGCCACCGGCAGCTGTCGGTGTTCTTCTACTCGGTGGGCGATCTGGCCAACGCCATGGCGCACGTCGTGCAGTGCATGTCGCACACCGGCGACGACGTCCTGCCGGCGATCCGGGCCCGGCACCTGATGTCACTGGCCGTGGTGCTCGACGAGACCGGCGCCACCGAGGAGGCCGCCGGGCGGTTCGCCGAGGCGCTGGCCATCACCGAGACGCTGGGCGACGAGCTGATGACGCTGACCGTGCTCAACAACATGACCTACACCGCGTTCGAGCAGGGCGATCGGGAGCTTGCCGAGCGGCTGGCCGACCGGATGCGGGAGATCGCCCGCAGCCACGGCATCCCGATCCCGGCCAGCAACCTGGACACCATGGCCCGGGTCTGGATGATGTCCGGCCGCTACGCGCAGGCCGAGAACGAGCTGGCACCGCTGTGGGACGACGACTCGGCGCACCTGCTCAACGTCGGTCACGCCATCGTCGAGGCGCTGGTCACCGCCGCCGAGGCGCAGCGGGAGCAGCACGCCTACGACCGCGCGCAACGCACCCTCGACCATGCGGTGCGGCTGTGCGCCGAGCGGGACCTGCCCGGCTTCCGGGCCAAGACCCGAGAGGCACAAGCACTTTTGTACGCCGCGGCGGGCCGCTGGCAGGAGGCGTTCGAGGAGTTCCGGCGCTTCCACACCGAGACGCAGGCGCTGCAGTCGGCGCAGCGGGAGGCGCGCGCCCAGAGCCTGCACGCCGTCTACGAGGCCGACGAGGCCCGGCGGGCCAGCGCGACGTTCCGCGAGATGGCCTACCGCGACGCGCTCACCACCCTGCACAACCGCCGCTACGTCGACGAGCTGCTGCCCACCCTGCTGGCCGGCCCCGCCTGCCGGGTGCTGTCGGTGGCGCTGCTCGACCTGGACCACTTCAAGACGGTCAACGACACCCTGTCGCACCAGGCCGGCGACCGGGTGCTGCAGGAGGTGGCCACGGTCCTGCTCCGGTCGGTGCCGGCCGCGGCGACCGTGGCCCGGCTCGGTGGCGAGGAGTTCGTGCTGCTCCTGCCGGGTTTCGACGCCGCCGCCGGGCTGCGGACCGCGGAGGCGGCGCGCCGGGCGGTGGCCGAGCACGACTGGGCCCCGATCACCGGCACGCTCGCGGTGACCACCAGCGTCGGCGTCACCACGGTCACCTGCGACGGCGCCGGCACACCGTCGGCCACGCTCGCGGCCGCGGACCACCACCTGTACGAGGCCAAACGCGCCGGCCGCGACCGGGTCTGCGACGGCACCCGGTGATGGGGTGGCCCTGTCTGCGGGAACAGGGCCACCCGTCACCTGCGGTTCGTCACGCCGGCACCGTGATGCTGAACCGCTGAGCAAAGTCGTTCTGGCAGGTGAACTGGTCGATCGGCACGCTGTTGGCCGCGCTCTGGTTGCGCACGGTCAGACACTTGTTCGCGAACGTCTTGATGTAATAGGTCCCGCTCCCGGACGGCACGAGGCTGAACCGCTGGGCGAAGTCGTTCTGACAGGTGAACTGGTCGATCGGCACACTGTTGGCCGCGCTCTGGTTGCGCACCGTCAGACACTTGCCGGCGAACGTCGTGATGTAGTGCGTCCCGCTGCCGGACCCGACCAGGCTGAACTGCTGGGCGAAGTCGCCCTGACACTGGAACTGGTCGATCGGCACGCTGTTCGCCGCGCTCTGGTTGCGTACCGTGAAGCACTTGTCGGCGAACGTCCTGATCTCCTGCGACTGCAGGGAGGCGGGGGCGGCCTGTGCCACGCCACCCGCGGACACCAGTGCCGTCACGGTCGCGGCCGTGGTCACCGCGAGCCGGCGCAGACCGCTTCCCGATGTGCTGTTCATGGGGACTCCTCTTCCGATGACTCGGGGAACCTCGAGGTGTGCACGAGTGGTTCGCCGCGTCGCCGGATGCGGATGTCGAGTGTCGCCCAGACGACAGATCAGAGTGCCGGCAGTGCCGCCACCGTGAGCCTCTGCAACAGCACCCGGCCGATCGACGCGACCGTCGCCGGGTCGTCGGTCCGCAGCACGCCGACGCCGGCCCGGTGGCACAATGCCACCGCGTGGTGCGGGGTCATCACGACCAGACAGCTCTCGCCGGGGAACGGCGTGCTCACCCCGTCGGGCCGCAGCACGGCGGAGTAGAGGGGCCTGCGCACTGACCTGATCGACCTGGGGCTGCCACGGCGCCAGATCGTCCGGGGCGCCGTAGGAGCCGAGCAGCACCGCGTGCTCCTGGCCGTCCACGGCGGCGGCCACCCGTTCCAGCGCGCGCCGGGCCGCCGCTGCGCTGATCCGGTCGGCGCCGCCGGCCGCCGCCACCTCGTACGGGGTGCCGACCGGCTGGTGCAGGCCGGGACGCGGTGCCCGCAGTCGGGGCGCGACGGCGATGTCGGTGAGCCGCAGCTCCGCCGGTGGCGCCGGTCGCCCGAAGTACCAGCCCTGAGCCCAGTCCGCGCCGAGCGCGCGGGCGGTGGCCACGTCCGCCGCGGTCTCCACCCCCTCCGCGATGATCTTGGCGCCGGTCCGTCGCGCGGTCGCGGTGACCACCGCGCACACCTCGGCGGTCGCCGCCGCGGACGGATGGCGCAGCAGGCTCATGTCCAGCTTGATCACGTCCGGGTCGACGAACGGCAGGAACGCCAGCGACATCGGGTCGGCACCGACGTCGTCGAGGGCGATGCCGTTGCCCCGTTGGTGCGCCGCCCCCGCGATGCCCAGCAGGGCGGCCGGCACCGTGGCCAGCGCCCGCTCGGTGAACTCGGTGATCAGCCGGTACGACGGACGGCTGCGCAGCAACTCCCACATCCGCGGCGACGGCTGCTGATCCAGCGCGGCCGGTTCGGCGTTGATGAACAGCAGCGGCGGCGCCACCGGCATCAGCAGCACCGCTTCCAGCGCACGCTCGATGCACAGCATGTCCAGCGCGGCGAGCTGCCCGGCCCGGATCGCCGCGTCGAACAGCTGGTCAGGGCGTTCCAGCGCGGTACCGGCCGGTCCCCGGGCGAGCGCCTCGACGCCGACCACCGCGCCGGTCGTGAGGTCGACGATCGGCTGGACCACCGGCGTGACCAGCCGCTCCCGCAGGATCCGCGCCACCGCGGCGGTGTCCTCGTCGACGCCGACCTGTGCCCGGCTCTCCGCCACCACCTGCACGACGCCATCCCCTCACCGCTGACCGAACTCTTCCGGCCAAGCCGTGGAACCATCGGCCCGCAGCCCGCCGGCTGAAGGTTTCCGCCACGGCCGGCGTAGACAGCGGGGTCAACGGGGTCAACGGGGTCAACGGAACGATGACGAACAGCCGGTCAGATCACTCGGCGGGAGCGATGTCCCCGTAGCCGTCCTTGTCGACGACGACGCGGACCGTCTGCGGCTCGTCGTCGCTGTAGACCTCGGACTCGTCGACGACGACCCCCGTCGAGGCGAGCTCGTACTCCCAGAACATCGCTTCCTCGTCGTCGTCCGGGAACTTCACCGAGTAACTGGCACCGCGACCCTCGTCCTCGCCGATGCCGGTAACAATCCCGATTTGGCCCACGAACTCATCGGTGCGCGCCTGCTCGGTGACCCGGACCTTCTCGTAAAACTGCATGACACCATCACTTGTGAGTTATGTGACCGTCGAGCGACACATTCGCGTGCGAGCCGTCACGGGTCCATTTGCCGAGCTGTTCCCTGCCTTTGCCGCGGAGCTGGACATCCCACTCGAACTCCTGACCGGGAGTGCGACTGGGGCCCTTGGTCCACTCGTTGCCGAAGCGGTCCTTGTAACCGCCTCGAGGCGTCCTGGGCAGCGGCATCGACGGATTGTAGCCCTTCGGCGGGACGTATCGGATACGCCCCTTCGTGGGCAGACCGGCATCCTTGATCCGGCCTTTGGTGCCGGAGCGGGCGGCGCCGCGCGCCGTCTTCCCGCTTCGCGCGGCCGCCTTCTTCGCTTTCTTCAGCAGTTTCCGGGCGGCCCGGGCAATGATGCCCTCGGCGACTTCGGCCCCACCATGCCGGGCGGCACTTCCTCCGCTAGCCAAGAACGACCTCCAGCGCCTGGCTGATCAGAAAATTGATCGCCATGTCGGTCAGTTTCTTGAACACCGGGATCTCCAGCAGCGACGCCCCAAGCGTCTCGGGTGCAGTCAGGACTGCTTGAAGGATCTCTACGGCCAGGACCGTCAGCTGCACGATGACGTTGATCTTCAGAGCAAGGACGATGCCGGCGCAGACGATCAGGGAGGCCCCGATGGCCTGTGCCCCAGTCACCCCCTCGGCCAGCACCTGCCGCCCGGCCTCCTCGCCCGACCACCTCGCCTGGAACGCGTCGATGTCGGCACCGCGGTTGCCGGTCAGTGCGGTACGCACCGCCACGTCCGCCTCCTGCCCCACCTCGCCGAGCGTGTCGGCGAACTGGATCCACTGCTGGCCCAGCGCGAACATCTGGGTCTCGTCCGATTTCGGCCAGGTGTAGCCGAGTTCGTTGAGCAGGTCGGCGAGTTCACCGGGAATCTCCAGCCCCACGACGGCTACCGCATCATCCGGTTGAAACGGTCGGCAATCTCCCGTTCGTTCGCCTCGTGGCTGTCCGCGGACTCCTCCAGGCCGACCCCGAAGTCGTCGAACGACTCCGCCACCGACACGAAGCACTCGTCCGCGATCTGGTGCGCGGCCTGGTACGACGCCCCAATCAAACCGCCCACCGCATCGTCGCCGAAGATGTCGCCCATCGACTGCACCTGGGAGCTGAACCCGGCCCACTCCCGGTCGAGGCGTTCCGCCGCGCGAGCCAACTGTTCCCCGGCGCGGCGCAGCGCGTCGAGGTCGACCTCAACGCCGGTGCTCACCGCCGCTCGCTCCCGGGCTCCCGCATCCGGGCCAGTACGTCGTCCATCGCCTGGCCGAACGCGCTCATCTGCCGGACCGACGCATTCTGCACCTCGCGCAGCTGCTCGGCCAGTCGGGCCGGGTCGACAGTAGCCGGGACGCCGGCGGCCGGCTGCTGGGCGGCAGCCAACGCGGCGTTGACCGCGCTCACGATGTGCTCGCCGAGATCCTCGCTGGCCAGGCGCATCACCCGCGGGTCGAGCCGGACGGAATCGAGCCGGCCGGCGCGCATCACGGCCCGAACCTGACCGTCAGCCGCCTCGCCGACCGCATCCTCGCGGGGCACGTCGGCCTCCTGCGGGCCGGGACGCATGGTGTCCAGCGTCTGCCTCATCTGCGCCATCAACTGGTCGACCTGCGTGCTGCCGAAATCCGCCACCCGCGACCTCCCCGATTGCTCCGCAACCAACCGGACGGCGGCCTAACAACGTCTCGCATCGATTCCGGGCCGCCGCCCCGCTGGAGAGCGTATGCACCCCGGGTCACCTGCCGTAGCCGCTGCATGACCGCGCAGGCCGCCTGCAGCTGCGCGGGTCGCATCCCTGCGGCATGAACGAACCGCGTGTCACGACGGTGCGTCGCTGGTGGCGGCGTCCTCGGCGAGGCCGGCTGCCACGATTTTGTCACGGCCGGTGTGTTTTGCCTGGTAGAGGGCGGCGTCGGCGCGGGCGATCAGCTCCTCGGAGGTCTCGGTGCGGTCCCAGGCCGCCGCGCCCGCCGAGAACGTCTGCGCCGCCGGGGTCACCTGCCGGAGCCGCTGCATGATCGTGCAGGCGGTCTCCAGGCCGGTGTCGGGCAGCAGCACGATGAACTCCTCGCCGCCGTAGCGGGCCAGGACGTCGGACTGGCGCACCTGGCCCAGCCACGCGGCGGCGGCCTCCTTGAGCAGCCGGTCGCCGGCCTGATGGCCGTGGGTGTCGTTGAACATCTTGAAGTGGTCGAGGTCGACCATGCAGACGCTGACCGGCAACCCGGTCTGCCGGGCCCGCTCCAGCACCCGGGGCAACTCGTCGGTCCAGGCCCGCCGGTTGGACAGGCCGGTCAGTTCGTCGCGGCGGGCCAGGTCGCGCACCTGCGCGGTCTGGCGTTCCGCGAAGCGCAGCAGCACCGTCAGCCGGGTGACGACCAGCACCGACATGATCGTGGAGCCGGTGGCGATGGCCAGGCCGTGCTGGAACGCGCCGTGCGACATCTGCAGGATCAGTACGGCCGGTGCCATCAGCAGCGCCAGGAGCAGCATCGACATCAGCGGGATGCCCGGTGGCCGCATGATGGCGTTGGCGCGCTGCTCGTCGGTGGCGGTGGCGTGCCGCACGCCGTACCCGAGGATCACGAACGCGGCGAAGTAGAGCGTGTCGATGCCCCGCGTCGCCCAGTCCGGCACCGTGCGGCTGCCGATGAGCAGCCAGACCAGGTCACCGGCCAGGAACGTGATCAGGCCGGTGGCGAGCCACGGCGGCGCGAGGCCCCAGCGGACCGCGCGGCGGGCTCCGGACGCGCCGCCGCTGCGTACCAGAATGAGCGCCAGGAAAATCAGCAGCAGGTCGCCGACCGGATACGCCACCCGGACGAGTTGCCCGGCCAGGGAGTACTCGGGGTCGCCCAGGGCGGGTTCGATCGCGTAGACCCAGGCCAGCACGCCGATGCCCGAGGTGATGGTGGCCGCGTCGAGGACCGCCGGGCGGATCAGCTGAGGCGGCCAGCGCCGGATCATCAGACCGATGCTGGTCAACACGGCCGGGTAGAACAGCAGGTAGAACGCGTCGGCGACGGTGGGGTAGGCCTCGCTGCCCAGCACGTCGTACACGATGGTGTTGGGAACGACAGCGGCCCCGTTCGCGAGGATGCCGAGAGCCAACAGATACCAGGCGACCCGCGCGTTGCGCGGCAGTCGCCGCGCGGCGACCACGATCACGGCGGTCGGGCCCAGGGTGTTGACCAGCGACCAGGCCAGCTCCACCCACGTGCCGATCGCCAGCAGCAAGTACCCGGCGATGGCGAGCACCATCGCCACGACGGACGTCCGCCACCAACGCCGACCCATGGCTCCAGCAGATCGCAGTCCGGGCGCGCCCATCACCCGAATCGGGTGCAGTACGGGAGCAAAAATCAGGCGGCCGTGACGTGCGCGTCGCGCAGCACGACCTTGATCTTGGGGCCGTTGCCGCCGACCGCTGCCCCGAAGGTGACCTGGCCGCTCTTGTGGCGCGCGCCGGCGGCTTTGCCCCGGGACAGGTCACTGGTCAGCACGGTCTTGCCGTCCACCGACACCTTGGCGGTGCTCTTGACCACGTCCACCCCGATCACGTGCGGACCGTTGTCTTCGATCTTGAGCGTCTTCATGGTGCCGGCGACCACGTTGTGTTCGTCGGAGTAGTCGAGCGCGCCGTCGTTCAGGAACAGCACGGCGACGTCGTCGGCGCAGACCGAGGCGTAGTAGCCGTTGTTGCCGTCGGCGCTGAGGCGGAACCAGATGAGCGTGCAGGACCGCACCGACATCTCGGCCCGGACCGTGATGTGCGTGTCGCCCTCGAAGACCTGCCGGGGGCCGTAGTCGCACTGGGTGAACGCGGTGGCCTGCACGATCAGGCCGTCGGCGGGCGTGCACCCGTTGTCCGCGTCGCCGGAGGCCGACCACAGCCCGTCCGCGGTCAGCGGGTCGAACAACTCCTTCGCCGACTGCCGGGCCGTGGGCAGGACGGCCACCGGGGACGCGCTGGGTTCCGCCGCGGTCGACGGTGTGACCCGCGGGAGCTGCAGACCCGCCCAGACGCCCACGGCGGCGAGCACCACGACGGCCGCCGCGGCGACCCGCCACCGGCCCCGGGGCCGGCGCAGACCCCGGGCGGCCTCGGCGGCCCGGTGCACGTCGGCCGGGATCGCCGCGTCCCGGCCGGGCCCGGCGGTCAGCTCCAGCAGCAGTTCCTGCGCGGTCGGCCGCTGCGCCGGGTCCTTGTCCAGGGCCCGCCCGACGATCCCGGCGAGTCCGGCGGGCAGGCCGTCCAGCTGCGGCGGCTGGGTCAGGATCCGGCCTGCGGTCGCCGCCGGGCTGTCCCCGGCGAACGGGTTCCGGCCGGTCGCCGCGTACGCGACCACCGCGCCCCAGGCGAAGACGTCGGCGGCCGGTGACAGCTGCTGATCCGCGTCCGGCGTGAACCGCTCCGGCGACATGTACGCCAGCGTGCCGACCATCTCCTGGGTGGCCGTGTGATGGCTGGTCGCCTCGACGGCCTTGGCGATCCCGAAGTCGATCACCTTCGGGGAGCCGAGCGCGAACAGCACGTTCGCCGGCTTCAGGTCCCGGTGCACGATGCCCGCGCTGTGGATCGCCACCAGCGCCGACGCCACGCCCACCGCGACGCTGTGCAGGCTGCCACCGCGCAACGGCCCCTGCTCCCGGATGACCTCGGCCAGGGTCGGGCCGTCCACGTACTCGACCACCAGGTACGGCGTCTCGTGGTCGGGGTCGGCGTCGAGGACCTCGGCCGTGCAGAACGCCGGCACCTCCCGCGCCCGGTTGACCTCGCTGCGGAACCGCGCCCGGAAGTTCTCCTCCCGGGCGTACTCCGCCTTGATGACCTTGACGGCGACCAGCCCGCCGGCCGGGTCGCGCGCCAGGAACACGGCGCCCATCCCGCCCTCACCGAGGCGGCCGATCATCTCATAACGGCCCAAAGAGCGCGGGTCCTCCGGGCGCAGGGAAGAAGTCACGCGGGCACTGTAGTCCCCAGTGGACAGCTGGTCACCGGCACGCACTTGACACCCTGGTTCAAGATTCTTTCAGCCCATACGTGTTACGGTCCGCCGCCCGGATCGGCGCGCCCGTCACCGGCGGGAGCAAACGAACGGATCAGACGACCCGATGACACTGCTAGACCAGGTGCACGCCGGCCCGATCATCGCCACCCCGCGCTGGTGGGGCCGCCCTCCGGCGATGGCGGCGCTGCTCGCCGGCGTGCTCGGGCTGGTCTGGGCGCTCTGGTTCGCCCGCGACGCCGGTGACCTCGCCGCCCAGTACGCCTGGACCTCGTTCGTCCGCCACCACCCCGGATCGGCCTACAACCTCTCCTGGTACGGCGGCATCCACCCGGCCTCGTACAGCATCGTCTCGCCGTACCTGATGGCGTGGCTGGGCGTGCGCACCACGGGCGTGCTCGCCTGCGCCGGCGCCGCGTACCTCGGTGGGGTCGCCCTGACCCGGTTCGGCATCCGCCGTCCGCTGCCGGTGGCCCTCTGGATGGCCGTCGCGGTCTGGTCGAACCTGGCCGCCGGCCGGGTCACCTACCTGCTCGGCACGGTGTTCGCGCTGGCCGCGGTCACCCTCGCACCGCCGCGGACCGGCTCGCGGCAGCGGCACCGCCCGGTGATCGCGGCCGGACTCGGCGTGCTGGCGACGCTGTGCAGCCCGGTCGCCGGTCTGTTCATCGAGGTGCTCGCGGCGGCGCTGTTCCTGATCGGCCGCCGCCGGCGCGCCTACCTGCTCGCGGCCGGCCCGCCGGTGGTGATCGCGGCGACCGCGCTGCTGTTCCCGTTCTCCGGCGTCCAGCCGTTCCCCTGGTACGCCGCCTTGGCCACGGTCGGCGCGGCGGTGGCCGTCGCCCGGCTGACCCCGCCTGCCTGGCGCACGATCCGGGCCGGCGCCTGGGTCTACGCCGTCGGTGTCACCCTGACCTGGCTGTTGCCCACGCCGATCGGCAGCAACGTGGAACGCCTCGTCCTGCTGGCCGGTGCCACCATCCTGTTCTGCGCGGCGCCGCTGGCCCTTTCGGTCCGTCGACGATCCCTTGCGTACGCCGTGGCCACCGTCCTGGCGGCCTGGACGGTGCTCCAGCCGCTCGCCGGGCTGGTCCGCACCACACCGGCGAGCGCCGCGACCACGTCCGACGCCAGCCCGATGATCGCCGAGCTGATGCGCCTGGGCGCGCAACGGGGCCGGGTGGAGGTCGTTCCCCTTCGTACCCATATGGAAGCTTCGGTGGTGGCGCCCTACGTCGGGCTGGCCCGCGGCTGGAACCGGCAGGCCGACGTCGAACGCAACCCGCTGTTCTACGACGGCACCCTGACCGCGGCCTCCTACCGCACCTGGCTGACCAACTGGAGCGTCGCGTACGTGGTGCTGCCCACCGACGAGCCGGACAGCTCCGGCATCGCCGAGGCGGAGATCATCACCGCCGGGCCGTCCTGGCTGCCGCTGGTGTGGAGCGACGCGGCGTGGCGCATCTACCGGGTCGAGGGCTCCGACCCACTGGTCTCGGCCCCGGCGACGGTGGTCTCGGCCGGCCCGGCCGCGCTGACCGTGCGGATGCCCCGCGCCGGCACCACCACGCTGCGGATCGCCTGGTCGCCGTGGCTCGCGATCGACGGAGTCGACCAGGACGTGGACGGCGGCGCCTGCCTGACCCAGAACGGCTCCTGGACCGACCTGTCCGCACCGGCCGCGGGGACGTACACGATCGAGGCCCGCTACGCGTTCGACCGCGGCACCCCGTGCCCGGTGGACGGCCCGAGCCGCGCACTCCGGCGATAGCCTCCTACATAATGTAGGTTGCAGGCGTGACCTTTCTCGACCCGGAGTGGCTGATCTCGACGTTCGGCCTGGTCGGGATCCTGCTCATCGTGTTCGCCGAGTCCGGGCTGCTGTTCGGCTTCTTCCTGCCCGGCGACTCGCTGCTGTTCACCGGCGGCCTGCTCATCGCCGGCGGCACCTACCTGCACCAGCCGCTCTGGCTGATGTGCCTGCTGGTGTCGATCGCCGCGATCGCCGGTGACCAGGTCGGCTACCTGTTCGGCCGGCGGTTCGGCCCGGCGCTGTTCCGCCGCCCGAACTCCCGGCTGTTCAAGCAGGAGAACCTGACCCGGGCCCAGGAGTTCTTCGCCAAGTACGGCGCCCGCTCGATCGTGCTCGCGCGGTTCGTCCCGATCGTCCGGACGTTCACCCCGATCGTGGCCGGGGCGAGCCACATGCACTACCGCACGTTCCTGCTCTACAACGTGCTCGGCGGCACGCTGTGGGGCTGCGGGGTGACCGTGCTGGGCTACTTCCTCGGCCAGATCGCGTTCGTGAAGTCCAACATCGAACTGATCCTGATCGGCATCGTGCTCGTCTCGGTGATCCCGATCGGCGTCGAGCTGCTGCGCAGCCGCCGCAAACGCGGCCGGGTCAGCTGACCGCGACCGCACCCGTCCCGGCCGGGAAGAGCGGGGCGGCACCGGGGCGGCGGGTCACCAGCAGCACGACGAGCAGCGCCAGGGCCATCGCCACGGCGTAGCCGATCCGGAACGCCGCCGGATGCTCGGTGTGCCACGGCATGACCAGCGGATTCCACAGGCCGACCGGGTTGTCGTCGGCCGCGAACGTGAAGAAGTGCCACTGGGTCCAGTTCCAGCCCAAGTGCAGGCCCAGCGGCAGGGCGATGCCGCCGGTCTTCACCGACGGGTTCGTGCCCAGGCTCAGCAGGTGGTACCCGCCGAACGCGGCGGCGAGCAGGGCGACGGCCGCGCGCGCTCCGACACCTTCGGCCAGTCGCTGCAGGGCGTACCCGCGGAAGGAAGGTGGTCGGCCGGATCCGCGACCACACGTTCGTCCTGCTGGTCAAGGCCGGCCTCGTCCTCGCATCTGCTTGTTCAAGAGGCGGCTGATGCCCGCCGTAAGCGGACCGTAAGGAGCTCGGACGCCCCCGCCGAGCAGAATCGACATCGACTTAATTCGATACCCAGAGGGGCTTCAGCGATGCGTTCACGGGAACAGCGAGCTACGTCGCGATCGCGGCGGTCCTGGCCGGCGCGGGGATCGCCGCGGCACCGGCCGCCGCCGCGCCGGCACTGCCCAGGTACACCTACATCGACCTCGGCGTGCTCGGGAAACCGACCACCGGCGAGTCCCCGCAGGCCATGGCGGCCGGGTTGAACAACACCCGGACCGTCGTCGGGGACTCCACGATCGCCGGCATCTACGGCTTCCACGGTTTCGTCTGGCGCGACGGCGCCCGCACCGACGTGGGCACGATCCTCGCGAGCCCGTACGCGGCCAGCGGCGCCACCGCGGTCAACGACCAGGGTGTCGTCGTCGGGGCGACAAGCGTGACCGCGACCGATCCGGGTCACGCGTTCCGCTACGCCGGCGGTGTGCTGACCGACCTGGGCACGGGTGCGGGACCCGGCAGCGGCAGCAGCGCCCTGGACGTCAACGACAGCGGCACGGTCGTCGGCCGCCGGGTCACCCAGCAGGGCGCACCCGACGACGGCGCCGTCTGGCGCGACGGCAAGGTCACCGTGCTCGGGTCGCTCGGCGGCAGCGCCGGCCCGTGGGGCACCAACAGCGTCGCCAACGCGGTGAACAACATCGGTCAGGTGGTCGGCCAGGCCGCCGCACCGGACGGCTCCCCGCACGCGTTCCTGTGGCCGGGCAGTGGCGCGCTCCGCGACCTGGGCACCCTCGGCGGCATCGGCAACGGCACCTACGCCACCGACATCAACGACCTGGGCCACGTCGTCGGCGCCTCCGGCACCCGCACCGAGCAGATCCACGCGACGCTGTGGCGCGACGGCGCGATCCGCGACCTCGGCACGCTCGGCGGCACATACTCGGAGGCGCGTGCGCTCAACGAGTCCGGCCAGGTGGTCGGCTCCTCCCGGACCACCGGCGACGCGGACTACCACGCGTTCCTGTGGCAGTCCGGCCGGATGGTCGACCTGAACCGGCGCGTCCCGGCCCTTCCGGCCGGTGTCACCCTGGTCTATGCCGCCGGTATCAACGACCACGGCGCCATCGTCGGCTACGCCTGCCCTTACACCTGCTCGGAAGGCGGCGACTACGCCCGGCGGGCCTTCCTGCTGGTCCCGACGCCCTGACCCGCGGGCCGGACCGTGGGATCCGGCAGAATCAGGCCATGGACGCTGACCGGGGACTCGACGTCGGGGAACACTTGGTGCTCCAGGACCTGGAGGGCGATCCCGTGCCGCCGTGGGAACTCGGCTGGCCGGAGGCGCTGTCGCGGCAGGAGGTCGCCGACGTCCTCGGGCCCGGCCTGGTCTCCCTGGCCGCCCGCGGCTTCATCGAGGTCCGGCGGTTCCCCAGCTGGCCCGAGCCGTGGGAGCACGGCCTCCCGGTAGCCGGCGACGAACTGCTCGCCGCGACCGCACGCATCGAGCTGTGGTCCGACTCCGCCCGCATGCACCTGGCCGCCCAGATCACCGACGCCGGAGTGCCGTACCTGTAGCCGCCGGTCAGAACGTGGCGATCGGGTTGACCGGGCTGCCGGACGTGCCGGCGAAACGGACCGGAGCGACCGCCAGGTGGAAGTCCCACTGGCCCAGCTCGGTGGCCGTCGACGCGCACGCCTCCAGGTCGCAGTTGTCCAGCAGCCACAGGCCCATCGCGACCAGCGCCACCGCGTGCACCGGCATCAGCACGTCCGGGTAGCCCGACGGCTGCACGTCCTGCGGGGTGTCGGCGGCGATCAGGGCGACGCCGCGGTCGTGCAGCCACGGCAGGCAGGACGCGTGCCAGCCGGCCTGGGTGAACCCGCTGTTCTCGCCGCCCTCGCGGCGGGCGCGGCCGTAACCGGTACGCAGCAGCACCGCGTCGCCCGGTCGCACCTGGACACCCTGGCGGCGCTCGGCCTCCTCGAGATCCTCGGGGAAGACGCCCTGGCCCGGCTCCAGCCACGGCACGTCGCGGGCCGCCGCCACGTCCAGCAGGACACCGCGCGTGACGATCCCGCTCGCCGCCGCCGTGACGGCCGCCCACGCCGAGCCGGTGGCCGGGTCGACCAGGGAGTGCGGGCGCCCGTTGTACAGCGTGCCGTCCCAGAACAGGTGGCACGGCGAGTCGAGGTGGGTGAGCGTGTTGCCGTGGAACGTCAGGCCGAGCCGCTCCGTCGAAAAGCCCCAGCGGCGGTCGGCGTGGAACGCGGCCGGCAGGTTCTCACCGCCGGGCATGTCGGCGGCGCACGGGCACGTGGTCGTCGACCGCTCCATGTCCCGCGGCACGGCGACCTCCCACGCACACGACACACTCCGCCCGCGCCGGACCGCCCGCGCCGCCGCCAGCCGGACCGCGTCGGTGATGAGGTTCAGCGTGCCGCGCTCGTCGTCGTCGCCCCACCGCCCCCAGTTCGACAGCGTGTCGAAATACCCGAGCACGTCGTCCTGGGTGGGCATCGACCGCTCTGCCGTCATCCCTGCAGGCTATCGCGACAGTACGGTGCCGGCGGGTTGTCGTATCCGGGGCGCGCCGTTCGTTGCCCTGGTGAGCGGCTGCCCACCCGGGGCGCCGTCACGACCACCGGAGGTACCACCGATGTCGCACCCCCTCATCAAGATCCACCGGATGTTCGAGCTGGTCGAGCCGATCGGCGCCATCACGTTCTCCGACATCCCGAACGAGGCCTTCCTGGCCGTCGGCATGCGCAATTACTGGGACGGCTACTTCGCCGGCCGGGCCGCGCCGCTGGGCCTGGCCCCGGCCGAGGTGGTGCACGCGGTCTTCTACAACTTCGCCGACGGCGAGGTGGCCCGGCACATCCCGTGGGTCTGGGGCAAGATCACCCCGCAGGAGGCGATCGCCGTGCGCGAGCGGGGCAGCGCCGCCGCACTGCGCCAGGCGATCGGGGACCTCGCCCACTCCCCCGGCCTGGCCCGGGTCACCGCCATCGCCACCCGGGCCGCGGTCAGCGCGCCGCTCGAGGGACGGATTTTGTACGCCGGTCTGCGCGCCCTGGCCGTCCCCGAGGAGCCGGTCGCCCAGCTCTGGCACGCGGCGACCCTGCTGCGCGAGCACCGCGGCGACGGCCACAACGCCGTGCTGGTCGCGCACGGCATCGGCGGCACCGAGGCGCACGTGCTGCTCGCGCTCACCCTCGGAATGCGCGCCGAGGAATTCGGCCGGGTCCACCACCTGCCCGCGGAGCAGCTGGCCGCGGTGGTGGGCGGGCTGCGCGCCCGTGGCCTGGTCAACACCGACGGCGGGTTCACCGACGCCGGCCGGGAACTCCGGGAACGGATCGAGGCCCGTACCGACGAGCTGGCAGCACCGGCGTACGACGTGCTCAGCGCGGACGAACTCGACGAGCTGATCGCGGGTCTCGAGCCGATCGCCGCCGCCGTGACAGCCGCCGATCTCTGAAAAGGACCGTGGGGGTGACGTCCGGCCGTAGACGCCCGTACTCCTTCCAAGATCGTTATGTTCGTGTTCCACGAGTCCACCACGAAGGAGCCGAGACTGTGACCGCCACCGTAAGGTCCGTCGACCTGCCCGAGGGCACCACCGCCCACGACGAAACCCTCGATCGCTGGTACGTCAAACGGCTCGCCGGCATGTTCCCGTGGCGAGCCGGCAACGGCGAGAAGCTGACCAACTTCGAGGTCGACAACTTCCTGCGCATCGGCCGCATCATCATCACCCTGCCGGAGCGCCACCAATACCCGGTGGGGTGAGCCGGTCGACCTCGGCACAGTAGAGGTCGCGGCGGCAGGCCAGGACCAGTCGGCCGTGCGGTGCCCAGGCCAGCGCCTGGGCCGGACAGGGCAGAGTGAGCCGGCCGAGTCCTTGCCCGGTGGTGGCGTCGACGACCGACACCGTGGTGTCGACCCGGGCGATCGCGATCAGGCCATCGGCTGCCGCGAGGGCGGCGACCGGCACGTCCTGGCCCGGTTCGACCGGCGACACCTCGCCGGTGCGCAGGTTGTGCATCCGCACCAGAGAACCGCGCACCGTGACCACGGCAGGGCCGGCCCCGATCCATCCCCGGACCGCTTCGCCGATCTCGACGTTCACCCCTTTTTCGGTACGGGCGACCAGGTCACAGACCGTCATCGGACCGAACATGCCCCCGATCGCGGCGGTGGGTCGCCCGTCCAGCAGTCCTACCGCGACGCCGCGGGGCGGATGGCGGTTCACGATCGTGCCCAGGTGCAACCCGGTCCGGACCTGGGTGAGCCGGATCTGGCCGTGGCATCCCGCGGTGAGCACGGCCGGCTCGCCGTCGAGCTCGAACGGGACAGCGATGTCGACGTCCTCGCCGTCGTCCAGTGTGACCGCCGGCGCGGAATCCCCGTCCACCCATCGAAACAGTGAGCGCAGGTCACCCCCGGCGGCCAGCACACAGGTCTGCACCGCGGCGACGGCACTGACCTTCCCGGGCAGCGACCCGAGGTCGGGCCCCCGAACACCGTCGGCCAGCCGCCACACACTCAGGACCCCGTCACCCCCACCCGCCACGACCTCACCGTCCGGGGTGACGGCCAGGCACCGGATGTCGCTGGGATGCCCGGTACCGACACCCGGCCGCCCTTCGCCGCCGAGGTCCCACATAGAGATCGCGTCGTCTGCCTCCGAGCCGACAAGCAGGACGCCGGGCCCGCCGGAGAGCATCCGGGCGTGACTGACCGGCCCGATCAGCGGCGCGCCGACCGACACCTCGGCCCGCACCTCCCACAGGTTCACGGTCTCGCCGTCCGCCATGCCCAGCAGCGGCCGGCCATCGGCGGCGACGAGCGCGGCAATGCTCCATGGCCGGAGCGCAAGACGCTCGCCGAGCAGCCGACGACCACCGGCCCCGGCATCCCCCACCGTGATCACGCCGTCGAAGTCCAGCACAGCAATCATCGAGCTCCCCGACCAGCTGACGATCGCGGCGGGGACCCCGCCGTCAGAGGACAGGCGCAGGGCACCGGCTCGCGTGCCGTCGACGAGGTCCCACAAGGTCACCGCGTCACGCCCTGTCGCAGCCACCGGGCGGCCGGCGACGTGCACGACAGCGACCGCGTTCAACCGCTCGCCGGTGTCCACACTCGTGGTCCGACCGCTCCGCAGGGCCGTGACCCGCAGGAACCCGTCCCAGCCGACGGTCACCACCGCGGGGCCGTCGGCCAGCATCACGGCGGTCATGTCCTGAACATCCAAGGCGCTGTCATGGCCGGGCAGTGTCCCGAGCCCACGGCCGGTCTCCAGGTCCACCACCGTGGGCGGTCGCGCCCACTCCCGGACCACCGCGAGCGGCCGCCCGTCGACCACCACGGTGACGAGCAGCGCCGAGGAGCCGACCTCCGGCACGGTCCGGAGCAGAGCGCCGGTCGCGCGCTCCCAGATCCGCATCCCCGGCTCGGGGCACCGCTGGTGATGCAGGTCGCCAAGGTTGCAGTCGAAGTCCTCATGCCCTTCGGTCAGCGTGACGACGACCTCGACCCCACCGACCACGGCCGTCGCCAACGCGGCCGGCTGGTCTGCGGCGAACACCTGCCGCAGCGCTGGATCCGGCCCCGACCAGGTGCTCCAGAGGACACGCACCCACCGATGCTACGAGCGCCGCATCCCGCCGTACCAAATTTTGTCGCTCTTGCCCGGCACCGCATCCCCGCCGGGGTTGCCAGCGGCCCGGCAGTTC
The DNA here is from genome assembly GCF_016862315.1 of Actinoplanes palleronii. GTDB lineage: Bacteria > Actinomycetota > Actinomycetes > Mycobacteriales > Micromonosporaceae > Actinoplanes > Actinoplanes palleronii. The sequence continues at coordinate 19,951 of NZ_BOMS01000143.1, read as the reverse complement.
ATCATGATCTTCGATCGTGATGTCGCTGATTCTCTCGGTCGCCCTGGTGCTCGCGGTCCTGGTGGACGCGACGGTGGGCACCGTCCGCACCCGGCGCGCGCTGGCGGCCGTCGATGCCGTGCCCGCGAACCGGTCCCGCTTCTACCGGCGTTTCATCGTCATCGGCTGGGTCCGCGCGGTCCTGGCGACGCTCGTGGTGTTCAGCGCGGGTCTCTCGCTCACCGACATCGGCCTGGCCGGACCGGGCAGCGGCCCCACCGCGGGAGTCCCGGACGGCGGCACCCTCGGCTGGCTGGCCGCCGCGACCCTGATCTTGTCCACCGGGATCGGTGCCGTCCGCGCCCGCCGCAGCATGCGCGCCGGTCAGATCCACCCGCAGCGAGTCAAGATCGCCGCCCTGGTCCCGCGAACGACCGGCGAACGCTGGCACGCCGCCGCCCTGTCGATCACCGCCGGCGTCACCGAGGAGATCCTCTTCCGCGGCGCGCTGATCGCCCTCGGCATCACGGTCTTCCACCTGCCGATGCCGGTCGCCGCCGCGCTGAGCCTGGTCCTGTTCGCCGCCATGCACGCCTACCAGGGCCGTCTCGGCGTGCTGAACTCCGGCTTCGTCGGCCTGCTGTTCACCATCCTGACCCTGCTCTCCGGCAGCCTCGTCCCGGCGATCGCCATGCACATCGCGGTCGACCTGTTCGCCCTGCTGGTGGTTCCGGCCGAAGCCACCCCGCGTCCGCCGGACATCCCCGAGCAGCCCGCGGTGGTCCCTGCCGACGTCCCACCCCCGACCGAAAAAGACCAGCAGACCGCGCCCACCCTCAGACCGCCCGCCCCCGCCGGCTGAACAAACCAGATTTCGTACGATGGGAAAGTGAGTGATTCACGGGCGGCGGATCACCGTCCCACCCTGTTCTTGATGGTGGGCCTACCCGCCTCCGGAAAGACCTTCCGAGCGCGGGAGCTGGCAGCGGCCCGCAGCGCCCTGCGGCTCACCCCCGACGAGTGGGCGCTGACCCTTTTCGGTCAGGAGGACCGTCACGAGGAGCCCGGCGGCAAACGCTGGCTGCTGGAGGGCCGGCTCGTGGCACTGGCCCTCGACACCCTGCGCCTGGGCCTCGACGTCGTCCTCGACTTCGGACTCTGGTCACGCGACGAACGCTCCGCCCTGCGCTCGCTGGCCGCTTCGGTGGGAGCGTCCTGCGAGATCGTCTACCTGCCGGTGGACCGCGACGTGCAGTGGCACCGCATCCAGCATCGCTGGAAACACACGCCGGAGCAGACCTTCCCGATGGCCGAGGCGGAACTCGACCCGTGGCGAGAACAGTTCGAGGCCCCCGACGCCGACGAGCTCTCCGGCACGGTTCTGCCCGCTCCACCACCCGACCACGAGAGCTGGCTCGACTGGGCCCAGCGTTTCTGGCCCTCCCTCGCGCACAGCCGAACGACGTAAGTGCCTGTCTCGCTACCCCCGGATGCGCCGAAGACCACGCCACCCACCGGCGACGGCGACCCGGCGATCGTGAGCATTAATCCCTTGACTACGGCTGTGCTCGAACACGCTGACGGCAGCTCTCACCTTGACCGCTCTCGCAGCGGAAGCAGTCGCCGAACTGGCTGTCACGAGAGAACTCGCCGGCCGATGATGTCTTTGCGTTCCAGTAGTGCCTCGGCCGTCTCCTCGGTCACTGCACTCTTGATCGTCGGAGAACACCACACCCCAGCTGGAGAGACAGCCGCCGAAGCCCGTCCTACCGCAGCACCAGCAGGTCGAGTGCATCGACGACCGGACCGGACGGCGCAGACGCGGCCTCGGCCAACCGCGCGACGCCGGCCGCGTACGCCTCGTCGCTGATCAGCTGCAGCGGCGTGTGCGCCTCGCGGCGGAGCCCGGCGGCGGCCACCGCCAGCGACGGCGCGGTCACCTGCGCCACGGGTTCGCAGCCCGCGGTGCTGAACCCGGCCGTGGCGAACGCCGCCTCCACCCCGGCGATGCTCGGATAGCGGTCGAGCACCGCGACCGCCTCCGGGAACCAGCGGAACAGGCTGATCGCCTCGTGCCGACCGGCGAACGCCGACCGGATCAGCACCGGCGCGCCCGGCTTCAGCACCCGCCGGATCTCCCGGGCAGCCGCTTCCAGGTCAGCGACGTGATGGATCACGGTAGAGAGCCAGACCCCGTCGAGGCTCGCGTCCGCGACCGGAATGTCCTCGGCGCTGCCGGCCAGCACCGGCTCGACCACCGCGCGCTCGCGCATCGCCGCGGACGGCTCCACCGCCAGGATCTCGGACTCGGGCCACCAGGTGCGGAACGCCCGCGCCCAGCTCCCGGTGCCACATCCGAGATCGAGCAGGCGCATCCCGGGCCGGGGCCCGAGATACCGGCCGATCGCCGCCCGCCAGACAGCCAGGTCGTCGTCGCGCAGGTGCCGGGTCTGCGCGAACGCCGCAGCGTCCGCACTGTCGTAAGCGATCAGAGCCATCCGTCGATCAAACCGGTGCACCGTCCACCGGACAAGAGACGGCGGTCACGACCGCCGGGCGCACAGATAAGGCCGGGCGAGGGTGAGTGCGACAGTGGTCAGAACGATGCCGATGTAGACCGGGACCACGTGCACGAAGCTCGTGTAGTGGATCAGGACGTGCACGACCACGGCCGGGCCGAAACCCGCGGCCGCGGACAGGGCTAGGGTCCACCACACCCAGGCCTCGCCGCGGCGCCAGCCCCACGCGCTGAGCAGGGTCACGCCCAGCGCGGCGGCCATCAGCGCGCCGCCGAAGCCGGCCCGATCGTGGGCGACGAACCCCAGCAGCCGGGCGTTGGCGGCCTGCAGGTGGGCGGCATCGGTGCCCAGGAACGTCAGGTCGGTGGGGACGAACACCGTGCTGAGCCCGACCACCGAGACGGTCGCGCCACCGGCCAGCAGCCCCAGACCGGTGATGATCATAAGGAGCTGGCCGACCAGGGCGCGCTGCCGGAGACGTTCTGGGCCGTCCGGCAGCACGCGCCAGCGCGGCGGTGCCGGGCGCTTCCAGACCGCGATCAGGTACATCGGGAACAGCAGCACGGTGACCGCGGCGTGCAGGGGTTCGACGAAGCCGGAGCCGAGGAAGTACAGCACGGTGGGGAACCCGACGGCGCCCGAGACGAGGTAGACGGTGCGGGCCCAGGCCCATCCCTGCCGGATGCCACCCCAGGCCAGGCCGGTGTAGAGCACCCCGATCGCGACCATGGTGCCGGCCATCGTGATCCGGTCGTGCTGCAGGAAGTGCACCAGGTGGTGGTTGACCGCGTGCAGCTGTTCGCGGTTCATCCGCAGGTAGTCGTTGTCGTACCAGAGCAGCACCGGCCCGAGGGTGATCACCGCGGCGCCCAGTCCGCCGCCGATCATGCCGAGCCCGACCAGCACGCCCCACCACCACGCCGGCCAGCGCCGCGGGTCGCGGGGAACGCCGCGCAGCCCGACCGGTGGCGCGGCCGGTGTCACCGCCTCGATGACCCGCTGGAACCAGCCGGGCCCGGCGTCGACGAGCACCCCGGGCGTCGCCAGCACCGTCACGGCCGGGTCGGCGAGGGCCGCCACCGCCGACGCGACGGCAGGGTCGCTGAGGCGGATCAGGTCGCTGTCCGCACCGACAAAAACCCTTTCGACGTACGGCGTGAGCTGCGCCGCCACGTCCTCGCTGGTGGCGCGCACGATGACCACGCAGCGCCGGCCGGCCACCGCCTCGCGTACCGCCGCCACGTCGCCGACGCCGACCGGCCCCACCTCGATCACGTCGGCGCCCTGGACCGGCAGCGCCCGGATCGCATCCCGGGCCACCTCCACCGGCACCACCGCGCCGAGCCGCCCCGCGACGCCGGCCGGTGGGCGGGGATGCGCGAACACGGTGGCGACCAGGCGGGCACCGCCCGGGCGGGCGGTCAGTGCGCCCAGCGCCCGCAACGCGAGGAGTTGCGAACGCCGCCGGCCCAGCACGGCGGCCGCCACCGGCCGCAGAGGGTGGTAGGTCCAGTCGGGCACCCGGTCATGATCACATACGCCAGCCGAGGATCGGGGCCATCGACCGCAGGGTCACGGCCGCCGGGGTCAGCCGGGCCGCGACGTCGCGGGCGACCACCGCCGGTGGCCAGGCCAGCTGACCGATCGTGCCCAGCCGGGACGCACGCCGCACCACGGCCTGGGTCCGCGGCCGCCGCACCCGGTCGTAGGCGGCCAGCGCCGACGGCACGTCGCCGTCGCGGTCCAGGCACGCCGCCAGGGTCACCGCGTCCTCCAGGGCCTGGCAGGCACCCTGGCCGAGGCTGGGTGTCATCGCGTGCGCCGCGTCGCCGAGCAGCGCGGTCCGGCCGGCGACGAACGACGGCAGGGGCGGCAGTTCGTACACATCATGGCGAAGCACCGACTCCGGTGACGTGGCCGCCAACAGTGCGGGGATCGGATCCGGCCATCGGCCGAAGCGGCGGCGCAGCTCGGCATACTCGCCGTCGGCGCTCGTCTGGCCCGCGGCGACCGTGCCGGTGGCGAAGCAGTAGACCCGCCCGGCCGCCATCGCGGTGAACCCGAACCGCTCCCCCGGACCCCAGGTGACCGCGCCGTCGGCGAGCGGCGGCACCGGGTTCGTGATCATCCGCCAGGCGGTGTGCCCGGCGTAGCGCGGCGTGATCCCGGGCCACCGGCCGGCCCGGATCGTGCTGTTCAGCCCGTCCGCGCCGACCACCAGATCGGCCTCCGGAGGCTCGGTCACCGCCACGCCGGCGCGCAGCACGTCGGCGGGCAGCGCCGCCAGCAGGATCCGGATCAGGTCGACCCGGTGCACCACGACCAGCGGCAACCCGAACCGGCGCTCGATCGCCGCCGAACTCGACCGCGACAGCCATCGCCCGGCCCGGTCGCGCACCCCGCCTCGGGCCTCGACCACACCCTGGGCCATCACCTGCTCGCGCAGCCCGAGCAGTTCCAGCGCCCGCAGCCCGTTCGGCCACAGCGACAGACCCGCGCCGACCTCGGTGAACGCGGGCGCCCGCTCCAGCACGGTGACGTCCCAGCCGATCCGGCGCAACCCGACCGCGGCCGCCAAACCACCGATGCCGCCGCCCACGATCACCGCTGTCCGCGCCATTCCCCCAGCCTAGGTGCCGGGCAAACCCGGTGGACCGCCATCGCGGCCGGGGCGTGGACCGTCGGTGCCGCGGGCGGGTGGTCCCGGTGTGGCACGCTCGCCGCCATCGCCGCCGTGAGCCGAGGCGGCGACAGAACGGGGAGGCGGGGTCGGGTGACGTTCTCAGCATCGGTTCAGGGGCGGGCCGGAACGGTGAGCGGATGACGATCACCCTCGACCGGCCCGGTGGCGCCACCGTCCGCGCCGTGACGGCGAACCGGAGCGCCCGGCGGTGGCTGCCGATCGCCGGGCCCGGCGTGGACATGCTGGTGATCGGGTTGATCCGGCCGACCCGGACCGTCCTGAGCTGGGACGAGATCGCCACCGCCGACGTGGCGCACCGCTCGGTGGGGCAGATCTGGCAGCTGATCCACCACCTCGACGCGGTGTTCGGGGCGTACTACCTGTCGATGCACGCCTGGATCCAGCTGTGCGGCGACTCGGTGCTGAGCCTGCGGCTGCCGTCGATCCTGGCGATGGCGGGGGCGGCCGCGCTGACCGGGGCGCTCGGCGCGCGCCTGTTCGGCCCGGCGGCGGGCACCCTGGCCGGCGGGTTGTTGTGCCTGGTGCCGAACATCTCCCGGTACGCGGCCGAGGCCCGCCCGTACGCGATAGCCTGCCTCTTTTCGATCTTGGCGCTGCTGTTGCTCCATCACGCGGTGGAGCGGCCCGGGGTCGGCCGATGGACGGCCTATGCCGCGGCGATCGCGGTACTGGGGCTGTTCAGCCTGGTGGCGCTGTCGGCGCTGGCCGGGCACGCCACGGTGCTGCTGGTCCGGTACCGGGGCGAGTGGCGGCGCTGGCTGCCGTGGTGCGCCGCGGTGCTGGCCACGGTCGTGGTGGTCGCGCCGCTGATCTGGTGGGGTCTGCAGCAGCGGGACACCCAGCTGCACTGGATGCCACCGATGACCCTGGGCGCCGTCTATTCGTTCCCGGGGCTGCTGGCCGGCTCACCCGAGGTGGCCTGGCTGCTGCTCGGGCTGCTCGGGCTGGCCCTGATCCGGCCGTCCAGGCCGGTCGTCGAGATGGCGGCCGTCGCGCTGCTGCCGGCCGCGCTGATCTGCGCGGCCGCGTTCGCCGGCGTCTCGTTCTGGGTGAACCGGTACCTGCTGTTCATCCTGCTGCCGGCGGCCATCGTCGCGGCGGCGGGCCTGTACCGGAGCCGGCGCGGCAGCCTGCTGGCCCTGACGGTCCTCGCCATGGCCGCGGTGCCGGGGCAGCTCGCGGTCCGGCGACCGACGATCAAGAACGGCAGCGACTACCGCACGCTGGCCGCCGTGATCGAACGCGGACAGCAGCCCGGCGACGCCATCGTGTTCCAGCGCGGCCGCACGATGCGCGCCGGGCTCGACTACTACCTGCGCGCCGACCGCGGCCGCCCGCAGGACGTCCTGCTGCGCCGGAGCGCGGCGCAGACCGCGACCCTCACCGCCGCCGAGCACACCGACCCGGTCACCCGGCTCGCCGGCACCGACCGGATCTGGCTGGTCGCCAACGGCCGCTTCGCCGATCCGGTCGCCACCCGGCCCGACCTGCGGCGACTGCTGCACGACCGGTTCCGGCGCGCCGGGCTGTGGACGGTGAAGAACGGCACGATGGCGCTCTACCTGCGCACCACCCCATGATCCGGCATTCACGGTCATTCACGGATACCGGTGTGCCGATATCCTGGCCGCGGAGGTCAGGATGGTCACGAAGGACAGGCGGCGGCCCGGAGCGCTCGAGGCGGCCGTGATGGCCGCGCTGTGGGCGGCGGGCGCGCCGATGACGGCCGCCCAGGTGCAGCAGGAGGTCGGGGACGACCTCGCGTACAACACCGTGCAGACGATCCTGATCCGGCTGCACGAGAAGGGTCAGGCGCAGCGGCGCCGGGCCGGGCGCGGCCACGAGTACTGGCCGGCCGAGGACGCCGCGACGGCCGCCGCGGCGCAGATGCGGGCGGCGCTGCCGGCCGGCACCGATCGGCACGCCACGCTGCAGCAGTTCGCCGCCGGGCTGGACGCGTCCGACGCCGCGGTCCTGCGGGCGCTGCTCGCCGAGGCCGGCCGCTCGGCATGACGTTCGCCGTCTGACTACCGCCGCGAAACAGGCCCCAATACCCGGAACCGGGTGAGTCGCGGCACCCGGCACTGCATCCTGACGACAGGTGACGGAGCAGGCGGGAGGGGACGACATGAGCCGGACACGTTCGTGGGTAGCGGATGTCTCGGTCCAGGTGAAGGTGCTGGCCCCGGTCGTGCTGGCGGCGATCGGCATCGCCGTGGTCGCCTGGTCCGGGCTGGCCGCGCTCTCCGCCGAGGGCAAACGCACCCAGGTGATGTACGACCAGGTCGCCCGGCCGCTCAACGACCTGGTCACGTTGCGCGACATGCAGGGTGACTCCCGGGTGGAGATCCGCGATGTGCTGATCCTGCCGCCGGGGCAGGCCCAGGAAGCCGTCATCACCAAGATGACCGAAACCGATGCGGCCGCCGACGACGCGATCACCGCGTACGTCAGCGACCACGGCACCCTGGACGCCGCCCGGACCGCCCTGATCACCCAGGCACAGGCGGGCCTGAGTCAGTGGCGCGAGGTCCGCGACAAGCAGTTCGTGCCGCTCGCCCGCGCCGGGAACACCGCCCGCGGCCAGGCGCTGATCGCCTCGGGCGGCGCGCTGGACGCCGCGAACAAGCAGTTCGGCGCGGCCCTGGACGAGCTCGCCGCGTCCGAGGGCACCGCCGGCGAACAGACCAAGGTCACCGCGGCGGCGGAGCAGAGCCGGCAGCGCACCATCATGGTGATCATCTCGCTGGTGGTGATCGTGGTCGCCCTGGTGATCGGTGTGCTCGTCGCCCGGGTGGTCGTCGGGCCGCTGCTGCGGGTCCGCGGAGTGCTCAGCGACCTGGCCGCCGGTGATCTCACCGGTGACCCCGGTGTCTCCGGCCGGGACGAGCTGGGCCAGATGGGGGCGGCACTGGTCGCCGCGAACACCGCACTGCGGCACACGGTCGGCACCATCGTCGAGTCGGCCGACACCCTGGGCGGTGCCGCCGATCACCTCGCCACCAGCAGCGACCAGATCTCGCATCGGGTCAGCGACCTGGCCACCCAGTTCAGCACGGTGTCCGGCGACGCCGACAGCGCCTCGCACAGCATCAGCACGGTCACCGCGGGCGCCAGTGAGATGACCGCCGCGATCAGCGAGATCGCCCGCAGCGCCGGCCAGGCCGCGGCGGTGGCCAGCGACGCCGTCGCCATCGTCACCGGCACCACGGCCACGATCGAGCAGTTGGGTCAGAGCTCCGCCGACATCGAGCAGGTCCTGAAGACGATCACGATGATCGCCGAGCAGACCAACCTGCTGGCACTGAACGCGACGATCGAGGCGGCCCGGGCCGGCGAACTGGGCAAGGGCTTCGCCGTGGTCGCCGGAGAGGTCAAGGACCTCGCCCAGCAGACCGCGGCGGCCACCGACGACATCGCCCGCCGGATCGGCGCGATCCAGTCCACCAGCTCCGAGGCAGCCGCCGCGATCGGCCGGATCGGCGAGGTGATCAACGAGATCAACGACTACCAGGGAGCGATCGCCGCGGCCGTCGAGGAGCAGACCGCGACGACCGGCGAGATGGGGCGCAGCGTGGCCGAGGCCGCCGAGGCGAGCGCCCGGATCGCCGCCACGATCACCGGCGTGGCCGGCAGCGCCCGGCAGGCGGAGGCCGAGGTGGTGCAGTCGCAGGGCCAGATCGCCACGGTGGCCCGGATGTCCAGCGACCTGCGGGAACTGGTCCGGGGCTTCCGATACTGAGGACCGGCGCGATGCCCGCTCGGGCTCGCGGTGTTCCTGGCCTGGACCGCGAGGCGGTCTACGCCCCGGGCGAGCTGATCCACGCCGCGCTGCGCCCGCGCTGATCCGCCGGGCCGAGCGTCCGGCGGACCACCAGGCCCACGGTCAGCACCATGGCCACGGTGAACAGCCAGGCGCCGTCCACGTCGGTGGGCCAGTGCACGACCAGCGCCACCCGGCTCACCCCGACCGCGACCGCCCACGCCCCGGCCAGCACCGCCAGCAGGATCCGGCCCCGGCGGCGCAGCAGCGGCCAGCAGACCAGCACCAGGACCAGCGCCGCCGTGGCCGAGGCGGCGCTGTGCCCGGACGGGAACGAGTAGTTCGCGGCCGGGGCCAGCTGGTCGACCGGGCGCGGGCGGGCGATCAGCGCCAGCACCGCGAGCCGGGCCAGCGGGGTCACCACCAACGCGGCGGCGGCGAACACCGCCTGCCGCCACCGGCCGGTGGCCAGCAGGATCAAACAGCCGAGCGCGCCGAGCGGGGCGATCACCGCGGTGCTGCCGGTTGCCGTCACCGCCAGCATGACCGAACGCCAGAGCGGGTGGGCCAGGGCCACGGCGTGCGCGTGCGCACTGACGACGGTGTCGAAACTGATCAGCGGGCCGGCCCGTCCGGCCACCGCCATGGCCAGCAGCACAAACGCGGCCGCCGGTGGGCCGATCACGGTCGAGGCGAAGGCCGGGTGGTCGCGTGTCTGCACTGTCATAGCCCGACCCTATCCCCTACAATTTGTAGGTGCCCGGCTCCCGGAGTCACTGCGGCCCTACCGGGAGCCGGACCCGCATGGCGGCACCCTCGGCAAGGTCGTCGACGGTGAGCGTGCCCTGGTGGGCGGTGATGATCTCGCGGGCGATCGCCAGGCCGAGCCCGGCGCCGCCACCCTCGCGGGAGCGGCTGTCGTCGAGCCGGACGAACCGGTCGAAGATCCGTTCCCGGTCGGCAGCCGGGATCGCCGGGCCGTCGTTGCCGACCACGATCTCGCCGTGCCCGTCCCGGGCGCCGACGCCGATGGTGACCCGACCGCGGGCGTGCCGGACGGTGTTGTCGACCAGGTTGCGCAGCACCCGGGTGAGCTGGTCGGGGTCGCCGACCACCCGCACCGGCGAGACGCCGCCCTCGATCCGCAGCCCGGGGTGTTCCAGGCCGACCCGTTCCCGCTCGGCGAAGACCAGGTCGTCCAGGTCGACGTCCTCGTGGCGCGGCGGCGCCGGCTGGTCGTCCACCCGGGCGAGCAGCAGCAGATCCTCGACCAGCCGCGACATCCGCGCACTCTCGGCCCGGATCCGTTCAATGCTGCGAGCCGACCGCTCGGCTGCGTCGTCCCGCTCCGCGCTCGCCGCACCACTCTCGTCCTCAGCCGGGCCCGCCGGGCACCGGACCCCACCCGCCTCCTCCCCGGCGGCGCCTGATCGATTCCGGACCGCGACCGCTTCTTCCCCGGCCGCACCCACCTCTTCCCCGATCGCTTCCCCGGCCGCGCCTGACCGGTTCCGGGCCCCGCCCACCCATTCCTCGACCGCGGCCGGTCGCTTGCGGACCGCGCCGGCCAGCAGGTCGGCGTTGGCGCGGATCGTGGTGAGCGGGCTGCGCAGCTCGTGGCTGGCGTCCGAGACGAACCGGCGCTGGGCCGCGGCGGACGTCTCGATCCGGTCCAGCATGGTGTTCATCGTGGTGGCGAGCGCGGCGATCTCGTCATCGGCGGCCGGCAGCGGCAGCCGGGCGTGCAGGTTCGTCGCGGTGATCGTCGCGGCCTGCCGGCGCATCGCCTCGACCGGGCGCAGCGTGCGCCCGACGAACAGGAACGTGGCGACACCGACCACCACGGCCAGCACCGGCAGACCCAGCAGCATGGCGGTCAGGATCGCCTCGGTGCTGTCCGCGACCGCGTCCATCGACTCGGCGACCAGCACGACCCGCTTGCCGGATGGGCTGTCGACCCCGATCGCCAGGATCCGCCACGGCTCCCCCTCGCCCAGGCGCAGATCCTTCGTCTCGGTCAGCCGGCGGCCGACCGCCGGGCGCAGCGCGGACATCGCCGCAGCGCCCTCGATCGCGGTGGACGCGCCGACCACCTCGCCGCCGGTGGTCAGCACCTGGGCCAGGCTGCGGCCGGCGCCCGAGGTCCGCAACGCCACCTCGAGGGCGCCGGTGTTGCCCGAGGTGAGCGCGCTGGTCACCTGGGCGGCCCGGTCGTTCGCGGCGGTGGTGACGTTGTCGAGCAGGATGCCCCGCGCGGTGACCAGCAGGATCGCGCCGACCCCGAGGGACGCGACGATGACAACGATGCCGGCCGCGATCGCGGACCGCATCCGCACACCGAGCCGCCGCCGTAACAATTGGAGCATGTCGGTCACGGTATCGGCGGCTTGCTGAAGGCGGCCTGAAAGAGGTCTTCAGCGGTTTTTCAGCGGCCGGCGAGCAGCCTGCCGGGTCGGTGACACGGAGAGGCGGTCGGATGCGGGTGCTGGTGGTGGAGGACGAGGTGGCCATGGCGGAGACGATCCGGGACGGGCTCACCCAGGAGGGGTTCACGGTCGACCTGGTCCACGACGGGGCCGAGGGGCTGTGGACGGCCACCGAGCGCCCGCACGGCACCTACGACGCGATCCTGCTCGACATCATGCTGCCCGGGCTGAACGGCTACGAGGTGTGCCGCCAGCTGCGCACCCGTGAGGTGTGGACGCCGATCCTGATGCTGACCGCCAAGGACGGCGACTACGACCAGGCCGACGCGTTCGACCTGGGCGCGGACGACTACCTGATCAAGCCGTTCTCGTTCGTGGTGTTGATCGCCCGGTTGCGGGCGCTGATCCGGCGGGGCGCGCCGGAACGCCCCGCCGTGCTGCGCGCCGGTGACCTGAGCCTGGATCCGGCCGAGCGCCGGGTGCTGCGCGGGGACCAGCCGATCGCGGTGACCCCGCGCGAGTTCGCCCTGCTGGAGTTCCTGATGCGGCACCGGGGCCAGGCGATGACCAAGACCGCGATCATCGAGAACGTCTGGGACGCGCACTTCGACGGCGACCCGAACATCGTCGAGGTCTACGTCGGCTACCTGCGCAAGAAGATCGACCACCCGTTCGGCCGCACCGCGATCGAGACGGTCCGCGGCGCCGGTTACCGCCTGGCCGAGGAGGGCTGAGCACGCGGGCGTCTATCGCCTGGCGGCAGCGGGTTGGGCGCGCCGGGCCAGCACCAGCGACCGGGCGCCGTACCGCTCGAAGAACACGCCGGCCCGGGCCACATTCTGCTGTTTGAACAGCCGCAGGCAGCCGCCCTGATCACCGAGGACCGCGGCCACCGACACCAGCAGGCACCAGCCAGAGCGGCTGGTGCAGCAGCACGCCGCCGGCGACCAGCAGGCCGGTGGTGAACAGTAGCGAGTCGCCGGGCAGGAAGAACCCGATCAGCAGACCGGACTCGGCGAAGACGATCGCCAGGATGCCGGCCAGGCCGACGGCGGTGATCAGCGATTGCGGATCGAGCAGTGAGTGCATGCCGGCACGCTAGAGACGCGACGCTGAGAAACCGTTGAACGACCTCGCCTTCAGCGAACTCTCAACCCGCCGCCGCCAGTGTCCCGGCCATGACGAGCAGATCCGTTCGGGGCTACCTGAGCAAGGTCCTGTCGATCCACGCGGTCGATGCCCCGCGCCGCGAGGCGTTCTCCTGGCTGGCCATCCTGTTCACCTTCGCGCTGGGCACGGTGCTGACCAGCCTGGTCTTCCTGGCCGCCGTCCTCGGGATCGTCGCCTACCTCGGCGTCACCCGCCGCGACCGGCCGGCCCTGGCCCGGTCGTCGTGGTGACCGTGACCGCACCCGGCCCGGTGGTGATCTTCTCGGCGAGCATCGGCGCCGGCCACGACGGCGCCGCCCGCGAGCTCGCCCGCCGGCTGGCCGAACGCGGCATCCCCTCGGTCCGCCACGACTTCCTCGACATGCTGCCCGCCGGGCTCGGTGCGACGCTGCGCGACGCCTACGCCCGCCAGCTGCGCACCATGCCGGCCAGCTGGGGATGGCTGCTCGACGCGATGGCCGGGCCGCGCCTCGGCGCCGGCGCCGGTGGGCTGTCCGCGGGCCTGGCCGCGACCCGGATGCTGGCCGCGATCGGCACCGACGCCGTCGCGGTGGTCTCCACCTATCCCCTCGCCAGTCAGGTCCTCGGGCGGCTGCGCCGGTCCGGGCGGCTGGCTGTTCCGGTCGCCGCGGTGATGACCGACCCGTCGGTGCACCCGCTCTGCGTGGCCGGCGGCGTGGACGTGCACCTGGCGCCCGGCCGGGCCACCGCCGAGCAGATCCACGCCATGGACGCCCCGGCCCTGGCGGTGTCGCCGATCGTCGACCCGGCGTTCCGGCCGGTGCACGACCGCGCCGAGCGCGACGCCGTACGGCGCCGTCTCGGGCTCCCGGCCGACGAACGCCTCGCCGTGGTGATCGCCGGTTCGTGGGGGGTCGGCGACGTCGAGCAGACCGCCACCGACATCGCCCGCACCGGGGCGGCCCTGCCGGTGGTGGTCTGCGGCCGCAACGAGACGCTGCGTGGCCGGCTGCACCGCAGCGGCTCGGCGATCGCGCTCGGCTGGGTCGACGAGATGCCGTCGCTGCTGCGCGCCGCCGACGTCGCGGTCCACAACGCCGGCGGCCTGTCCAGCGTGGAGGCGCTGGCCAGCGGGATCCCGGTGATCAGTTATCGCTGTCTGCCGGGGCACGGCGCGGCCAACGCCGCGGTCCTCGCGGCGGCGCGGCTCTCCCCCTGGCCCGGCACGCCCGGCGAACTCGCCGCGGCGGTGCAGTCGGCGCTCTCCGGCGCGGCCGCCGCCGTCCAGCAGGAGGTCTTCGCCGCCTCGGGCGCCGACCCGGACGCCGCCGACGTCATCGGCCTGCCCGACCGCGTCCCCGCGCACCCGGCCCCGGCCCGGCGCACGCTCTTCACCCGCGCCGCGTCCTACTTCTGATCCGCTCGTCGTTCCCCCGCTTTCGAAAGGCACCTCGATGAACCTCACCTCCACCGGCGCCGGGCTGCTCGCCGCCGTCGCGGCCGCGCACGCCGGCCCGGCACTCGCCGCGATCGGGCCGGTCCGCCGGCGCCTGTTCCCGCAGCTGTCCGGCATCGGCGCGCCCGGTCACGTCGCGCTGACCTTCGACGACGGCCCGCACCCCGACGCCACCCCGCGCCTGCTGCGGATGCTCGACGCGCACGGCATCCGGGCGACGTTCTTCCTGCTCGGCCGGATGGCCGAGGAACACCCCGAGGTCGCCCGGTCGGTCGCGGCCGAGGGCCACGAGATCGCCATTCATGGGTACGACCACCGCCTGCTGATCAAACGCGGTCCCGCCGAGACCCTCGAAGACCTGTCCCGGGCCACCGCCGCAGTCACCGCGGTGACCGGCAGGCAGCCCCGCTGGTGGCGCCCGCCCTACGGGGTGGCCAGCACCGCCGCCCTGCTCGGCGCCCGCCGGCTCGGCCTGACCCCGGTGCTCTGGACCGCGTGGGGCCGGGACTGGACCGCGGCGGCCACCCCCGACTCGGTGTTCCGGGCGGTGCGACGCGGGCTGTCCGGCGGCGGCACGATCCTGCTGCACGACAGCGACCACAGCGCCGCGCCGGGTGCCTACGAGTCGATGCTCGGCGCCCTGCCCGCGATCCTGGTCCACTGCCGGGCCCGGGGCTTCACGGTCGGCCCCCTGCACGAGCACGGACTTGACATCGACCTACAGTCTGTAGGAGTTTGACGGCAGTCAGGTAAGGCTCGGCTAACTGCTTGGAGACACCCGTGGGCGGCGCGTTCTTCGCCAGCTATCTCATCGGCCTGCGCGACGGCTTGGAGGCCGCGCTGGTCGTCTCGATCCTGGTCACGCTACTGGCCCGCTCCCAGCGCCGGGACGGCCTGCTCCCGCTCTGGGCCGGCGTCGTGCTCGCCCTGCTCTGCGCCGCGGCGCTCGGCGCGATCCTCACCTACGTGGCCACCTCGGTGCTCTCCGGTGTGCGCCTCGAGCTGTTCGAGGCGATCACCTCGCTGGTCGCGGTCGCCATGGTCACCTGGATGATCTTCTGGATGCGCAGCAGCGCCCGCACCATCAAGACCGAGTTGACCGGCAAGCTCACCGAGGCGCTCGGGCTGGGCCGGTTCGCCGTCGCGGCGCTCGCGTTCGTCGCGGTGATCCGGGAGAGCGTCGAGATGGTGCTGCTGGTCTTCTCGGCCGCGCAGGCCGCCAGCGAGACCGTCGCCCCGCTGCTGGGCATGCTGGCCGGCGTGGGCTCCGCGGTGCTGCTGGGCGTGCTGATGTACGCCGCGGTGGCCCGGGTCAACCTCGGCCGCCTGTTCACCGGCACCGGCGTGCTGCTGGTGCTGGTCGCCGCCGGGATCGCGAAGTACGCGGTGCACGGGTTCCAGGTCGCCGGCCTGCTGCCGGGCTCGACGGCGGTCGCCTACGACTGGTCGGCCACGATCGCGCCGACCTCCTGGTACGGGACGGTGCTCGCCGCCACGATCAACGTGACCTCGTCGGCCACGGTGCTGGAGATCGCGGCGTGGCTGACGTACGCCATCTTGATCTTGATCTTGTTTTTGCGGCCGGCGGCGAAGCGGGCAGTGACGCCCGCCTGAATCCGGCCCCCGATCGGTCCGGGGGTCAGCGCAGAGAGAGCCGGCTTCAGCGCAGAGAGGGCGGGCTTCAGCGCGGGGACAGACGGCCGACCAGGCTGCCCGCGACCAGTTCGAGGGCGACCGCGGCCGCGATCGCCTCGGCGGCCAGCAGCCCGACCAGCACCAGCAGCTGGGTCGCCCCGGCCTGCACCGCGGACCCGCCGCCGAGCAGCACCCCGACGAACGCGCCGGGCAGCGTCACCAGACCGACCGTCCGGGTCTGATCCAAAGCGGGCATCAGCGCCTGCCCGGCGGTCGGCCGGCACACCTCGAGCGCGGCGTCGCGGGGCAGGAAACCCAGCGCCAGGGCCGCCTCGTATTCACCGTGCCGGTTCCGCAGCTCGTCGAGGGCACGGCGGCCGGACAGCGACGTCGCGGTCATCGCGCCGCCGATCAGGATCCCGGCGATCGGCAGCACCGCCACCTCGCTGCGCGGCACAGTGCCGGAAGCGACGATCACCAGCCCGGCGCTCAGCGCCCCGGCCACGATCGGCACGATCACCAGCCAGCCGAGGCGCAGCGTGCTGACCCGGCGGGCCGAGGTGACCGCCGCGACCAGCACCATCAGCACGATGAACCCGGCGGTCGACCACCACCTCCGCAGCACCGCCGCGATCAGCAGCGAGACCAGTCCGAGTTGCACGACGGCCCGGGCCGTGGCGGTGACCACGGCCCGGCTCACCCCGAGCCGGCCGGCGAGCGCTGCCGCGACCGCGATCAGCGTGAGGGCCGCGAGGACCACGCCGAGCACAGGTCCCATCGAGATCGTCGGCTGGTTCATCCGGGCACTGTGTCAGATCTCCGCGGTGGCCCGGCCGCCGGTCGCACCCGGCCGCCCCGGGGGCGCGGTCGCCGGTCGCACCCGGCCGCAGATCACCACCAGACCGACGGCGAGCAGTCCGAGCGCGGCGCCGGCCGCGATGTCGCCCGGGTAGTGCAGGCCCGCCCAGACCCGGGCCAGCCCGATCATCGCGGCCGCCACGGCCAGCACGACACCCCACCGGCGGCTGAGGAAGACGAAGACGCCGCACGCGATCGTGAACGCGGCGGTCGCGTGGTCGCTCGGCAGCGACACCCCCGGATCGTGGGCGAGCAGCTGGTGGACCTGGTGGCTCTGGAACGGACGGACCTGCCCGCTCAGGTGCGACATCCCGATCGCGCCGAGGAACGCCAGCACCAGCGCCGCGCCGAGCTCGACCACCGGGCGGATCCGCCGCTGCCACAGTGCCCGGGCGGCGAGCACCCCGGCGACCGCGAAGACCGGGTAGATCAGCCAGGTCGCCACGAACTCCATCACGTCGTCGAGACCGTCGGAGCGCCCTGCCCGACCATTGACCAGTTCGAACAGCCAGTAGTTCATCGTCGCAGGCTGCCCGCGGCCCGCTGTGAACCGGCTGAAACCGCCGGCGCGCTCGTTCAGCGTCATCTCAGCACCTCGTAGGCTCGGCCGGTGACAGATCACCGCAGCGACGGCGTACTGGACTCAGTGATCCTGGCGCTGGCGGCGCAGGTCGCCGCTGACCCGTCGGCAGCTCTGGCGCCCGGAGCCGTCGAGGCGCTGGCCGGGTTGGCCGAGGACTACGTGCTCGAGGTCGTCCCCCTCACGAACCTCGCGGCGCACCCCTGACCCGGACAACTGCCGCACCGAGTCGGAGTGCCGGTCCTGTGGTTCGGCGCAGTTCAGGCACCCACCACGGCGCCGATCTGCTGACTGCAGGGCGATGGAACACTGGCCCACATGTCGACCACGTCGCACTGGGGCATCACGCCCCGGCAGAGCATCGAGGCGGAATGCCTCCGGCGCGGCCCCGCTGCCGTGGTCGCCGGATGTCTGCGCCTGATCACGGAGGACGACGGCGGCGACCCCGGGATGATCCTGGTGCTGGGCGGACCGGCCGGGCGGCACTTCATCGGCGGCCCGCCCCGCGATGACCGTTACTGGCTGCGGGTCTGGGGTCTGCGCGGCCTGCTGTGGAACTGGGACGACCGCGCCGTCCCCGCGGTCCGGACCGCGCTGGCCGACGAGGCGTGGCGGGTCCGCGAGATGGCCGCCAAGGTCGCCGCACGGCACCTGGTCGGCGACGCCCTGCCGGAGCTGGCCGGCCTCGCCGCCGACCCGACTCCCCGGGTCCGAGCCGCCGCCGCCCGCGCCATCCGGCTGCTCACCGACGCGGGCGCCTAAAGATCGGGAAGCGTCTCACCGGGCCGCGGCGCCCGCCGGTGGTCCAGCCAGAACCCGTACCCCCGGAGATCCCCCTCGAGCCCACCGGCCAGGTACCGCCCGAAATCCCGCAGGCCCGCCGCGTTGTCGCGCTCATCGGCCCGCTCGCTGACCGACCAGGCTCGCTGAAGTCCGTCGATCCAGGCCGCCAGCCGGTCCCGGTCAGACCACCATTTTCGTACGAGGTCCAGCGTCCAATGCGCGTCCCCGTCCACCGCATAGGACGCGTAAGGATCGTTCCACGCGGCCGACAGCACGAGCCGGACCTCGACGGCGTCCCGCGGCTGCCGGAAGACGATCTCGCTGCCGAACTCGTCCTCGTAGACCACGTGGTCCGGCGCGATCTCCCGCCCCGTCCAGCAGTTGTCGGTGCGCGCGCCGTAGAACGGCCCGGGCACGTTCCGCCAGTCGCGGTCAGCCCAACGCCCGCGCAGATACCTCTCCGTCGGCCCGAGCAGCAGCTCCCGCTCGGCCCGGTTGGCCACCAGTATCCGGGGAGACGCGGCCACCGTCGGCATCGGATCCCAGTACACGACTAGTCCCGGGCGACCATGTCGACAAGCGTGTCCACCAGGTCCTCGGCGGTCACGCCGCCCCACTTCTCGTCGGCGAGCTGGCCGCTCACCTCCAGCCCCGCGATCCCGTTCGCGCTGCTGATCAGCAGCGCCCCGTACCGCCGGGCTGCCTCCTCGCCCACCAGCGCGGCCACGATCGCCAGGAACTCGGTCTGGCTGTGCTGGGCAGCCCGCGCCAGCGCCGCCGGGTCACCGGGCGGATTGCTGAACATCACCTTGTAGAGGTGCGGCTGCGTACGACCGATCTCGATCAGCGCGAGCAGCGCGCCGCGTAGCTTCGCCGCCACCGGGAGCTCCGCGTCGGTGCGGAGTTCCCCGGTCCGTTCGCCGAGACCGGCCCACGCCTGCGCCCCCACCGCGATCAGCAGGTTCTCCTTGTCGGCGAAGTGCCGATAGGGCGCCCCGCGGCTCACCCCGGCCCGCGCGCCCACCTCGCGCAGCGTCACCGCCTCCGGCCCGCCCTCGTCGAGCAGCTCCGCGGCGGCGCCGAGCAGGGCGCGACGGGTGGCGGCGGCGGATTCCACGCGACTGACCATGCCGCGCATCCTATCCAGCTGACAACGTCACCCAACCGGGTTGACAGTGTCATCTCAGTGCGGCACCATCATCCAGGTGACAACGTCATCTGAAACTCGCGAACTCGTCATCGTCAGCGGCGCCTCCACCGGCATGGGCGCGGCCACCGCCCGGGAACTGGCCCGACGCGGCTTCCACGTGCTGGCCGGCGTCCGCCGCGACCAGGACGGCGAGGCCCTGCGCGCCCCCGGCATCGAACCGGTGCTGCTCGACATCACCGACCCGGCCCACATCGCGGCCCTGGTCACCCGGATCACCGACGACCTTCGACCGCTGCGCGCGCTGGTCAACAACGCCGGCATCCCGGGCGCCGGCCCGGTCGAGGTGCTGCCGCTCGACGACTGGCGGCGGATCTTCGAGGTGAACGTCTTCGGACACATCGCGATCACCCAGGCCCTGCTGCCGGCCCTGGTGCGCAGCCACGGCCGGGTCGTCAACATCACCTCGCTGAACGGCAAGGTGTCGATGGCCGGCTACGGCCCGTACGCCGCGAGCAAATTCGCGATGGAGGCCGTCAGCGACGCGCTGCGCAACGAGTTGGCCGGTCACGGCGTCCAGGTGGTGGTGGTCGAACCCGGCGGCGTGCAGACCGCGATGGCCGGCCACGGCACCGCGGCCATCCGCGACCTCGGCGCCCGGATGACAAAAGAGCAATTCCTTCGGTACGGCGGGATGGTGCAGGCCCTGCCCACCCACGTGGCCGCGTTCACCGAGGCCGGGGTCACCGCCGACGTCGCCGCCCGGCGCATCGCCACGGCCGTGACGGCCCGCCGGCCCCGCACCCGATACACGATCGGCGCCCCGGCCGCGCTGCTCACCCGCGCCGCCCGCTTCCTGCCCGACCGCATGCTCGACCGGATGACGAGCGCCGACCTGCGCAAGCACTACCCGGCCGGTGCGCGGTAGGGTGCGATTTCCGTCGCCTCCGGAGGGTAGCTAACTGCTGGC
>NZ_BOMS01000142.1 GCF_016862315.1 Actinoplanes palleronii | reverse complement strand
GCAACAGACTCTGGCGGAAGGGCGGCGTCGTCACCCTTGGTGGCGCCAGCGATGGTGATCCGTCGGTGATCGAATGTCGGCCTTGGCGGCCGTGTCGACGCTGTCCGTTCGGCAAATTCGGTCCCCGGTCTGGCCTGACCGGTAGCGTTCCAGGCGTTTTACGGAAGGGTGATGGCCTTGCGTGGTGATCCGTGGGTGATCGGATGTCGGCGACCGTCTCAGTACGGGCGCGATTAAATCAGTATGTTCGAGCGGTGGCGGCCTATCCGTGAAGCGGATCGATCATGCACTCGGCCGGGACCTGCGGAAACGTAAAGTCGCTCTGAGCTGGTAATATGCCTTTGGGAACGGCTTTGAGCGCGAAGGTTACCAAGTGTACTCGTGACCACTAGTCATCTGACTACGGATCAGAAGGTTAGGGGTTCGAGTCCCTTCGGGCGCACTTTCTCGATTGAGGCCTGAACTGCGGAAACGCGGTTCAGGCCTTTCTCGTTGTCCGGCCTTTGTCGAGGTTGGGTGGCGTGTGGGTGGCATATGGATGTCGTCACTTTCCGTGACGGAACGGGTTGCGGCGGCTGTGCGACCTGCGGCTTCGCTGCTTACCAGCGGGTAGATGTCGGCGGTGACCACGATGCTGGAGTGCCCGAGCAGATCCTGAAGTGTCTTGTGGTTGAGCAGCCGGCTGCGGTGGGCGCGCAGGATGCTGACGGTGTGCTTGCCGAGAGCGACGGCGCGGCGCCCGGCGTTGCACTTACGGGGCCACGACTGCTCGCCCAACGTTAAAGAAACTTTAAGGTACGCGTGCTCAGCGTCATGAACTGCTGCCACATCATCGCTCGTATATCTCGGCACAAGCAGTACCGAGACGAAGTGGAGCCGTGCATGTATCGACGTGGAGTCAGCAGCCGGACGCGCAAGCTCGTGATTGGAGGCGCCGCCGCAGCGCTGCTCGGCTCGGCGCTCGTGGTCGGCACGGGGATGAGCCAGGCCGCCGAGACCGGAGCCAGCTCCGGCAACATCAACGCTTTGGTGCCGGCGCTGGGTTTCAGCCCGGGTAATCCGAACGCGACGGCCGACCGGGTGGGCCCTACCGGGGTGAACGTTCCCGGTCGCTGCCCGCCCACTCAAGCCCAGGTGAACGCGCAGGTAGCGCTCAAGAATGCGAACTTTCCGGGTGGAGCGGACCTTGAAAGTCGCATCCAACGTTTTGAAAAAACCTTGTCGGCGATTCAAGACTTGAAATGCCCTGCGTCTTCCACGACTTTGCTGGGCCGCTTGAATTCGTTGACCGCGCTGCGCGGAAATGCGAACCGCGATAACATCCTGCGTGGTTTGGGTTTGAACGAAACGCCGGCGGACAAAGCCGCCGCCACAGGATCCGGTGACGCGGCCGCGAGTGGAGCGACGGGGAACGCCGGAGCCAGCTCCGGTAACATCAACGCTTTGGTGCCGGCGCTGGGTTTCAGCCCGGGTAATCCGAACGCGACGGCCGACCGGGTGGGCCC
>NZ_BOMS01000141.1 GCF_016862315.1 Actinoplanes palleronii | reverse complement strand
ACTTTGCTGGGCCGCTTGAATTCCTTGACCGCGCTGCGCGGAAATGCGAACCGCGATAACATCCTGCGTGGTTTGGGTTTGAACGAAACGCCGGCGGGATAAAGCCGCAGGAAATGCGGCGCCGCAAACGCGCCAGCGAAACAAGCGGCTCGCAGAGCGGCGCCGCGGACAACGGCAACCTGATCCTTCGCGGATCCTGATCCACCGCACGGAACCGTCTCGCCGGAGGCCCTCGCACCACGGGGGTCTCCGGCGCGTCCGTGTGCGGGCCATGCGCGCGGTGATCTTCAGCTACTTCGGCACGCCGACCGACCCCGGCGCTGAGGTGTATCGCGAGCGCACCATCGGGGTCCACGGCGGGACGGAGAGCACGCTGCGGGAGGACTCTCCGTGACCTGTTGAGTTGCATTGATCGGCCTCGGTATTGTCGTGCCGCCGTGGCCGTTGGATTCGCCCGGCATTCCTTTCGTGATGCTTCCGGGAGAACCATGCGACTTCTGCACCACCGCGTGCTGTCCGCGCTGATCACTGTGGTCCTGGGTGCGGTCGCGGGGCTGACCGCCGGCACGCCCGCGATGGCCGACGATGCGGACGTCACCGCGCCGGTCGGGCGCTACCAGCTCGACTTCACCAAGCTCTGGGACGGTCAGAGTGCCGCCCTGACCCCGCTCGAGGTCTCCGACGACGTTTCGGCGCAGGCCGACATCCGCCAGTACATCGACTGGGGGGACGGGGGCTTCACCTACCTCGACGGCGACGAGAAGCCGGAGAAGCACCGGTTCTACAACCCCGGGGCCTACACCGTGACCGTCCGGGTCACCGACCAGGCGGGCAACTCGTCGTCCGGGGTCTTCGTCGGGACGGCCACCGTCACCGTGACGAAGATGCCCGGCACGTACAAGATCGTCAAGAAGACGGTGTACGCCGGCGACCCCGCGATCGTCACCCTGACCGGCATCCCCAGCGGGGTGACCAAGGTCCGGGTGTGGTGGGGCGACGGCAAGGACACCACGGTCAGCCGGACGACCACACAGGTCAAGCACTACTACAGCGGCTCGACGAGCTGGTACGTGACCGTCCTGCTGACCAACGCGGCCGGCGAGGCCTACGGCCGGGAGATCGGCAGCATCTACACCACGTACGACGACTACGCCCCGCAGGTCTCGGTGACCAAGCCCAGTAAGCCGACGTACGTGTCGTCCTGGCGCACCGTCCGGGGCAAGGTCAGTGACCGGGGCCGGGGGACCGCGGCCGTGGGCACCGCCTTCATCCAGCAGCGGGGCAGCAGCTGGTACTACTACACCGGCAAGAAGTGGACCAAGGCGAAGTCGCTCAACCAGGCCCTGAACCGGGCGCGGACGATCGAGGTGCGACCGACCGCGAAGAACACCTGGCAGGTCAAGATCAAGGGCCTCAAGAAGGGTACGTTGTGCGTCTTCTACGCGGCCGTTGACAAGGACGGCAACCAGTCGGAGGCCAAGGTCAAGAAGCAGAAGCTGACCCGCTGACCCAGCCGGTCGAAACACGTAGCGGCCTGGCTCCCGCCGATGGTGGGGGCCAGGCCGCTCACGGTTGGATCAGCGGCGGTACCAGGTGCGGGCCGCCGTGGTGGTGACGTTGCCGGCGCGGTCGTACACCCGCAGCCGGACCTTGAGGGTCTTGCCGTACTTCTTGGTGTTGATCGTGAATTTGTAGGCGGCAGTGGTGTCGGTGGCGACGACCTTGCCGTTGACCAGCAGCTGGACCCGGGCGACACCGTTCTTGTCGCTCGCCGCCGCGGCCACCTTGACGGTTCCCTTGACCTTCGCCTTGTTCTTCGGCGCCGTGGCGAACGCGACCTTGGCTCTGGTGTTGTCGACGGTCACCCGGTTGGTGACCGCGGCCGGGTTGCCGAGCTCGTCGTAGACGGCGAGGCTCAGCAGGATCGGGCCGTCCCCGTGCAGGGTCAGGTATTCCACGTAGGAGAGCGGGGACGCCTGCCACGGGCTGCTGAAGCCGGCCGAGTCGGGCAGGACGACGCGGTGCTGGTCGATCGCGGTCTTGGTCACGATGACCTGCTTGCCGCGCAGCAGCGTGCCGGATCGCGGGGCGATCTTCAGCGCCGGCCCGACGTTGTCGATGTTCAGCCGGAACGCTTTTGTGGTGGTGAGACCGACCCGGTTCGTCACGCGAACCTCGAGGTTCGCGAAGGTCTTTCCCCGGGTGGTGTCGTGCCAGTCGAAGGAGTTCGGCTGTCCGGTGATGCTGCTGCGGCGAACGCCGTCGACCCACAGCTCGGTGTGATCGACGCCGGCCTTGTCCGTGGCGCCCACCGTGATCGTGCCGTCGGCGCCGATCCAGCCCTTGCCCAGGTCGAGCTGGCTGGACCAGGCAATCGTGCCGCCGCGATCGGTGCCGCCGTATTCGTGGTAGGCCGACACCGACTTGATGACCGGCGCTTCGTCGGAGACGACATAGTTCGAGCAGTACGTCGTGGTGTTGCCGCCCGTCTCGCTGAGCCGGAAGCACGGCGGGCTCGCGGCGGCGGACGCGTCCCAGGTGAAGGCCCACGGCGCGGCCGTGACCGTGGTGAGGACGGTGCTGCTGAGCCCGTCCATCATCTCGATCTTGTTGGTTTCCGGCGATACGTCGCTCAGCGTGGCCGTCATGGGCCCGCTGCGCATCGGTGTCCCCGCCTTCGGCGTGAGCGTGCCGGACAGGGCCACCGAGACGACGTGCACCGGAGTGGCTCGGTCGGTGTAATTGCCCGCCGTGTCGAAGGCGCGAACCGTCACGTTGACGTCGGTGCCGTTGAACGCCACCGGAACGGTGAGGGGGCAACTGACGCCCTGGGTGGCGTCGATCGTGCACCGGGCCCCGGTGCTGCCAATCCGGACGAGAACGGACCTGACCGCGACGTCGTCGGTGACCACGGGGTGCAGTACCGACTGCCGCAGAACGGTCTGGCCGTCGGCCAGCCCGGTGCTGGAGATGACGGGCGGAGTGGTGTCGAGGGGGACGGTGTCGTCGGCCAGCGCCGGTGTGGCGCCGGCGAGGACGAGGGACAGGGCCGCGGTCGCCGAGACGCCGAGGCGCCGGGCGATCCGCGATGGTGCGTGCATCGATTCTCCAAGATCAGGAGGTGGGGGTGTGCCTTCACTCACCGTCAGCGGATCACTTGGTTTTGGTGAAGTATTTCCAGGCGCCGGCGGAGGTGTAGTTCACGTTGTCGCCGGAGGACTCGCGCAGGTATTCGGCGCGGGGTGGACGGCATCGACAGCGATGTCACCGAAGGACTCGATGGGCAGCATCTGGTCCGAGTCGGCGACGGCCGGGCCGGCGGAGACACCCAAGCCGACGGCGGTGGCACCGGCCAGAACCGTGGCCGCCAGCGCGGCCCGGGAGATTCGCATGAGGACCCCGTGTCGATCGGAGGAGAACCGGTCTCCGGCATCGTAAATGCAAGATCGAATACTGCCGATCGGCCGAACGGATGAGGACGGGCCGGGGCCGTAACGACGCCGAGTCCGGCGCCGCGGTGTGACACGAAAACGGGAGACGAGCGGGCTTCATGTCCTCATAGGATCTGCGTATCAGCAGCTAGGGACGGGGAACAAATGTTCAGTGTCAACGGTAAGAAGCTCGCCGCGATCGGTATCGCGGCCGCCGCCACGACCGTGTTCTTCGCCTCGCCGGCGCAGGCCGCCTCGGCCGCCAAGGCTGAGGTCGTCGGGAAGAACAGCACCGTGGTCCGGTTCACCGCGGCAGCCGGCCAGGCCAACTCCCTGGTCATCACGGTCTCCGGCCGGACGATCACGCTGAACGACAAGGTCGCCATCAAGGCCGGCAAGGGCTGCAAGGCGGTCAAGGGTGACAAGACCAAGGTCAAGTGCACCACCGCGAGGAAGGCGACCGGGCTCACCGTCACGCTCGGCGACAAGAACGACTTCGTCGACAACAACTCCGCGATCCCGCTGAGCGCCAACGGCGGCACCGGCGACGACACCGTCTTCGGCGGCACCGGCAAGGACGCCCTCTCCGGCGGCGACGGCGTCGACGACGTGCAGGGCGGGAACGGCAACGACACCCTCCGCGGCGGCCGCGGCAACGACCACGTCGAGGGCGGCCCGGGCCAGGACAAGCTGTACGGCGACGCCGGCAACGACGACCTGATCGGCGGCGACCTCGACGGTGAGCTCGCCGACAGCGGCGACACCATCTACGGCGGCGCGGGCAACGACTTCCTGCTCGGCGGCTACGGCAACGACTCCCTCTACGGCAACGCCGGCAACGACAACCTGGTCGGCGGCTCCGGCAAGGACAAGCTGGTCGGCGGGGCGGGTACGGACACCGTCACCCAGTAACCCCCGCGCAACGGGACAGCGAGCGCCGTCGACGTTTCGTACGATGCTCGCATTTGATCTCTCGTGAGCGCGTGAGGAACCCGTTGACTCATTCTCTTTTTCGCTGGGCCCTGGCCGGAACGGCCGCTGCCGTGGCCTCGGCCGCGCTGGCGGCTCCGGCCGTGGCGGCTACCGGACCTGTCCTGGTCGGCGGCGCGACGCCGCTGATCAGTGCGGCGGTGGGCGCGGACTTCGACGTCACCCTGTCGGTCACCAACATCGGCACCACGCCGCTGACGGATGCCGGCGTTCTGCTGCACACCGACTGGGGCTTCGAACCCACCGACCAATTCTCCAACTGCGACTACAGCGACGGCCGGGCGAGGCTCTGCACCTTCGCCCGGACGTTGGAGCCGGGCAAGAGCTACCGGGTCGTCCTGCCGTACAAGGTCCGGTCGGACACCTACGCGCCGGGCGGCATCTACGGCGAGTTCGAGTGGCTGACGGCCGACGAACTCAAGGCCTACGACCGGAGCACCCCCGGCACCGGTGCCGCTCTTCCCCTGGCGGAGGGCGACCCACTGCCCGCGGACGATGACCACGTGGCTCCGGTCGTCGAGGTCACCGTGAGCGGCACGAACGGCACCGACCTCGTCGCGATCGGCGACCAGGTCTCCGGCGCGGTCGGCGACCTGGTGCAGGCCACGGTGGGTGTGCGCAACGACGGCCCGGCCACGCTCAACGGGGGCCGCGCGGGCATGCCGCCCGCCGAGGTCGAGGTGGTGCTGCCGGCCGGCACGTCGTTCATGAGCGCTCCTCCGGAGTGCGAACGTGAGGACGACGCCACGCACTACCTCTGTAGCGTGCCGGCGCCGTACCTGTTCACCGCCGGTACGACGTCGACCTGGACGTTCACCCTGAAGGTCGACAAGGTCGTGGCCGACGCCCAGGGCACGGTCCAGGTCAACCCGCCGTGCCAGTGCACCCGCCCCGGCGATCGGGACCGGTCCAACGACACGGCGCTGCTGCGGGTGAACCCCACCACGGGGAGCACCGACCAGATCCCGCCGGTGATCGCGGGCATCGGCCTCCTCGCCGATCAGCAGGTCCCCGCCGACCTCGTCTTCTACCCGGCGTCGGCCGACAACGTCGGGGTCACCGAGCTGCGCGCGACCGTCAACGGTTCCCTCGAGGCGGCCTGCACCCTGACCGGCGGCTGCCAGGTGTCGCTGGCGAGCCTGGCCGACAACGCCCTCGCCACGATCGTCGTGCGGGCCACGGACGCGGCCGGCAACCACACCGAGAAGTCGGTCCGGGTACGCGTCGACAACGTCCTGCCCAGCGCGATCCTCTCGCCGGCGCCCGGATCGTCGGTGCCCAGCGGGCCGGTCACCATCGCCCTGAACGGCGTCGCCGGCGATGTCTGGCGCATCGACGCGCTCGACGGGCAGAACCACACCCAGCTGTCGGGTGAGCCGTGGACCTACACCTGGAACGCGGTCACCGGCGCGGCCTCCCCGACGTTCGTCCTCCGTGACATCGCCGGCAACATCACCACCCTGGCGACCGGCTACACCGTGACCGCGCCGGCCGTGGACGACCAGCCGCCGGTCATCGCGCGGGTGGACTTCGCCGGCGCGTACTCGACGAACCGGCTGGACACCGGCGCGGGCTGGGTCGGCGGTGTCAGCACCCTGAAGCCGACGGTCCACGACGCGTCGGCGATCGTCCGTTCCGAGTGGACCGTCAACGGCGTGGTGCGGTCGAGCGGCCAGACGTTCTCCTGGGACGTGCGTACGTTCGCCGCGGCCACCGCGACCGTTGGCCTGCGGGTCTGGGACGCGGCCGGCAACACGTCGGCCACGTCGTTCCTCGTGCACGTCGACAAGTCCGCTCCCACGATGGCCATCGCGCCGGGCAACCGCGCGCTGATCCGGGGTACGTCGTACGTCACCTCGCTCAAGGCCGCTGACCCGCGCGGAGTCGCGGTCACGCACCTGGCGGGCAAGAGCGGTTCCGCGACGTCGGTGCGGGTGACGGCCGGCAAGGACGGCGCCAAGACGATCACCTGGGTGGCCGTCGACAAGCTGGGCAACACGGCCAGCGCCACGCGAACCGTGATCGTCGACAACACCGCACCCGCGGTGGCCTTCAAGGGCGCTCCGGCGAACAAGACGAAGCTGCGGAAGACCATCTCGCTCAAGGCCACGGCGAGCGACCGCAACGGAATCGCCAAGGTGCAACTGCTGGTCAACGGCAAGGTGGTCGCCACCGACACCCGGGCGGCGTACGCGTTCACGCTCAACCCGAAGAAGTACGGCAAGTCGTTCACCGTGCAGCTGCGCGCCTACGACAAGGCGGGCAACCTCAAGGTGACGACCAAGCGGACGTACCGCCGCTGATCCTGCCGACAGGCGCACGGCCGTGACCCGCGGAAACGCCGGGTCACGGCCGTTTGCTGTCCCACCCGGGATCACCGATCTGGTGGACCGGGCGCGGATGCTGCGGCGGGCTGCGGTCGGCAGGTGGCACGGTGACCTACCGGGTGTCCTACCCCGGGGACGCCAACCACTCCGCGGTCACCGCGACCAGATCGGTCGCGGTCTCCCGCGCCGCCGCGTCGCTGTCGCTGACCAACAACGGCAAGATCTATGGGTACGGCAAGACGGTCACGTTCACGGCGCGCCTCGGCGCCAGCTACAAGAACCGGGCCGTGGCGATCTGGGCCGACCCGAGTGGCGCCGACCAGAAGCGCCGGGGCAAGTGGCAGTCGTTGATCGGCGGGTACTACCCGACCCCGGAGACGTTCTACCTCAACGGCGCCGGGTTCAAGGGCTACAAGCTGCGCATTCGTACGGCGTACGTCAAGGGCGACTCGGGCGACAGCCTGAACACCACGACGTGGACCGGGTACCAGTACCTGTCCTTCACCAAGTGAGCCGTGCCCGGCTGCCGTGACCAGCACGGCGGCCGGGCCGTCAGCACCCCGGCCGGTTACCCGGCGGTGGGGTGGTCGCGCGCCGCGATGGCGTCCGCGATGAACCTCTGAAAGCCGTCGAACTGCTCCGCGGTCATCTTCCACCGCCGGCCACCGGTGATGTCGTCCGCGCCGTACGCCCGGCCCAGCCGCACCTTGTAACCGCCGCCGGACGGCGTCGCGCTGATCCGCAGGAACGCCACGTGATAGCGCAGGCTCTCCTCGGTGCCGCTGTGGAAGATCTCCAGCACGCGGCCGTCGAGAACCAGGATCTGTTCGTCGAACGCGAACTCGGTCGCCATGGTCGCCGCCTCAGGGTCGGGTCATCGCCCGGGCCGGCGACGTGTGCGTGATAGTAGAACGCCGACGGCTCTGCCCCCCGAACACGGGACATGTCACGGCCCTCGAAAGCTGACATCGTCTTTCTCGGAAGCGTCGCAGTGACGCGCCGGAGAGGGAATGCAGATGACTGTCGAGATTACGTCGTCGAATGTCGAAGAGCTTATCGCGAAGCACCTCACCGAGGAGTTCGCCGACGACAACAAGGTTCGCGCGCTGTCCCAGCACTTTCGGCGTGAGGGCTACGTAAAGCTGTCCGGCCTGGTCTCGCCGGAGATCTTCGCCGCGGTCACCAAGGAAACGCACGACATCCTGGACCTGCACGCCAAGCGGATCGACATCCACCTCAAGGAGACCGGCAACACGCCGCGCTTCATGAGCACCGTCAGCCAGGCCGCGATCGCCGCCGACGCGAAGCTGATCCCCGCCGTGTACGAGTCGCCGGCACTGAAGGGCTTCCTGTCCCGGATCGCCGCCGAGGAGGTCATGGACTGCCCGTGGGAGGGCGAGAAGTACATCATCATCCGCCAGGAGCGGGTCGGTGACACCCACGGCTGGCACTGGGGCGACTTCCCCTTCACCGTCATCTGGATCATCGAGGCGCCGGCCACCGAGTTCGGCGGCATGCTCCAGACCGTGCCGCACACCGACTGGAACAAGGAAGACCCGCAGGTCAGTGAGTACCTGATCAACAACGTGATCAAGACCTGGCCGCACTCCACCGGCGAGCTGTACTTCCTGCGGTCGGACACCACGCTGCACCGCACGATCCCGCTGAACGCGGACCGCACCCGGATCATCCTCAACACCTGCTGGGGCAACGCCGCGACCGCCGGCCGCCCGCAGAGCCACGAGACCATGGAAGCGATGTTCGACTGAGCCGCCGGGGTCGGTGTCGTTGCCGCGTCATGCGGCTACGACACCGCCCCGCTCGCTATTCCCAGCAATGAAAGGCTGGAGATGTCGACCGGCACATCGACCGTCGCCACCAATCCGATCGACAACGTACGGCGCGGTGCCGATTGTGCGGTCACCGCGCTGATTCCCTGCTACAACGAAGAAGCGTGTATCGAGCGGGCCTATCGGGAAATCGCGGCAGAGCTCGAGCATTTCACGGAATGCGAGATCCTCTTCGTCGACGACGGCAGCACCGATACGACACTGGAGAAGATCAAGGCCTTCGCCGCCGGGGACGAACGGGTCAAATTCATCTCGTTCGCCCGGAACTTCGGTCTGGAAGCGGCATTCTCGGCGGGATTCAAGTACGCCCGCACGAAATGGACGGTCCAGCTCGACGCCGACCTGCAGTCGCCACCCGCCGAGATCCACACGCTGTTGGACAAGGCGCTGGAGGGCTACGACATCGTCTTCGGCATCCGGCTCAACCGGCGGGACCCGTGGCTGCGCCGGATGGGCTCGATCGGTCACCAGTTGGTCGCGCAGAAGCTGCTGGGGATCAAGCTGCCGCTGCGCGCCTCGGTGTTCCGGCTGGTGCGCACGTCGGTGGCCCGCCGGATCGTCGAGACGAATCTGCGCTCGCCGTACTTCATCGCGACCGCACCGCTGGTGGGCGCCCGCTACATCGCGGTGCCGACGAAACACCAGGCCCGGGTCGCCGGCGTGGCGAAGTGGAACGCGGCCCGGCTGATCTCGCACGCGATGGACCTGTGGATCGGGTTCTCGATCCGCCCGCTGGCGCTGGTCCACCTCACCGCGGTGGTCGCGGCGATCGCCTCCACGGTGCTGCTGGCCCTGCTGGCGCTGGGCTGGATCGGCCCGACCGCGATCGCGGTGGCCACGCTCGTGCTGGGCTCGGCCGCGTTCCTGGGCCTGGGCGTACTGAGCCGCTACATGATCCCGGCACTGCGGGTCCGCAGCGAACTACCGCGCTTCTACATCCGCGAGACCAACATCCCGATCGACCAGGCAGACGACCTGTACGGCAGCGAACAGCCCTGGGTCGGAACGGCGCAGGGGAGGCCGATGTCATGACCAGACGTAATCTCATCATTCTCGGTGGCAGTGAGGACCAGGTCCCGGCGTACCTCGAAGGGCGCCGGCTCGGGTACCGGGTCATCGGAATCGACCAGAAGCCGGACGCGCTCGGCGCGGAACTCGCCGACGAGTTCCTCTGCCTGACCACGCGTGAGCCGGAGGCGATCGCGAAGCGGCTCGGTGACATCGACGTGGCCGCGGTGATCTCACCGGCCAGCGACGCCGCGCAGGCGTCGGTGGCCGCGCTGAGCAAGCACTACGGCACCGCGTTCCAGCCCTCGCCGGCCGCGGTGCGCGCGTCGGAGGACAAGAACTACTTCCACTCGGTGGTGGAGAAGCTCGGCTTCCCCCGGTACCGCTCGCTCAAGGGCGACGACCCGGACGCGCTGATCGCGGCCGCCGCCGGGATGACCTACCCGCTGGTGGTCAAGCCGACCGACTCCTCGGGCAGCAAGGGGCTCAGTTGCGTGCCGGAGCCGGCGCAGCTGCGCGCCGCGATCGGCACCGCGCGCAAGAACTCCTTCGCGAGCGAGGTGCTCATCGAGGAGCTCGTCGACGGCCGGCACTACTCGCTGGAGTGCTTCGCGCAGGACGGGCGGCCCGCCTTCACGGTGGTGACCGAGCGGATCATCACCCCGCTGCCGCACATGATCAGCGTTTCGCACGTCACGCCGGCCGCGCTCGGGTGCTCCATCCAGGGCCGGCTGCTCGACATGATCACGGCGATCTTCAGTGCGCTGGGGCACCGCAGCGGGCCGGTGAACTTCGACTTCGTGCTCACGCCCGCCGGCGACGTGCACTTCATCGAGATGGGCGCCCGCCTCGGCGGCAACGGCATGCCGCTGCTCGCCTCGCACGCCTTCGGCGTGAACACCGTGGAGGCGGCGATCCGGCTGGCCGCCGGCGAGGCGCTGGATCTCGGCACGCACCCCCGGCCGCGGTTCGTCATGCTCCGCATCCTCACCGCCGAGACCGACGGGACGCTGGTCTCGGTCGCCGGGGTGAGCACGGTCCGCGCGCTCACCGAGGTGACCGAACTGCGCCTGTTCAAGGCGCCGGGCAGCCGGGTCAACCGGTACACCCAGGCGGCACACAAGCTCGGCTACCTGATTCTCGCCGCGGACTCCCGCGAGGCGCTCTCGCAGGCGCTGGACACGTCCCTGGCGACGCTGCACTTCGAGATCGAACCGGACGACGAAACACAGGAGAACTGAATGACTTCCGCGCTGCGTCGCAACGCTGCCGTCCTCGTGCTGGCGGCCCTCGCCGCCGGGTGCGCCGCGATCATCTGGTTCGTGATGCCCCATGACCGGGAGGTCAAGTCACTCGGCATCTTCCTGTTCAAGCTGCTGCCGTTCGTCTTCGCCACCGAGGCGCTGGCCCGGCTGGACGTGGCGTTCTTCCGCAAGTACCAGCTGGTCCGGGTGCTCGTCCCGGCGTCGTTCGTGGTGTTCTTCCTGTACTTCGTACCGAAGATCTTCTTCTATGCCGAGGACCACCCGACGCTGTACTACCACGTCCTGGTCCTGACGCCGCTGATCATCCTGTCGCTGACCATGGCGTACCGGCTCGGCGGTGGCACGCCGGGCAACACCCGGCGGATCGCCGCGGCGATGTTGCTCATCATGGTCTCCGGCGCCGAGGACCTGGCCTATCTGACGGTCAACAACCACACCGACCCGGAGTGGGCGACGATCCCGGAGACCTGGACCTGGGCCTCGCACATCAAGGTCTTCCTCGGTCACTACCCGTCCAAGATGGAGGCCTATGTCTTCATCGCGGTGCACGTCGTGCTCGCCCTGTTCGTGCTGGCCGCGCCGACCCGGTGGTTCGAGCGGCTGAACCCGTGGCGTGGCCGCGGTGCGCAGCCGGTGACGCCGGCCCCGGCGGAGTCCTCCTCCGTCGCGGCCAAGGTCTGAGGGTGGTGCGCCATGTTCCTGCGTGAGGCCCTCGACATCCCGGTGACGATGGTTCGCCAGTACGCGAGCCGGCAAGCCATCACCCGACGCAAGCTGCGCTGGATCAACGAGATGCTGGTCTACAGCCGGGAGCGTGTCCCGTACTACCGGGAGGACCCGCTCTACCAGCACGGACCGCTGCGGGATCTCGCCGAGCTGGCGGACCTGCCGATCCTGCGGAAGGCCACGCTGCGTGAACGCCCGCTGGAGGACATGATCGCCGAGGGGGTGCCGGCCGAGCGGTGCCGGCAGTTCCAGACGAGCGGCAGCACCGGGCAGCGCGTCACGATCCGTCACGATCAGCGCAGCCACGACTACCACATGGCGGCCTGCTTCCGGCGGTTCGCGGCGACCGGGCGGTACCGGCCGACGGACCGGTTGACGCACGTCCGGCCGTACGTCGCGCCGACGCGCAGCTTCGAGAAGCTGGGACTCTTCCGGCGGCACACGATCCTGTCGCACCGGCCGATGGCGGAGATCAAGGCGGAGCTGCTGGGCAACCGGCCGCACGTGCTGGCCGGGCAGCCCGTACACATGCGTGAGGTGCTGCGGGCGCTCACTCCGCCGGAGATGGCGCAGTTGCGCAAGACCCTGCGCATGGTGCTCACCGAGTCGGAGCTGCTGACCGACGAGCACCGGGCCCGGCTGGTCGAGGGCTACGGCGTTCCGGTCTTCGACGAGTACTCGGCGTTCGAGATCCTCAACATCTACTTCGAGTGCCCGGCCGGTGGCCGGCACATCGCCGAGGACCGGATCCACGTCGAGGTGGTGGACGACGACGGTCACCCGCTGCCGGCCGGCCAGGAGGGGCGGCTGATCATCACGCCGTACATGGAGCGGGCCATGCCGCTGCTGCGGTACGAGCTCGGCGACATCGGTGTGCTGGGTACCGAGCCGTGCCGGTGCGGCCGGGCGTTCGGCACGCTGCGGCTGACCAAGGGCCGGGCCAACGACTACGTGATCCTGCCCGACGGCCGGCGGTTGTACCCGGACACCTTCGTCTGGTTCGCCGCCGTGCACGCGGACATCGCCGAGTGCTTCGTCGAGCAGGACAAGCAGGGCCGGGTGCGGTTGAACATCGTGCCGATGGACGGGGTCACCGACCTCGACAGCGTCTTCGCCGGCGTACGGGAAGAGATGTTCCGCCTGGCCGCCGGGCCGTTCGACCTCGAGGTGGTACGGGCCGACCGGCTGCCGCTGACGGTCGGCGGCAAGGGCAAGTTCATCACCTCGGAGTACTCCGTTGACGCCTGAAGGCGCCGTGTCGGCTCCGCGGCCGTTGTCGATACTGCTGCGGGGCCGGCTGCTCCTTCCGTTGCTGGCCGGCCGGGGCGTCTACCGGTTGGCCATCGTGGTGTCGAACCTGCTGTTCCTGGCCGCCTGGGGTGAGTCGACGTTCGCCACGTACGCCCTGGTGATGGGCAGTTTCACCGCGGTCATGTTCCTCACCTCGTGCGGTGTGGAGAAGGGCGCGCTCAAGCTGGTGCCCCGGGTGACCCGGGCCCGGTCCGAGCTGATCGCGGTGTTCGTGGTGCTGCCGGCGATCTCCGGGTCGGTGTGCCTGATCTGGATCCTGGCGACCGGTCTGGGCGGCGGCCGTTCGTCGCTCTGGATCCTGGCCGGGGTGCTGGCCGTCGGCCTGGGCCTCAACCAGGTGCTCGTCGGCCTGCACCGGGTGCTCGACCGGCCCTGGCGGGACGTGGCGAACCACGCGGTGCTGGTCCTCGCGATCGGGCTGGGCGTGGCCGGTGCGCTGCTGGCGGATCAGGGCCCGCTGTGGGCGCTGACCGTCATGGTGACGGCGGTCGCCGTGCTCAACGTGGCGCTGGTGTCGGGTCTCGCCCTGCGGCCGTCCGGTCTGCGCCGCCGCGCCCTGGTGCGGCAGGCGATCGGTACCTCGGCGCTGATGTCGGCGAGCGAGCTCGCCGCGGCCGGCATCGTCAGCCTGGTCTTCCTGCTGCTGGCCCGCAGCGGGTTCCGGGACCAGGGCGCCGCCCTGTACGTGATCGTCAGCGCGTCCGCGCTGCTGGTCAACGCGTTCGGATTCCTGCTGCGGATCATGCAGCCGCAGGTGTCCCGGACCCTGCACCGCGGTGCGGCGAGTGAGGCCGTACGCCGCCGGACGGTGCGCTGGGCACGGATCATCGCGATCGGCGGCGCCCCGTACCTGGCCGCGGTGACGGCGCTGACGATCCTCTGGCGGCAGCACGCCGGCGCCACCGGGCAGACCGCCGCGCTGGCGCTGCTCTACCTCGCCTGCATCCCGCTCTTCTTCGGCCTGGGCAGCATCAACTTCGTGCTGGAGAACGGTGATCGCCGGACGTTGCGGCGTACCGCCTCCGGTTCCGTCATGGGCCTCACCGGTGCGGCCCTGTCGGCGTTCGTCCTGGTGCCGCTGCTGGGCGCGCCGGGTGCACTAGCGGCTATCGCCGTCGGTGACGTGGTCCACGCGATCACCGTCCTGCCGGCGCTGACCTCCTCGAAGGAATCCACATGACACAGACCTTGCCGCCGACCAGGGAGGCCGGCGAACCGGCCGCGGAGCCGGCCCGGCTCGTCACCTCGCCCAAGCGCATCCTGCTCGTGTCCATCCTGGTGTCCGTGGTGCCCGCCGTGATCGTCGGCCTGCTGGTGTGGCGCGGCGGCATCTCCGACACCGCGGGTGGCCGGGCGCCGGCCGCTGCGACCCACGCCGCGATCCCGATCTACCTGCGCCTCTTCCTGGCCGTCCTGCTGATCGGCGGGCTCGCGCACGCCGGTGGCTGGCTCGCCGCGCGCCTGCGCCAGCCGAGGGTGGTCGGTGAGATCGTCGCCGGGCTGCTGCTCGGCCCGTCGGTGCTCGGCCGGTTCCTGCCCGAGGTCAGCACGGCGCTGTTCCCGGCGGACATCCGCGCCGACCTGAACGTGCTGGCCCAGATCGCGCTGATCCTGTTCATGTTCTCGGTCGGCGCCGAGATGGACCTGCGGATGATGCGCCGGCAGGGCGCCGCGATCGGCATGATCAGTCAAGCCACGATGATCGCCCCGTTCCTGCTGGGTCTGCTCCTGGTCCCGACGCTGTACCCGGACTTCGCCGGTGAGGGCGTCGGTATGGTGCCGTTCGCCATCTTCATGGGCACCGCGATCAGCATCACCGCGTTCCCGGTGCTGGCCCGGATCGTGCAGGACTCCGGACTGTCCGGCACCCGGCTCGGCAACCTTGCGATGATCTGCGCCGGGATCAACGACGTCATGGCGTGGTGCGCGCTCGCCGTCGTGATCGCGGTGATCCAGGCCGGCAGCGCGCTCGGCGCCCTGGTGGCGCTGCCGCTGGCCATCGCGGTCTCGGCGTTCGCGCTGCTCGTGCTCAAGCCGCTGCTGCAGCGGGCCGCGGACCGGCTGGACGCGGTGAAGGCGTCGCTCGCCGTCCGCATCGTCGCGGTGCTGTGCCTGGTCTTCGCGCTCGCCGGCCTCACCGACCAGATCGGCGTGCACGCCATCTTCGGCGCGTTCCTGGCCGGTCTGATCCTGCCCCGCAAGTCCCGCTTCCTGGCCGCCGTGCCGGAGCGGCTCAGCACGCTCAACCGGGCGCTGCTGCTGCCGGTCTTCTTCGCCTCCATCGGCCTGCAGGTGGACGTGGTCAGCGCGATCGGCCACACCTCGGTCCTGCTGGCCGGCCTGCTGATCCTGGTCGTCGCGGTCGGCGGGAAGCTGCTGAGCGCGGCGTTCTGCGCCCGGGCCGGCGGCATGCCCTGGCGGGAGTCGCTCGGGCTCGGCGTCCTGCTCAACGCCCGGGGGATCACCGAGATCGTGGTCCTGCGCACCGGGATGGACATCGGCGTCATCAACACCAAGGCGTTCACCGTGATGGTCGTGATGGCGCTGACCACCACCATCATGGCCGCGCCGCTGCTGCGCCTGCTGCGGATCAGCCGGCCGGCCGGCCCACCCGAAGCCATCGAGCCGGACGGCGGCGACGACTCCCCGGCCACCATCAAGGAAAAGGTGTCCCTGTAATGGCACAACCGACCGCTCTCGTCACCGGCGGCGCCGGCTTCATCGGCGCGAACGTCGCCCGGGAACTGCTCGACCGGAACTACCGGGTGGTCGTCCTGGACGACCTCAGCGGTGGCGTGGTGGAGAACGTCCCGGACGGCGCGGAGTTCCGCCAGGGCAGCATCGGCGACCACGTGCTGGTCGACGAGTTGTTCGCCGAGTTCCGCTTCGACTACGTCTTCCACCTGGCCGCGTACGCCGCGGAGGGCCTGAGCCACTTCATCAAGCGGTTCAACTACCACAACAACGTCATCGGCAGCATCAACCTGATCAACGCGGCGGTGAACACCGGCACGGTGCGCTGCTTCGTGTTCACCTCGTCGATCGCGGTGTACGGCAGCAACCAGCCCCCGATGACCGAGGACCTGGTGCCGGAGCCGGAGGACCCGTACGGCATCGCGAAGTTCTCGATCGAGCAGGAGCTCAAGGTGTCGCACGCGATGTTCGGGCTGCCGTACATCGTGTTCCGCCCGCACAACGTCTACGGCGAGTTCCAGAACATCGGCGACCGCTACCGCAACGTCATCGGCATCTTCATGAACCAGGCGCTGCGCGGCGAACCGTTTACCATCTTCGGTGACGGGGAGCAGACCCGGGCGTTCAGCTACATCGGCGACGTGGCCCCGGTCATCGCGCGCTCGGTGGAGACCCCGGCCGCCTACAACGAGACGTTCAACATCGGCGGCGACTCGGTGTACTCGGTGAACGTGCTCGCGGCGGACACCGCGGCCGCGATGGGTGTGCCGCTGTCGGTGAACTACCTGCCGGCCCGGCAGGAGGTGCACAGCGCGTACGCCAGCCACGACAAGGCCCGCAAGGTGTTCGACCTGGTCGACCCGCCGGTGCCGCTCGTCGACGGACTCGCCCGGATGGCCGCCTGGGCAAAGCAGCACGGGCCGCAGGAGCCGTCGGTGTTCGAGGCCGTGGAGGTACGCCGGAACCTGCCGCCCTCGTGGCTCGCCGTACTGAAGAACTGAGGTTTTCCGATGCCGTCGACACTTCGTTCCTCGATCGCGCTCGCGCCGGTGGTGGCGAACCTGTTCGTCGCCCGGCGCCGCGAGCGCCAGCGCGCCGAGGCCCTGCGTGAGGTGCAGAGCAGGCAACTGCGCACGCTGCTGCGTCACGCCCAGCGCAACGTGCCGTACTACCGCCGGGTGCTCACCGCCGAGCAGGTCGAGGCGGTG
The DNA here is from genome assembly GCF_016862315.1 of Actinoplanes palleronii. Lineage (GTDB taxonomy): Bacteria > Actinomycetota > Actinomycetes > Mycobacteriales > Micromonosporaceae > Actinoplanes > Actinoplanes palleronii. The sequence goes on along the minus strand of NZ_BOMS01000141.1, from coordinate 53,159 downwards.
CGGTCGGCGGCGGATCTGGCCCGGCTGCCGGTGCTCGACCGGTCGCTGGTGCACGAGCTGCCGGAGACCGAGCTGCTCGCGGCCGGCTACACCGCGGAGAACACCCGGGCGGCGCGGACCAGCGGCTCGTCCGGCATCCCGGTGACGTTCCGCAACTCGGAGCGCGACCTCGGGTACCTGCGCGCCACCTACCTGCAGGACATGCTCGCGTCCGGGCTGCGGCCGTTCGACCGGGTCGGGTATTTCCGGACCGGGGCGTTCCTGCGGCACCCGCTGGAGCGGTTCGGGGTCGTGCGCAACCTGCACATCAACACCGCCGAGGGCCTGGACACCCAGGTCGCGACGTTCCTGGCGGCCCGGCCGACGTTCCTGTTCGGCTTCCCCAACGTGATCGCCACGCTGGTGGAGGAGTTGCAGCGGCGCGGCATCGAGTACCGCGACGTGCACACCGTGGTGTTCGGCGGCGAGCGGCTCACCCCGGCCGCCCGCGCCAACGTGCTGGGCTATTTCGGTGCGGCCGGGCACGAGGTCTACGCGTCGGTGGAGATGTTCACGGCGGCGCGGACCTGCCCGCTCGGGGCGTTGCACCTGCGTACCGGGAACGTGGTGGTCGAGGTCGAGCACGACGACGGCAGCGTCTCGGTGGAGGACGGCGAGGGCGAGGTGCTGGTCACCCGGCTGCGCAGCGAGGCCATGCCGCTGATCCGGTACCGGGTCGGCGACCGGGTGCGGATCCGGCCGAACGACTGCCCGTGCGGGGTGGCGCACACCCCGATCGTCGACAAGATCCAGGGACGTAGCGAGGACCGGATCACCGCCCTGGACGGGCGCAGTATGCACGCCGACTTCCTGACCAAGGTGATCGAGCGGTTCCCCGCGGTGCACCGGATGCAGCTGGTGCAGCACCACCCCGGGTCGCTCGACCTCCGGCTGGTGATGACCGGCGGGGACGAGCTCTCCGGGGTGGAGGCGATCCGGACGGCGGTGCTGGCGGCACTGCCGGGATATTCCGTCGAGGTGCACGCCGTCGACCAGATCGAGCCGGAGGCGAACGGCAAGATCAAGCTGGTCAAGGCGGCGGCGCCGCGATAGGTCAGGAACGGGGTACGAGCACCGGGGTCCGGTGGGCGGGACAGCTCGTCACGGTCAGCCCATCGGCACCGGCCGGCAGCACGTGCACCAGGGTCGGCCGGCGTTGCCGCAGCTTGGTGACGAGCACACCGGCCGGGACCGCGGTGGCGTGGAACCGCCGCCAGTCCAGGTGGGCGTGCCCGCACGAGGCGGCCCAGGCACCGAGGTGACCCAGGTACGGGTCGTGCAGGAGCCCTGGCTCGCCGGTGACCGCGACGATGTCGGCACATTGTCGTACCGGAAGGATCGTCGCATCGGTCGGACCGGCAGCGGACCGGAACGCTGCGAGATCGCCTGGCGTGCCGACCAGGGTCGCGAGCCGCGTCGCGGCGAACGCCACGGCCTGAGCCTCGCGCGGGTCCGGCGCGAACGGGTCGATCACCGCGTCCCGGTTCAGCAGCACCCGGTACCGGCCCCGCCCGCCGCCGAGCAGCGCGGCCCGCAGCTCGAACACCGTCGCGTTGGTGCGGTGCCGCTCGGTCAGCCGGAGCGCCGAGGGCAGCTCCGCCGGGTCCGGGACCCAGGCCGGCGGGTCCGCCTGGCCGAGCCAGGGCGAACCCAGCGGGAAGAGCTGGTGGTAGAGGCGGTCCAGGTCCGCGGTCGGCAGCGGCACCGGTACGTCCGACGTGGCGCCCGCCCTGGCGAGCCGCTCCCGGTAGAAGGGCACCTCGTCGTGGGCGAGCCGGACCACCGTGGCGTGGTCCCGCTCGTGCGCGCCCGTGGAGAAGGACCGCGGGACGCGGTACGCCAGGAGGGCCGCCATCTCAGCAGAACGTGTTCTGGTCGTGTACCAGCAGCCACCGGTCGTCGTGCCGGGTGAACAGCAGGCTCAGCACGTAGGTCTTCTGGTACGGCGTGCCCGACCCGTCGACGTCGTGGTACTCGACCGAGTAGAGCGCGACCCCGGTGTCCCCGGCGGTGTACGACCGGACCGGGGTCAGCTCCATCCGCCAGTCCGGGTCGTCGAACCAGCCCTTGTGGAACGTGGCCACCTCGTCGCGGCCGCTGACCACCTTGCCGTTCGGCAGCACCACGGTGACGTCGTCGTGGACGGTGTCCAGGTAGGCGGGCAGGTCGCGCCGGGTCACGGCGTCGAGGTGCGCCGTGACGGCGGCGTCGAACTTGATCATGCGGGGTTCCCCTCGGGTCGGTGTCACCACGGTGCGGCGACGGCGTACTGCGTCTCGGTGACGCAGCCGAACTGCTTCTTCAGGTCGACGAGCCCCTTGCCGAACTCCAACCGGGGCAGACCGCGGTCGATGACGTACTCGATCTCGCGAAGGTAGAGGTCCCAGTAGAGACCCTGACCTTTACGGGCGCCGGACGCGGACCCGGTCACCGTGGTGACCAGCCCGCCCCGGTGCTCGAAGGACAGGTCGAAGGAGACCAAGGCGCCGTCGGCCGGCTGGGTGTGCGCGAAGTAGCGCACCCCGTCGCGGTGGTTGAGGCGCTCGAAGTACAGGCTGGGCAGCGGCACCAGGACCTCGCCCGGACCGAGGTGTTTGAGCCGGGTCAGCTGCTCCAGCCGGCTCGCCTCGTGCGGATCGATCGCCGGCACCGCCCGGAGCACCCGCAGGCCCGGATCCCGGTCCACGTCGCGGTAGATCTGCTCGAAGCGGCGGCGCCGGCGACGGGGCAGCTCGGCGAAGTACTCGTCCATCGAGCTCCACCGGTTGACCAGCACGGAGTTGGGCGAGACCGGCCGGCACAGCCGGGTGCGGCTGCGGAACGCCGGAAGGCTGGCCGTCGCCACGTTCTGGTAGACGACGCCGAGGCAGCGCCGGCCCAGCCGGGCGCGCAACCCGCGCTCGAACGCCGCCCGCGCCGCGGTCCGGCCGGGCAGGTCGAGGGACTCGGCGAACACGAACCCCTCGTCGAAGCCCATCAGGATGCGGGCGAAGAACACCCCGGCGAGCGGGAGCCCCGCGGTCGCGCTGAACCGGGCCCGGCGGCGGCGCAGCGCGCCGAAATCACCGCAGAACAGCGCCACCACATGCTTGCCGTCGAAGACCAGACCCAGGTGTACGGTGCGCTGCGAGGTCCACGCGACCGCGGCGAGCGCGTCGGCGCTCCACGCCGCCGAGACCCCCTCGTCCTGGACGAACTTCTCCCATTCGGCCGGCACCGGCTCGAAGCGCGGATCGAAGATCTCAGCGTGCACAGGAACCTCCGGTCACGGTCACGGCGTCGAGCCGGTCGGTCACTCGCCGCAGCAGCGGCCGGGCGCCGGTGTTGTCGAACGCGGTCACCGCGTCGACCACCTCGGCCTCGGCGAACGCGTCGAGCAGCCGGCGCAGCGGTGGTCCGGAGGCCACCCCGAACAGGGCGCCGAGCAGGGCGGCGTGCCGGGCCCGGTCCCACCGTCCGGCCAGACTGCCGGCGAGCAGCGCGGTACCGGTACCGGTGCCGGCGGGTGCCGGGCCGTGCAGCCAGGACGTGCCGCGGCCGGGGCCGGAGACCCAGGCCAGCGCGTGCCGGACCCGCTCGGCGAGCGCCGCGCGGTCGGCGGCCGGTGCCTCGGCGGCCAGCTCGTCGAGGACGCGCCCGGCGTCGTACAGGGTGGCGTGCAGGAGGCCGAGCACCCGGCGGATCGACGGCAGCGGTGGACCGTCCGGCACCGGCGCGTCGGTGAGCAGCTCGTACAGTTTCCGGGCCCGCGGCGCGACCGGCACCCGGCTGAGGAACCGGTCGTAGCCGGCGTAGGCGGCGAGCACCGAGCCGCGGTCCAGGCCGAGGCGCATGTCCGAGAGGCAGTTGGGCCGGGCGTACAGCCACAGGATCATGGTGGGCGGCATGACCCGGAGCAGGTCGTCCGGCGCCAGCCCGCCGGCCCGTGAACCGGAGATCTTCTGCCGCTGCCCGGGTTGGCGGATCAGACCGTACGGCACGATCACCGGCTGGTCGGAGCCGAGGAACCGGTCGTAGATCGGCTGGGTGCGGTCCATCGTGCTGCCCGAGCTGCAGTGATCCTGGCCGGCCGGTTCACAGTCGATGTGCTCGTACGCGACCCGCAGCGTCCAGTCGAGTGCCCAGGACGGTTTGACGCACTCCATCACCTCGGTCGTGACGAACGCGCCGCACGACCGGCAGTCGTAGCGCACCTGGTCCGGGCGCAACTCGTGGATCGTGGTGGTGTTGCGCCCGCACTGCTGGCAGTAGACGGCGAACAGCCGCCGCGGGTCCTCGACACCGAGCAGCGCGGCGAGCCGGTCCGCGTGCCGCACGTACCGGCGCTGGATCTCCCGGTACGTGCCGCTGGTGTACCGCTCCCACTGGTAGTGGGTCTCCCAGGCGGCGCCGACCGGCATCCGCCCGTCCGGGTCCGCGTCGGGCGGGCAGATGCCCAGGTCCTTGAGGGCACGCAGGTAGGTGCGGCAGATCGCGGTGGAGCGCTCGCGGGCCAGGGCCAGGGGCCGTCCGCCGTACGGGGCCAGCTCGGTGCCGGCCACCGCCTGGCTCTGCCGGAACGGGTCGAAGTCGTCGAAGCTGAGCAGCACGGCGGATCGCCGGCCGGTCCGCACCAGCGCCCGGTGCACCAGGTGCGCGCAGATGGTGTCCCGCAGGTTGCCGATGTGGAACGTCCCGCTCGGCGACATGCTCGTCTGGATCAGGATGCGGTGGTCCGCGGGATGGCGCCGGGCGAGCCGGTCGGCGTAGTCGTAGGCCCAGTGCGGGGCGGCCCGGTCCTGTGCGAACAGGCGCGCGTACCCGGCCCGGTCCGGGCGCGCGCCCGGACCGCGGCGGCGCGTCCAGCCCCGTACGTTATTGATCACAGTCACTAGATTTCCTCGTGCCTCCGGCGCGCGACGGGCCGGTGTGGACCCGGTGGAGTCGCGTACAGTCCGACGAATGGGTGGATCGGCGAGTGGATTCGAGTACGTTCGTCGCGCCGACGGCACCGTGATCGTCACGCATCACGGCCGGGTGGCGGCGAAGCTGCGGGGCGCTCGCGCCGCCGAGTTCCTCGCCGAGGTCGAGGACGATCCGCAGCTGGCGATGGCCCGCTGGACGGGGAACTACCGGCACGGCAACGAACGCACCGCCCGGCAGCACCCCCGCAACCGGAACTGAGCGGCGCCTCACGCGGCGCGGTGCTCGGGCCGGCTCGGCACCCGGATGGCCGGTCCGGTCAGCTCGACCACCGTGCCCCGGCCGGGGATGCTCTCGATCGTCGCGTTGCCGCCCACCGACTGCATCCGGGCGACGATCGACTCGTTGAGGCCGAAGCCCGGCCGGGTGGTACGCCGGTTGAACCCGACCCCCGAGTCGACGATCCGGATGCTCACCGCGTCCGGCGCGGCGGTGACCGTCACCGCCGCCGACGGCGCGGCCGCGTGTTTGCTGACGTTGCAGAGCGCCTCGTTCGCCGCGTCGGCCAGCGCCCGCAGCGTCTGGTCGGCGAGCGGCGGCGTGGTGTGCCCGTCGGTCCGCAGCACCACGTCGAGCGGCTTGCGGTCGTGCCGGGCGATGATCGACCGGAGCTCGGTGAGCAGCGGCCGGACGTCCTCGCCGGCACCGGCCCGGATGAACCGGCGCAGCGCGCCCGCCTCCCGGGAGAGCAGCGCCTTGACCTCCACGTCGGTGATCGACGGGGAGAGCGCCAACCCCTCCAGGGTCTGCAGCACGTGGTCGTGGATCAGGCGGTGGTACTGGGCGCGCTCGCGTTCCCGCACGTAGGCGAAGACCCGGTCGGTCAGGTGCGGCAGGTCGAGCCAGGCCGGCGGGTCGCCGAGGAAGTACGGCCGGTGCGGGCGGCCCTCGGCGGCCGAGCGCAGCGCCGGCACGAGCTCCGCGTCGGACGTCGTATACCCCAGCGCGCCGCAGGACACCGCCATCCAGATGTCGCTGCGTAGCTGCGACACCGAGGTGACGACGACACGGCGGCGCCGGCTGAGCCGCCCCAGCTCGATCAGCCGGGTGTCGTCGCTGCCGAAGTCGTGCTGGACGAGCAGCACCTCACCGCGGTAGCCACGCCGTCGCGGCAGGTCCGGCCCGGCGGCGGCCACCCGCAGACCGGGCACGGCCGCCAGCAGCTCGCAGAGTTCGTCCCGGCGGGCCGGGTCGGTGGCGACGACCACGACCCGGATGACCTGGTTGACCCGGTTGGCCCAATGTTCGGTGCTCAGGCGCATCTCAGTACCCCGCTGGTTGGCCGGAGGTGGCGAGCGCGGCCCGGGTCAGCTCGGCCTTGTTGCCGAGGTTCAGCTTGGCGCGGACCCGTTTGAGATAGGTGTCGACGGTGTGTTTGCTGATCCCCAGCCGGCGGGCGATCTGCTCGTGGGTGAGCCCGCCGGCGATGTGGTCCAGGACCGCCCGCTCCCGGGGTGACAGGACCGGATGGGTGACCGCGGGAGCGGCCAGCGGCGCCGAGCCGTCCGCGACCACCATCCGCACCGTGTCGGCGAACTGCTCGAGCGGGCTGCTCTTCGGAACGAACGCCCGGGCCCCGGCGGCCATGCACTGCTCGATGTCGGCCGTCCGCTCGGTTGCCGATGTCATGATCACTCGGGTGTGTGCGGCCATTGCGGTAACAACCGGAACGCAGGGTAGATCGCTGGCGAGATGGATATCGAGAACCAGAACATCAAGATTTGCGGGATCGAACGATTCTGCCGTCGCGGCGGTCGCCACCACGCTGATGTCAGGCACTGACTCCAGCGCGCCGCGCAACCCCCACAGGGCGATGGGATGGTCATCAACAATACCAACCCTGATCATTTCTGACCTGCTTCCGAGATCATATGTCCTGCCGCTTGGCGAAAGATCTATCGGCGATGTCGATGGTGCGCAGACTCGCCGCGGAGACATTCCTCAGGCACTGGAGCGTCGTTGACATCGTGGCGGCTCTGAGCCAGATTTCGTGTGCGGTGACGAGCGCCTCGTCGGCCGACGCTGTTCGGATGAACATGCCTAGGTGAACGCAGTCGGCGCCGGTTCGGGCGCTGAGATGTTCGAGGCGGTCCTCGGGCCTGGTGACTGACCAGACCGTGTCGATGAGCAGGACCGTGCTGATCGGCTCACCGTCGGCCGCGAGAGTGATGGAAACAAGTACCATCACTCCGCTTCCTTTTTAGTCCCAGCCGAATCCAGCAAGTACGTTGCCACCGCCTGGAGTCGAAGTGTGGGAGCCCACCGCTGCCGGCGCCGCCGAGAAAGCGAAACCGACGGCCAGCAGAGCTACGAAGAAACGCTTAGGAAGCTTCATTGGTTTTACCCCCGTGAATGTCCAAAATCGCCGGTCCGGTGACTTTTGCGGTGCCGCAATCGCGTTTGGCGATCGGCCTGAGAACTTTCTACCAGCGCGCCAGGGGTGTTCATGGCCCCGAAGGCTGGACACAACCGGCCATGACCGGTTTTTGTCACCAGGGATGCGGCCCCGGGCATGAATTGTCCAATTACGGCGTTGCGCGAGGTTTTTCCGTAGGGTCGGCACCGTCCACAATGCTCGGCCGTTCGGTGCGGTGATTTGTTCGAACGGGGCCGCCGCTGGTTGCTCTGATGCATTAATGTCGGGCGATCTACTGATGCAGGCACGGCATGACGGGGGCGACACATGCTGGGGTCGCCAGGACTCGGATTGCTGGGAATCGACGGGCGCGCGGAGAAGGTCTACCGGGCGATGCTGGCGAATCCCGGCTGGGGAGTCGGCGAGATCGGTGAGCACCTGGTGCTCGCCGAGGATGAGGTGCGGACCGCACTCGACAAACTCTTCGAACTTGCGCTGCTGAGCCCTTCGATGGAGGCGCCGGGTGCGATGCGCCCGGTCCGGCCGGACGTCGGGCTCAGCGCGCTGCTGGCCCGCAGGCAGGCGGATCTCGCCCGCCAGCAGCACGAGATCGCGGCCAGCCACGCCGCGATCGCCGAGATGGTCGCCGAGTGCGCGGTGCTGCGACCGGAGACCACCCAACCCGACTACGAGTTGCTGACCGGGATGGACGCCATCCAGTCCCGGCTGGAGCAACTGGCCGTGCGGGCGACCTTCGAGTGTCTGTCGTTCATGCCCGGTGGTGGTCAGTCGCCGGCCAGCCTGGCGGCCAGCCGCCCGCTGGACGAGGCCTCACTGCTGCGGGGCGTCAGCCTGCGCACCGTCTACCAGGAGAGCGTCCGCAACGATCAGGCCACCGTGGCGTACGCGCAGTGGCTCGTGCAGGCCGGCGGCGAGGTCGGTACGGTGCCGGTCCTGCCGCCGCGCATGGTGATCGTCGACCAGGAGGTGGCGCTGCTGCCGGCCGACCCGCAGAACAGCCGGGCCGGCGCCGTACAGATCACCGGCCGCGGCATGATCGCCTCGTTGCTGACCCTGTTCGAGCAGGTGTGGACGGCCGCCGCGCCGCTGGGTGCCGAGCCGGAACCGGACGAGGAGGGGCTGACCCCGCAGCACCGCGAGTTGTTGCTGCTGCTGGCCCAGGGGATGACCGACGAGGTGACGGCCAAACGCCTCAGCGTGTCGACCAGGACGGCCCGCCGGATGGTGGCCGACCTGATGGACCGGCTCGGCGCGCGCAGCCGGTTCGAGGCCGGTCTCCGCGCCGCCAAGCGCGGCTGGCTCTGACGCCGAGCCGGTGACGCCTCGCCGACACCGGCTGGCGTCGGTTGTGGGCCTGAGCGCGGTGGTGTTTGCGCTACGGTCTGCGTATCGCGGAAGTCGCGCTTCGGGGCCGTTTGCGAGTTTTTCCGGTCTCGAACAGCACAAGGAGACATCGATGACTGACCCCACCGCGGACGCCGGCTCGGAACCGGAGACCGAGGAGACGCCCGAGCCCTTCGAGAACCGGGCAGCACGCCGGGCCAAGGGCAAGTCGGCCGGCAACCACGTGCACGGCGAGGCCGGGCAGCGTCAGGTCCGTTCCGGGACCGTGCAGAGCCCGCGCCAGTACGGCAACCGGCGAAGCGGCTGACCCTCGTACCGGAAAGTCAGGGCCCGGACCGGCAGCGGTCCGGGCCCTTCGCTGTCTCCCCCTGAAGCGGCAAAGCCGCGAAAGTCGTCGAGTCCACCAACGACGGGCGTCCCACCAGTTGGCGATCATGGATTGGCTGGTGAACCGCGGTACCGGCCGCGCCGTAAGCTAATTCGACGATCAGCGGGCTGACCTGGGGGAAGTGACCGCGTGGCGAACCTTCGGGCGGTACAGAAGGAGATGACCCGCAAACTCCTGCTGTCCGCGGCGCTGCAGCTGTTCCAGAGCAAGGGCTACGCCTCGACCACCGTCGACGACATCGCGTCGACCGCCGGGACCACCCGGGTGACCTTCTACGCGTACTTCAAATCCCGCAGCGATCTGGCGCGGGCCCTCATCGGCGAGTTGAACGATCTCCTCGGACGCTCCGCGTCGGCGCCGGTCCTCGTCGATGTCGTCGCGGCCGGCACCTACCAGGCCATGGCCGGCTGGCTGCACCACCGCTCGAGCAGCTGGGAGCTGTTCCGCCCGCATCTCAGCGCGATAAGCGAGGCCGCCACGGTCGAGCCGGAGCTGCGCGGCCTGGTCGTGGGCTGGTTCGAGGAAGTGATCGCGGAGATCAAGAACGGGCTCGACCGGGCCGGGCGGTTTGTGCCGGAGGTGCGCCACTCCCGGGCCGTGCTGGCCTTCGTGCAACTGGACCATCTCGGCCGGCACTGGACCGAGGGGCGGTCGGAGGCGAGCCGCGAGCAGGTGGTCACCGTGCTGGCGGAGAGCTGGTTCACGCTGCTGGGCGAGCGGCCATGAGGCCCCTCGCCCAGGTCAGGCGCTCAGCTGAGGATCAGAGCGGCTTCTTGACCGAGACCGCCTTGCCGTAGCTGCCGAACGTCATCGTGGTCTCCCGGGTGTACGCCGGGTAGTCCTTGGTGACCTTGCTGTCGATCGTGTACGTGAACTCGGTGATCTTGCCGCTGGCCACCTTGACCTTGCCCCGCACCTCGTCGGCGGTGAACGTGTACCCGCCGGCGGTCTTGGTGACGTCACCGGCCTTCTGCAGGCTCTTCAGCGCGGTGGCCGGGTTGGCGCTGATCGCGGCCGGCGCCTTGCTGTCACCGCAGAGCATCGAGCCGGCCAGGGTGCCCTTGCCGCGGTCGATCCAGAGCGTGTCCTTGCGGACGTAGCTGTGCCCGTCCACGAGCCGGGTCTCGAAGAGGCCGCCGCTGACGTACCCACTGTTGTTCGCCGGGTCGAGCGCACCGGTGCACGTGGTCGTGACGTGGTCGATCTGCCACTCGGCCAGGGTCAGCGTCGAGGCGATCTTGAACGCGAAGCTGGACTCCGCGGTCGAGGTGGCCGCGGCCGCCAGCTCCAACGCCGGCGACACCGGTGCCGCCACCGGGCCGGCCGCCTCGGTCGAACCGGACGGCGTGGTGCCGCCGGTGGAGAGCGCGACACCGACCACTGCCGCGAGGGCCAGGGTCGCGGTGCCGGCCGCACCGACCCGGCGGCGGATCCGGCTGCGCGTGCCGGCGCCGACCAGCTCGGCGATCGGGGGCTCACCGGCGGGCATCCGGTCGGCCCAGTCGTGCATGGCCTTCTGCAGGTCGCTCATGAGGTTCCTTCCATGGAAAAGAGGGGTTCAGCCACGGGTTTCGAGGAGCGCCGACTCGGCGCGCAACTTGGCCAGGGCCCGGGAGTGGGTGGACTTGAGGGCACCGATCGAGCAGCCCATCGCGGCGGCCGCGTCCTTCTCGGAGAGGTCCTCGAAATAGCGCAGCACGATCACCGCGCGCTGCTGCCGGGGCAGGCGCAGCACGGCACGCTGCAGCGCGTCGTGCGGCTCGACCGGCGCGTACCGGCCGTCCTGCCGGTCCGGCGTCTCGGCCACCGGCTCCTCCCGGCGCCACCGCCGCCACCGGCTCACGTTGCCGTTGACCAGCATGCGACGCAGGTAGGCGTGCGGGTCGCCCTTGCCGGCCACCTTCCGCCACCGGGTGAACAGGCTGACCAGGCACTCCTGCAGGAGTTCCTCACCGTGATGCCGGTCTCCGGTGATCACGCTGGCCATCCACAGGTAGCGGTTCCAGCCGGCCGCGACGAAGGCCACGTACCCGGCGTCGCTGGTATCCGTCGGTTCGCTTCGGGGAGTCACATGGCTTACACGCCGGCCACCGGGCGAAGGTTTACCGGCCTGTCCGAGAGACTTTTTTGTACGGACGAAAGGGTGCCGGCGCCGGCCGGATCGGCCCGGAACGCAGAAGGGCCCGGCTCCGATCGGAGCCGGGCCCTCGTCGCGGGATCAGCGCAGGGTCTGCGGGGTCTGCGCTTTGACGGTCGCGGTCCCGGTCGCCGACAGGCCGCTGATCCGGTACGCCGTGACAGTCCCGGCCGCGGTGACGCCCCGGACGTCCGGAACCCCGTCCGCGTCGACGTCGGTGAGCTGCAGCGTGGTGTCCACGGCGCCGGTCAGGAACTGCGCCGACAGGTGGTACTGCGTGTACGCCAACCGGCCGCTCGCGCTGTCGGCGGTGACACCCTCCCAGAGGTAGAGCGCCCCGGTCGCCGGGTTCCACAGGCTGATCGCTGTACCGCTGGGCAGCAGTTTCGACGCGAGCTGCCATCCGGCCCAGTCGCTGCCGCCGTCCGGGGTGACCGCGCCGGTGTCGAGCGGCATGTCGAAGCCGCCGGTGTAGCCGTACGAGCCGTAGTACGACAGGTGGTATCCGGTGGCCGCGCTGCCCAGCACGCCGAGCAGGTCGGGCGTGGTCTGCTGAGTGCCGCGGAGGTCGTAGGCGTTGATCAACTGGGTCGGGTTGTAACCGTCCCAGTCGGCGAAGAAGCCGCCGCTCCAGCTGCCCGCGCTCTTGGCGAGCAAGCCGGGGTTCTTCGCGTCGGCCTCGCCGAGCCCGCGGTAGACGAACGCCTGACCGTAAACCGGGTTGTACGCGACATAGTCCTCGAACGGACCACCGGTGAACTTGCCGGTGATCAGCTGCAACCCGGCGAAGCCGCTGCCGCCCATGCCGTTGCCGGCCGGGGCGAGGTCGATCGCCGGGACGCGGACCTTGCCGGCGGTGCCCTTGCCGGTCGCGAGCAGGAGCTGGTCGCCGACCACCGCGGCCAGGTCGGGCTTGTCGTCACCGTTGAGATCCTGATCCGCATACGGGCTCGGGCCGGTGCCGGTGTAGATGAGCTGGGTGCTGTCACTGAGGCTGTTGTCCGCGCCGACCGCGTAGACCGCGAGCTGGTTGACCGCGCGGGTGGCCAGGATCTGCAGGGTCGCCTTGCCGGCGGTCGCGGTGGCGACCCCGGTCAGTTCGCCGCCATTGATCATCCAGCGGTACTCGGTGGGTTCGCTGCCGTCCGGCTCGGTGAACCGGAACTTCGTGGTCTGTCCGACCACGGGCGCGGCACCGACCTGGGTGACGGTGGGCGCGGCCGATGCCGCCGCGAAGGCGGGAACGACGGCGACGGCCGGGCTGATCAGCACGGTAGCGGTGGGGACGGTGAGACGGAGCAGGGTGGTGCGTTTCATGGGATCCCCTCGTAAGGCGGCATCTCGCATGCCGCCTTGCCATGTGCACTCCGGGTCCAGCGGAGTCGCGGTCAGCACGTTAATCGACTTGATCAAATACGTCGATCGGAAAAAGGGCGTCCGGGAAGGCGGTCGCTCATCGACGAGGGTCGTTAGTGGCAGTCGAGGTCACGAAAGGAGGTTTCTCCACGGAAAGGGTGACTTAGGGTGCCTTTCATGACACTAAGCGTGAGGGGCGGTGGATCGCGGACGCGGCAACGGTGTCGCCGCGGTGCCACCGTCGTGGGAAGGTCAGTCCTTGCCGGGCTGCTTGTCGGCGTGGCAGTGCCGGCGGTGGTCGGTTCGCCGGCCCAAGCCACCGCCCCGCCCGGCATCCCCCTAGCGGTCGCGCATGCACCGATGGGTGTGCAGCCAGGAAAGATCAGGGTCTCGCCGGACGGGACGCACGTATGGGCGACCGACCTGTCCAGCCCCGGGGCGCCGGGACAGATCCTGAACCTGAACGCGTTGAGCGGGTACTCGATGCTGGTCACGGCAAACGTTGACGGCAACGACCCGGCGGACATCGCCTTCAGCCCGGACAGCGCGTTCATGTTCGCCCCGCTGACCGGTTCCGACAAGGTCGTCGCGCTCTCCGCCGCCTCCGGCGCGCCGATCGGATCCGGACAGGACATCGCGCGAGGCCCGTATTCCACCGGAGGGGGATCCGCGCCCACGGGTATCGCGGTCGTCAGCGAACCCGTTTCAGGCGATCTTCGGGCCTACGTCGCCACCTCCGGTCTGACCACGCTCAAAGTGATCGACCTGGGCTCCGGCATCGTCAGCACCGTCGCCAACGGTGGCGTCGGGCCGGTTGCCGTGGCGGCGAGCAATGCCGGCGACAAGGTGTTCACGGCCGGCACCGACGGCACCATCCGGCAGATCAGCACCAATGGCAACACGATCGTGGGCGGCAGCGTCAACCAGTCGCACAGCACCACTATCCAGGATCTGGCCGTCACCCCGGACGGCGGAACCCTGCTGGTGGCCGGGGACGACGGCACCACCGGTTACATCGACGCCTACGCCTCGTCGCCCAGCGGCCTCACGTTCATCAACTCGACCACGGCTCAGCTCGCGTTCACCCAGATCACGGTCACTCATGACGGGCGGACTATCTACGCGGCTGCCGGTGGGCGCACCGAGACGAACGGCTCGAGCGACGCGCGTCTGCTCACCTTCAACCTCAGTGACTTCACGACCGCGGCGCTGGCGGTGCCGCCGGCCCCGGCGTCCCCGCTGAACTCGGAGAGCACCGTGTCACAGCTGTGGGGGGTGACCACCAACCGGACATCGCCGGTCCTGTACGCAACCGGTCGGGGCGACACGGGCCTCATACCCCTGGACGAGGGCTGGGCTCTCGCCGTGACGCATCCGACCGCTCCGGACGTGCCGACCTCGGTGCAGACGGTGTCGGCCAACCGGGCCGTCAAGGTGAGCTGGACCGCGCCGGTCGACCCCGGATCGGAGTCGATCACCGGCTACGACGTCATCTCCTCGCCGGGTGGCAAGAGGTGCCACAGCGCCAGCACCGACACCTACTGCTGGGTGTACGGCCTGACCAACGGCACGCCGTACACGTTCACCGTGACCGCGACGTCCGACGCCGGCACGAGCCTCGCCACGGTCAGCTCGCCGCAGACACCGTCGGCTGTGCCGTACCCGTACACCTTTGATCTGGCATTCTTCGCCGGCACCGGGGTCTCGGGCCTTCCGGCCTCGCCCGGCACCGCCACTGCGGAGAAGCTCCAGGTGCCGGTGGGTCTGGCAGCCGCCGCGAACGGCGACGTCTACATCGCCGACTCCTGGGCCGACCAGGTGACGCAGGTGAGCGGCGCCACGATCACCCGGATCGCCGGTAACTCCAACGGCAGCGCCGGCTCGCCGGCGTTGCCCACCGCGGCCGCGACCGCCGCCCTGTCGAATCCGAACGCGGTGGCCCTCGGGCCCTCCGGTGACGTCTACATCGCCGATACCGGCAACCACCGGGTGTCCAAGATTGACGAGGGCATCCTCGTCGTAGTGGCGGGCACCGGCACCAGTGCCGCGGTCATCCCCGGACTGGCGAGTAGCTCGCCGCTCGCCTCGCCCAGGGGCCTGGCGTTCGACCTCAACGGCGACCTCTACATCGCGGACACCGGCAACCACCAGATCCTGAAGGTCGATCACGCGACCAACCAGTTGTCGGTCTTCGCCGGCACCGGCTCGGCCGGGACGGCTACCCCCGGGTCGCCGGCCACGGCGTCGCCGCTGCAGAGCCCGCGCGGTGTCGCGGTCGACGCCTTCGGCAACGTCTACATCGCCGACACCGGCAACTACCAGGTGGAAAGGGTCGACCCGGAGACCGGGCTGCTCTCGGTGGTGGCCGGCAGCGGGCAGAAGGGCACGCCGCTGAACGGCACCACCCCGATCGGCAACGACCTCGGCGACATCTACTCCCTGGCAGTCGGTCCGGAGCAGGCGTTGTACCTGGCGGACCGGTCGAACAACATCGTCGAGCGGATCGATCTGACGGCGCCGACCGCGATCCAGGTGATCGCGGGCAGTGGCCTCGCGGCCGCGGCGACCGAGGTCAACGGCATCGACTCGGACCTCCGCCAGGTGTCCGGTGTCGCGGTGCGGCCGGACGACGGGAAGGTTTACATCTCCGACAGCGGCAGCCACCGGGTCCACCAGCTGACGCCGGCGGACCGGGTGCCCGGACCGCCGACCGGCCTACTCGCCCAGGCGGGCAACGCGTCCACGGTCCTGACGTTCACGACGCCGCTTTACACCGGTGGTAGCGGGGTCCTGCTCAACATGAACCCCTACTACTACAGCACCGATGACGGTGTGAACTGGAGCCCGCTGCCGAGCCCCGGCATCAACGATTCGACGGTCACCAGCACGATCACCGGGCTGGGTAACGGGACGACCTATGCGGTTCGGGTCCGGGCCATGAACGCCGAGGGCGACGGGGTGCCGTCGAAGCGGGTGAGGGTCACCCCCGACGTCCTGCCGCAGGCGCCGGTCGTGCCCACCGCTGAGGCCGGGGAGAACTCGGCACTGGTCAAGTGGAACCCGCCGGCCAACAGCGGCAGTGTGATCCGCGAGTACGTCGTCTCGACCTACCTCGACGGCGTCAAGCAGTCGACAGCGCGGTTCACCGCGTCGACCCTGACCACGACGATCACCGGGCTGATCGGTGGTGGGGCGTACACGTTCCGGGTCGAGGCGGTCAACGCGCTCGGCGTCGGTCCGGCCAGCGCGGCCTCCAACGAGGTGAAGCCGACCGGTACGACCACACCGCCGACCCCGTCGCCCACGGCCGAGCCGTCCCCGAGCACCAGCACGCCGGGCCCGGGCCCGTCCACCTCACCGACGGCCACGCCGACCCCGACCCAGTCGCCGACCACACCGCCGAAAATCAACGTTGACCTCAACCTGAAGAGCGGCGGGGACCTCGTCGGTTCGCAGGCCACCATCAACGGTGGCGGGCTGAAGGGCTCCTCGGAGTTCACGCTGATGCTGCACTCGACGCCGGTGGTCCTGGCCTCGGGCGTCACCGACGAGGCGGGCTCGTTCAGCGCGAAGGTGATCATGCCGGCCAAGGCGTGTATCTCCGGCGGCCTGCACCAGCTGGTGCTGAGCGGTACCGCGCCGGACGGCACCGTCGTCTCGGACACCAGCTGGATCGTGCTCGACGACACCTGCAAGGCGCAGACCGGCAGCGGGACCAAGCCGCCGGCCGGCTCGGTGGCGCTGGGCAGCGTCCTGTTCCCGGCGGTCGGCACGGCGTTGCCGGCCTCGGCCAAGACCGTCCTCAAGACCAAGGACGGCGCCATGAAGACGTCGACCCTGGTCACGCTCACCGGCTACGCGCTGACCAGCTCGAAGACGAAGACCGGCATCGCCGCCGCGCAGAAGGTGGCACTCAAGCGGGCGATCGCCACCCGTGACTACCTGAAGGCACTCGGCGTCAAGGCGCCGATCAAGGTGGTCGGCGTCGGTGGCTCCACGGCCGCCAAGCCGGCCTGGCAGAAGAACAACCGACGAGTGGTGATCACCGTCCGCTACTGAGCGAGTTTGCTGATCAGGCGCCCCCGGGAGATCTCCCGGGGGCGCCGTCTCATTCCAGATGGTGACTTAGTGTAATTTTCATGACACAAAGCGCGGTCGGAAGGTCGGCCCTCGTCGGACTGCTCGTCGCGATGTCGGCCGTGGTGGTGGTGAGTTCGCCCGCCCAGGCCGTCGTCCAGCCCGCTCAGGTGCTGGCGCATGCCGACTTCGGCTCCGGATCGGGGCATCAGCCGGGACGGGTCCGGGTCTCGCCGGACGGGAGCCGGGTGTGGGCGGTCGACCTGGGCGATCCGGGTGGCCCGGCGCAGATCCTGAAACTGGACGTGAGCACCGAGACGTCACCTGTCTGGCACACGGTCGCGCCGCTGTCCGGCCAGGATCCGTACGACATCGCGTACAGCAGCGACAACCAGACCATGTACGTCACGATGAGCGGCGGTGCCGGCCTGGTCGCCGCGGTGGACGCCACCACCGGAGCGGAACTCACGGTCGGGATGAACTACGCGTCGCCGTGGACCATCGGTGACGTCCCCACCGCCATCACGGTCGCCAGGGTCGGGTCGCAGGACGTCATCTACGTCGCCGCCTCGGACGCGCACAAGGTCTACGCGCTGAACGCGACGACAGGTCTCAACGTCATGATCAACACCAGCTTCTTCCCGACCGCGTTGACCGCGAGCAGCGACGGCACCAGGGTGTTCGTGGGCGGCAGCGACGGTGGGATCCGGCAGATCGCCACCGGCAACAACACCATCGGGGCCAGCGTGGTGACCGCGCACAGCACCACGATTCAGGATCTCGTCCTCACCCCGCACAGCACCGGCCCGGACAGCGAGATCCTGCTGGCCGCCGGCGGCGACGGCTCGACCACCGGGTACATCGACGCGTACAGCACGGCCTTCAACAGCCTCGGCTATCTGAGCTCGATCACCCGGACCGACGAGAAGCCGTTCACGCAGCTCGCGGCGACCCGGGACGGGCGCGCGGTCTACGGCGCCAGCGGCGGGGGCACGATCAGCGCGCGGCTCAACTCGTACGAAATCAGCGCGTTCCTGATCTCGACGCTGCACACGCCGCCCCGGCCGGTCACCAGGCTCGCCAGCGTCAGCAGCCTGCCACAGGCCTGGGGCGTGGCCGCGTCCCCCACGCTGTCGCGGCTGTACGTGACGACCCGCGGCGACGCCGGAGTCAGCGCCGATCTGGGCTCGGGGCAGGTGGTGCAACATCCGGACGCGCCCGGTGCGCCGGGGCTCACGCAGGCGCTGTCCGGCTCGAACCGGGCGGTGCGGGTCAGCTGGCTGCCGGCCGTCCCCGGATCCTCGACGGTCACCGGTTATGACGTGGTGTCCGTGCCGGGCAGCCGGCGATGCCACACCGACGGCGCGCTTTTCTGCTGGGTGACCGGGTTGGACAACACCGTTTCGTACGATTTCGTGGTGACCGCGACCAGCGCGGCCGGCACCGGAAACCTCCAGGTGTCCACCGGCTCGGGGGTGCCGCAGGCCGCCGGGTACCCCTATCACCTGAACTTCTTCGCCGGCAACGGGCTGCAAGCCATCACGGACACCGGCGGTGCCGCCGCGCAGCCCTTGTACAACCCGAGTGGTGTGACGGCTGACGCGGCCGGCAACGTGTACCTCGCCGACGCGGGCGACAGCCTGGTGACGAAGGTGGCGGCCGGCCAGATCAGCATCGTCGCGGGTCTCCGGAGCGGCGGCGGATTCCCCACCCTCGACGGCCCGGCGACGGCGTCCCGGCTGCTCTCCCCGCGGGCGCTCGCGGTGGCCGCCAACGGTGACCTCTACATCGCGGACTATGCCGACCACCGGGTGGAGAAGGTCTCCGGCGGCATCATCACGGCGTTCGCCGGCACCGGCACCGGCGGCACCCCGATCGCCGGACCGGCGACGAGCTCGCCACTCGGCGCACCGGGTGGCCTGGCCCTGGACACCGACGGCAACCTGTACATCGCCGACACCACCAGCAACCAGGTGGTCCGGGTCGACCAGGCCACCGGCGTGCTGTCGATCGTCGCGGGCACCGGCGTCGCGGGGGCGTCGATCCCGGCCGCCCTCGCGACGGCATCACCGTTGCGGGCGCCGCGCGGGGTGGCGGCCGACGCCTGCGGCAACGTGTTCATCGCCGACACCGGGAACTATCAGGTGCTGAGGGTCGATGCCGGCACCGGCCGGTTGTCGGTCGTCGCCGGCAGCGGGCAGCAGGGTTTCCCGCTGGACGGCACGCTCGCGGCCACCAGCGCTCTCGGCGAGATCTCCTCGCTCGCCATCGGCCCCGAACAGGCGTTGTACCTGGCGGACCGGTCGAACAACGTCATCGAGCGCTTCGACACCACGGCCGCCACACCCGAGCTGCAGGTCATCGTGGGCAGTGGCGCCCTCGCCGCGGCGACGGACAACACCGACAGCGTCGACTCCGACCTGGCGCTGCCGCACGGCGTGGCGGTGCGGCCCGACGACGGGAAGATCTACATCGCCGACAGCCTCAACTACCGAGTGCACCAGCTCACCCCGCCCGACCGGGTTCCCGGGCCACCGGCCGGACTGACCGCGCAGCCGGGCAACGGGACCGCGACGCTGAGGTTCAGCGCTCCGGTCTACACCGGAGGCAGCGGCGTTCCGCTGAACAACCCTGATCCGTACGAATACAGCACCGACGGCATCACCTGGACCACGCTGACCACCACTCCCGGCGGCCCGGCGGTCACCGGCACCGTCACCGGCCTGGTCAACGGGCGGACCTACGAGGTCCGGGTCCGGGCCCGGAACGCCGTCGGCACCGGACTCGGGCTGCCGTCGAGGCCGGTACGGATCACCCCGGACGTGGTGCCGTCCGCACCGGCCGTGCCAGCGGTCCAGGCCGGTGACCGTGCCGTGACCGTCACCTGGGCCGCGCCGACCAACCCGGGAAGCCCGCTGCTCGAGTACGTGGTGACGCCCTACCTGGCCGGTGTCGCCCAGCCGAGCTCGCGGTATCCGTCGACCTCGACCACGGCGACGATCACCGGGCTGACCGCCGGTACGGCCTACACGTTCCGGGTCGAGGCGACGAACTCGGCCGGGGTGAGCCCGCCCAGCCTGCCCTCCACCGAGGTCCGGCCGAGCGGGCCGAGCCCGTCGCCCAGCATCTCCGCGTCGCCGACCACGTCGCCGACCGTCTCGCCGTCGCCCAGCACGAGCACTCCCACGGCCGGCCCGACTCCGACCCCGACAGCGACGCCGTCCGTCCCCGCGAAGCTCAAGCTCGATCTGCATCTGAAGTCCGACGAGCAGCTGGCCGGCTCGCGGGCGTCGATCAGCGGTGGTGGCCTGAAGGGGTCGTCGCCGTACACCCTGACGATGCATTCGACGCCGGTGGTTCTCGCGTCGGGCCGTGCCGACGCGGCGGGACACTTCAGCGCCGGCGTCACCATGCCGCGCAAGGCGTGTGTCTCCGGCGGCCTGCACCGGTTGGTACTGACCGGGGTTGCGCCGGACGGGAGCGTCGTCGCGGACACCAGCTGGGTGGTGCTCGACGACACCTGCACGGCGCAGACCGGCGCCGGGACCGCGCCGCCGCACAGCGTGGTGGGGCTGGGGAGTGTTCTCTTCCCGTACCTCGGCGCGAAGCTGCCACCGACGGCCAAGCGATTCCTCAAGGTCAAGGACGGTGCGATGGGTAACGCCGGCCTGATCACGCTCACCGGGTACACGCAGACCGGCCGGAAGTCGAAGGCCGCGATCGCGGCCACCCGGCGGCTCTCCCTGAAGCGGGCCATTGTCGTCCGTGACTACCTGCGGGCTCTCGGGGTCCGGGCGCCGATCAAGGTGGTCGGGGTCGGTGGCCAGCTGGCCGACAAGAAGAAGCAGAAGTACAACCGGCGAGTGGTGATCACCGTTCGCTACTAGGTCCACGATGGGCGCTCCGGGATTTCTCCTGGGCGCCCATCTCTTTACAACTTCAGTTAACAGTCCTAATAATTAGCCATGCGTCGATCAGTGACCCTCGCCACTGCGGCTGTCGTGGCCGCCGCGTGTTCCAGCGTCTATGTGGCCAGCACCGCGAACGCGGCGGCAGCGTGTGCCCCGGCCTGGAGCACGTCCGCCACCTACGTCAAGGACAACGTCGCCTCCAAGGGCGGCAACAACTACACCGCGAAGTGGTGGACCCAGGGTGAGGACCCGGTCCTGAAGAGCGGCCAGTGGGACGTCTGGATCAACAGCGGCGCGTGCGGCGGCACCACGAACCCGTCGCCGAGCACGACGAGTGCCAGCCCGAGCACGTCGCCGAGCACCAGCCCGAGCACGTCGCCGAGTCCGAGCACGTCCCCGAGCACCAGCCCCAGCCCGAGCACCAGCCCGAGCACCCCGATCCCGGTCGGCGGCCTGCCGAAGCACGCGCTGATCGGCTACCTGCACGCCAGCTTCGCCAACGGCGCCGGCTACCTGAAGATGGCCGACGTGCCCGCCGACTGGGACATCATCAACCTGTCCTTCGGCGAGCCGACGAACGCGACCTCCGGCGACATCCGGTTCACCCTCTGCCCGGCCACCGAGTGCCCCGGGGTGGAGAGCGAGACCGACTTCATCGCGGCGATCAAGGCGAAGCGGGCGGCCGGCAAGAAGGTGCTGCTCTCGATCGGCGGTGCCAACGGTCAGGTGCAGCTCACCACGACCGCGGCGCGGGACAAGTTCGTCAGCTCGGTCAGCGCGATCATCGACAAGTACGGCCTGGACGGCGTGGACATCGACTTCGAGGGTCACTCGCTGTCGCTGAACACCGGTGACACCGACTTCAAGAACCCGACCACCCCGGTGATCGTCAACCTGATCAGCGCGGTCAAGTCGCTCAAGGCCCGGTACGGCACCGGCTTCGTGCTGACCATGGCGCCGGAGACGTTCTTCGTGCAGCTCGGCTACCAGTACTACGGCTCCGGGCCGTGGGGTGGCCAGGACCCGCGGGCCGGGTCGTACCTGCCGGTGATCTACGCGCTGCGCAACGACCTGACCGTGCTGCACGTGCAGGACTACAACTCGGGCTCGATCATGGGGCTGGACAACCAGTACCACTCGATGGGCGGCGCCGACTTCCACGTCGCGATGACCGACATGATGCTGGCCGGCTTCCCGGTGGCCGGTAACACCGCGAACATGTTCCCCGCACTGCGCGAGGACCAGGTCGCGTTCGGCGCGCCGAGCTCGGTCAGCGCCGGCAACGGATACGTCGCGCCGGCCGTCGTCCAGTCGGCGGTCACCTGCCTGGTCAAGGGCACCGGCTGCGGCGGATACACCCCGCGGAGCGGCCTCAACCCGGACTTCCGCGGCCTGATGACCTGGTCGATCAACTGGGACCGGTTCTACAGCTGGGAGTTCAAGAACAGTCACGAGCCGTTCCTGAACGCCCTGCCCTGACGGCGGGGAGAGAACGCCCTGCCCTGACGGCGGGGAGAGAACGCCCTGCCCTGATCA
This sequence comes from Actinoplanes palleronii, assembly GCF_016862315.1. Taxonomy (GTDB): domain Bacteria; phylum Actinomycetota; class Actinomycetes; order Mycobacteriales; family Micromonosporaceae; genus Actinoplanes; species Actinoplanes palleronii. The sequence continues at coordinate 31,032 of NZ_BOMS01000141.1, read as the reverse complement.
GGGGCTACCGGCCGGCCGTGACCCGCTGAATCCGGGTCACGGCCAGCCACCCGCCGACGCCGGGAATCCAGGCCAGGAACCGGGCCGGCCGGTGCGGGAAGGCCAGGATCACCACGATCAGATACGCACAGCCGTGGATCGGCCCGCACAGCGAGGCGATCGGCTTCAGGTGCACGGTCGCCAGGTTGCTCAGCAGGATCACCAGTGAGAGCAGCTCCACCATCGCCGCGATCCGCAGGACACGCACGGTCAGGCTCCCGTCGTCGAGCCGGGGCGAATGATCATCAGCACCACGACCACGGCCCAGAGCAGGTTGAAGACGCCGGTCAGCATCCCGAGCCGGCCCGGCGGAACGTCCTCGCCCGCGATCACCCGCTGCTGGCCGGGCAGGACGGCCAGACCGAGCAGCGCGGCGGCCAGCCCGGTGAGCACGATCGAGGTGATCAGCCAGGTGTCGCCGAGGACGCCGAGGCTGCTCGCGGTGGCCAGCCCGAAGACCGGCACGGCCACCCCGAACAGGGCGTAGACCCGGCAGATCCGGTGCAGCAGGGGCAGGGCGTCGCGCTGACCGCGGCGGGCCGCCGCCGGGAACATGCTGGCCGCCACGGTCACCGGACCGATCGCGATGATCGCCGCCAGGACGTGCAGGCTGAGCAGGAGCTTTGTCACGCCGACGACGCTAGTGATCCTTATCGGGCACCGGAACTGGCTGGATTGCCCACTGTCAACGGATTCCGGCCAGCTATAAAGGTGCGATGCACATCGTCGCGGTTCTGGCGCTCGACCAGGTGATCCCGTTCGACCTGGCCACGCCGCTCGAGGTGTTCGGCCGGGTGCGGCTCGCCGACGGCAGCACGCCGTACGAGGTGCGGGTCTGCTCGGTCACCGACACCGTCGACGCCGGGGCGTTCACCCTGCGGACCCGGTACGGCCTGGACACCCTGCTGGCCGCCGACACGATCATCCTGCCGGGCTGCGCGGACGTGGCCATGGTCGTACCGGAAAAGGTTTTGGATCATCTGCGGAAAGCCGCCGCAGGCGGCGCGAGAGTGGCCTCGATCTGTGCCGGCGCCTTCATCCTGGCCGCGACCGGCCTGCTGGACGGTCTGCGCGCGACCACACACTGGCTCGCCGCGTCGGACCTCGCCGCCCGTCATCCGCAGATCGAGGTGGATCCGGGGGTGCTCTATGTGGACAACGGCCAGTTCCTCACGTCGGCCGGCGCCGCCGCCGGCCTCGACCTGTGCCTGCACCTGATCCGGCGTGATCACGGCTCGGCGGTCGCGGCCGACGCGGCCCGGCTGTCGGTGATGCCGCTGGAGCGGGAGGGCGGTCAGGCCCAGTTCATCGTGCCGGAGCAGCCGCCGACGCCGCGCGGCTCGGTCCTGGAACCGCTGCTGAGCTGGATGCAGGAGAACACCGACGCCGATGTCACGCTCGACGACCTCGCGGCGCGGGGTGGGATGAGCATCCGTACGCTCAATCGCCGGTTCCGTGAGCAGACCGGGACGACCCCGCTGCAGTGGCTGCTCCGGGCCCGGATCCGTCGCGCGCAGCACCTGCTGGAGGCCACCGACCAGCCGGTCGAGCAGATCGCCGGCCAGGTCGGGTTCGGCTCACCCACGGCGTTCCGCGACCGCTTCAAACTGATCGTCGGCACCAGCCCGCAGAGCTACCGGGTCGCGTTCCGCAAAAGCTAGAGCACCAGCCCGCAGAGCTACCGGATGGCGTTCCGCAAAAGCTAGAGCACCAGCCGCAAGAGCTAGGGCAGGACCACGCAGCGACGGCACCGCGCCTCGTACGTGTAGGTCCCGTCGTCCGGCAGCGCCGTCGACGGCGCGAGTTCCCGGATGAACGGCTTGCCGTGCTCCAGCACCTGGGTGTGCGTCGCGTCCAGCGACCGGCACACGTCGCACACCGCGCGCCGATAGATCACCTTCTCCGGCGCCAGCTCGAACAGCGCCCGGACCGGCGCGAACAGCTGCCCCCGGTGATCCAGGTCGATGCCGGCCACGACCACCTTGACACCCTGCCGGACCGCGACGCCGAGCACCGCGATGTCGTCGACGGTGAACATGTGGATCTCGTCGACCCCGATCACCTCGACGTCACCGTCGGCGGCGCCGGCCAGCGAGTGCACCTTCACGGTCTCCAGGGTGCCGCCGGAGCGGGACATCACCGCGGTGTCCCGGCCGTGCCGGGCGGACTGGAAGATGCGGTGCGGGATGCCAGTGTGCTGCAGCGGTGACAGCAAGCTGATCATCTCGAGCGACTTGCCGCCCTTCATCGGGCCGAGGATCACGGTCAGGTCCATGACGCAGAGCGTGCCACCAGGTGGATCACCCGATGGCACGCACCCCGTCAGCGGATCGCGGTCAGCCGATGCGGTAGGTCCGGTAGATCGTCGACTCGCTGTAGCCACCGCTGGTGTACGTGGCCCGGACGCTCACCGCGACGTAGCCGGCCGCCGGGTTCTTCACCACCGCGGTCCAGTTCCCGCCGATCTTGCGGACCGGTACCGCGCGCCAGGTCTTGCCGCCGTCCGCGGAGATCTTCGCGGTCAGCGACTTCAGCTTCGGGTTCGCCCCGCGGGTTAGGTCCTCGTAGTGCACGACGCGGTTCAGCCGGAGCGCCACGGTGGTGGTGCTGCCCGGCTTGGCCTTGTTGTACAGGTCCAGCCCGGTCGGGATGATCTGCACCGAGTAGTTCGGGGCCAGCGTGTTCTTCTTCGCCTTCGGGTTCAGCGGGAACCGGTAGGTGACCCGGCTGCTGGTGGAGAGCATCCCGGCCGGGAAGGTGACGCCGGCCTCGTACCGGGTCGCGGTGTTGGTCAGCGTGTACCAGCCGGCCTTGGCCGGCCGGTAGTACAGGCTGGGCCACGACCCGCCGGAGTTCGACCGGGTCTTGACGACCTTGCCGCGGTAGGTGAGGGTCGCGGTCCCGCGGCCATCGCTGATGCTGCCGGACGTGGCCGAGAGCGACGGGTCGGCGAACATGTCGTCGAGCGGGAACTCGAGGCGACCCTGATATGTGTACGGCAGCTCGGTGCCCGGACCCCAGCCGGCGCTGTTGAGCCGGACGCTGTACGCCTTGCCGGCGGCGACCTTGCGCGTCACGGTCGGGCTGCCGTCGGCCTGCAGGTCCCAGGTGCCGGCGGACAGGTAGAGCTTGTTGCTGGCCGGTCGGTCGGTGGAGCCGAGCGGCGCCCACAGGTGATCGCCGCAGCCACCCTTGACCGGCTGCACCGCCTGGTTGAGGTAGTTCGCCGAGTTCGGCCCGCGGCGCGAGGTGACCTGCACGGTGGCCAGCCCGGTGCGCCGGAACGTCTTGGCCGGTGCGCTCGGCAGCCCGGTGGTCCGGTGCATCACCGCGTAGCTGGCGGTCTCGGCGGAGCCGTCGGTCCACGACCCCAGCGCGCCGTAGGCCAGCTTGGTCGACTTGCTCGGGATCACGTAGAGCGCGGTCCGGTCCCAGGTGCTCGCGTCGATCCGGGCGGGCGCGCTGGTCCTGGTGCAGATCTGCACGTCGAGCCGGGCCGCGAGGCCGGCCGGGGCGGGGTTCAGCCCCAGGTTGATCCGGCGGCCGGAGCGGGCGTCCAGGGTCAGCTTGCTGGTGCCGGAGACCTTCACGGTCCGCCCGCCGAGGGTGGTCGTGCTGCCGGTCGGGATCGAGACCACGACGGCGTAGTTGCCCTTGGGCAGCTTCCGCGCCTTGCCGGCCCGGAGGGTGTACGACGAGCTGGTCGACAGGTTGACCGCGGTCGCGCTGATCGCGACCTTGGCGCCGGACCGGTTCACCGCGGTGAGGGTGAGCGTGTTCGAGGCCGCGAGGGCGGCGCTGCCGGTGGTCAGCAGCAGGGCCGTGGAGAGCACGGCCGCGGTGGCGGGAAGCGCGCGAATGGACATCGCCCCGGATCATGACATAGACCGGACGAGATATCGATCCCGTTGCGACGTTCCGGTTGCGTACCGCCCGATAGGTGAAGGTTAAAGGTCCGATAAGGAGATCACTGACGCTCGCCGCACGGTGTTCTCCCCAGGATGTCCGCCATGCACAATTCCGCAGACAAGATCCGGGTCGCGGTGATCTTCGGCGGACGTAGCGCGGAGCACGACGTGTCCTGCCGCTCGGCGTCCTCGGTCTTCCGCTTCCTCGACCGGGACCGCTACCAGGTGGTGCCGATCCGGATCTCCCGCGCCGGCCGCTGGCAGGTCGGCACGGACGGCGCGGAGCCGGTCTTCCCGGCCGAGCCCACCGGCCAGACCTCGCTGGCGAGCATCCTCGACGCGCTCGCCACGCTGCGCGGCGTCGACGTCGTCTTTCCGGTGCTGCACGGCCCGTTCGGCGAGGACGGCACCCTGCAGGCGGTCCTCGAGATGGCCCGGATTCCGTACGTCGGCAGCGGCGTCCTGGCCAGCGCCACCGCGATGGACAAGGCGTTCACCAAGACGATCGTGGCGGCCGAGGGCATCCCGGTGGCCGACGGTGTGGTGCTGCGCGGCGAGGAACAGGTCACGCCCGCCGACCGGGACCGGCTCGGCCTGCCGGTCTTCGTCAAGCCGGCCCGCAGCGGCTCCAGCGTCGGTGTCTCCCGCGTCGACGACTGGGACGACCTGGCCGAGGCGATCGCGCTGGCCCGCAAGCACGACACCAAAGTCCTGGTGGAGGCGGCGGTGCTGGGCCGCGAGGTGGACATGGCGGTGCTGCAGCGCCCGGACCGGACGATCGAGGTCGGCCCGGCCCTGGAGATCAACCACTCGGCGTCATTCTTCGACTTCGACGCGAAGTACACGCCCGGCGCGGCCGCGTTCACCATCCCGGCCGACCTCAAGCCGGAGCACCGGGACCTGCTCGAGGACACCGCCCGCCGGGTGTTCGAGGCGCTCGGCTGTGCCGGCCTGCTGCGGGTGGACTTCTTCCTGACCGAGGTCGACGGGGCCGCCGTGGTGGTGATGAACGAGGTCAACACGCTGCCGGGCCTGACCGAGCTGTCGCAGTTCCCGCAGATCTGGCGGTCCGACGGGCTCTCCTACCCCGACCTGCTCGATCAGCTGGTGAGCACCGCCGCGTCGACCGAACGATGACCCGGGCGATCGTCGACCTGGACGCGATCGGGCACAACACCACGGTGCTGACCGGAGCGGCCGGCCGGGCGCAAGTGATGGCCGTGGTCAAGGCGAACGGATTCGGTCACGGCAGCGTGCCGGTGGCCCGCGCCGCGCTCGCACACGGCGCGTCCTGGCTCGGCGTGACCTCGCTGCGCGAGGCGATGGAGCTGCGCGGGGCGGGGATCGGTGCACCGATCCTGATGTGGCTCTACGCCCCGGACGACGTGCTGGACGAGGCCCTGCTCGCCGACGTCGACATCTCGGTGAGCTCGGCCCGGGCGCTCGAGGCGCTGGGCCGGACCGCGGGCCGGCTGGGTCGCGCCGCGGCGGTGCACCTCAAGGCGGACACCGGGCTGTCCCGGGCCGGCGCGACCGCCGCGGACTGGCCGCACCTGCTCACCGTCGCCGGGAAAATGCAGGCCGCGGGCCTGATCACGGTGCGCGGCCTGTGGTCGCACCTGGCCACCGCGGAGGACCCGGCGGACCCCGGACTGCACCGGCAGCTGCTCGATTTCGGTCACGCGCGGGCCGAGGCCGCCGCGGCCGGTTTCACCGGACCGCTGATCCATCTCGCGAACTCCGCGGCGGCCCTGCAGCTGCCGCAGGCGAGGTTCGATCTGGTACGACCAGGCATCGCCCTGTACGGCGTCGAGCCGATCCCCGGTCGCTCCTTCGGCCTGCGCCCCGCGATGACCCTGGAGTCCACAGTGATCCTGACCAAGCGGGTCGCGCCGGGCGCCGGGGTCTCCTACGGCCACGACCACGTCGTCGAGCGGGAGACCACGCTCGCCCTGGTCCCGGCCGGTTATGCGGACGGCGTGCCCCGGCGGGTCACCGGCCGGGCCGAGGTCACCGTGCACGGCGTCCGCCGCCCGATCGTCGGCCGGGTCGCCATGGACCAGGTCGTGGTGGACGTGGGTGACCTGCCGGTCAGCGCCGGCGACCGGGTGGTGCTCTTCGGCGCCGGCGGCCCGTCGGTGGACGAGTGGGCGGCCTGGGCGGACACCAACCCGCACGAGATCCTCACCGGGATCGGCGGCCGGGTGCCGCGCTGCTACCGCGGCCGCTCGGCCGGGAAGACGATCTCCACCCGGAGCCCGTCCCGCCCGGAGGAGTGCGCGCTGATGGCACCGTCGTGAGCCCGGCAGATCGACCGGGCGATGGTCAGGCCCAGGCCGGACCCGCCACTGTGGTCGATCCGGGTGCCGCCCAGCCGGCGGAACGGCTCGAACAGTCCGGAGACCGCCTCGGGTGGCACGTCGTCGCCGGTGTTGGTGACGGTCAGCGCGGGCTGGTCGCCGATCTCGACGTCGATCGAGCCGCCCGGCCGGTTGTACTTGATGGCGTTCTGCACCAGGTTGATGATCAGCCGCTCGAGCAGCACCCGTTCACCGAGCACCACCCGGGGCGTGAGCTTCCGGTTGATGGTCAGGCCGGCCTCGGCGGCCCGTACCTCGTGGTCGGCCAGGACGGTCTCGGTGATCTCGTCGAGCCGTAGCGGGATCTTGGTGACCAGCCCGCGGTCGCTCTCGCTGAGCACCAGCAGGCCCTCGATCAGTCGCTCGTTGCGCTCGTTGCTCTCCAGCAGCTGCGCGGTGACCAGGTCGAGCTTCTCCGGGGTGGTGGCCCGGGCCAGGCCCACCTCGATCAGGGTGCGCTGCACGGCGAGCGGGGTGCGCAGCTCGTGCGAGGCGTTCGCGGCGAAGTGCCGCTGCGCCTCGTAACCCATCGCGATCCGGTCCATCATCTCGTCGATGGCCCGGGCCAGCACGGTGATCTCGGTGTTGCCGGTGCCGGCGTTGATCCGGTAGCCCAGGTTCTGCGGGCCGACGCTGGCGATCACCGGCTCCAGCTCGCGGATCGGCCGCAGGCACCACCGGACCGCCCACCGGGCGCCGAACGGCAGGACCACCGCGATCAGGCAGACGAGCACCACGAACTGCAGATCGGTGCGGATGGCCATGACCTGACAGAGCTCACCGCGGGCGCCGGCCGGCCCGCAGATCTGTTCGCCGACCAGGCTCAGCCAGAACAGCAGGACGTCGCTGAGCCAGACGACGACCACCCCGAACAGGAACGCCGCGGTGCAGACCACCATGATCCGCCGGGCCGGCGACTGGGACTTCACTGGCCCAGCCGATAGCCCACGCGCGGCACGGTGTGGATGACCGCCGGCTCGCCGAGCTTCTTGCGCAACGTCATGATCGTGACGCGGACCGAGTTGGTGAACGGGTCGGCGTTCTCGTCCCAGGCCTGTTCCAGCAGCTCCTCGGCGCTGACCACCTGCCCGCCGGCGCGCAGCAGCACTCGCAGCACGGCGAACTCCTTCGGCGTCAGGGCCAGCGTCAGCCCGTCCCGCGCGGCGAAGTGCCGGACCGTGTCCAGCACCACGCCGTCCTGCTCCAGCACCGGCTTCAGCGGCGCCGCGGAGCGCCGGGCCAGCGCCTGCACCCGGGCCACCAGCTCGGCGAACGCGAACGGCTTGGTCAGGTAGTCGTCGGCGCCCAGCCCGAGCCCCTCGACCCGGTCGCGGATCCCGGCGGCCGCGGTCAGCAGCAGCAACCGGGTGTCGATGCCCTGGTCGACGGCGCGGACGCAGACCTCGTCACCGGTCAGGCCGGGCATGTCCCGGTCCAGGATCGCCACGTCGTAGCGGTGCGTGCTGATCCGCTCCAGCGCGTTCGTGCCGTCGTAGACGACATCCACCGCCATCGCGAACTGTCGCAGCCCGTCGGCGACCGTGTCGGCAAGCGTCCGCTCGTCATCGGCCATCAGAATCCGCACGTCCTGCCCGCCTTCCCGGAGACCCGGCCGTCACCATAACGACCAGTGCCCAACCGGGCCGCCGACCATTTATGATCCTCGGACTCGACGGGGGAGGATCCACTTGCGACGCGTTCCGAGGCTCTTGCTGGCCCTGGGTGTCACCACTGCCGCTGCCGCTGTTTTCGCCGGGCCCGCTGAGGCCGCGGAAGGCAGCATCGGCATCGCCACGGTGAGTGGCTCCAAGGTGCGATACAAGGCGGCCTACACCGGCGCGAACAGCGTCATCATAACGCGCAGTGGCCGGACGATCACGATTGACGACAAGAAGCTGATCAAGCCGGGCAAGGGCTGCAAGCAGGTCAAGGGCGACAAGACCAAGGTCCGGTGCAGCACGTCGGCGACGCCGACCCGGGTGTCGGTGAACCTGTACGCCGGCAACGACGTGCTGTCCAACCGGTCCGACGTGCCGATGGTCGCCTACGGTGACGACGGCAACGACCGGATCTACGGCGGCACCAAGGGCGACTCGATCGACGGCGGCCACGGCGCCGACAAGCTCTACGGCGGCGGCGGCAACGACCGGCTCAACGGCTCGTTCGAGAACGACCTGCTCAACGGCGGCGCGGGGAACGACACGATCCTCGGCGACTGGGGCAACGACACCGCGTACGGCGGCGCCGGCAACGACCGGTTCTACGGCGACCGGGGCAACGACCGGTTCTCCGGCGAGGACGGCACCGACTGGGCCGACGGCGGGGACGGCACCGACGTGTTCTCCGGCGGCAACGGCGCCGACGGTTTCCTCGGCGGCTCCGGCAACGACCGGGCGTACGGCGGCAACGGCGACGACTGGCTGCTCGGTGAGTCGGGCAGCGACCGCCTCGAGGGTGGCGCCGGCAACGACGACCTGACCGGCGACGACCAGCGGCAGGGCCCGATCGGCGCGGACGTGCTGCTCGGCGGCCCGGGCGTCGACACGGTCGAGTACAACCACCACACCAGGGCGGTGACCGTCGACCTGGACGGCGTCACCGGTGACGACGGGCAGGCCGGCGAGCGGGACACGGTCGGCGCCGACGTCGAGCGCATCTACGGCGGCCAGGGCAACGACCGGCTCACCGGCAACGGCGCGGCCAACTTCATCAACGGCATGGAGGGTGACGACGTCATCCTCGGTGGCGGCGGCAACGACGAGCTGGACGGCTCCGACGGCCGCGACAAGCTCTACGGCGAGGCCGGCGACGACTCGCTGAACGGCTTCGAGGTGTCCGGCCCGTTCGCCGCCGACCTGCTCGACGGCGGCGCCAACGCCACCACCACCGGCGACTCCTGCCTCTACACCTCCACCGACACCCTGGTCAGCTGCGAACACCAGCAGATCTGGTCGTGACCGGAGCGGGCTGCGGCGTCGTCAGGGCGCTTTTCGTACGTACGAAAAAACGCCGAAGGCGCCCGGCCGCCGTGAGCGGACCGGGCGCCTGGAGTGCGGCGAGTGTCAGATCTTGCCGGTGCCGATACCGGCCTTGACCAGTGCGGAGACCGCGGACGTCTGGTCCAGCGTGACCGAGTACGGCGCCTTGGTGAACGTGCCGGTCTGCGTGATCACCGGGGCCTCACCGCCGAAGTCGTTGCCGGAGATGACCGCGAAGCCGTCCTTGTCGGAGTCCTCGGTGGTCCAGACCGGCAGCTTGACGTCGACGAAGACGTTGTTCTGCACCAGGCACTGCGCGTCCATCAGGCAGTGGATGCCGCTGGTCTTGGCGTTGGTGAACAGGTTGTTGTAGAGGTGCACGGTGCCGAAGCGCAGGCGCGGGAGCCGGGACGCCACGTTGTCGAACCAGTTGTGGCTGTAGGTGATCCGCAGGTGGCCGGTGTCCTCGGCGGCGTTGCTGTCCGAGTGGCCGACGAGCGAGCCCTTGAAGTGGTCGTGCAGGTAGTTCCAGGAGACCGTGACGAAGTCGGTGGCGTGGGTCAGGTCCACCATGCCGTCGTAGAAGTCCTTGTCGTGGCTGGTGTCGTTGAAGAGCTCGTTGTGGTCGATCCAGATGTGGTCCGACTTCTGCGCCGCGATCAGGTCGGTCGGCGCCTGCGCGAACGAGATCTTCAGGTTGCGGATGATGACGTTGCTGGCCTTCTTGATGAAGAAGCCCGCACCGGTCAGGCCGGCGTTCGCGCCGACACCCACGATGGTCTTGTTCGAGGAGACCACCACCTCGTCGGCACCGCTGCCCTGCAGGACGCTGGAGAGCTGCAGGATCTTCGCGCCGTCCGAGGCGGCCTCGGTGACCAGCTGGGACAGCGAGGTGATCTTCACGGTGGTGCCGCCGGCGCCACCGGTGGTGCCCTCGCCGAAGCCGATCGGGCTGGTCTCGAACGCGGTGCTGGTGCCGCTGCCTCCGCTCGTCGCCGACGCGGATGCCGACGTGGTCGCGGTCGGACTCGCGGTCGCGGTCTTCGTGGGTGCGGCGGTCGCGGTCGCCGAGGCGGTCGGAGCCGTGGTCGTCGGCGCGGTCGTCGGTGCGGTGGTCGCGGCGGCCCCGCCGGTGCTGACCAGCACGTCGTCGAACTCGGCGGTGGCGTCGTAGGTCTGCACGCCGACCCGGCCCTTGCCGAACGCGGTAGCGGTCGCGGACAGGATCGACGCCCCGTTCACCGAGCCGCTCAGCGTGCTCCCGCTGACCTTCAGCGCCAGCGTGTACGACTCGCCGGCCTTGACGGTCAGGGCCGCCTCGCCGAGGACGGTGGCCGAGCCGGACTTCACCGACTCCAGGCGCACCTTGTTCGTGCCGGTCAGCGCGAGCCGGTAGAAGCTGGTCGAGCTGGTCGAGCGGGCCACGAGCGCGGCGTACCCGCCGGTGGCGACGGCGAGCGGCTCGACCCGGGCCTGCACGGTGTAGTCGGTCCAGCTGGTGTCGCCGGCGAACTGCCGGGCCAGCGTCGCACCGGACTTGCCCTGCTTGAGCACCTTGCTGCCGTCGCTGACGACCGACCAGTCACCACCCGACTTGGTCCAGCCGGCGGTGTCACCGTCCTCGAAGTTGTCGGAGAACCCGGCGGCGGTCGCGGTGTCGGCGTCGGCGAACGATACGCCGGCCACCGTGCCGAGCCCGGCGACGACCACGGCCATGCCGGTCGCCAGCACGACTTTCCGCTTCCGGCGACTCGGCTTGTTCGCGCTGTCTTCGGCGCTGTTCATGGGTGTTCCTTCCGCTTCGGGGCGAGGCGGGGTGGGGGAAGGTCGCCTCATGGGGGAGGTGGCGCCGACCGCCAAGATCCGTTGCCTGACATGACTGTGATGGCCGTCACGTCGTAACGGGCGCTCACTCAGCCCGGATGGCGGTTGTCCTGATTCGCGGGGATAGGGGACGCTTCCAGCCCATCCCGCTGCCGAGCCCAGGAGTTCCCATGCCTACGCACGCCCTGCATCGGACGGTGGCAGTCGCCGCTCTCGTCTTCATCGGCGCGGCCCTGCTGATCCTGAGCGGTCTGCTCTCCGGAATCGTCGGCGACGCGGTCTACCTGCTGCTGCCGCTCAGCTGGCTGACCGCCTGCTGCGGGCTGGCCGGGATGGCGCTGAACCGCGCTCAGTACACGTCCCGCACGTAACGCTTCTCGGCGGCGAGCTGCTTCAGGTACGCGGTGGCCGCTTCCGGGCTCAGCCGGCCGTGGTTGACCGCGATCTCGTGCAGGGCGCCGTCGACGTCCTTCGCCATCCGGCTGGCGTCGCCGCAGACGTAGAAGTGCGCGCCGCCGGTCAGCCAGGCCCACACCTGCGCGCCGTGCTCCCGCATCCGGTCCTGGACATAGACCTTGGCCCGCTGATCCCGGGAGAACGCCAGGTCCAGGCGGGTCAGCGTGCCCGCCGCGGACAGCGCCGCCAGCTCCTCGGCATAGTAGAAATCGGTCGCCTGGCGCTGCTCGCCGAAGAACAGCCAGTTCGCCCCGGACGCGCCGCTCGCCTGCCGCTCCTGCAGGAACCCGAGGAACGGCGCCACCCCGGTGCCCGGCCCCACCATGATCATCGCGGTGGCCGGGTCGGCCGGCGGCCGGAAGTGCGGCGCCCTTTGCACGAACAACGACACCTCGAGATCCGGTTCGGCGTCCGCCAGGTGCGTCGAGCAGACACCCTTCCGGGTACGCCCGAGCAGGCTGTCGAACCGCACCACCGACACGGTCAGGCTCACCTGATCCGGGTCGACGAGCGGTGTCGAGCTGATCGAATACAGCCGGGGCTGCAACCGCTTCAGCACGCCGACCCACTCCTGCGCCGACGCGCGCACTCCCTGCTCGGCGATCAGGTCGACGGCTTGGCGCCCCCAGGACCACTTCGCCAGCTCACCCTTGTTGTCCGGCCGCAACAGCGTGCGCAGCTGCGCGTCCCCACCGCGGTCGGCGGTGAACCGGAGCAGGTCGCTGGTGATCCGGGTGATGTCCAGGTGCTTGGACAGCGCCTCGCCGAGCGGGAGCATGCCGACCCGGTCGAGCTCGACGGCGTCGTCCGCGGCCAAGCCGGTGACGGTCAGCCACTCGCTGACCAGGTCCGGGCAGTTGACCGGCCACACGCCGAGCGCGTCACCGGCCCGGTAGTCCAGCCGCCCGCCGGTGTGGAACGTGAACCGGCGGACCTCCTTGGCCGAGCCGGGCTCGCTGAGCAGCTGGTTGCCGACCAGGTGGGCGGTCATCGGCGCGGCCCGGGTCGGTGCGACCGGGGGCGGGGCGGTCAGCGCCGAGACGACCGATTCCAGCCAGTCGGTGGCGGTGTCCTCGAAGTCCGGCTCGCAGTCGGCGCGCGGGGCGAGCCGGGTGCCGCCCAGTTCGGCGAGCCGTTCGTCGAGGCGGCGGCCGTGTCCGCAGAAGTCGTCGTAACTGGAATCGCCGAAGGCCAGCACCGCGAACCGGCGGCCGTCCAGCCGGGGCGCGCCGTCGCCGGTCAGCGACTGCCAGAACGCGGTGCCGTTGTCCGGTGCGTCGCCGTCACCGAACGTGCTGGTCACCACGAGCAGGTCGGCGTCCGGGTCGAGCAGGTCGGGTGCGGCGCCGTCCATGCCGCGTACCGAGATCTGGTGACCGGTCGTGGCCAGGCGGTTCTGTAGTCCGCGCGCGAAATCCTCCGCGTTGCCGGTCTGTGAGGCCCAGAGGATCTGCAGCCGTGGCCCGGTCGGCTGCGGCCTGGCCACGGCCTTCACGGGCGCGGTGGTGAAGACCCCGGCGAGCAGGCCGTTCACCCACATCGTGGTGTCCGGGTCGAAGGGGGCGTTCCCCGGCAGGGTGGGCGCGCCGGCCAGGCCCGGTGGCAGCCCGGCGATGAACCCGGCCAGGTAGCGGCGCTGCGGGTCGGTCAGCGCGGGCGGCACCGGATCCAGGCCGAGCAGGTCGTGGATCGTGGTGCCCGAGGTGGCGACCGGCGCCGGGACGGCGACCTTGGAGAGATTGACGGCGCAGATCTTCAGTTCCGGCTGGAAGCTCAGCGGGTCGACCGCGTCGCTGGTCACCGCGTTGACGCTGACGTACTCGCCGAACAGGTCGTTCCAGTGGAACGGCGCGAAGCACGACCCCGGCAGCACCCGGTCGGTGAGCACCGCGGGCAGCACCGCCCGGCCCCGCCGCGACGCGATCTCCACCTGATCGTTCTCGGCCACCCCGAGCGCCGCCGCGTCCGCCGGGTTGATCTCCACGAACGGGCCGGGGTTGAGCTTGTTGAGCTTGGCGACCTTGCCGGTCTTGGTCATCGTGTGCCACTGGTGCTGCAGCCGGCCGGTGTTCAGCACGAACGGGAAGTCGTCGTCCGGCAGCTCGGCCGGGTCCAGGTGCGGGCGGGCATGGAAGACCGCTCGGCCGCTCGCGGTGGCGAACCGGAAACCACCGCCTTCGGCGCGATAGCGAATCGGGTTGCGGTCCGGCCCACCGGGCACGGCCGGCCACTGCACCGGGCCCGCTTCGAGCCTTTCGTACGACACTCCGCGCAGGTCATAACCGGTCTGCGGGTTCGCGAACTGCTTGATCTCGTCGAGGATCTCGGACGCGCTGCCGTACGAAAAGGCTTGGGCATAGCCCATTGCGGCCGCGACCCGGGCGATCAGCAACCAGTCCGGCAACGCCTCGTCCGGCGCGTCCACCACCGGGTGGACCAGGGTCAGACTGCGCTCAGAGTTGATCATGATGCCGTCCGTTTCGGACCACATCGCGGCCGGCAGCGCGATGTCGGCGTACGCGTTCGTCTCGGTCTCCGCGAACGCGTCCTGGGTGATCACCAGCTCGGCGGCCTCCAACCCGGCGATCACCGTCTTCCGGTTGCCGACCGAGGCGACCGGGTTGGTGCAGACGATCCAGCAGGCCTTGATCCGTCCGGCGGCCATCTGCTCGAACATCTCGACGGTGCCCTTGCCGACGTCGGTGCGCAGGGTGCCGCCGGGCAGGTCCCAGACCCGCTCGGTGAACTCGCGGTCCGCCGGGACCAGCACCGATCGCTGCCCGGGCAGACCCGGACCCATGTAGCCCATCTCCCGGCCGCCCATCGCGTTCGGCTGCCCGGTGAGCGAGAACGGGCCACTTCCGGTGCGGCAGATCGCGCCGGTCGCCAGGTGCAGATTGCAGATCGCGTTGGTGTTCCAGGTGCCGTGCGTGCTCTGGTTCAGCCCCATGGTCCACAGCGAGACCCAGTTCGGGGCGTCGCTGATCCACTCGGCGGCGGTGCGGATGTCCGCTTCTGCCAGCCCGGTCAGCTCGGCCACCCGGTCCGGCGGGTAGTCCGCGAGCAGCTCCGGCATCGCGGCCCAGCCCTCGGTGTACCCCGTGATGAACTCCTCGTCCTTCTCGACGAGGTGCAGCAGGCCGTTGAGCAGTGCCAGGTCGGTGCCCGGCCGGATCTGCAGGAACAGGTCGGCCTTGTCGGCGGTGGCGCTGCGCCGCGGATCCACCACGATCAGCTTGGCGCCGGCCTTGACCCGCTCCATCATCCGCAGGAACAGGATCGGGTGGCAGTCCGCCATGTTCGCGCCGATCACGAAGAAGACGTCCGCGTGGTCCAGGTCGTCGTACGACCCGGGCGGCCCGTCGGCGCCCAGCGACAGCTTGTAGCCGGTGCCCGCGCTGGCCATGCAGAGCCGCGAGTTCGACTCGATGTTGTTGGTGCCGATGTAGCCCTTGACCAGCTTGTTCGCCAGGTACTGGGCTTCCAGGGTCATCTGGCCGGAGACGTACATGGCGAACGCGTCCGGCCCGTGCTCGTCGACGATCGTCCGCAGCCGGCGCCCGGTCTCCGCGATCGCCTCGTCCAGGTTCTGCTTCTGCGGCTCGGCGCCGCGCTCCGGCCGGACCAGGGCGTAGCCCAGCCGCCCCTCGGCCTGCAGCAGCTCGGCGCTGGTGGCGCCCTTGGTGCAGAGCCGGCCGCGGTTGGCCGGATGCGCCTTGTCGCCGGTCGCCTTGAGGACGCGGCGGCGCCCGTCCGGGTCGCTCGCCACGTCGAGCACGATGCCGCAGCCGACGCCGCAGTAGCCGCAGACGGTGCGCACCTGGGTGACATCGGCGGCCACAGGGGGAGTCCTTCCGTCCGGGGTCGTCCTCGCATGGCCACGGTAGGAAGCGGGGATTACCGCCCGGTCACCCCCACCTACGTCAACGAGTTACCCGAACCTCACCACGGCCGCCGACCGCTTGTGACCCGCCTGACCGCTCCGCGCAACGCCCGCGGTCCGCTCGCGGTCCCCCGGCTGGTCCTCAGGGGTGTCTCGCGGGTCCGGAGGCGCCCCTCAGAGCCAGCCGTCGCAGCGTCGGCGGTCCGCTCGCGGTTCGCCGGCTGGTTTTTAGGGGTGTCTCGTGGGCCCCGAGGCACCCCTGAGGGCCAGCCGGGGGCGGTCAGTAGGCGGCGGCGCTCACGTAGACCCAGGCGCGGACGCCGGAGCTGAGCGAGAGCAGCACCCGGTGGTAGTCGGCCACCTCGTACTTGTCCGCGGCGAGCAGCTCGTCCTCGGAGACCTCGTAGACCGCGCCGGGGATCCGGTCGTGCTCGACGCCGGTCTCCACGACGATCGGGTGACGGGTCTCGCCGCTGATCGCGATGACCTCCGGGTCGGTGATCTCCAGGAGTCGCACCGCGTAACCGGGCAACGTGTCGGCCCGGCCCTCCAGCTCCCGTCCGAAGTTGGCCCGCTGAACCGCGGACTCCTGCAGGGTGCCGTACGAGAAGAGCAGAGGCATGACCCTGATCCTGCCGGGTTTTGCCTCGCCGGTTTAGCCTGCGTCTCGGGTGACGGGACCGAGGGGGTCGCTGTGGGTACTTGGTTGGCCACTGTCCGCTTCCCGGATGGCACCGCGAGATATGCCGCATACAGCACTGTCTCTGGGTCGATGTCGACCGAGCTGCATGCGATGTTTCACGTGGAACACTACCGAGAGTCAATCTGTGGTGACCCGCTGCCGAGATTTCCCGAGGCGCCGCGCGCCCCGATTGATCAGCTGATCCCGGTCGAGATCAGCCACGCGCCGGACGACTATCACTGGGCGGCCGTTTACTGTCCGCGACGGGCGATGGTGCTCGGCCCGCTCTCGCCGTACTGGATGTGGCGCGTCCAGGAGAGCCACGAGATGATCCGTGGCGTGGCCGACGAATTGCGGCATTTATCGCAACTGGCGGATCGGGCCCGGTGCGGGGCGCCCGTGTCGGGCACCCCGCTGCCGTACCGCCGTTACGCCGTCATGGGCTTCGCGGACTGGGACGAGGCGGACCAGCCGCCCGAGGTGGACATCTTCGCCACCTGGAACAGCCCGGACATCTGCCGCGAGTGCCTGGCCGTCGTGGCCGCTCAGGACCGATAGACCGCCGTGCCGCCGACGAAGGTCATCGCGACCTTCGTCGCGGAAATCTCCGCGGCCGGGCCGTCGAACGGGTCGCGGTCCAGCACCACCAGGTCCGCGACGTTTCCGGTACGGATACTGCCGCTGTCGTCCCGGTGATTCACGTACGCGCTACCCGCCGTGTAGGCCGCCAGCGCCGTTCCGAGGTCCAGCCGCTGCGCCGGCAGGAACACCCGCCCGTCGTCCTCGCCGGGCGCCGACCGGTTCACCGCCACGTGGATGCCCTCGATCGGGTTCGGGCTGCTCACCGGCCAGTCCGAGCCGGCCGCCAGGGTCGCACCGGCCCGCAGCAGGTCACCGAACGGATACTGCCACCCGGCCCGCTCCGCCCCGAGGAACGGAATGGTCAGTTCGTCCATCTGCGGCTCGTGCGCGGCCCACAGTGGCTGCAGGTTCGCGGTCGCGCCGAGCCGCCGGAACCGGTTGATGTCGGCGGGGTGCACCACCTGGAGGTGGGCCAGATGCGGCCGGGTGTCCCGGAACCCGTTCTTGCCGCGGGCCGCCTCGATCGCGTCCAGCGCCTCGCGGACCGCCCGGTCGCCGAGCGCGTGGAAGTGCACCTGGAAGCCGAGCGCGTCGAGTTCGGTGACGTACCCGTTCAGCGCGGTCGGCTCGACGAAGCTCAGGCCGCTGTTCGGCGTCGGGCAGCCGCACGCGTCCAGGTAGGGCGCGGTCATCGCGGCGGTGAAGTTCTCCGCCACCCCGTCCTGCATGATCTTCACGGTCGAGCAGCTCAGCCGGCCGTGGGTGAGCTGCGCACGATGTGCGACCAGCTCCGGGATCTGCTCGCCGCCGCGGTCCCGGTCCCACCAGAGCGCCCCGGTCACCGACGCGGTGAGCCAGCCCTCGCGGGCCGCGGTCAGGTAGGCGTCGGCCGGGTCCGGGTAGCCGTTCGAGCCGCGCAGCATGGCGTCCTGCCAGCCGGTGATGCCCAGCGAGTGCAGCAGGTCCTGCGCCCGGCGCAGCCCGGCCACCAGCTCGGCCGGGGTGGTCTTCGGGATCAGGTGGTTGACCAGGGTGACCGCGCCCTCCTGCAGGGCGCCGGCCGGGTGCCCGCAGGCGTCCCGGTTGATCACCCCGTCGGCCGGGTCCGGGGTGTCCCGGGTGAGGCCGGCCCGCTCCAGGGCGACCGAGTTGACCCAGGCACCGTGGTGGTCGCGGTTGGTCAGGTAGACCGGCCGGTCCGGGACGACCCGGTCGAGCAGCTCCTTGGTCGGCACGCCGCCCGGGAAGCTCTCCATCGACCAGCCACTGCCGGTGATCCACTCCTGGTCCGGGTGCGCGGCGGCGTAGGCGACCACCCGGGACAGGTATTCGTTCAGGTCGGTGGTGCCGGTCAGGTCGCACTCGCCCATCTCGACGCCGCCGAAGACCGCGTGCACGTGCGCGTCCTGGAAACCGGGGATCAGCAGCCGGCCGGCCAGGTCGACGACCTCGGTGCCCGGGCCGCGCAGCTCGTCCAGGTCGTGACCGACCGCCAGGATCCGCCCGTCCTTGACGGCCACCGCGGTCGCCCGGGTGCGGGCCGCGTCGACGGTGAACGCGGGTCCACCGGTGAAGAGCAGGTCAGCGGTGGTCATACGGTCTCCTCGGCAGTGGCAGCGACGGCGGTGACGAAATAGGGGGAACGGCGGCGCCACTTGGCGACCGCGGCGGCGGCCAGGCCGAGCAGCACGATGAGTGCCGGCGCGGCCAGGTTGAACCAGCCGTTGTCGACGCTGATGGCGAACCCGTCGCTGAGTGTCGCGTAGTACCCGGCGAGGTAGACGCCGAGGGCGAGCAACGTCGTACCGGAAAGGAGCGGGACCACGACGGCCCGCAAGCCTTCGGCGGGGTTCGTCCGCAGGAGTCCGCGGAAGCGGACCGCGGAGGCGACAGCGGTCAGTCCGTAATAGATCGCCACGAGCAGGCCGATGGTGTTGACCGCGGCGAGGATCGCCTGGTTGAGGGTGGGAATGGCGAACTCCAGCAGGGCGACGAACCCGGCGATCACCGCGATCGCGACGGTGCCGGCGGCCGGGGCGCCACGCGGGTTGAGCCGTGCCCAGGCCGGGCCGAGCGTCCGGTCCCGGCTCATCGCCAGGGTCAGCCGGGCGGTCGGGATCACCCCGGACTGCACCGACGCGATCGCCGAGAACATCAGGGCCAGCAGCGGCAGCGACGCCCACGGCTCGCCGACCAGCTTCGCGGCGTAGTAGCTGAGCCCCTGCGCGCCGTTCTCGGCCAGCTTGCCGACCGGCAGCACCCGCTGGAACGCGATCGAGCCGAGCACGAAGAGGCCGAGCATGGTGAAGAGCGCGATGTAGCCGCCGCGGGCCGCGTCCTCCGGGTTGCGGGTCTCCTCGGTGACGCTGAACGCCGCGTCCCAGCCCCAGTAGAAGAAGACCGCCAGGACCAGGCCCTGTGCCAGCGAGGTGACCGAGTCGAAGGCGAACGGGTTCAGCCCGGAGAGCGAGAACGGCTGGTCGCCGACGATCATGCCCCAGCCGCAGAAGACGATCAGGACCGCGTACTCGAAGATCAGCAGGTACTTCTGGAAGTTCGCGGCGTGGCTGACCCCGCGGATCGCGGTCCAGGTCACCGCGACCAGGATGACCAGGCCGACCAGGGTGCACTGGGCGGTCGAGTTCGGGTCGAGGCCGTGCAGGCCGAGCTTGTCGGCGGTCTGGATGAGCAGCGAGCCGCAGATCGCCGTGGTGTAGGCCAGGAAGATCACCGTGCCGGCGATCGGGATCCAGCCGGCCAGGAAGCCCAGCCACGGGCCGAGCGTGCTGCCCACCCAGGTGTATCCGGCGCCGCAGTTCGGTTCGGAGCGGTTCAGGCGGGCGTAGGCGCCGGCGATGCCGAGCATCGGCAGGAACGCCAGGATCAGCAGGATCGGCACCTGGTGACCGACGGTCGCGGCCAGCACCCCGGTGCCGATCGCGATGCTGGTGGTGGCGGCGGTGCTGGACGCGGCGATGACAACGCCGTCCACGACGCCGAGCGACTTCGGCATGGCTGTGTTCATCCGTGCGCTCCTCAGAGTGGCCCTGGCCACAGATGCAACGACATTTGAACACTGATGTCAACGGTGTTCACAACGTTGTTTCACTAGGATGTGGTCATGGCGAAGAGGGAGCGGGGCACGCTGAGCCGGGCCGAGATCGTGCGGGTGGCGATGGAGGTGGCCGAGGCGGAGGGTTCCGACGCGCTGACGTTCCGGCGGCTCGGGCCGGCGCTAGGGGTGGCGCCGACCGCGGTGCTGCGGCACTTCCGGGACAAGGACGAGCTGCTGCTGGCGATCGGCGCGCAACTGCTGGAGAACGCCCTCGCTGAGGTCGACCACGACGAGCCGAGCTGGCGCGAGCGGATCATGTCGCTGTCCCGGGCCACCCGCCGGGCGTTCGTCGCGCATCCCCGGGTCGCGGCCCTGGTGGCCACCCGGACGCTGCGCCAGGAGGCCGAGTTCCGCACCGTGGAGCTGATCATCGGGGCGATGGAGCAGGCCGGGCTGAGCGGGCGGGCGGCGGCCAGCATGTACCGGGTGGTCGCCGACACCGTGCTGGCCTGGACGGCCTTCGAGGCGAACGTGCACGCGGTCGGGCTGGACGTGATGCGCCAGGACGGCCTGGCCTGGGACCGGGAGTACGTGGTGCTGCCCGCCGACAGGTACCCGCACATCCGCGGGGTGGCCGAACACCTGAGCGAGGTCGACCGGGAGGACCAGTTCGAGCTGGCCCTCGAACTGGTCCTGGACGCGGTCGAGGCGCGCGGCACCGCCGCGGGCCACCTGCTCGACGGCGGCGCGAACGGCGCCTCCGGCGACGAGTGCCAGCCGGACACTCTGGACATCGCGGTCAACTGCGAACGCTGAGTCAACGCGGGGGTCCGTTGGCCCCCGCGTTGACTTTTCCGGGGTGCTGACGGACGGCGTACCCAAGATATGATCACGCCGCCGTGCGGCATGGATGCCGCCCGGATCCTTGGGGAGGATCCACGTGCTTCACTCTCTTCTGCCCGCCCGTCTCGGCGCGGCTCTTCTCGCAACTGTTTCGATCGGCGCGTTCGCCGCGCCCGCGCAGGCCGCCACCGCCGGCGTCGCCTCGATTTCCGGCACCAAGTTCCGCTACGTGGCCGGCAGCAGCCAGACCAACCGCGTGGTGATCACCCGCAGCGGCAACACCGTGACCGTCGACGATCGGGTCGCGGTCAAGGCCGGCAAGGGCTGCAAAGCGGTCAAGGGTGACAAGACCAAGGTCCGTTGCACCGGCAAGGGCCCGACCCGGGTCAACATCTGGCTCTACGACGGCAACGACTCGGTGGTGAACAACTCCGGTCTGCCGATGACCGCCGAGGGCGGCTCGGGCAACGACAAACTCGTCGGCGGCTCGCGCGGTGACACCCTGCGGGGGATGTCCGGCGCCGACCGGCTCTACGGCATGGGCGGCAACGACCACCTCGACGCCGACACCGGCAACGACGCGCTCTCCGGCGGTGACGGCAACGACACCCTGGTCGGCTGGGCCGGCAACGACACCCTCTACGGCGGCAACGGCAACGACTCGCTCGAGGGCGTCGACGGCAACGACAAGCTGTACGGCGGTTACGGCCAGGACGGCCTCTCCGGTGGCCGGGGCAAGGACCGGCTCGACGGTGGCCCCGGCAACGACGGGCTGGACGGCGACGACGCCTCCACGGCCGTCTACGCCGACGTCCTGCTCGGCGGCGCCGGCACCGACGCGGTGTCGTACTACGGCCGGACCCGGGCGGTCTGGGCGGACGCCGACGGAGTTGGCGACGACGGCCAGTCCGGCGAGCACGACAACGTGGGCACCGACGTCGAGACCCTGATCGGTGGCACCGGCAACGACCGTCTGACCGGCAACAACAGCGCCGGCCAGCTCCAGGGCGGCCCCGGCGACGACATCCTGCACGGCGGCGGCGGCAACGACCTGGTGGAGGGCGGCGAGGGCCGCGACTACCTGTACGGCGACGCCGGCGACGACCAGCTCTTCGGCTACGAGGACCGGGCCGCCGCGGACCACCTTGACGGCGGCGCGAACGGCGTGGCCGGCGACGAGTGCCACCCCTACGCCCCGGACGTGGCCGTCAACTGCGAACGCTGACCCCTTAGCACCGCCCAACGAATCCCGCGCTCCCCACCGAGCGCGGGATTCGCCCTTTCCCACCCCGTCGGCCGCCGCCTGCGTGGAGAGTTGCGGTCCGCTCCGCACCGAAAGTCCCCACGCTGCTGTCGGGTGCCGCCTGCGTGGGGAGTTGCGGTCGGCTCCGCGCCGAAAGTCCCCACGCAAGTGTCGGGCGCGGCTTGTGTGGGGAGTTGGGGTTCGCTCCGCACCGAAAGTCCCCACGCAAGTGTCGGGCGCGGCTTGTGTGGGGAGTTGCGGTTGGGTTTGCGCTAAAAGCCCCACGCAGGGGGTTTGTGGGCAGGCTCGCGGGGGTGGTTCGGCGGTGTGTGAATTGACTCTTGTTCCGGGCCGATCAGCGTCCTACGCTGCCAGCAGCAGGAAAGCGCTTTCCCAAAGCACCCGGAGGTAACCGCACATGGCAGCGCGCAGATCGATCGGCATTGTGCTCAACGGAGTGACCGGCCGGATGGGGTATCGGCAGCACCTGGTCCGTTCCCTGCTGGCCATCCGTGAGCAGGGCGGCGTGGCCCTGCCCGGCGGCGGCCACATCTGGCCCGAGCCGATCCTGGTCGGCCGCGACCCGGACAAGCTCGCCGCGATCGCCGCGCGGCACGGCCTCACCGAGTGGACCACCGACCTGGACGCCGCGCTGGCCCGGCCGGACGTGGAGATCTATTTCGACGCGCAGGTGACCCAGCAGCGGGAGAAGGCGATCCGGCAGGCGATCGGCGCCGGCAAGCACGTCTACACGGAGAAGCCGCTCGCGGAGAGTTCGGCGGCCGCCGAGGAGCTGGCCGAGCTGGCCGGCGCGGCCGGGATCCGCAGCGGTGTCGTGCAGGACAAGCTCTTCCTGCCCGGACTCCGCAAGCTGAAGCGGCTGATCGACGGCGGGTTCTTCGGCCGGATCCTGTCGGTGCGCGGCGAGTTCGGCTACTGGGTCTTCGAGGGGGACTGGCAGGTCGCCCAGCGGCCGAGCTGGAACTACCGGCTGGCCGACGGCGGCGGCATCGTGATGGACATGTTCCCGCACTGGAACTACGTGCTGGAGGAGCTGTTCGGCGCGGTCCGCGGGGTGCAGACCACGATCGCCACGCACGTGGAGCGCCGGGTGGACGAGCGCGGCGAGGAGTACACCGCTGACGCCGACGACGCCGCGTACGCGATCTTCGAACTCGAGGGTGGCATCGTCGCCCAGATCAATTCGTCGTGGGCGGTCCGGGTGAACCGGGACGAGCTCGTCGAGTTCCAGGTCGACGGGACGCTGGGCAGCGCCGTGGCCGGTCTGCGCGGCTGCAAGATCCAGCACCGGGCCACCACGCCGAAGCCGGTCTGGAACCCGGATCTGCCGTTGACCGGCGCGTCGTTCCGGGACCAGTGGGCCGAGGTGCCCGACAACGACGAGTTCGACAACGGCTTCAAGGTCCAGTGGGAGGCGTTCCTCCGGCACGTGGTGGCCGGCGAGGCGTTCCACTGGGACTTCGCGTCCGGTGCCCGCGGGGTGCGGCTGGCCGAGGCCGGTCTGCAGTCGGCGCGCGAGGGCCGACGCATCGAGCTGGGGAACGCCTGACATGGCCACGGTGCACCTCCCCGACGGCCGCGACCTGGTCCTTTCCGGACAGCAGTCATGGGAAATACCGAAAAACCCACCCACAAACCGGATTGCGTACGCGGCGGCGCACGTCGTCGCCGACCCGCGCGCGCAGAACGCCCCGGGCGCGCCCGCGGTCCTGGACTGGGAGACCACGCTGGCCTTCCGCCATCACCTGTGGTCGCACGGTCTCGGTGTCGCCGAGGCGATGGACACCGCGCAGCGCGGGATGGGCCTGGACTACGCCGCGACCAAGGAACTGATCCGGCGCAGCGCGGCCGAGGCCCGGTCCGCGGGCGGTCGCATCGTGGCCGGTGTCGCCACCGACCAGCTGGCACCCGGCGCGGCCACCCTCGAGCAGGTCGGCCGGGCCTACGCCGAGCAGTTGAGCGACGTGCTCACCGCGGGTGCGGTCCCGGTGCTGATGTGCAGCCGCCACCTGGCCGCCACCGCCCGCGACGCCGACGACTATCTGGCGATCTACCGACCCTTGCTGGAAAAGTCCGACAAACCTGTCGTGCTGCACTGGCTCGGCACCGCGTTCGACCCGGCGCTCGAGGGCTACTGGGGTTCGTCCGACGTGGACAAGGCGACCGAGACCCTGCTCGAGCTGATCAACAGCAACGCGGCCAAGGTCGACGGCGTCAAGGTCTCGCTGCTCGACGCGGACCACGAGATCCGCCTGCGCCGCAGGCTCCCGGCCGGCGTCCGGCTCTACACCGGTGACGACTTCAACTATCCCGACCTGATCCGCGGCGACGAGCAGGGCTATTCGGACGCGCTGCTCGGCATCTTCGCGGCGATCGCCCCGGCCGCCGCTGCCGCGTTCGCCGCGCTGGACCGCGGTGACCTGGCCGAGTACGACCGGATCTTCGCGCCGACCGTCCCGCTCTCCCGGCACATCTTCGAGAAGCCGACCTTCTACTACAAGACCGGCATCGTCTTCCTCGCCTGGCTGACCGGTCACCAGCGGCACTTCACCATGGTCGGCGGCCTGCAGTCGGGTCGCTCGGTGCCGCACTTCGCCACCCTGATCGAGCTCGCCGACACCGCCGGCCTGCTCCCTGACCCGGACCTGGCCGCCCACCGGGCGAACCGGTTCTTCGAGGTGATGGCCGGATGAGCCGTTTCTCCTTCAACCAGATCACCGCCAAGCTGTGGGACCTGCCGGACCTGGTCGCCGGCTGTGTCGAGGCCGGCGTCGGCCAGGTCGCGCTCTGGCGTGAGCCGGTCACCGAGTACGGCCTGGAGCGTTCCGCCGCCCTGGTCCGGGACGCCGGCCTGTCGGTGACCACGCTCTGCCGCAGCGGCTTCTTCCAGGCGCCGGACTGGTTCGACGACAACCGCCGGGCCATCGACGAGGCCGCCGCCCTGGACACCAAGGTGCTGGTGCTGGTCTCCGGCGGGCTCCCGGCCGGTTCGAAGGACCTGGCCGGCGCCCGGCAGCACGTCGCCGACGCGATCGCCGAGCTGGTGCCGCACGCGGCCGCCGCCGGGGTGACCCTGGCGATCGAGCCGCTGCACCCGATGTACGCCGCGGACCGCTGCGTGATCAGCACCTGGGATCAGGCCATGGCGATCGCCGAGCAGCACCCGGTCGGGCAGGTCGGTGTCACCGTCGACACGTACCACCTGTGGTGGGACGACACCGTGCTGGACCGGATCGCGCGGGCCGGCGAGCGGATCGCGATCTACCAGCTGGCCGACTGGGTCACCCCGCTGCCGCAGGGAGTGCTGACCGGCCGTGGCCTGCCCGGTGACGGGTGCATCGACATGGCCGCGTTCCACGCCGCGGTGGAGAAGGCCGGGTATGCGGGGCCGATCGAGGTCGAGGTGATGAACGCCGAGCTGTGGGAGCGTCCCGGACGGGAGATCCTGGACGCGACGCTCACCTCGTACCGAAAAGTGGTTTAAAAAGGTCTTTATTTTGGTGGCAGCGAGCTGGCGAAGTCGACGCCGGCTCGCAGCCACCGGGCCAGCTCCTCGTCGTCGAGACGGTCGCCGTCGACCACGATCCAGTTCTTCATCGGACGGCCGGTGAAGTCGAAGACCCGGGTGCCCGGCTCGGTGAGCGCGGCCTCGCCGGCCTCCGCGCCGAGCCGCACGATCAGGTCGTCGCCCATCACGCCGACGGCCATGTTGCCGTGCACCATGAAGGTGATCCCGCCGAACATCCGCTTGTCGGTCACGCCGTCCGCGTCCGCGAACGCGTCCCGGATCCGTTCCGCGAGTCCCTCGTCGAAGGCCATACCGCCCAACGTACGGCAGAGCCACTCTGTGACGCGCGTCACTCTTCCTGGAGAACCGAAGGTCATCTGCCGTCGTCTTGCTGGTTGTGAGACCAAGTCAGGACGAGGCGGAGCTGGTGCGCCGCACCGCAGCCGGTGACCGGCACGCGTTCGACGAGCTGTATCGGCGCACGTCGCCGTGGCTCGCCGTCCGCCTGCGCCGGCGCTGCTCGGACGACGACGTGATCGCCGACGTGATGCAGGAGACGTATCTGGCGGTGTGGCGGGCGGCCGGCGACTTCGCCGGGTCGGCCACCACAGGCAGCGCGGTCGGCTGGATGTGGACCATCGCGGCCAACCGGCTCGTCGACGCGTTCCGGCGGCGCGCCCGGCAGAAGGACCTGCCGGCCGTGCAACTCGCCGCGACGGTCGCACCGGCCGCCGAGGATGAGGTGATGGCCGGCCGGGTCGGGCACGACCTGGAGCAGGCGCTGCTCACGCTGCCCGACGACGTACGCCAGGTGCTCCGCGCCATGGTCCTCGACGGTCTCTCGGTCCGGGAGACGTCGCTGCTGCTGGGAGTGCCCGAGGGCACCGTGAAAACCCGGGCGCGGCGGGCCCGGCTCGCTCTGCGGGAGGCGCTGTCATGACCGGACACCCGAACCCCACCTGGATCACCCGGTACGCCGACGGCGACCCGGCTCTCGACGAGGCCACGGTCTGGTCGGTCGAGGTGCACCTCGAGGACTGCGCGGACTGCCGGGCGCTGCTGACCACGGACGTGCCGGACGACCTGCGGGCGCTGCTCGAGCGGGTGGCGGCCGGTGTGGACGAGGGCGTCACGACCGGACCCGCTCCGGCCCGCCGCCGGCCCTGGTCGGCGGCCCGGCACCGATGGCTGATCTGGCAGCTGGTGCCGTGGCTGACCATGACGATCGCGGTACTGGGCTGCGCGGTGCTGCTCCAAGGCTTGCAGCCCAGCCTGCCGTCGCTGGTGCTGCTGCTGGCTCCGGTCGCGCCGCTGCCCGGTGTGGCGGTGGCGTGGAGCCGGGGCAGTGATCCGGCCTGGGAGCTGATCGCCGGCACCCCGACCGCCGGACTGCCGTTGCTGCTGCGGCGTACCGCTGCGGTGCTGGCCGTGGTGATCCCGGTGCTCGGGCTGGCCAGCGACCGGACCGGGGCGTCGCTGGCCCTGGCACTGCTGCCGTGCCTGGCGTTCACCACGGTGACCGTCGCGCTCGGCGTCTTCGTCGGCGTCCGCCGCGCGGCCCTCGGGTTGGCGGCCGGATGGGGCCTCGCGGTGGCAGTGCCGTCCCTGATCAATCTGCGCCTGCCGGGCGTGCTCCAGGCGGGCAGCGCCGGGCTGTGGTTGCTGGTCATCGCGGTGTCCGCGGGGTTCGCCCTGATCCGGTCCGACCGTTTCCGGCGGCTGTCCAGCCACCACTGAGCTCTCTCGCGCCGCCTCACGGCGGCGCCACCTGAACCTCCCCGGCGCCGTCGGGTTGTCGCTTCCCCGCGACAGCTGTCGGCGCAATCAATCGAAGGAGACCGATTTATGCGTACGGTGAGCGCGGCCGAGACGGCCCCCACCACCCACCCGTGGGTGGTGCACGCCGAGGGCCTGCGCGTGCGGGCCGGCCGGCACCTGGCCGTCGACGGACTCGACCTGGCCCTGGGCACGGGGGTGCACGGCCTGCTCGGTCCGAACGGCGCCGGCAAGACCACGCTGATGCGCGCGCTGGCCACCGTCATCGAACCGGCCGGCGGGGCGCTGACCCTGCTCGGCGAGTCGGTGGCCGGCCGCGCCGACCTGCGCCGGGTCCGCCGCGGGCTGGGCTACCTGCCGCAGCAGTTCGGCTTCTACCCGCGGTTCACCGTGCGGGAGTTCGTCGAGTACATGGCCTGGCTCAAGGAGATGCCGAGGCCGTCGGTGCCGGGCGCGGTGCAGCGGGCGATCGAACGGGTCGGTCTCGCCGACCGGGCCGGCTCGCGGATGAAGACGCTGTCCGGCGGCATGCTGCGCCGGGCCGGCATCGCGCAGGCGATCGTCAACGACCCCTCGGTGCTGCTGCTCGACGAACCGACCGTCGGCCTCGACCCGGAGCAGCGCCTCGACTTCCGGGAGCTGTTGCGTGACCTGGGCGTCGACAGCTGCGTCCTGGTCTCCACGCACCTGGTCGAGGACGTGGTGGCGGCGTGCTCCGACGTCGTGATGATCAACGCGGGCCGGCTGGTCTTCCAGGGCACCCCGGACGAGCTGATCGGCCAGGGTGGCGAGGGCGACGCCGGGGACAGTCCCGCCGAGCGGGGTTACTCCGCGCTGCTGCGCCGGCACCGGGCGGAGGCCGCCCGATGAGCCGCGTGCTGGGTATCGAGCTGCGCCGGTCGGCGGCCCTCGGATCGGCCCTGATCGTGCTGGCGGTCGGCGCCGCGCTGATGTATCTCGCGAGCGGCTCGATGACCGGGTCGGAGTGGTCGGTCGGGTGGATGCAGCTGGCCATGACCCAGCGGTTGTACCTGGTGCTGCTCTGGCCGCTGGCCCTGGCCGCCGGCGCCTGGCAGGGCCGCCGGGAGAAGAAGTCGGACGTCGGTGAGCTGTTCGCCAGCACGCCCCGGCCCCGGGTGCGGCGGGCCGTGCCGACGATCACCGCGATGGCCCTCGCCATGATCGCCGGCTACCTGCTGGTGGGCGTCGCGGCCGGGGTGTCGATCTTCAGGACCGCCGACTACCTGCCGTCCGCGGTCCTGGGTGTCGCCGCGGTCGGCGGCCTGACGCTGATCGCCGGGGTCTGGCTCGGTCTGGCGGTCGGCCGCCTGCTGCCGCACCCGGTGACCCCGCCGGTCCTGGCCGTGGCGGGTCTCGGCCTGCTGCTGGGCCTGCCCTGGGCCACCCGGCCCCGAGGTTGGCTGTCCATGGTCTTCTCGCCGATCGACGAGATGAACATGCCGGACGACTACGCGACGGTGCCCTGGCAGGTCAGCGGCTCCCAGGCGATCTGGATGGCCGCGCTCGCGGTCGCCGGCGCGATGCTGTTCGCGTCCGGCACCTGGCGGACCCGCGTGGCGGCGCTGCTGCCGCTCGGGGTGGGCGCCGCGCTGGCCATCCTGGTCATGCCGCACCAGAACCGGATCGTCACCGACTCGGTCGACCCGGTCGCGAAGGCGCTGGTCTGCGCGAAGGACGAACCGCGGGTGTGCGTCAGCCGGGTGCACGCCGGGCTGCTGCCCGAGCTGGTCGGCCCGGCCCGGGAGGCGCTGACCGTCCTGGCGAAGCTGCCGGGCGGGCCGACCCGGGTCCACGAGGACAACACCACGTACCTGCCGTTCGTGCCGGCGCCGCAGACCGCCGACACCGCCTTGCTGCGCGTCGAGGTCGGCGCCGGCGGTCACCTGGCCGAGCCGTCCGCGGTGGTGCCGGAGACGGTGATCGCGGCGTTCACCGGCCCGTACGAGTGCGAGGAGGGGCCGTCCTGGGCCCAGGCGCGCGCGGCCGGGTACTGGTTGGTCGGGCAGGAGCCGCCGACCGCCGTCTCGGAGTTCGACGACCCCGAGCGCGCCGCCGAGGCCCGGGCACTCTGGGCGCAGCTGCGTGCCCTGCCCGCGGAGCAGGCGACGGCCAAGGTGCTCGCGATCCGCGCCGACGCGCTGAAGTGCACGACGTGAGGTGGCTGACGCTGTACCTGCGCTCGCGGCGGGCCCCGATGGCGCTGTCGCTGGCGGCCGGCTGCGCGGTGCTGATGTGGTTGCTGGCGCTGGGCAACACCCAGAACGGCGTGGTGGCCCCGGAACTGATCGTGCTGACCGTCCTGCTGATGGTGGCCGGGCTGACCACCACCCTGACCAGCCCGGACTATGCGCTGGACCGGACCGCCGCCCTGCGGTGGCCGGTCCGGCGGGCCGGGCACCTGCTGACCGTGTTGCTGATCGTGGTGGGACTGCTGGCGGTCACCCTGGTCACCCCGGCCCGGTTCAGCCCGGCGTGGGTGGTGGTCCGCGACGCGGCCGGGCTGCTCGGGATGACCGCGCTGAGCGCCACCCTGCTCACCCCGGCCCGGTCCTGGTTCCTGCCACTCGGCTGGACGCTGTTCGCCGTGATGTTCCCGCAGGGGGAGGGTGCCCTCGGGCGGGTACTGACCTGGCAGTCCCAGGCGCCGGGGGACACCGCGGCCCTGGTCACGGCGCTGGTGCTGGCGCTCGGCGGGTTCGCCGCCTACACCCTGACCGGGCCGTCGAGGCGAGCAGTCGCCGAGGTCGGCGGGTAGGACCACCCGGGGTGGGATATGAATCAACGGTGACCTCTTACGCAGCCGCCCCGAGCCGGTACGACGCCATGACGTACCGCCGCGTCGGACGCAGCGGCCTGAAACTGCCCGCCGTCTCGCTGGGGTTGTGGCACAACTTCGGCGACGACAAGCCGATCGAGACGCAGCGGGCCGTGCTGCGCCGCGCCTTCGACCTCGGTGTGACGCACTTCGACCTGGCCAACAACTACGGCCCGCCGTACGGCTCGGCCGAGATCAATTTCGGTCGCCTGTTCGCCGAGGATTTCGCCCCGCACCGGGACGAGCTGATCATCTCGACGAAGGCCGGGTACGACATGTGGCCCGGCCCGTACGGCGACCACGGCTCCCGTAAATACCTGACCGCGTCCCTGGACCAGTCCCTGAAGCGGATGGGGCTGGACTATGTGGACATCTTCTACTCGCACCGCTTCGACCCGGACACCCCGCTCGAGGAGACGATGGGCGCGCTGGACACCGCGGTGCGCTCCGGCAAGGCGCTGTACGCCGGCATCTCGTCGTACTCGCCGGCCAAGACTGCCGAGGCCGCCGCGATCCTGCGTGACCTGGGCACCCCGCTGCTGATCCACCAGCCGTCGTACTCGATGTTGAACCGCTGGATCGAGGAGGATCTGCTCGACGTGCTGGAGCGGGAGGGCGCCGGCTGCATCGGTTTCTCCCCGTTGGCGCAGGGCATGCTCACCGACCGCTACCTGAACGGCATCCCGGAGGGGTCGCGGGCCGGCGAGCACAAGTCGCTCACCCCGGACTGGCTGAACGAGGAGAACCTCGGCAAGATCCGGGCGCTGAACGGCATCGCCGAACGGCGTGGCCAGAGCCTGGCCCAGCTGGCGATCGCCTGGTCGGTCCGCGACCCGCGGGTCACCTCGGTGGTGCTCGGCGCGAGCAGCGTGTCCCAGCTGGAGAACAACCTGGCGGCGCTGGACAACACCACGTTCACCGCCGACGAGCTGGCCGAGATCGACAAGTACGCGACCGAGTCCGGGATCAACCTCTGGGCCGGGTCGAGCGCGCACTGACCTCGGCGCCTCCCGGGCTTTGGCTGGCTCGCAGGGGTGA
>NZ_BOMS01000140.1 GCF_016862315.1 Actinoplanes palleronii | reverse complement strand
CGCCGTGACCAGCACCGTCAGGTTGGAAAAGGCTCAATGGTCGGCTCGGGATCGGCCCGTCAAAGCTGACGCGCTTCTATGTTCCTTGCGTGCACTGTGGGTTGCCGATCCGTGGACGATCTCAGGGTGCGGACCTTCCATCGCATCGAATCGAGATGGAAGCAGAATTTCTGCCGACCGAAACCTCTCTCGAGGCTCCTTTCGTCACTGTCGACCCTAGCGTTCCTTCTAAGTACGGCGCTACACAGCGAGGCGAGCTTGGTACATTTCCTACAATGACCTTGATATTCTTGGTCGGTGCCGGGCGAGAAGAAGACCTCCTCGAAGCGCTTTCGACTGGCAGGGAGTCGGCGGAGGAGCTTTGGCCACGAGTGCGCCGAATCTACGAATACTACCTGGTCGAAGATTGGAAGCACTTTGATAAAGCAGGAAGGTCTGCATTCAGCGACTGGCGTACGGCCTCTACGGTCCACGAGCGGGCCACCGTGGCGCATAAAGCTGTTGCTATTGTGGCCGCCGCAATAACGGCTAAAACTGACGACTCTACCCGTCGCTATTTACAACGGTTTCACGCCAAGCATGTTAGCGCCCTCAAGCATTCGACCTACACCGATTTCGTACAAGCGGACGTCGCTTCCGGACTGGTTCCCGGTCTGCAGCGAAGCGTCTTTGAACTGATCGATCGATTCATGGGTCACTATGATGCTTGGCAGATGGGTACGCTCCGGCGGATGATACCACCTGCTCGCCTGCCGCTTCTTGAGGACCTCACCTTGCATCGCGATGAGTTCGACGTCCTCCGAGACCTCTACCAGCAGGGATTTGAGACAGTCTGCAAAACCCTGAGGCTCGCGGTGGCAGCGCAAAACACCGTCAAGCGCCAGGATCCGAATGACTTCGGAGTTGATCTGCCCGTTGGGGCCAACATTAAGGCAAACCCGAATTCTCTGAAGGCTTACGACAAACTGGCCAACGCCGCACGCCTTGCCTTCATTCGGCAGGTTCCAGGATGGGAGGGATACGCCGATCATTTAAATAACAGAACCCGGAACGCGATCGGTCATGCAACCGCACGGCACGATCTCCGGTCTGGCCGAATATTCAGCGATAAAGAGCCCGGCGGAGTTCAGTATATCGACCTCGTTGCCGACGTCTTCGGAGTGTTTGATGCACTCTGCACCTCCCTTCAAGTGCTTCGCGCGGTCCGAGTCGCGACGCACTAATCTGCCGTTGACCGCGCGGCGGCTGGCGCCGAGCCGCTACCCGGCGTGACGCTCGTCGCGGGCGGGAGAAGGCTCGTTTCTGCCGAGATCAGTGGAGCCGCCACCTGCCCCGGCTGCTGTCCCCGCACGGGTGGAGCCATTTCGCCCTCAACCTGACGCTGGGCCGATACTTCCGGGAAGCCTGCGCGGTCCACGACATGATCGGCGATGACTGGATCCGCGCCACCCATGGCCGTCCCCCGAGCGCTTCGTGGGTCCTCCGCGACCGCGCCCGGGTCAAGGCCGACGACCCCTGCCGATGACCGCATAGGCCACCCGGCCGGACCACCCGGCGGGCGGCGGCGACCGAGCGGCCGACCCCGTCCGCCGGAATTCCACCACCGCCGGGAGGACGCTGCGCCGGCACCCGCGATCCACCGGCCATGCTGCCCGGATGAAACGTATTCTCGCGATGGCCGCCCTGGCCGCCGCCATGCTGGCGGTGCCCGCCGCTCCCGCGCGCGCCGAGGCCCCCGGCTGCGGCGATGCGCTGTTCGTGGGCGCCGCAGGCTCCGGCGAAGCCGACAAAGGCCAGCCCGGGTACGACAAGTCCGGGATGGGCGCCGAGGTCACCGCGGTGTACCGCGCCGTCAAGGCGAAGGCGACCGGCCGGGGCGTCACGGCGTACCCGCTTCCCTACCGGGCCGCACCCGTCGCGACGATGTTCTATCCCGGCATCGGCACGTTCATGAAAAGCCTGATCGACGGCGAGCGCGAGCTGAACACTCTGTTGTTCGACCGGCTGCGGCAATGCCCCGACGAGCGCGTCATCCTGGCCGGGTTCTCTCAGGGCGCCATGGTGATCCATCGCAGCATGCAGATCCTCGGCAGCCGGGTGACCGACCGGATCGACGCCATCGTGCTGATCGGCGACGGCGACCGGGTGCCGGGCGACGACGGGCAGCAGCTCGGCAGCGCCGGCTCGCGGGCCAAGGGCGTCGGCCTGTGGTACCCCCGCTTCTCGCTGTCGAACGGGCACACATTCGGCGCGATCGGCGGCCGGGTGCTCAGCCTGTGCAACTCCTTGGACATCGTCTGCGATCACCGCCCGGGACGCTACAACGCGGCAACCCCGGCCGGCCGGATCGCCATCGTCGCCGGCACCGCAGTCCACATGGGCTACCGGCCCGGATCGCAACTGGCCGAACTCGGCGCCAAGGCCGCGGCAAAGCTGCGCAAGGGCGCGCTGACGGTGTTCCGGCCGAGCGGTCGCGCCGGATTCGTCTCCCACGCTCCCGGCTTCACCTGCCCGGCGGTGAGCAGTGGGTACGTCCTCATCGTGACGCGCGGCGCGGGTCAGGCCCCGTCCGACGCCGTCGTCGAGCAGGCCGACGAGTTCAGCCAGGGCGCATGGATCCGCAGCGCGGAGACGGCCACACCGGGCTCCTATCCGGCGACGGTCAGCTGCGAGGCGTCCACCGATCCGATCGAACGCACCGGCGGTCGGAGCCTGGCCACGTACACGTTCCATCAGACCGTCACCAGCACCGCGCCGAAGCTCGGACTCAGCCCGACGGCGGGCCGGCCGGGTCAGGTGCTGACCGTCACCGACGGCGGCGGCTGCGGCGAATATCCGGCGCCTGCGCAGGCCGTCGAGGTCTCGGTGTACGACGCGATCCGTGGCGGGAAGCCGGTCGTCGAGGGCACCGCCGCGGTCACCGCGGCCGGGCGCTGGAACGCGGTCCGGCTGACCCTGCCGACCGAGTCCGGGGCCAGCGGCTGGCGGGTGGCCGCCACCTGCCGCGCCGCGGCCGGCAACGCGCCCGATCACTCCTACCAGCCCTACCTGACCGCCACCGTGGCTGCGGGTTGATGGCCCATACGTCCGGGTCAGGCGGGCCGTCGGACAGCAATGGTGAGGCCGCCCTCCCTGCCGGGCGGTCACGTCGACCTCGGCGCCGTGCGCGTCCGCGATCACGATGGACAGGCCCGGCCCGATACTGATCAGCGGTGGGCGAAGTGTGTCGCCCGCTCCTCGTCCAGCAGCAGGCGCCGCAGCCGGCCCAGCGCCCGCGCCCGGGTCGGCCCGATCGCACCGACCGGCATGTCCAGCCGGGCGCTGATCTCGGCATACCGCGCGTCCGGGTCGGTCGCCATCTGCCACAGCAGCCGGCGCTGCCGCTCGGGCAGGCGGGCCAGCGCCCGGCGCACCGACGCGGCCTGCTCGTCGCGCAGCAGGCCGGCGTCCGGGGCCGCGCCGGGCTGCGGCAGCCACTCGTCCATCCCGGTCACCGGGCACTCCCGGTCCCGTCCGGTGACCGCGCGCAGGCAGAACCGGCGCATCGTCACGGCGAGCCAGGCACCGACCGCCTCCGGGCACTGCAGCCGGTCGATGCCGCTGAACAGTTGCAGCCAGGTGGCCTGCAGCAGGTCACCGACCTGATCGGGTGGGATGCGGAACCGCCGGGCCACCAGCCGCAGCCGCGGGCCGTACGCCTCGACGAGCGTGCGCCAGGCCCGCTCGTCGCCGTCGCGGGCGTCCCGGACCACCGTCGCCACATCCATGGTCATCGTTTGCCGCATGTCGCCACTCCCCCTGATAGGCGCTCGATCGACCACTGAAGCCTGCCGATACACCGGGCCGCGTCGCGCCGGGGAAATCCCTGGTGTCACATTGACCGGGGACGGCATGATCCGGGCATGATCCGCGAGACCCTGCCGGAGCGCCGGGAAGCCCGATGGCTGCTGGCCGGTGTGCTGGTCTCGTCGATCGGGCGGGGTCTGACGCTGCCGTTCCTGTTCATCTACCTGACCGGCGTGCGCGGGCTCTCCGACGCGGCCGCCGGTGGCGCGTCGGCGTGGGCGACCGGCGCCACGTACCTGATCCCGCTGGCCACCCTGCTCGCCCTGCCCGCGGTCGGCCGCCGGCTGACCGCGACGGAACACGACCGGGCCGAGACCGATGGATACCGCCAGGTGTTTCCGACCGCGCCTTCCGGCGCCTGCTGGCCTTCGGCCTGCTACTCATGACCTGCGGTTACGCCCAGATCGAGGTCGGCTTCGCCGCTTTTTCGGTACGGGTGGCCGACGTCCGTCCCCGAGTGGCCACCTGGGCCATGGCGGCCAACACGATCGCGATCGTCGGCGCCCAGCTGGTGCTGGGTGGTCCTGACCCTCGGCGGGTGCCTGGTGGCCTCGGCGCCGGCGCTCTCGCTGCGCGGCCTGCTCACCCCGGACCAGGACGGGACGCCGTCCCCCATTTCCGGACATCGTTGATCTTTGTCTCCTCAGTTCATGCCACCACGGGCCCCGGATTCGACACACGCATCGACCGTCCGGCACTCTCTGAGCCGCGCGCGCACGGCCGGGCTCACGGCCGTGCGCGCTGCCGTCCTGCCAGACTCCAGGAAGTAGCCGAGCATGCCCCTCCCCGCGACACTGCCACCCGCCGCCGCCACCGCGGACCCGGTGCCGGCGCAGCGGACGAGGGCCGCGCCACCCGGCACCACCGGCGGACTCACGCGGCTTCCGTCGCTGACCGGGCTCCGCTGGGTGGCGGCCTTCATGGTGTGGGGATTTCACCTCGGCATCGTCATGCCCAGCTCCAACGCGACCCTCGCGCCGTTCTTCCGGGCGGTGTCGATGGGCGGCATCGGCGTCTCGTTCTTCTTCGTGCTGAGCGGCTTCGTCCTGGTCTGGAGTTACCGGCCGGGCGACACCACCCGGGCCTTCCTGCACCGCCGATTCGCCAAGATCTACCCGAACTACGCGTTCGCCCTGGTCTGCGCGCTGATCGTGCTCGCCGTCACCGGCGGGGTGATCAGCACCTGGTCCGTGCTGACGAACGTCCTCCTGATCAACAGCTGGGTCTTCCACGCCGGTTTCCCGAACGCCATCAACCCGGTCGCCTGGACGCTCTGCTGCGAGGCGTTCTTCTACCTCACGCTCCCCTACGTCCTGCCGCGCCTGCAGCGCCTGACCACCGAACGGCTGTACGTCTGGCTGGCCGCCCTGCCGGTCGGCGCGCTGCTGGTGAACACCGTCGCCCGCGAGGGACTGCCCCCGGTGGCCGCACCGTACTTCGGCTTCTTCCCGCCGACGCGCTACCACGAGTTCCTGGTCGGCGTGATCGTCGGCGTGCTGGTGGTCCGGGGCCGCTGGGCCGGCCCGGGCCTGTGGCCGAGCACCGCGCTGGTCGTCGTGCTCTACATCGCGCACAGCTGGGTGGACATCGGCGTGGTGGTACCGGTGGTCTTCGCCGCGCTCATCGCCGCCGCGGCCGCGGCCGACGTCACCGGCGAGCGGTCACCCTGGCGCTGGAAGCCGCTGGTCCAGCTCGGCGAGGCCTCCTACGCGTTCTACCTGATGCACTTCCTGGTCATGACGACCGCGGTCCACGTGCTCCAGCACCACGGGCGGCACGGCTACTGGTTCGGCCACCAGCCCCTGCTCGGCGGCGCCGGCCTGTTCCTCGGCGGCACCATGCTCATCACCTTGCTGATCTCCTTCGCCATGTACCACTGGCTGGAGTGCCCGATGATGCGCGTGCTGAGAGCAAAGGCGAAGACGGCTCGCAGCTGACCGCCACACTCACTCTCCGGACGGCGGCCAGAGCAGGTCGGTGACGCTGCGGCGCTCACGAGCGGGCGCCTCGGTGCCGCCGGACGCGGTGGCCCTGCCGATCGCGGTCATCGAGGTGACCTGCCAGTGGTCCGGGATGCCGAACTCCTCGACCACACCCTCGAGGGAGAACGCCCGGAACTGCCGGACCTGCAAGTCCAGCGCGGCGGCCTGCACGGTCAGGTGGGCCACCGCCTGGCCCAGGTCGTAGAGGGCGAACTCGGAGTACTCCCAGTCCGTCCCGGCGACGTACCGGTGGGCGAGGTTGACCACCAGCGCCCCGGCGTCCGGCGCCCACCGGGCCGAGCTGCGCGCCAGGTGCCGCACCAGCCGCTCGTGCGTCGCGTCGCCGCGCAGCGCGACCAGGAAGCTCCACGGCTGCGAGTTCCCGGCCGACGGCGCCCAGCGGGCCGCCTCGATCAGCGACGTCACCTCCTCCGGCGTCACCGCATGCCGCCGGTCGAAGCCCGTCGGACTGCTCCTGCCGCGCAGCAACGGATGCAGGTCCGGGACACCGTCGTTCGCCACACCGCAAGCCTGTCACCCGCCGGCCGCGCGGCGACATGCCACCACCGGAAAGCAAGCCACGTCACGGACGGCCCGAGAGGCGCTCCCGGTCAGCAGCATCGACAGGCGCGGGCGGCCCGGCACCAGGCGCGGCCACAGGAAGCTGGTCCACCCGAACTCCTCGCCGAAGTAGACCGGGGTCAGCACCACCTGCGTGACCAGCAGGAACATCACCCCACCGGCCCCGTCGACCGGTCCGAGGTCGAACCGCCACCACCCGGCGGCCGCCGCGAGCGCCAGCATCAGCGCGGTGATCACGAGCGGCGCCAGCCACGCGCTCAGCCACAGCGACCGGGAAGCGCGCCAGCCGAGGCCGGTGCCGGCGAGGCCCTCGCCGGTCACCCAGCGGCGCACCAGGAACGCACCCATCGCCGGGGTGAACGCCATCGGCAACTGCACCAATCGATCGGCGACCCGGTCACTACCACCTGCCGCACCCTCCGGGTGGGGCCAACTACACCTAAGACCATCGATGTAACTACACCTTGCGACAGACGCGAAAAACGGCAGGGAAAACACGCCCAGCTCATGAAACAAGTGAAACAGTCACCGGCAGTCACCCGTGAAACACACGGTCGGTTCCGGAACCATTAAAGAAACCTTAAAGCATCTTGAGACTTCGATGGGAAAGCCGAAATGCTGGGGTCCCCCACTCCCCCACGAAGGGCACAACATGTCCGATCCCCAGCACCGCCGCCCATGGCGACGGCCCCGGTGGCTCGCCACCGGCACGATCGCCCTGGTCGTCGCCGGTCTCGGCATCGCCGGTGTGACCGAGGCCCTGGCCGCCAGCAGCGGCACCATCGTCAGCTCCGCGAACGGCAAGTGCCTCGACGTCACCAACGGCAGCACCGCGAACGGTAACCAGCCCCAGATGTGGGGTTGTTCCACCGGACCGAATCAGAGCTGGACGTTCGCCGACAACGGTCAGGTGCAGGCGCTCGGCAAGTGCCTCGACGTGGTCAACAACGGCACCGCCAACGGCGCGGCCATCCACCTGTGGGACTGCTACGACACCGTCGCCTCCCAGAAGTGGACGCTGAGCGCGGGCAAGGACCTGGTCAACGTCGCGGCGAACAAGTGCCTCGACATCAAGGACAACAACCTGGCCGACGGCGCCAAGCTCCAGCTCTGGGACTGCGGCGGCGGTGCCAACCAGAAGTGGACGTTCTCCGGCGTCGCGACTCCCCCCACCACGCCGCCGACGACCGTGCCGACCAACCCGACCAACCCGGACCTCGGCCCGAACGTCACCGTGTTCGACCCGTCGATGTCCGCGTCGACCATCCAGAACAAGCTGACCTCGGTCTTCAACGCCCAGGTCGCCAACCAGTTCGGCAACGCCCGCTACGCGCTGCTGTTCAAGCCCGGCTCGTACAACGCGGACGTCAACGTCGGCTTCTTCACCCAGGTGGCCGGGCTCGGGCTGTCGCCGGACCAGGTGAACATCAACGGTCACGTGCACGTCGAGGCGGACTGGTGGCCGGACGGGTCGCAGAACGCCACCCAGAACTTCTGGCGCGCCGCCGAGGGTCTGTCGGTCACCCCGGGCGACGGGCTGGACCGCTGGGCGGTGTCGCAGGCCGCTCCGTATCGCCGGATGCACGTACGCGGAAATCTTGCTCTTTCCGATGGTGGCTGGAGCTCGGGTGGCTTCATCGCGGACTCCAAGGTCGACGGGCAGATCCAGTCGGGTTCGCAGCAGCAGTTCCTGACCCGCAACTCGGCGATGGGCAGCTGGGCCGGCTCGAACTGGAACCAGGTGTTCGTCGGCTCGACCGGCGCGCCCGCGCAGAGCTTCCCGACCCCGCCCTACACCACTGTCGGCTCCTCGCCGGCGATCGCCGAGAAACCTTACCTGTACGTCGACGGCACCGGCGCCTACCAGGTCTTCGTCCCGGCGCTGCGCACCAACGCGACCGGCACGACGTGGGCCTCCGGGTCGCCGGCCGGCTCCTCGCTGCCGATCAGCAGCTTCTACGTGGTCAAGTCCGGTGACACCTCGGCGACCATCAACGCCGCCCTGGCCGCCGGCAAGAACCTGCTGGTCACCCCGGGCGTCTACCACCTGAACCAGACGCTCGACGTGAACCGGGCCGGCACCGTCGTGCTCGGCCTGGGCCTGGCCACCTTCGTCCCGGACGGCGGCGTGGACGCCATGCACGTCGCGGACGTCGACGGGGTGCGGGTCGCCGGTCTGCTCTTCGACGCCGGCACCACCAACTCCACCACCCTGCTGCAGGTCGGCCCGGCCGGCTCCAGCGCGTCGCACGCGGCGAACCCGACGGTGCTCTCCGACGTCTTCATCCGGATCGGCGGCGCGATCGCCGGCAAGGCCTCGGTCAGCCTGCAGATCAACAGCAACAACGTGATCGGTGACCACGCCTGGATCTGGCGCGCCGACCACGGCAACGGCGGCACGGTCGGCTGGAACATCAACACCGCCCGCAACGGCCTGATCGTCAACGGCAACAACGTGACGTTCTACGGCCTGTTCGTCGAGCACTACCAGCAGTACCAGACGATCTGGAACGGCAACGGCGGCAAGACGTACTTCTACCAGAACGAGATGCCGTACGACCCGCCGAACCAGGCCGCGTACATGAACGGCTCCACCCAGGGCTGGGCCGCCTACAAGGTCGCCGACTCGGTGACCAGTCACGAGGCGTGGGGCCTGGGCAGCTACGCCTACTTCAACGTGAACCCGGCCGTGGTGAACGCCCGCGCCTTCGAGGTGCCGGTGAACAGCGGCGTCAAGTTCCACGACATGGTGACCGTCTCACTCGGCGGCACCGGCACGATCAGCCACGTCATCAACAACACCGGCGCCGCGGCAAACAGCGGCCATCAGGTCACCAACCTGGTCTCCGGCCCGTAACGGGGGTGCCCGGGAGCGCGTCGTTCACACGCTCCCGGGCGCAGGCCCGCGCACCATGAACACGTCCACGTCGTCCTCGCTCTCGAGCGTGAACCCGTGCCGCTCGTAGAGCCGCCGCGCCGCACTCCCCCGCAACACGTTCAGCCGCACCGTCGCGCCCTCGCCGTCACACCGTTCCAGCAGGTCACGCAGCACCGCCGTGCCGATCCCGGCCCCCTGCAGCCCCGCGTCCAGATAGAAGTGCTCCAGCCAGTAGGCCCCGCCGTCCGGCCGCAGCGCCACACACCCGGCGAACGCACCGTCCACCTCGATCACCCACGTGTGCCCGGGCCCGAAGCCGTCGCGGAACCGCTGCCGCACCCGATGCTCGTCATACCGCCCGAGCCGCTCCAGAT
The DNA here is from genome assembly GCF_016862315.1 of Actinoplanes palleronii. Classification (GTDB taxonomy): domain Bacteria; phylum Actinomycetota; class Actinomycetes; order Mycobacteriales; family Micromonosporaceae; genus Actinoplanes; species Actinoplanes palleronii. Next base: position 64,139 of record NZ_BOMS01000140.1, on the reverse strand, counting down.
CACCCCGCAACACCACCGCCCGCAGCTCCGCAACCGCCTCGCGATCCCCCGCCGCAGCCGCCCGCAACCCCCAGCTCCCCATGATCAGAACCTACCGCGCCCCCATCGCGAGGCAGTCGATCCACTTCGGGACGAGCTCACCTAGCTCTTCACCCGGTCCGCACGCGGGCGGGCCGCCTTGCGGGCGCGGGGCGTCTTGACCGGCGGCGACGGCGGCAGGACGGGGCGCGGCAGCAGGCGGTCCGGAGTGCCGGCCGGGCGGGTCTTGGCCACGAACGCGTGCCGGGCGGCGGCGAAACCGGACCGGTCGGCGAACATGTCGTGGCTCATCTCGGCCAGCTCCCGGGCCTCGTACGCCTCGACCGGCAGCCAGTCCCGGGCCAGCGCGGCCCGCTTGCCGTCGTGCAGGTACCGGCCCTCCGGCGGGGCGGCACACCGGCCGGCCAGCGCGGTCAGCCAGGCCCGGTACTCGTCCGGGTCCCGCGGGCCGACCTGGTCGACCAGTCCCATCCCGAGCGCCTGCTCGGCGCTGACCGGCAGCTTCTCGTCCAGCAGCCGGGCGGCCTGCTCGGCGCCGACCCGCCGCTGCAGGGTGAGGGTGTGCAGCTCGGAGCCGTACAGGCCGATGTCGTAGTACGGGTTGAGCACGATGCCGGCCCGGGCCGCGACGACGTCGGCACCCAGACCGAGCATCACGCCGCCGGCGCCGGCGCTGCCCGCGTACCCGGCGACGACGGTCTGCCCGGCGCAGCCGAGGATCTCCCGGCACACGTCGTTGATCGCCCGGATGTTCGCCCAGGCCGCCGCGGCCGGGTCGGCTGCCGCCTCGGCCACGTTCAGGTGGATGCCGTTGCTGAACGCGTCGGTGCCGCTGAGCAGCACCAGCACCGTGGTGTCCTGGGCGGCCGCGTGCCGCAGCACGGTCAGCAGCCGTTCGCAGTGCGCCCGGGCCATCGCACCGTTGTAGAAGTCGAACTCCACCCAGCCGACCGGGCCCTCGCGCCGGTAGCGGACCCGCCGGGGCGCGCCGTCGGTCGCCGGCACACCCGCCAGCTCGGCGGCCAGGACCGTGGTGGCGGGCAGCTTGACGCTCCGCTGCGCGGTGGCCGCTCGCAGGTGGCCGAGCCAGACGCTGCCGTCGCCGGTCGCCACCAGCACCGCGTCCTCGTGGTGGCCGAGCAGCGTGCCGGGAACCGCGTCGGCGGCCGGGCCCGGGTGCGCGTCGTAGGCGTAGACGTCGCGGCCGGCCACCGTCGTACGCATGCCGGGTGAACCGTCAGCGGCCCGGACCGCACGGACCACCTCGTGGGTCGCATGGTTCCAGGCGAAGCCGCGGTCGGTCTGGCGCATCGGCGGCCGCAACCGGGCGCCGGGGACCTCGACCGGCATCGCCTCGGCCGGCACCGGCAGGAACGCCGGATCGGCGGCCTTCGCCACCACCTCGAGAATGCACTGCACGGCGGCGTCCGCGACCGGCCCGTTGTAGAGCGCGGACTTGCGCGGGGTGCCGGCCGGCATCGGGAAGGTACGGGTGGCCCAGATCGGGCCGGCGTCCATCTCCTCGACGGCCTGCAGCGCGGTGACCCCCCAGCGGGCCGCGCTCTCGCTGATCGCCCAGTCCAGCGACGACGGGCCGCGGTCGCCGACCGGCCCCGGGTGGATGATCACAGCGCGCCACCGCTGCCAGACCTCGGCCGGGACCCGGTCCTTGAGGAACGGGCAGACGATCAGATCCGGCGCGGCCGCCCGCACGCCCGCGGTGATCTCCGCTTCGGTGGTGGCGAGCAGCACGCCGACGTCGTGACCGGCCTCGCGCAGGGTGCACCACGCCCGCTGACTGAGTCCGTTGAATGCCGACACGAGTAAGAGAATTCGCATTTACCGTTTCCCCGGGAAAGAATTTTCGAGTGAACCTACTCCAGCTCAGAGCGGGTGAACCGGTCATTCACCCGTTCGCTGGAATGCTCCATTGATAAAGGCCGGGAAAAGGGTCCGATGGCCATTCGGGAACCAGAAATGACCAAAAGGACCGTATCCCGGCTCAGGTCCGGTCTCCGGTGGCCGATCAGGGGACCGATGAAGGCGCTCACCGTTCATCCCGGCCCGATCCGTGGCGCCGTGGCCGACCCGGCCCGGCTCGCCGCGGTCGCCGCGACCGGTCTGGGTCAGACCCCCGCGTCCCCGGTGCTCGACCGGCTCACCGACGTCGCGGCGCGGCTGGTGGGCGGCCCGATCGCGCTGGTCACGCTCGTCGAGGCGGACCAGGAGCACCTGGTCAGCCACAGCGGCCCGCTCCCGCCGGTCCCGCGGCGGATCCCGCTCTCGCACTCCTACTGCCGGTACGTGGTGGAGTCGGCGACACCCCTGGTCGTCGCGGACGCTCGCGAGCATCCCCTGCTGCGTGACAACCCGGCGATCGCCGACCAGCGGACCATCGCGTACCTCGGCATGCCGGTCGGCTCCCCCGGCGGCCTGGTGCTGGGCGCGCTCAGCGTGATCGACTCCGAGGCGCACTGCTGGTCGGACGCCGACGTGGCGGTGATGGAGGGCCTGGCCGCCGCCGCGACCGCCGAGATGACCGCGCGCATCGCGGTGCACGACGCGGCGCGGACCGAGGAACGCTGCCGGCGGATCCTGGACAGCGCCCTGGACGCGTTCCTGGCCACCGACGCGGCCGGCCGGATCACCGACGGGAGCCGGGCCGCCGAGCAGATGTTCGGCTGGAGCGCCGACGAGGCGTGCGAGCAGCCGCTGATCGACCTGATCATCGCCCCGCAGCACCGGCAGGACCCGCTGTTCGACCCGGCCGGGTGGGTCGCCGGGGCGCGCCGGATCGAGTCGCGCGCCGTGCACCGCGGCGGCCGGCAGTTCCCGATCGAGCTGTCGCTCACCACACCGGAGCAGCCGGCCGGGATGTCCTGCCAGGCGTTCGTCCGCGACATCACCACCGTCCGGCGCGGCACGGACCTGCGGCGCCTGGAATACGCCGTGGCCGGGGCGCTCGCCGCCGCGAAGAGCGCCCGGGAGGCGTCGGCGGCCGTGGTGGCCCGGGTCGGCGAGGGCACCATGTGGCCGTACGTCGAGTACTGGCACCTGGACACCGACGGCCGGGGCCTGGTCCGGCTCGCCGACTGGTCCCGGGACGAGCGGATCACCGCACCGATGCGGGCCGCCGACTTCAGCCACGGGTACGGCATCGTCAGCCAGGTCTGGGAGTCCGGATCGGCGCACTGGGTCGCCGACCTGCAGGGCTCCGGCACCCCGCAGGCCACGGTCGCCGCCGCGGCCGGGCTGCGCAGCGCGGTGGCCGTCCCGGTCCGCAACGGCCTCGACGTGGTCGGGGTGCTCGCCGTCTTCGACCGGCGTTTCTCGGAGACGGATCCCGAGCTGCTGGCCGCCCTCGGCACCGTCGCCACCCACATCGGCCAGTACGTCCACCGCCGCCGCGCCGAGGACCTCGAACTGCAGCTCAGCCGGGCCCGGCGGGGCTTCGACCGGATCGTGGCCAACCTCAGCGACTACCTGTGGACCGTGCGGATCACCCCGGAGCAGGCGGTCGACCTGGTCTACGCCAGCCCGAACGACACCGACCTGTTCGGCGGGCCGGCGCCGGCCGAGGGTGACCTGGCCGGGGTGCTGGCCGCGATGGTGCACCCGGAGGACCGGCACGCGTTCGCCACGTTCCGCGGCACGCTGCAGGCCGAGCACCCGGCGCAGACCACCTGCCGGCTGATCGGCGCGGACGGCGTCACCCGCTGGGCGTGGATCCGCGGGGTGCCGCGCCGGGAGAACGGCGTCCGGTTCATCGACGGCGCGTGCAGCGACGTGACCGAACGCCACCACGACCACGCCCGGCTGCGCCAGCAGGCCGAACTGCTCGACCTGGCCCCGCTCGCGGTGATCGTCCGGGACCTCGACGACCGGGTCACCCACTGGAACCGCGGCGCCCAGAGCACGTACGGCTGGGCCGGCGACGCCGCGCTCGGCTGCCTGAGCCGCCGGCTGCTCGACGCCCGCTTCCCGGTGCTGAGCACGATCGTCGACGCGGCGCTGGCCGGCACCGGCGAGTGGCACGGCGAGGTCGAGCACCAGCGCAGCGACGGCGCCCGGATCACCGTGCTCTCCCACCAGGCGCTGCAGTACGACGACGCCGGGCGCGCGGTCGCCGTCCTCGAGGTGAACGTCGACGTCACCGCCCGCAAGAACGCCGAACGACTGCTCGCGGCCAGCGAACGCCGCCTGCGCGCCCAGTTCTCGCTGGCCACCGTCGGGCAGGCCACGATCGCCCTGGACGGCACGTTCCTGCAGGTGAACCCGGCGCTGGCGGACATGCTCGGCCAGCCGGTGGAGGCGCTGGCCGCCCGCCGGCTCGACGAGGTCACGCACGCCGACGACCGGCCCGGCAACCACCGGGCCGCGGCCGCGCTGTTCACCCGGGACCAGCCCGTGCAGCGCAGTCTGCGGCTGCTGCACGCCGGCGGCCGGACCGTCGACGCCGAACTCGGCATGTCCCTGCTGCGCGACGACGACGGGCACCCGGCCGGGTTCATCGCCGCGGTGCAGGACGTGACCGCCCGCCTGGCCGCCGAACGCGAACGTGACACCGCGGCCGCCCAGCTGGCCGAGCGCAACGCCGCCCTGCAGCTCAGCAACACCCAGCTGGCCACCGCGAACGAGCTCAACCTCGACCTGATGGGGATGCTCTCGCACGAGATCGGCACCCCGCTGAACACCATCATCGGCTACGTCGAGCTGCTGCTCGGCGACGCCGGTGAGCTCAACCCGGCACACCGCAAGGCCACCACCGCGATCGCCCGCGCGGCGCACCGCCTGGAACTGCTGCGCGCCGAGATCATCACGCTGTGCACCATCGAGGCCGGCCGCCTCGACGCCGACCCGCAGCCGGTCGACCTGACCGCCGCGCTGGCCGGGCTGGCCCCGGCCGTCACCCTGGACTGCCCGGCCGGGCTGACCGTTCTCGCCCATCCGGCGCACCTGCACCAGATCGTCACGAACTTCTGCGCCAACGCGACCCGGCACGGCGGCGGCGTCTCCGCGCTCACCGTCGTGAGCCACGACGGCGTCGCGGTCGTCGCGGTGCACGACACCGGCCCGGGTGTCCCCGAGCCGATGCGGCCGCACCTGTTCGAGCGCCACACCGGCGCGACCGGCGCGGATCCGACGATGAGCAGCCACGGGCTGGGTCTCTACATCGCCAAGGCCCTCGCGGAGGCGAACAACGGCGCCGTCGGCCACCGCCCGAACCACCCCACCGGCAGCGTCTTCACCCTGACCCTCCCGCTGGCCTGACGAGTGCCGGACCGTCGCCTCGACCTGGACAAACGGGTATCCGAGCGCGGCGCACCGCGTAGCGTCGAGATCATGGGCGGGCGGGATCCGATCGCCGCCACGCGTGGCGGGCCGAGGCGTCGTTCCGTGCTCGTGGTCGCCCTGGTCGTCCTGCTCGGGATGATCGGAACCGGGCTGGCGTCGTTCGCGCTGCACCAGGAGTCGCAGCGCTGGGGTGATCAGGCCTTCGAGCAGAAGCAGGACGTCATCACCCAGCTGGTGGCGGCCGAGCTGTTCCAGTACGCGTTCACCATCGCCGACCTGGCCGCCTCCGTCGGCGCACAGTCCGAGCTCACCGCGGGTGACTTCGCGGCGCTCACCGCGCAGCTCAACGGCCTGCGGCTGCCCGGGGCGGTCGCGGTCAGCTACATCGTGCCGGCGACCACCGCGACCACACCCGCGCTGCAGGCCCGGTGGCGGGCCCTGGGCAACCGCAGGCTGACCCTGAGCCACGGCGCCACCGCCCGGGACGAGTTCTTCTACCCGGTGCTCGGCCGCGAACTCGACGGCCGGCCGCCGGAGCTGGGCCGGGACCTGCAGGACACCCCCGCGATCGTCGACGCGCTGCGCACCTCACGGTCGGCCGGGGGGATCACCTTCAGCGAGCCGTTCCTCCCGGCCGGGAGCACCGAGCAGTCCTTCGTGATCGTCGCCGCGGTGACCTCGACGGCGCCCGCGTCGCAGGCCGGCCAGTTCGAGGGCTGGGTGACCATGACCTATCACGGCCGCAACTTCCTCGGCCCGGGCCTCGGCATCATCGGCGGCGAGCAGGTCGCCATCGCGTTCGCCGACATCACCGGCCCCGAACCGATCACGCTCGCGACCTGGGAACCGGACGTCGCGGTCGACACCTCGATGCCGCCGCGGCTGATCCCGATCCCGATCCTTCAGCACCGCTGGCGGCTCACCGTCCGGCCCACCCTGCAGCTGCTGCCGACCGCCGAGGCCTGGCTGGCCCGCGGCGCGGCCGGCATCGGCACGCTGATCACCCTGCTGCTCGCCGCGCTGACCGCGTCCGTCGTCACCTCCCGGGACCGGGCGCTGCGGCGGGTCGACCAGGCCACCGCCGAGCTGCGCGACGACATCACCCGCCGGGAGGCCGTCGAGGAGCAGCTGCGCACCCGCGAGGCCGAGCTGGTCGGCTTCGCCGGTGTGGTCGCCCACGACCTGCGCAGCCCGCTGACCAGCGTGATCGGGTACTCCGAGCTGATGGCGACGATGGAGGACGACCCGCTCTCGGCCGCCCAGCGCGGCCGGCTGAGCCGGGTCCAGAACAGCGCCGTCCGGATGCGCACGCTCATCGACGACCTGCTCGCCTACGCGACCGCCGACAACACCACGCTGAAGCTGACCGAGATCGATCTCAACGCCCTGCTGGACGACATCGTCGCGGAACGTCTCGGCGACGGGCCGCAGGAGCACACCACTATTGCGTACGACGATCTGCCGGCCGTCTGTGGTGACCCGGGTCAGATCCGCCAGGTCCTGGACAACCTGATCGGCAACGCCGTGAAATACACCCCACCCGGCCGGCCCGCCGAGGTGACCGTCACCGCGACCAGGCCGGACCCGGCGACGTGCCGCGTCGAGGTGGCCGACCGTGGCATCGGCATCCCCGAGGAGCAGCGCGGTGAGGTCTTCAACGCGTTCATGCGGGCCGGCGGCAGCGAGGGCTACCAGGGCACCGGCCTGGGCCTGGCCATCGTCTGGCGCATCGTGGAACGCCACGGCGGCCGGGTCGGCGTCGACGCGAACCCGGGCGGCGGCACCCGCTTCTGGTTCACCCTCCCGGCCCGCGCCGCAACTCCCCGGGATTGAGGCCGTACGCCGCCTTGAACGCCCGGTGGAAGCCGCTGAGGTCACCGAAGCCGCAGCCGTGCGCGATCGCGGCCACACCCCGGCCCGCCTGGCGCGGATCGAGCAACTCGTCGCGGACCCGGTCGAGCCGCACGCCGCGCAGGTAGAGCGCGACGGTCTGGTGCTCCCCCTCGAACAGCTTGTGCAGGTAGCGGGTGGAGATGTGCACGGCCGCCGCGATCTCGTCCGGGTTCAGCGCCGGGTCCCGGAAACGCTCCTCGATGTAACCCTTGATCCGGTCCAGCACGGTCCGGCCGGGAGCGTCCCGGTGGTCGCCGAGCAACGTGATCACCAGGTCGCTCACCTGGGCCAGCACCCGCTCCGACTGCTCCTCCGGCAGGTCCGCGGCGTGCCGGGTCAGGTCGCGTACGCACCGGGCCACCACACCGGACAGCCCGTCGCGCCCGGAGAGCCGCCGCGCGCTGAGGTTCCGCCGCTCGGCCGCGGTGAGCCGGACCGCGTCGCTCGGGAGGGAGAGCACCGCGACCGCCCACGGGTCGGTGAAGGTCCAGGTGAACGGGCGCGAGTTCTCGTAGACGACCAGGTCGCCGGGCGCCAGCCGGGCCAGCCGGCCGTCCTGCCACAGCGACGCCGCGCCGCGGGTGAGCACCGCGATCTGGAAGTACGCGGCGTCGGCCCGGCGGATCTGGGCCGGCATACGCCGGTGCACCTGCGGGGTCGCCTCCAGCTCGGCGAAGAGCAGCCGCCCGCGCCGCGTCCCGCTCAGCCGCGCGGCCGGGTCCCGGTGCCCGTCCCACCCCTCGAGCCGGACCGGGGCGAACGTGTCGGCCAGCACCTGATGCCAGAACGCCGCACGGTCGCCGCGCTCGACCGTGCCGGTGCTGACCACCGTGTCCGCCATTCCCCCGAGTAGAGCAGCGGGCGCCCGACCGGTCAACGTGCACTCGGGTCCGCATCGTGTGCGCTGCGGTCCACGCGGGACACACGCCCGCCCGCGAAGACTGAAGCCCTCACGACGAGGAGGTCAGATCATGAGCGATCCCACGGTGGTACTGGTGCACGGCGGTTTCGTCGACGGGTCGGGGTGGCGGGGTGTGCACGACGCCCTCGTGTCCGAGGGGCTCCGGACGGTCGTGGTGCAGAACCCGACCCACTCGCTGGCCGGCGACGTCGCCGCCACCCGCTGGGTTCTCGACGGGCTCGACGGGCCGGCGGTGCTCGTCGGTCATTCGTACGGTGGGGCGGTGATCAGCGAGGCCGGCACCCACCCGGCGGTCGCCGCGCTCGTCTACATCGCGGCGTTCGCCCCGGACGCCGGTGAGTCGGTGAACACGCTGATCGCCGACCCGCCGCCCGGCGCCCCGGTTCCACCGATCCTGCCGCCGCGCGACGGGTTCCTGCTGCTCGACGCGGGGAAGTTCCACGCCTCGTTCGCCGCCGACCTGGCGCCGGCCGAGGGCCGGTTCCTCGCCGCCGCGCAGATCCCCTGGGGTGTCGAGGCCCTCGCCGGCACGGTGACCGACCCGGCCTGGCGGTCGAAGCCCAGCTGGTATCTCGTCGCGGCCGACGACCGGATGATCCCGCCGCCGGCCCAGCGGGCGATGGCCGAGCGGGCCGGCGCCACGACCAGCGAGACGCCGGGCAGCCACGCGGTCTACATGTCCCGGCCGGACACCGTCGCCGACATCGTCCGGCTCGCCGCCAAGGCGGTCACCGCCTGATCCGGCTCAGTCCTCCAGGGGGTGCCCGTCGAGCAGGGTGCGCAGCCGGGCCAGCGCGCGGGCGTTGCCCATCTTGACCACCGACGCGGACACCCCGAGGATCGCGGCGACCGTCTCCACGCTGTGGTCCTCGGCGTGCCGCAGCACCAGGATCGCCCGGTCCCGCACCGGCAGCCGGGCCAGCGCGTCGACGAGCGTGACCCGCAGCTCCGGCGTGCCCGGCGCGGTCCGGTCGGGGTGCTCGGGCAGCTCGGCGAGGACCACCTCGGAGCCGCTGCGCCGCCGGCGCTGGTCGAAGACGGTGTTCATCAGCACCCGCCTGCTGTACGCCTCGAGGTTGGTGTCCTGCCGGATCCGGCCCCAGACCGCATACATCTTGGCCAGGGTCTGCTGGGTCAGGTCCTGGGCCAGATGCCAGTCGCGGCACATCAGGTAGGCGCTGCGGCGCAGCCGGGTGCCGGCCGCCTCGACGAACGCGGTGAACTCCTCGTCGCGGGCCGCTGTGCCGCGGCGGCGGGCGCCGATCCGGAGCGGGGCGGGATCGGCGGTGGTCACGGTGGGCGCCTCGGTCACTGGATTCCTCCGATCGGGGCGTCCGATGAGCACGTACGACCGACGACCTGCTCGACGCCGGACACGGTGGCGTAGCGCGCCCGGAACGGCGGGTACTGGGTGGCGTCCAGCAGCCGGATCAGGAACGCCTCGGGGAACTTGTCCGGGTCCACCGCGGCGAGCAGCTCCGGCTTGTCCGCCCACCGGAGCTTGAAGCTCTCGTACGCCTGCTCCTTGGTGTCGAAGGCGGTCGCCTGTATCCGGCTGTCGGTGTCGAGCTTCGCCACGAGCGCCATCCGTTGCTTGTCCGTCGTGCCGTCGCGGAGGAACAGGACCACGTCGGTGGCGGTCTGCTGATCCGGCTGCTGGGTGCAGGACGGCGCGGTGGCCGGCGCCATCGCGGCCTCGAGCGTGACCGGCTGGTTCTCCGGCGTGCGCGGGCCGTGCAGCAGGGCCACCCCGGCACCGGCGCCGAGCACCGCGACCAGACCGGCCGCCATGCCCACGCCGGCCAGCCGCTGACGCCGATGGCGGATCCGGCCGCCGTCGGCGATGGCGGCGCGCGCCAGCTCACCGGGGTCAGCCCCGGGGTCACCGCTCACCGCCATGTCGAATCGCTGTCGCAGGTCCTGGTCCACGTCGCTCCTCGCTGTGCCGTCCGGGTCTCTGCCGGTTATGACTGGGCGGAGACCCGATCCGGTCACACGCGAGAGTGTCAGGGCTGGAAGTAGCGGTCGAGAGCCCAGTCGGCGACGGCGACACCGACGTCGCGGGCCGCCACGTCGGCGGTCCGGAAGTGGATGCCGAGCCAGACCCGGGCGTCGACCACCTCGGCACGCAGCACCGCCCCGCTGTCGTAGTGCCGGACCGCGCCGGGCACCGCGGTCGACGTCAGGGTCAGGTCGAGCGGATGCCGGCCGACCACCCGTTCCAGTGCCCGGGACGCGGCCGCCATCACCACGTTGTAGCCGCTGATGTAGTCCGGGTACGGCGGGTTCACCAGCAGCGGCGTCCACGACGGGTCCGCGGCGGTGGCCGGGTTCCCGTCGGTGCCGGCCAGCTGGATCGCCGTGCTGGGCCGCCAGACGCCGTACCCGAGCTTGGCCCGCCAGGCGACGATCAGCGCGTCGGCGACGGACAGGTTCACCGCGGCCGTCATCCGGGCGGCGTCCACGATGTCCCGGTGCCGCACCGCGATCTGGTCCCGCAGCCCGGCGTTCACCTGCACGGCCGCGTTGCCGGAGTAGAACCGCGCGGTGGCGGTCTGCTCGGCGGTACGCCGGGTCGAGGTGGCCGAGCCCATCGCCTTCACCTCGGCGAAGTCCCGGGTGTACCGGCCGGAGGTCAGCGCCGGCGGGGGCGGCGGCGCGAACTGCGCGGCGCGGCGGATCAGCAGCGGTGTCACCGCACCCAGCCAGGGCGCGGCCATCGGCGCGAAGGCGGGCGGGGTCGGCCGCCAGACGCCCGGCGCCGGCGCCTTGGTGTACGTCACCGGGGCGTTGCGCCCGTCGCCGGCCCGCAACCGGATCAGGTGCCGGGCCACCTCGGTGCCGTACGCCACGCCGGCGTCCTCACCCGGCCCGTCCGGGACGGCGGCCAGGGACGTGGCGAGGTTTGCGTCGAGCGCGGTCCGGGCGTACGGGAAATAGGTCTGCAAGATCGTGTGTGCCGCCGCCGCAGTAGCCGCGATGGCCGAGGCGCCGTGCGGAGCACGGCCGTGGAACGCGTAGGGCCGGTAGCGGCCGCGCACCCCGACCACCGCGTCGTAGATCGCGGCGTGCACGAAGCCCAGGTAGAGGAAGGCTTCCGGGGCCGACTTGGTGGTGTCGCCGAGCAGGGTGGTCATCGCGATCGCGTTCCAGTCGGACACCGCCGTCCACGGTTCGGCGGCCGGATGGGCGGCGGTCGGTGCCGGCAGCGCCGAGACCGCCAGGACGCCGGTCAGGGCGGCACCGAGCAGGCGCCGCGGTGGAGACTTCAACATCAGGTCAACTCCTCACGCTCGTCCTCAAACGGGGGCCGCTCCCGACGGTGCTCGCACAACCCATCGAGGCACATCGGTCTACCGCCCCGGAGCGCCTCGATAGATCGGCTCAACCCGTCCGCCGGTCGGCCGCCATCGCGTTGTCCGCCATGGCCTGCTCATGGGCCTGCGGTGTGACGCAGACCTGGTCGTCCGGAACGGCCTCGCGCCGGACGAAACCGCTCAGGCACGCGCCGTCGGCCTGCCGCCGGTCCGCGGACCGGTTGTCCTCGGCGGTCTGGGCGCGGACCGCGGGCGTGACGCAGACGTGGTCGCCGTCGGCCGCTTTGCGCCACACGAACCCGGCCACGCAGGTGTCCGGGTCGGGCCGGCCGCCGGTCACGCCGACCCCGGTCACCAGGGCCCGGGTGCCGCGATCCGGCGCCGGAAGGTCCTGGTGGATCACCAGGGTGGCCTTGCGTTCCGCCGGGGCCGAGGGCCGGAAGCTCAGGGTCATCCGGCACGTGTCGCCGTCGCCGAGCCGGTCGCCGACACACTCGCTGCCCGGGATGAAGTCACCGGCGTCCCGGCCGATCACCTCGACGCCGGTGATGTGCACCCGGCTGCCGCCGCGGTACCTGATCGTGACGTCCGGGCAGGCGGCGGCCATGTCGACGTCGGCGCTGCCGCACTGCACCGGGTCGACCTCGACCACCGGATCCGGCGGCGCCGGTGCGCTGAAGACCCGCGGGAAGGTGGTGGTGCGCTGCTTGGTGGCGGTCTCGGCGACCGAGACCCCGGCCCACGTGATGAACAGGGCGCTCACGCTCAGGATGCCGATCGCGGCGGCCCGCACCCGGCCCTTCTCCCCGGCGTGCCGGGTCGAGAACGTCGTGCTGACCAGCGGCCCGATCGCCGCGCCGGCCAGCGTGCCCCACGGGCCGGTGCCGGCCGCGTCGGTCAGGACCGTGCCGACGACCGAGCCGGCGACCGCCAGCAGCAGGGCGCCGCCGGAGAAACCCCGCGCCTCGTGCAGCTCCTGCCGCAGCGAGGGCGTCGCGCTCCCCTCCCCCGGAGCCGGTGCCTGCCACGGCTCGTCGCCGAGCCGGAACCCGAGCTCGACGTCGGCCAGGGCCAGCCGGTCACCGTCCCGCAGCGGGCGGGGGCCGGCGATCGGCTCACCGTTGACCGTGGTGCCGTTCGCCGAGCCGAGGTCCTCGACCTCGTACCGGTGGTCGCGGAGCCGGATCACGGCGTGCCGCCGGCTGACGTGCTCGTGCGCGACCGTCAGGTCACAGCCGGTGTCCCGGCCGATGACGGTGCCCCGCGGATCGATCGCCACGGACCGTCTTTTGCCGACCGGCGACGCGATCACGGTCAGCGTCGCCCGCGGGTGAAACATCGTGGTGCTGGTGGAGGACGGTCGCGCGCCGCCCGACGTTCTTTCCGACATGACGACTCCTGATTCGTTGTCCCGGCGGCGGCCTCCACCGCGCTGGCGAAGGCCGCCGTGTTCTGCCCGGCCGTACGGTCACGGACCGCAGACCGCGAACGCCCAGAGCTGCCAGACCGCGCCGGTGGGTGTCGTCTCGGCGGCGAACACCTCGACGCTGCGCAGGGTGCTGGACGGGAACACCTTCTGCACGGCCACTCCGCGCGGCGTGCTGGTCAGGCCGGCCGGCGTGCCACTGGTCGCCGCTCCCGCGCTGTGCACGTAGGTGTTCGCCGGGCACGTGACGACCGCGGACTTCTCGTTCTCCGACCTGGTCAGCGGCGAGCCCTTGCCCACCGCGCTGAAGCCGGCCAGCGGGTTCGCGCAGATCGCGTACGCGGTCACGGTCCACGAGCCGGCGTACCCGTTGGCGTCCTCCTTGGCGACGGCGCGCACGATGTCCCGCGGGCCCGACGACCGGTTGGTCTGGAAGGTGACCTGCCCGGCGGCGTTGTCGATCCGGCCACCCGACCCGAGCACCCGCTTCGACCCCGGGCAGACCGCGGCGGTCTGCTGGACCGACGACGAGGACGGGGCGGTGCCACCGCTGACGATCTGGTATCCGCCCGGCGCCGGGGCGCAGAGCGCGTACGCCTCCAGCCACCAGGTGCCGCTCATCCCCGATGCGACCTCCTCACCCGACACCACGTAGTTGCTCACGGTGCCGGCCCGCACCGGCTCCAGCCGGGTGACCATGACCTTGGCCTTGTCGGCCGCCGCGGTGGCGAAGGCCCAGCCGCCACCACCGACCACCCGCTTGCCGGCCGGACACCCGGCGACGGCGGTCTTGAACGACGCCGAGTCGGTGACCGAACGGGCGACTTTCCTCTCCAGCGCCGGCGGCGCCGACGCCGACGCCGACGCCATGGGCGCACCGATCAGTGACGCCGGGATCAGCAGAGCCAAACCGGCGATCAAAGGGAGTGCTTTCCGTTTCATGGAATCCTCTTCGCAAGGCGATGAATTGATGGACAGCCCGACGATAGGAAGCCCGTCCGCCGGCCCGCATGACCGGTTTTGCAGGGTGCGTTCCGGGGCGGGCGGGTAGTCAGATCTGACTATCGACGCACTCCGGGGGCCTGAGTAGCTTGAGGTGGTGACCGGGTGGACACCGCCGGGGTTGCCGGAGCAGTGGGAGCGCGCGGCGGACAGGACGTTGGTCGGCCGCGGCGCCGAGCTCGCGGCCCTGGAGGACGCCTGGGCCGCGACCACCGCCGGCGCCCGGCAGCTGGTCTTCGTCGGTGGTGAGGCGGGCGCCGGGAAGTCCCGGCTGGCCGCCGAGGCCGCCCGGGTGCTGCACCGGGCCGGCGCGACCGTGCTGATCGGCGCGTGCGTCGCCGAGCTGGGCGAGCCGTACCAGCCGTTCGTGGCGCCGCTGCGGGCGCTGCTGGCGAGTCTGCGGGACGCCGAGCCGGGGTTCACTGACCGGCACCAGGTCGAGCTGTTGCGGGTGCTGACCGGCGAGCCCGGCACGCACGGGACGCCGGATGCCGATCGGGCGTTCCAGCGGCAGCTGTGCGCCGCGGTGGTGAAGCTGATCCGGGCGGCCACCGGCCACGCGCCGCTCGTGCTGATCCTGGAGGACCTGCACTGGAGCGGTCCCGCCGGGCAGCAGCTGCTCACCTACGTCGCCCAGCACACCACCGGTGACGCGCTGCTCATCCTGGCCACCCATCGCAACGCCGCGCCGGATCGCTCCGCGGCGCTGGTCCGGACGATCGCCGCCCTGCAGGGCGGCGACGGCGTCCGCCGGGTCGAGGTGGCGCCGCTGCGGGCCGAGGACATCGCCGACTATCTCGTACGCGACGCCGGCGTCCCCCGGTCCCGGGCCACCGCGGCCGCCGAGCCGTTGCGGCGGCGGACCGGCGGGAACCCGTACCTGGTCCGGGAGGTGTGGCGGGACCTGCAGAGCCGGGGCGGTCTGCAGGCGCTGCACGACACGTCGGCCGCCCCGGCCTCGGTACGCGACGCGTTCCAGAGCCGGATGCAGCGGCTGAGCCCCGAACAGGCCGCCATCGCCGGGCTGGCCGCAGTGATCGGCGAGGAGGTCGAACCGGCCCTGCTGTGCGAGGCGGCGGAGAGCACGGCGCCGGCCACGCTCGCGGCCGTCGACGCCGCTGCCGACGCCGGGCTGATGCTCCCCCTCGCCGACGGCGACGACACCGTACGGTTCGCGCACGCCCTGGCCCGGCAGTCCGTCCTGGAGCTGATCCCGGCGTCGACCCGGCTGAGCTACCACGTACGGATCGCCGAGGCCATCGAACGCCGGCCGGGCACCCCGCGCCGCGTGCAACGACTCGCGCACCACTACGCCAGCGCCTGCCCCCTCGGCTACGCCGACGAGGCGGTGCGCTACCTCACCGAGGCCGCGCAGATCGCGGCTCAGGGCCTGGCCCACAGCGACGCGGCCCGGCTGTACGAGCGGGCCGCGGGTCTGATCACCGCGCCGGCGGCCCGGGACGCCGCCCTGCTCGACGCGGTCGAGCAGCACATCTTCGGCGCGGACTTCGTCCGGGCCCGGGAGCTGGCCGAGCAGGTCGCGGCGAAGGGCACCGACACCCAGCGGCTGCTGGCCGCGGTGGCCTTCGAGGCGGCCTCCTGGCGTCCCGGCCTGCCCGGGCACCACGCCGTCCAGCTGCTGCGCGGCGCGATCGAGCGCACCGGCCACGACCCGACCGACGCCGACTACGTCCGGGTGCTCGCCGGGCTCGGCCGGGCGCTCGCCTTCACCGGAGATCGGGAGCAGGCGTCGGACACGCTGCGGAAAGCTGTCGCTCTGGCCCGCGCCGGGCACGACGACCGGCTGCTGATGGACGCGCTGTCGGCGAGCTTGTGGGAGCGGCGCACGCCCCGCTACTCCGTCGCCGTGCGCGACCGGGCGGTGGAGCTGTCCGGGCTGGCCCGCAAACACGGCAACCTGGTGCTGCTCGGGCCGGCCGCACACCACCGGGCGATGGCCGCGTACCTGTTCGGCGAACCGGACGAGCTCGCCGCCGCGCACCGGGAGCTGGCCGCCGTGGCACAGGCCACCGGCCAGACGTATTTCGAGTACTTCGCGGCCGGCGCGGCGTACGCCAAGCAGTTCATCGTCGGTGACTTCGGCGCGGCGGCCCGCACCTGCGACGCCCAGCTCCGGCTGGGCATGTCACTCGGCTCCGATCAGACGACCGGGCCGTTCGGCGTGCAGAGCTTCATGGTGCACCGCGAGTCCGGCACCCTGGACCAGGTCCGCCCGCTGATCACCGGCGAGGAGCCGCCGGACGACTACTGGGCCCCCGGCCTGCTCGCGTTGTACACCGAGTTCGGCATGCGGGCACCGGCCGCCCGTCTGATGCGCTGGGTCCTCGACCAGGCCACGCTGTGCGAGGAGGCGTCCGCCACGTGGCCGATGGTCCTGGCCTTCCTGGTCGAGGCGGCACTGTCGTTGCAGGACACCGGCGTCGCCGCGCAGCTGCGCCCGGCGCTGGACCGCTACGCCGGGCTCAACCTGGTGGCGGAGCCGTTCGTGGCGGTGTTCGGCAGCGCCGACCGGTACATCGGCGCGGTGGACTCCCTGCTGGGGCAGGGTGATCCGCTCGCCTCGCTGGCCACCGCGCTGGAGATGGACACCCGGATCGGCGCCGCGGTGCACGTGGCGCACACCCTGACCGCGACCGTCGCCCATCATCGGCGGACCGGTGCGAGCGAGGCGGACGTCCGGGACCTGGTCGGCCGGGTCCGGACGATCGCCGAGCCGCTGCGGCTGCAGCGGGTGCTGCGCGCGCTCGGCACACCGGGCAGCGGCGCCCGGCCGGCCGGGCTGACCGACCGGGAGGTGCAGGTCCTCCGGCTGCTCGGCGCGGGCCTGGGCAACCGGGAGATCGGCGCCCGGCTGTTCATCACCGAGAACACCGCGGCCAACCACGTCCGGAGCATCCTGGCGAAGACCGGCGCCCGGAACCGGACGCAGGCGGCTCGCTACGCCGCCGAGCACGACCTGCTGGCCTGAGCCGGTCAGGCCGCCGCGACCAGCGTCCCGTTCGCCAGCACCTTGCCGTTGATCTCGACGACGACGTCGGCCGGCAGACCCGCCCGGCTGGCGGCCCGGATGATCGCCTCGGCCGACGGCGCGTCGTAGAGGCAATACGTCTTGCGCAGGTCGGCCGACAGGAACGAGTAGAGCCAGCTGACGCCCTCGTCGTCGTTGATCAGGTTGATCCGTTCGGCGTTCGCCTCGTTGACGTCGAGCATCTCGGCGTAGTTGCGTTCGATCATGAAGAGCGGCATGACGCCCTCCTTCCCTCACTGCATCCACCGTAGAAGCCGCCGGAAGGAGGCGCGCCCGCCCTGACCGAACACCGACAGCGACTCAGGCGAGCAGTTCCCGGGCGGTGCGCGGTGCGCGGCCGAGCAGCTTGCCGAGCAGCGGGTCGACGCCGGCGAAGAAGCCCCGATCCGCCGCCTGGTAGAAGCCGAGCAGGAAGCGCGCCATGAACTCCGGCGTGCCCTGGGCGAGCTGCGCCGCGAGCCACTCGTCCTCGGGCAGCACCTGGCAGGTGATCTCCCGGCCGGTCAGCTCGGAGGCGGCCAGGGCCAGGTCGGCGAAGGTCGGCGTCTCGGCCGCGGTGAGCGTGACCGGGCCGTCGTAGCCGCCGTCCGACGCGAGGACGACCGCGGCCGCCTCGGCCGAGTCCTCCCGGGCCGTCCAGGACACCGGGCCGTCGCCGGGCACCGCGATCACGCCGGTCTCCCGCCACGAGCCGGCCAGCCAGGTGAGGCTGTGCGCGTAGAACCCGTTGCGCAGCGACGTCCAGGCGACCCCGGACGCGGCGAGCAGGGCCTCGGTCTCGGCGTGGTGGCGCCCCGGCACGAACGGGTTGTCCAGGGCCGCGGCCTGGTGACTGGTGTAGAGGATGCGCCCGACGCCGGCGGTGACGGCCGCGTCGATCGCGGCGCGGTGCAGGCTCACCGCGTCGGCCTTCGGGTCGCTCGACGACACCAGCAGCAGCTGGTCGGCGCCCTCGAACGCGCCGGGCAACGAGGCCGGGTCGGCGTAGTCGCCGTGCCGCACGGCCACGCCGCGGCCGGCGAACCGCTGGGCCTTGGTGACGTCGCGGACGGCGACCGCGACGTCGGCGGCCGGGACGAGCTCGAGGAGGTGATCGACGGTCGCGCCGTTGAGCGCGCCGGTGGCGCCGGTAATGACGATCATGGGAGAACTCCAGGTGTTATCGATGGTTGCATCTCGACGCTAACACTGGAATCACGGCGATAACAACTATCCGCTAACATCGGAAACGTGCAGCCCACCACACGATCACGGCTGGTCGATGTCGCCGCCCACCTGCTGGCCACCGAGGGACCCGACGCGGTCACCACCCGCTCGGTCGCGCTCGCCGCCGGCGTGCAGGCGCCGGCCATCTACCGCCTGTTCGGCGACAAGAACGGCCTGCTGGACGCGGTCGCGGAGCACGGTTTCGCCAGCTACGTGGCACAGAAACCCCCGATGGGTACGGATGACGACCCCGTCGAGGGCCTGCACGCCGGGTGGACCCTGCACGTCGGCTTCGGCCTGGCGAACCCGGCCCTGTTCCGCCTGATGCACACCGCCGCGCGCACCCCGGCCGGCCAGGCCACCGTCGACTCCGGCACCGCCGTGTTGCGCCGGCGGGTCCAGTTGGTGGCCCGGGCCGGCCGCCTGCGCGTCCCGGAACGCCGCGCCGTCGACCTGATCCACGCGGCCGGCACCGGCGTGGTCTTCGCCCTGATCGAGCAGCCGCCCGACGAGCGGGACGAGACGCTGGCCGACCTGGCCTGGGAGGCGCTCTGCCGCACCCTGCTGACCGATCCCCCGGCCGCCGAGATCCCCGGCCCGGTCGCGGCGGCGGTCACGTTGCGCGCCGCCGCTCCGGGCCTGGTCGCGCTGACCCCGGCCGAGCGCACCCTGCTCGCCGACTGGCTGGACCGCGTGGCCCGGCACGACGCGCCCTGACCGGGTTCAGCCCTGGGCCGCCGCGAGTTCCGGTGCCGGCGCGGTGGCGGCGAGCCGCTTGGTGAGCCGTTCGCCCTCCACGTCCACGTTCGGCAGGATCCGGTCGAGGGGCCGGGGCAGCCACCACGCCGCCTTGCCCAGCAGGGAGAGCACCGCCGGCACCATCGTCATCCGTACCAGAAAAGCATCGACGGCGACGCCGAAGGCGAGCCCGAAACCGAGCGACTTGATGATGGTGTCGTCGGCCAGGATGAAGCCCGCGAAGACGCTCATCATGATCAGAGCGGCCGCGGTGACCACCCGGGCGCCGTGCCGCATGCCGCTGATCACCGCGTCGTCCGGGGACGCGCCGTGCACGAACTCCTCGCGGGTCCGGGTGACCAGGAAGACCTCGTAGTCCATCGCGAGACCGAAGAGGATCCCGATCAGGAAGATCGGCATGATGCTCACGATCGGCCCGGTGGACTGCAGGCCGAGCAGGTCGGCGAGGTGGCCCTGCTGGAAGATGAAGACCAGCCCGCCGAAGGCCGCGGCGACGCTGAGCAGGAAGCCGGCCGTCGCCTTGAGCGGCACCAGCAGACTGCGGAACACCAGCATGAGCAGGATGAACGCGAGACCGACAACGATCGCCAGATACGGCACCAGCGCCGTGGTCAGTGTGTCGGAGACGTCGATGTTGACCGCGGTGGTGCCGGTGACCGCGACGTCCAGCGGCAGCGCGCGGATCGACTGGACCAGGTCCTTGGTGGCCTCGCTGGTCGGCGCGCTCCTCGGGATCACGGTCAGCATCGCCGTGTCACCGGCCTTGTCCAGCACCGGTGCGGTGACCAGCACGACGTCGTCCAGTGCGCCGATCGCCTGCTTGACCCGGGCGGCCTCGGCGCCGCTGGTCACGATGACGAGGGGGCCGTTGAAGCCGGCGCCGAATCCCGCGGCGAGCCGGTCGTAGGCCTGGCGCTGGGTGGAGTCGACGGCGGCGCTGCTGTCGTCGGGCAGCGCCAGGCGCAGGTCCAGGGCCGGCAGCGCGACCAGGGCGATCACCCCGAGCGGCAGCACCACGGCGAGCACCCGGTGCCGCAGCACGGCCCGCGCCCAGCGCTCCCCGAACGGCACCGCCGCGGCCGTCGCCGGCGACGCCGACCTCGATCGGGGAAGGATCCGGCGGCCGGCGAAGCCGAGCACCGCGGGCACCAGGCTCAGCGTGACCAGGACGGCGACCGCGACCGTGCCGGCCGCCGCCCAGCCCATCGCGGCGAGGAACGGGACGCCGGTCACCGACAGCGCGGCCAGCGCGATGATCACGGTGAGGCCGGCGAAGACGACAGCGGAACCGGCGGTCCCGGTCGCGCGCCCGGCGGCCTCCTCGCCGTCACGGCCGGCCGCGAGCTCGTGGCGGAACCGGGAGACCACGAACAGCGCGTAGTCGATGCCGACGGCCAGGCCCAGCATGGTCGCGAGGGCGGACGTCGAGCCGGACAGGTCGAAGAACCCGGTGGCGATCTTGATGCTGAGCATGCCGATGCCGACCCCGGCCGCCGCGGTGAGCAGCGGCAACCCGGCCGCGACCAGCGAGCCGAACGTGATCAGCAGAACGAACGCGGCGACCAGGATGCCGATCCCCTCGGCGGTGTGGCTCTCCTCGGTGGTCTCGGTGACCTCACCGGAGTACGCCACCTGGATCCCGGCGGACGTCGCGGTGTCCCCGGCCGCTTCCATGGCCGTCCGGTCCGCGACGCTGACCTCGGTCGCGGCCACCGCGTAGGTCACCGTCGCGTATCCGGTGCGCAGGTCCGGCGCGACCGTCTTGGCCGCGAACGGATCGGTCACCGAGGCGACCCCGGGCGCCTTCGCCAGCTGCGCGACCGCCGTCTCGATCGCGGCCCGCTGTGCGGTTCCGGTCAGCTTCGCATCACCGGTGACGGTGAAGACCACCTTGGCCGAGGCGGCGTCCGTCCTGCCGCCGAAATTCTTCTCCAGTACGTCCATGGCCCGCGAGGACTCGGTGCCCGGGATGGAGAAGGCGGCGCTGGTCGGCCCGGACAGCTTATTCGCGCCCAGGGCGAGCACGGCCAGCAGGAGCACCCACGCCGCCAGGGTCAGCCGGCGGCGCCGGAACGAGAACCGGCCCAGCCGGTACAACAGGGTCGCCACGTGACGTCCTCCAACGGTGAATCGGCCCCGATACCGGGGAGACCCGTCAAACGATCGCGACAAACGGCGCGGGCGTCGTCGTGCCCGCGCAGGCGGTCACCTACCGCGAACGCAGTACGTGCGCGGCCGGGCGATACCGCGGGAACACGACGATGCGGGCGCGTACGCCGCCTACCGTCGTGACCATGCAAGACCTGACCGCGCGATGGGTGCCGACCCGGCTGCGCCTGTGGGCGGCCGACCTGCTGCTGATGATCGCGCTGTTCGTGCTGGTGCTGAGGATGGAACCGCGGCCGGTCGACGGCTGGCTGCTGGTGCAGGCGGTGTTCGCGGCCGCCGTGACGCTGCGGCGCCGGCGCTACCCGGAACGTGTGCTCGCGCTGACCACCGTCGTCACGGTGATCGGCATCTTCGCCAAGGCACCGGCCGGCGGGCTGTTCATCACGCTGGGTGTGCTCACCTACTCCGCCGCGCTGTACGGCACCCACCGGCGTCCGTGGATCTACGCGACGCTGGTGTGGACCGCGCTGATCACGGCCGGGTCGCTGGCCTACTTCGCGCAGTGGTGGGAGCCGAGCCAGTTCGGGTTGTTCGCGTTCATCTTCGGCGGAGCCGGCGCCGGCGACTCGGTACGGATGCGCCGCGCGTACATCGCCGAGGTCACCGAGCGGGCCCGGCAGGCCGAGCTGACCCGGGACCAGGAGGCCCGCCGCCGGGTGATGGACGAGCGGCTGCGGATCGCCCGGGAGCTGCACGACGTGGTCGCCCACCACATCGCGGTGATCAGCGTGCACGCCGGCGCCGCCGACCACGTGCTGCGCAACCAGCCGGAGAAGGTGTGGCCGGTGCTGGCGCACATCCGTACCGCGGCCGACACCGTCCTCGAGGAGATCAAGTCGGTGGTCGGTGTGCTGCGTGACCCGAACGAGCTGGCCAGCACCGAGCCCACCCCCGGGCTGGACCGGCTGCCCGACCTGCTCGACAGCCTGCGCGCGATGGACTTCCCGGTGCGGTTCCAGGAGCACGGCACGTCCCGGCCGCTGCCCGCGATGGTCGACCTGGCCGCGTACCGGATCGCGCAGGAGGCGCTGACCAACGCGCACAAGTACGGCGAGGGCGCCGCGCTGCTGGACGTCACGTACACCGAGGAGGCGGTCAGCGTCGAGGTCACCAACCGGGTCGCCTGGCCGCGCGGCCGCCGGCCCGGCTCCGGGTTCGGCGTGCTCGGCATGCGCGAGCGGGCCGCGGCCGCGCAGGGCACGATCACCGCCGGGCCGACCGCGGGTGGCTGGTTCCGGGTGTACGCCGTACTTCCGGCCCATGCCCCCGCCCTGCACGAGGGAGCCCCGGCATGACCATCCGGGTGCTGCTCGCCGACGACCAGGCCCTGATCCGGGCCGGGTTCCGGATGATCATCGACGCCGAGCCGGACTTCGAGGTGGCCGGGGAGGCCGCCGACGGCCGGGAGGCGGTCGACCTGGCGCACACCGCCCGGGTCGACGTGGTGCTGATGGACATCCGGATGCCCACCATGGACGGCATCGAGGCGACCCGGCGGATCGGCGCCGACGACCGGCTCGCCGGGGTGCGCGTGCTCGTGCTGACCACCTTCGACAACGACGACAACGTGGCGCTCGCGCTGCAGGCCGGCGCGAGCGGGTTCCTCGGCAAGAACGTCGCGCCGGCCGAGCTGGTGCACGCCGTCCGGGTGGTCGCCGCCGGTGAGGCGCTGCTGTCCCCGCGGGCCACCCGGGGGCTGATCAGCCGGTTCGTCGAGCAGAACCGGTCACCGGCCGGCCCGGGACTGCCCGCGCTGAGCCTGGTCACCGACCGGGAGCACGAGATCCTGGTGCTCGTCGCGCACGGGCTGTCCAATGACGACATCGCCCGGCGCCTGCACCTCTCGCCGCTGACCGTCAAGACCCACGTCAACCGTACGATGATGAAGGTCGGCGCCCGCGACCGTGCCCAGCTGGTCGTGATCGCCTACCAGAACGCCCTGGTCCGCCCGGGCGACACGTTGCTCACGTGACGAGCGTGACCACCGCCTCGGCCCGGATCGGCGCGGTCCCGCGCCGCCGCTGGCGCTGCTCGAGATGCGCCGCGAGCCGGGACAGCAGCCCGTTGACCACGATGTAGAGCACCGCGACCACGAGATACGTCTGCACCAGCGCCTGGGTGTACTGCGCCAGCGTCCGCCCGCTGTTGAGCAGCTCCGAATAGCTGACCACGTAACCCAGCGTGGTGTCCTTGAGCAGGCTCACCACCGCGGTGACCAGCACCGGGACCAGCCGCCGGACCACCTGCGGCAGGATGATCAGCCGCATCGCCTGCCCCGGGGTGAGCCCGACGCTGTACGCCGCCTCGAACTGCCCGCGCTCCATCGACAGCACGCCGGCCCGGAACAGCTCCGCGACGGTGGCCGTACCGCTGATCACAATCGGTACCACCAGCTGCCAGAAGACCGGCAGGACGATGCCGAACCGGGGCAGGCCGAGCAGGAAGACGTAGACCAGCAGCAGGGCCGGCACCGACCGGAAGAGCTCCACGAAGACCGTTGCGGGCCAGCGCAGCAGCCGGGTGCCGGAGAGCCGGGCCAGCGCGAGCAGCGCACCCAGCGGCAGCGCCAGGACCGTGCAGACCGCGGCCGCCTGCAGCGTCTTGACCAGCCCGGTCAGCAGGAACCGCTGGTAGGGCCACTCCGTGAACATCCGCCATTTGTCCGCCGCCAGCTGCCCGTTGATCGCGAACTGCCGGACCGCGAGCCCGGCCAGGACCAGACCGACGACGATCGAGACCGCGGTCACGATCCGGATGGTGCGCCGGGCCCGCGGTCCCGGTTCGTCGAACAGGATGCGGTAGTCGTCGCCCGAGGTCATCGGTTGATCCGTACGGCACGCTCCAGCCGGCCGGCCAGCACCCCGCTGCCCAGCGTGATCACCACGTAGAACGCCGTCGCCCAGGCGAAGACGATCAGTGGCTCGTCGTAGCGCAGGGTCAGTGCCGACCCCCGGTTGGTCAGGTCGGCGACACCGACCGCGGCCACCAGCGACGTGCCGAGCACCACGCCGATGAACACGTTGGCCAGCGGCTGGACCATGGCCCGGAACGCCTGCGGCAGGATCACGTGGCGCAGCGCCTGGCCGAAGGTGAGCCCGATCGACCGGGCCGCCTCGGCCTGCCCGAGCGGGACGGTCCGGATCCCGGAACGGACCGTCTCGCAGACGAACGCGGCGGCGTACAGCGCCAGGCAGATCACCGCGGAGGTGAACAGCGAGTACGTGACGCCGACGTCCGGCAGCCCGAAGACGAACAGCACGAGCAGCACCAGCAGCGGGACGTTGCGCAGCGCGCCCACGTAGGCGGCGCCGAACGCGCGCAGCGACCGCACCGGCGACACCCGGGCCACGCCGAGCAGGGTGCCCAGCACCAGCGCGCCGAGGAACGACAGCACGGTCAGCTCGAGCGTGACGACCAGGCCGCCGAGCAGGTCGGGGAGGTACCTCATGTGCCCGGGACCCCGCCGATCGCCGGGGGCTTCGGTGACGTGCCGGTCACCACCTTGCCGACCGTGGCGGCGTAGAGCCGGTTCCACAGGCCGCTGGACTCGATCTGCTGCAGCCAGGTGTTGACGAACGCCTTCATCTCCGGGTTCTGCTTGGGAACACCTATGCCGTACGGCTCCGTCGTGAACGGCTGCCCGACCACCTTCACGTCCGGCACCTTCGTCGCGTCGCCGAGCAGGATGCCCTGGTCGAGCACGTACGCGTCGACCCGCCCCTGGCGCACCGCGGCCACGCACGACGCGTCGTCCTGGAACAGGGTCACCGTGGCGCCGGGCGCGAACTTCTTGATCGCCTCGGCGGCCGTCGAGTTGCCCTCGGTCGCCACGTTCTTGCCGTTCAGGTCGCCGACCTCGGTGATCGTGGTGTTGTCCTTCTGCACCATGATCGCGTCACCGGACGAGTAGTACGGCCCGGCGAAGTCCACCTTCTCGGCCCGCCCCGGCGTGATCGTGTACGTCGCGAACACCGCGTCGACGGTGCCGTTCTGCAGCATCGCCTCGCGGGTGTCGACCGTGGTGATCGACAGTTTGGTGCTGGGCTTCCCGATGATGTACTTGGCCAGCATCATCGACAGGTCGGCGTCGAACCCGGTCAGCTTGCCGGTGACCGGGTCCCGGATCGAGAAGACCGGCCCGGCGTCGGTGCCGCCGACGTTCATGGTGCCGCGCTGCTTGATGGACGCCATCAGGGTGCCGGCCGGGATCGCCGAGTCCGGCGCCACCGGCGCGTCGGCCAGGATCTGGTCGATCGCGTCGACGTCGTTGCCGCCGGACGCGCCGTTGCCGGGCAGTGAACCGCTGTCACCGCCGCAGCCCCCGGCGGCCAGCAGGACGGCGGCCGCGACGACCGCCGCTGAGGTGCGAAGTCTTCCCATGGATTGCCTCCTGGCGTGAACTTCCCATCTCTCACCAGGATGGCCCTGCCGGGCGCATACCGCCCGCCGGGAACGGATCGAATCCAATAAATGACCCTGCGTGACTGAGAAAATCTATGCCGAAGAGACTAGACATCCTCTCCGAAGCTGGCTAACGTAGTTCTCGTAGCCAAGAGAGATCAGCAGAAACCGCTGACGAAGCTGACCGAGCGTTACGCAGGGCCCGGATCCACATCGTGGCTCGCTCGGCACAGCGGCTGAGGTGTCGCCGCGTAGTTGTTGGTACCAGCAGTGGGTAAGACCAAAGCCCTGGCGTTCTTCCAGGCCGGGGCAGGCAGGGCCGATGCACGTTCGGGGCCCGGTCTGGCAGGTTGACGCTCGTCGCACGTGTGTGGGGCCATGAGTTTCGCGTGGGGCTCCGACGCCGGCGGGTGGCAGCACAGGAATTTTCGGCAAGCAGAGGAAAGGGAGGGCTTAACACCGTTGGATCGCCCGCTTCCGGGAGTCATTTCCGATCCCGATGCGGACACCGCAGTTTCCATCGAACGAAAGGTGGTCTCCGGTCACGCTTACGCGATCCTCGCACCTCACGCCGACAGTGGCGGCAGGTGCGGAAAAGACAAACCGGCGAACGTGTCGGTAAATGGTGTTTCGACCTGTGATCCCGGGCCCCGGCGCTTCCGCGCCGGGGCCCTCGTCTCGTGGAGAGGTATATATGGCCCAATCTGACGACATGTTCGGTGATGACGACTACCCCGCCTACACGATGGGCCGTGCTGCGGAGATCACCAACTCCTCTCAGGACTTCCTGCGCCGGCTCGACGAGGCGAAACTGATCACCCCGTTCCGCTCTGCCGGTGGCCACCGGCGGTACTCCCGCTACCAGCTGCGCCTCGCCGCACGGGCCCGGGAGATGGTGGATCAGGGCACCGCCCTGGAGGCGGCCTGCCGGATCATCATCCTCGAGGACCAACTCGAGGAAGCCCTCCGGCAGAACGAGGAATACCAGCGCCGGCACCAGGCCGACGCGAGCTGACGATCAACGGTCCTTCTCCACCCCGGGAAGGATCGTTTCATCGTATTCCGGCCGCTCAGGGGGCCTAGAGTCGAAGTACGGCTCCTTCTGGAACCGGTGCCCCAGACCCTGGCACCCGGTACGCCGACCGCCAGGGACGATCATGCTCGGAATCTCCGAAGACTGTGGCGCTTCCGGCGCGGTGCTCGATGCCGAGTCCGATCGCGCCACCGAGTTGCTCGCGGCGATGGAGGCGGTGCCGGTCGGCGATCCGTCCCGGGCGGCGCTGCGGGACCGGGCGATCGAGGCCTGGCTGCCGATGGCCCGGCGCCTCGCCAACCGCTACGGCAACCGCGGCGTGCCGGGCGACGACCTGATGCAGACCGCGACGGTCGGCCTGATCAAGGCTGTGGACCGATTCGACCCCGCGCACGGGTTCGGCTTCGGCGGGTTCGCCGTCCCGACCATCCTCGGCGAGCTGAAGCGCTACTTCCGGGACCGGGTCTGGATGATCCGGGTGCCGCGCCGGCTGCAGGAGATGCGCCCCGCGATCAGCGCGGCGAACATCGAGCTGACCCAGACGCTGCGCCGGTCGCCGTCGCTCGCCGACATCGCCGCGCACCTCGGCCTCACCGAGAACGCCGTCCTGGAGGGGCTCGAGGGCGCCCGCGCCTATCACACCGTGTCGCTGTCGACGCCGCTGCTGACCGACGGCACGCGCGAGCTGAGCGACACGCTGGGCACCGACGACCACGCGTACGCTCTGGCCGAGGACCGGATCGCGCTCCGCCTGGCGCTGGCCCGGCTGAGCGAGCGGGAGCTCAGGATCCTCACGCTGCGCTTCTACGGCAACCTCACCCAGGCCGACATCGCCCGGCAGATCGGCATCTCGCAGATGCACGTCTCCCGGTTGCTGTCGCGATCGCTGCTCAAGCTGCGCCACTGCCTCGAAGCGCCCGGCGATCACGAGTCCCTCCCCGCCGACGTGGTGGCGGGCCTCCACGAGGCCGGGCGGGCGGACATGATGGAACCATGCCGGACATCCGCAACACCGAGAAGTTCCGTCAGTTCGCCGCCGAGCTGCGCAAGCAGTGCGCGGAACAGGATGTGACCCTGATGGCCGGCAAGGCCGCCGACCTGCTCGCGGCCCAGATCGAACAGCTCGCCGAAGAGCACGGCGAGACGGCGCAGGAGGTCCTCGACAAGTACCTCACCCCGACAGCGATCCCCACCTTCGTCGAGGCCATCGTCAAAGCCCTCACGATCAGCCGCGAGGTCGGTGACACCGTCGAGCCGATCACCCTGGACGTCACCGGCGCCGGCCGCACCATCGCCGCCCTCGGCATGATCATGAAGCTGACCACCGAGGAGCTGGGCCGCCCGGGCAACCACTCGGACGCCCTCAGCGTCGCCGCCGACGGGGCGAGCGCGGTCTTCGGCCTCGGCGCCATCCTGCGGGACGCCGAACCCGGCGAGCCGCTGACCCTGGGCGGCCCGGACCTGGTCCGGGCCCGGCGCGTCCTGCACCGCGCCATCGAACACCTCGGCGACGGCACCTGGCGCTGCCCCTGCGACGAACCCCACGTCATCGACGAGTTCTGCCGCCTGCAGACCGGCATCGTCCGCGAACTCGGCATCCTCGGCGGCTGGGCCGGCGGCTTCCACGAACCCCCCGCCGACCAGCGCTGACCCCTTCCGTTCCACCAGCCACTTCTCCGCACCGCCCCCACGCGGCGCCGCTGCCCCGCCGCCGCCCCCACGCGGCGCCGCCACGCCGCCCGCGCCGCGGGCCACCGCGGCGCCGCTGCCACGCCGGGCCGCAGCGCGCCTCGCGGTCCCGGCTGGCTGTCAGGGGTGCCTCACGGCCCCTGACACACCCCTCACGACCAGCCGGGGACAGCGAGCAGCGAGGCCCGCGCGACCGATGTCATTGAGGACTGCCGTTACGGTCGCGGGATGACCACGGATTCACGGCTGGCAGTGGTGTCCGGTGGCGGCACCGGCATCGGCAGGCAGATCGCGCACATGTTCGCCGGCCAGGGCGATCGGGTGGTGATCATCGGGCGGCGCGGGGACGTGCTGGAACGAGCCCAGGCGGAGATCCACGCGGCCACCGGCGCCGATCTCGTGATCCCGGTGGCCGCCGACCTGACCGATCCGGCCCAGGTGCGCGACGCCGCCGCGCGGATCACCCGGTTGGGTGACGTCGACGTGCTGGTCAACAACGCCGGGGCGATCCTCACGCCGCCCGCGGACGACAGCCTCGAGGCGCTCGCCACGTCCTGGCTGCACGACCTGAACGTCAACCTGCTCACCGCGGTGCTGCTGACCAACGCGCTGCTGCCGAGCCTGAGCCGGCCCGGCGGCCGCCTCGTCATGGTGAGTTCGGCCGCCGCCCAGCGCGGCGGCGCCGGACCGCACTCGGCCGGGTCGTACGCCGCGGCGAAGGCGGCCCTGCACGGCTGGGCGCTGGGGCTGGCCCGGCAGCTCGGGCGGGACGGGATCACCGTCAACGTGCTCGCACCCGGCTACGTCGAGGACACCGGCATCTTCCACGGCCGGGAGACCGCGGGCTTCGCGGCCACGAAGATCGCCGACACCCTGGTCGGGCGGGCCGGGAGACCCGACGACGTGGCCGCGGCGATCCGCTACATCACCTCGCCGGACGCCGGCTACCTGACCGGGCAGATCATCGGACTCAACGGCGGTGCCGTCCTCGGCCGCTGACGACGGCGCCCCGGTCCACTGTGGCTGTTGGTCTGGTTTTCATAGGAAATTTCCAGAGAAGCAGCTCAGCGGGGGTTGACGCGGTCTTCTAGGTTGTCGCGAGTGAAGATCAGGTACGTGCTCCACAACGCATACGGGACCGGCGGGACCATCCGCACGGTCGTCAATCAGGCCAATGCGCTGTGTGACATCCACGACGTCGAGATCGCCAGCGTGTACCGGTCGGCCGAGGCTCCGGTGTTCGCGCTCGACCCCCGGGTCCGGCTGGTCTCGCTGACCGATCTGCGCGAGGACGGCTCGCGCTGGACCGACCCGGCGGGCAAGAACTCCCGCTTCTGGCGCAAGACCCGCCGTTTCCCCAGTCCGCTGCCACAGCGGGCAGATTTCCGGTACGGGCGGTGGGACCCGCTGGTGGACCTGAAGGTGCTCCGGTACTTCCGGGAGCAGCGGGACGGGGCGCTGATCACCACCCGGCCGGCGCTGAACCTGATGTCGGCGTGGTTCGCGCCCCGTGAGCTGATCCGGATCGGCCAGGATCACCTGAACTTCGCGAGCTATCCGGCGCCGCTGCAGGCCGCGATCACCCGCGCGTACCCCCGGCTGGACGCGGTGACCGTGCTGACCCGTACCGACCTGACCACGTATCGGGGCGCGCTCGGCGACTCCGTACGCCTGGAGCGGATCCCGAACGGCACCCCGCCGCCGGCTGCGGACGTACCGGAAAATGATCGTGGCGTGGTCCTGGTGGCTGCCGGACGCCTGATCCGGCAGAAGGGTTTCGATCTTCTGATCGAGGCGTTCCGGCTGGTCCACGCGGAGCATCCGGAGTGGCAGTTGCGGATCTTCGGCGAGGGCAAGGCGCGGCGGAAGCTGACCGCCCGGATCGCCGAGCTCGGCCTCGGTGACGTCGTGCACCTGCGCGGGCGCACCCGGGACCTGGAGAGCGAGCTGGGCCGGGCATCGATCTTCGTGCTCAGCTCGCGCAAGGAGGGTCTGCCGATGGTGCTGCTGGAGGCGATGAGCACCGGGCTGCCGGTGGTGTCGTTCGACTGTCCGACCGGGCCGGCCGAGGTGGTCGTGGACGGCGTGAACGGGGTGCTGGTCCCGGCCGAGGACGTGCCGGGGCTGGCCGCCGGGATGTCCCGGCTGATCACGAACGGTCACGAGCGCTCGGCGATGGGCAAGGCCGCCCGGGCGACCGGCGCCGAGTACGCCATGCCGGTCATCGCCGGCCAGTGGGAGAAGCTGTTCGCCGAGCTCAGCCCCGGCCGGCTCGGCTGAACGGACGATGCCCCGGCCGTTCTCTACCTAGATAGAGTTCGCGCCATGGTGCGACCCCGACGCCCGTCCGCGCAGACCGCCCTGGTCCTCGCCGCCCTCGCCGACGACCCTGCCGTGTGGCGCTACGGCTACGAGCTCGGCCGGCAGGTCGGCCTGAAAGCCGGCTCGCTGTACCCGATCCTGATCCGGCTGCGCGACCGCGAGCTGCTCGAGGCGGCCTGGGAGGACGATCCGGCACCGGGCCGGCCGCCACGGCACCTGTACCGGCTGACCACGGACGGCCTGCGCTGGGCCGCCGAGACGGCCGCCCAGCCGGCGCTGGTCCGGGCAGTCACCCGGTTGCGGGAGGCATGATCGTGTCCACTGATCAGGATCGGCCGGCCCGGTTGCTGGCCGCTGCCGTACGGGTGATGCCGGCCGGTCGCCGGGACTGGGGCCGGGCGATGCAGGCGGAACTGTCCGCGATCGACGAGCCGGCCGAGCGGCGCAGCTTCGCCCGGGGCTGCCTGCGCGCCGCGGCGGCCGAGTTCCACCTGCTCCGCGCGGCCGTGCACCTGATCGTGGTGCTCGGCACCCTGGTCACCCTGCTGGCCTGGATCGCCGCCGTCGACTACCCGCCCCTGGTCGCGGTCCTGTCCGTGGTGGTGTCGGCGCTGGCCGTGGTCTGCTGGGCCGGCCGCCGGGCCGGCATGCTGGGCCCGACCGGCGACAGCTGGCTCGCGTGGCTGCTGCGCACCGGCGGCTACCTGCTCGCCGCCGTGATCGTCGCCGCCACGGCCACCGGGCAGGTCACCGACGACAGCATCGGCATCCTGGTGTTCGCCACCATCCCGGCCAGCTTCCTGCTCGGCCTCGTCGCGGTCCTCGCGAAGCGGTCGGCGGCGAGCGCGCGGGTGCTGCTGACCGGAGCCGGCAGCGGACTCGCCGCCACGCTGGCCTGGCTGGCCGTCGTGGTGATGGCCCCACCGATCCCGCCGTCGACCGGCCTGGCGCTCGCGCTTACCGCGGTGGCCGCCGCCGTCGCGGCCCTGGCGAACGCCGCCCCGTCCGACACCAAGCAGGGCCGCCTGCTCGCGGCGCTGCTGGCCACCGCCACCACGATGGTGTCGATCTTCGTGGGGGTGGTGGCGCTGGCGCACTGGGGCCCGGATGCCCTGATCCCGAACATCACCCCGCACGCTCTGGCCGGCAGTGAGATCGCGGAGAGCCGGATCGAAATCATTGATCCGTACGTGCTGGTCCTGGTCCTGAGCGGGGTGGTCTCGGCCGCGCTCGCCCTGGCCGCGGTCCTGACCCGTCGCCCGGTGACCGGCGCGGCCCGCGTCACGTTGTGAGCAGCTGCCTCGTCGGAACGGTGACAACACCGACGAGAGGGGCGACATGCCGACAGTCCGGGAAGCGCTCACCATCGAGACGTACCGGCGGTTCCACGCCGCGGTCAACAGCGGTGACCTCGAGGTCATCGAGACGGCGATCGAGGAGGTCATCCATCCGGACTGCCGGTTCCACACCGCGGAGCCGAGCGGGCTGACCGCGATCGCCCTGCAGAAACGGATCTGGGCGACGCTGCTGCGGGCGTTTCCCGACCTGCACGTGACGGTCGACGACCTGCTCTGCGCCGACGACAAGATCGTGGCGCGGCAGACGGTGACCGGGACGAACACCGGCGAGTACCGGGGCATGCCGCCGACCGGCAGAACGGTCCGCTACCCCGAGATCTTCATCTTCCGCTTCGCTGACGGCCAGATCGTCGACCTGTGGGGTGTGGTGGACGTGCTCTCCCAGCTGCGCCAGCTCGGGCACGTGACGTAGCCCCCGGCGTCGGTCAGCGTGCGCCGGAGCGCGGGGCCGGGGCGTTGATCGCGAACGGGTGCCGCAGCCGCTGCATGGTCTCGGCGTTGCGGCCCTCGGCCTGGCTCTCCACGAGCTGGTCGTCGGAGGCCGGAGCGCGGAAGAGTTCGCTGGTCACGTGCTGCGGAGCGGGGATCATCGTGGTCATGGTCATGGTGTAGCCGACTTTCTTTACGTTCGTGTGAATCGGGCCCGTCGGGCCGACTGGGGAAATCGCCACTGCGGGCGAGGACAGCCGCCGTCACGCGGCTGAAGGAAGTGCCGGAAACGAGTGCATCGCCGTCGGCACTGATCAGAATGCCTGTCGGCGGTCGCTCGGCTGGTGCAACTGAGGTGCGGTCAGGCGGCCGTGATGCGGATGCCTGGTGGCCCGGCGCCGGAGGCCCAGCGACGTGCGCTGCTGCCGTGCCGGCCCGGATCGAGATAGCGCCTGAATCGCGCCGATAACTGATAGTACTCCGCCCCGGACGAACCACCCGCGCGGAGTACCAAGGAGCCGGCCTTCGAGCTGCGGGACCTCAGTCGCCGCCGGACCGCGTCTGCCGGGTACGGCCCCACCGGCCGACGATCGAGATGAACGCCGCGAAGATCGCCAACACGGCGAGCCATCCCGGCGCGGACGTCCACACCGGCGTCGCGTAACCGTCCGCGGTCACGATCCGTTCCGGGTGATCCGGATCGACGTAGACCGTCACTGCCCGTCCCACCGGCATCTTGTCGATCAGCCACGGAGCGCGCAGGTCAGCGCTGCGGGCCTGGCCCAGGACCGTATAGCCCACGGTGTACCAGTGGTCGATCTCAGTGTCGTGATCGGCGGTGATGACCCCCTGGGCCGGAATGCCGTGCTCGATGATCTGCGTCCGCCGGTGCTCACCGATCAGGTAGACACCCGCAGCCGCCAGCCCAAGGCTGAAAGCGATCAGCAAACCTGCCGTCGTACGCTTCCCGCTCATTGCCCTGTCCTCCTCGGAACACCTCGTGGCGACCAGCACCGACCTGCCGGTGCGCTCGCTGATTCAGCGCGCGCGTCGGTAGTGCATGGCCACCACGCCGTTGCGGAACGGCTTCGCTGAGATCAGCTCGAGCTCGCGCGTGGCGGGCAGCCCACCCTGGTGCAGCGTCGGGCCGTGGCCGGTGATCCTGGGCTGGAGGAGCAGCTGGTACTCGTCGATCAGGTCCAGCCGGTCGAGTTCGGTGGCGAGCGCGCCGCTTCCGAGGAGGACCCCGGCCGGGGTCGCGTCCTTGAGACTCTGCACGCTCTCCCGCAGGTCACCGGCGAGGTGGTGGCTGTTGGCCCACGAGAAGTCCTTGCGGGTCGACGACGCGACGTATTTGGGTTTGGCCTGCAGTTTGGCCGCCCACTCGCGCATGGCCGGCCGTGCTTCCACGTCACCGCGGGCGACGGCCGGCCAGTAGCCTTCCATCATCTCGTAGGTGACACGACCCCACAGCATGGCGTCGCACTCGTCCATGAGACGGGTGAAGTGGGCGTGCGTCTCGTCGTCGGCGATCCCCTCCTGGTGGTCGACACAACCATCCAGGGTGACGTTGAGGCTGAAAATGAGCAGTCCCATAGCCGGCGATCCTAACGCCACAACACCGCCCGGCTCAGGCCCGCCGCAGCCACAGCACCGACTCGCCGGGCATCGGCCGCAGCCGTCGCGGCGGTCGCCGGCAAGGTCATGGGCGACGGCAACCGGGTGTGTCTCCTCACTTCTGCGGTGCCGAGTTGCGGCCGGGACTTCATACGAGCGACTGCCGCTTTCCGTCACCTCATGTCCGGCGGCGGAAAGCGGCAGGGTTCCGAGGTCGAGTCAGGCGCGGTAGGCCGCGCCTGACTCGACCTCACTTCTCAAACACGCCCGAGCGGTGGAATGACTCGATCTCGTTGGTGACACCGCTGATGGGGGTTTTGCCAGTGAGTACGGGCAGGCCGCGTTTGTCGTCGTTGAGGGCGTACCTGAAGAAGGCCGTGAGGTAGGTGACGGCCAGGTTCTTCTGTTGTTCGGCGGTAGGCCGGCCGGTGGTCTCAGGGCAGGTGGTGTCGTCCCCGTCGGTCGGGCCGGGCCCCTTGGTCCATGCGGTGTTGAAGTAGTTGTGGTTGGCCGTGGGCATCTTGACCAGGAAGCCACCGACGCCGTGGTGACTCTCGGCGTCGCGGTAGAAGGCCTCGTCCCGGGTGCCGAAGCAGCCTGCCGACAGGACCGCCACCTGCGCCTTGGTGACCGTCATGTCGAACAGGTTGAAGTAGGGCGACGCGACCGCGACGACGCCTCGGATTCGCACGCCGGCCGGTAGCTCCGCCCGGTGGGCGTCGGCCGCCTGGTAGAAGACGCCCTGGCCACCGACCGAGTGGCCCATTGTCCCGACTCTGGTCAGGTCGAGGTGGTTCCGGAAGTCGACGTCGGCCGGACGGCCGGTGGCCGGGTCGGTGAACCGGCCTGCCAGCGGCCCTCCGCCGGTGGTGGTGAGCTGCTGCAGCATCGCCAGGTGCCTGTTGATCAGGTGGGCCCGCTCGGGAGCGGTACCCACGTGGTAATTGATGCCGTTCGCGGCCGGAGAGACGACCACGAAGCCGTCCCGGGACAGCGAACGGGCCAGGTAGTCATAACCGCGGTTGCTCGGGTACGGCTTGACGCCAGGCGGGCACGGCCAGGCCCAGTCGTCCTCGGCGGCCGAGTAGCAGGCCACCTGCTGCCCGTGCAGCAGGACGACGACGGGCAGCTTGCCGGTCAGCTTCTTCGGGTAGTGCACGACGGCTCGCAACTCGGAGACGCCGCCCCAGTCCGGCTTGTCGGTGAACGCCTTGTCGCCCAGGTTGTACTCGACGACACCCACCGGGTCGCCGGCAGTGGGCATGGTGCTCGCATCTGCCGTGGTCCCGTGTGTCGCCATCACGGCGGCCAAGGCCACGGCGGCCGCCGCGAGCACTGCCGCACCCAGGATCGTGCGTCGTTTCATGACATCTCCCGATCTAGCAATTCCCATGATCGGGATCAGACAGTAGGAGCCGGATGTCTGAACATTGTCAGGTCCGCCGAGTCGGCCGGGTTGGGCAAGGCCCGCCGCCGGATCATGGCACTCGAGGCCGACTGGCGATCCATCGCCGGGCCGCCGAGCTGCTAAGGAGGCGGTACCCCCAAAAGCCCGGTTCGCGTTTCCCGGTCTGCTTCTCACTCTGTCTCGCCGACCTCTTCGGTGAGCAGCCGGTGGGTCGCGCGGTAGACCTCGAGGACCTCTGCCTGTCGGCAGCCCGTCCCGGTGCAGAAGTTTTCACACTGGCGACGCCGACACCAAGCACGCGCCGGACGAGCCCACTACGCCCCCACGCCTCGCCCTCGAACTTCAACCATGATCACGAATGGCGGCTACCGTATTAGGCGCGCAGGAAGGTGAGGACAGCCAGCACGCGGCGGTGTTCCCGTTCGTGATGGACCAGTCCGAGCTTGGTGAAGATCGCCGTGACGTGCGCCTCGACGGTCTTGATCGCCAGGTGCAGGTCGGCGGCGACGGCGGCGTTGGACAGGCCCTGGGCCATCAGGGCGAGTACCGCGCGCTCCCGGTCGGTGAGCTTGTCGAGGGGATCCCGCTCCCTCCGCCGGGATACCAGCCGGGCGACGAGTTCGGGGTCGATGACGGTTTCGCCACGGGCTACCCTCCGCACGTCGGTCCCGAACGCGGCGAGGTCGGAGACGCGGTCTTTGAGAAGGTAGCCCACGCCGCCGTCGAACTCGGTCATGAGTCGAAGGGCGTGGTGTACTTCGACGTATTGCGACAGCAGCATCAGGCCGATGCCCGGCGCCGTCGCGCGGATCGCGGCCGCGGTGTCGATGCCCTCGGCCGCGAAGCCGGGCGGCATCCGCAAGTCGATCACGGCGACGTCCGGCGGGTCAGCGCGCACCAGGCCGAGCAGTGTCGCACCGTTCCCGGCCTGCCCGGTCACGGTGAATCCGATGTCGGTAAGAATGCGGGCCATGCCTTCGCGGAACAGCACGGCGTCATCGGCGAGCATCACCCGCACGGGATCACCGTTCTCAGTCGAGTGCCGGCCGGACCGCTTTCGACCGTCAGGCGGGCGTCGAGCGTCACGAGCCGGTCGGCGAGCCCTTCCAGCCCGCCGCCCGCCCGCACCGCGGCGCCGCCGCAGCCGGTGTCGGACACCTCGATGACCAGGCCAACCCCGGCGAGGGCGACCCGGACCGTCACGGCGTCGGCGCCGGAGTGCTTGGCGGCGTTCGTCAGCCCCTCGCTGACCACGAAGTACGCCGTGGACTCGACCTCGGCCGGCAAGCGGCGGGCCACCGACACGGTCAGCCGCACCGGCAGCCGCGACCGGTCGGCGAGGAAGCCGATCGCGGCCTCGAGACCGTCCTGGGTCAGCACGGCCGGGTGCAGGCCTCTCGCCATCTCGCGCAGCTCCGCGGTGGCCTCCAGCAACTGCCGGCGTACGTCGTCGGCCCGGGCCGCGACCTCGGCCGCGCCGAACGTCGTGGCGAGCCTCACCACGCCGCCGAGCTCCATCGCGACGGTCACCAGCCGCTGCTGTGCGCCGTCGTGCAGGTCGCGCTCC
Organism: Actinoplanes palleronii; assembly: GCF_016862315.1. Classification (GTDB taxonomy): domain Bacteria; phylum Actinomycetota; class Actinomycetes; order Mycobacteriales; family Micromonosporaceae; genus Actinoplanes; species Actinoplanes palleronii. The sequence goes on along the minus strand of NZ_BOMS01000140.1, from coordinate 27,238 downwards.
AGCCGCCGGCGTGCGGCGTCCCCGGCCGCGACCAGGCGCTGAGCGGTCGCCCGCAGCTCCAGCACGAGCCCGGCCTGGGCGGCCAGGTCGCCGACCAGGCGCCGCTCGCCGATCGACAGGGTGTCACCCGGAGCTTTCGTCACGGTGATCGCGCCGCGGAACCGGCCGTCGTGGCGCACCGGCACGGCCGCCAGATCGGCCAGCAGACGAGAATCGGGGGGAAGGGTGGTCGTGGTGGGCCAGGCGGACACCGCCCGCAGCTCGTCGGCCGGGCCGGTCCAGAGCATCACCTCATGCGCTCCGACGGCGTCGGCGACGGTGGTGCAGATCCCGTCGAGCAATCCACCGGCAGGAGCGGTGAAGTGCGCCGACAGCCGGGCCAGCGCCTCGTAGGGAGTGGCTCGCCGCCCGTAGACGACCCGGTCGGCCAGCCGCTGTACGCGCCGGCGCAGGGGCTCGAAGGCGACCGCCACCAGTCCGGTGGCCAGTAGCGACAGCAGGGTGCCGTACCCGCCGACGAGGCGGCCGATGCCGGTGACGACGACGGCATAGCCTCCGGTCACCAGTGCTGCCATCGCGCCGAAGACCAGCGACTTGTTGATTACCGGGTCGATGTCGTAGAGGTGGTACCGCAGGATCGCGGCGCCGGCCGCCACGGCGAGCAACGGCACCGTCAGCGCGCCGGGAACCGGCGATCCCCACACCGCCAGGCCGAGCACCATCACCGCGGCGGACACCGTCGCCGCGTAGAGGAACCAGCGTAGTTGACGGACCTCGTCGCCGTGTGCCCGCCACATCCGCACTACCACGCAGGCTACCCAGGTCAGCTGGAACAGCAGGTAGCCGACCGGGCGGGCGATGCCGTAGAAGACCTCCGCGGTCGGTGACCCGGGAACGTGGAACGGATGACCAGCGACCAGACCGGTGCGGCCGTACTCGACCGGCCACAGCGCCGAGACCGCGGAAAGGACGAGCCCCACTGCGGTGAGGACGCCGACGACCGGCACCCAACCGCGAGACGGCAACCGACCGGTCGGGAAGCACATCACCGCCACGCCGACCAGGACCAGCACCAGCGGGAGCGGGCAGACCCCGAGCCAGCCGATCCAGGAGGCACCCGGCAGCGAGCCCGTGTGCAGGCCGTACTGCCGCCCGGCGAACATCAGCGCGTGGGCAGCGCCGACGGCGACGAACAGCCAACCCTCCCGGCTGCAAGGATGGCGGCGGACCACGTACAGCCCGACCGCGCTGAACGACGCGGCGGTCAGACCGTTGTGCAGGTTGCCGATATGCAGCCCGAGCGCGAAGCCTCCGGCGACGAGTACGGCGGTTACCGCGCCCACCGCCCAGCGCAGCGCCCCTGCCCGGATCACGTCTGTATCGTGCCAGCACAGGAGTGTCATGTGATCAGGGTTAACCCTGCGAATGTCGAGGGCCGGCCCGGATGCCGGGCGGCGTCGGCACACCGACGGTAGAAGCTATGACTTCCACGCCTCTGGGGCGCCTGCTCACTGCGTCGCTTGTCGTCGCGCCTGCCATCTATCTGATCGCCGACCTGCTCTACGCGACTCGCGGCTGGGACGATCCCACCGCAGCCGTAGTCCACGTCCTCGGCGCGGTCGGCTACACCCTTGTCATGGTTCGCCTCGTGACCCTCGGCAACGGCATGTTGGCTGCGGTGCTGCTTGTGGTCGGCGCGTTCGGCGCGGCCGGCGACGTCGCGTACGGGTTCAACACCATCCACGTTTCGCTGGGCGACACCGATCTGGTCGACGCCACCGGCGCCGCCGTGCTGATCAAGCCGCTCGGCCTGTGCTTCCCCCTCACGCTGCTGCTCGGCGCCGCCGTACTGCGCGGGATCGCGCCGACCTGGACCGTCGCGCTCCTCGCGGTGTCCGCGATCACCTGGCCGATAGCCCACATCGCCAACATCGGCTGGGTCGCCGTGGCAGTCAACGCCACACTCGTCGCCGTGTTCAGCACCGTTGCCGTCGTCCTCCACCGCGCCCCAGAACCGGTCCCAGCCCCAGCCGGCCAGAGCGTGTTTCATGAGTAGGTCAGAGCCACCCGCAGATGATGGTGATGGTTAGGGCTGCCTGGTAGCGGGGCTTGACAGGGACACGGCACGAGGCACTCCTGTCACATGCCAGTGACGCCGTCTGCCATCTCTCGGAGGATGTCGAGGTGGCCGTTGTGGCGGGCTGTCTCCTCGATGAGGTGCAAGAGTACGAAGCGCAAGGTCATGGTCTGCCCATTACTCATCGTCTTCTGCGAGCGGCTGTCGAGATCCAGGCCGGCAACGAGGGCGCGGTAGCGCTCGGACTGGGCTTCGTAGTCGTCGAGAAGTTGACCCATTTGGCTCGGACGGTGCCCCGGGCGTAGTCAAGCATCGCCACCAGGGTGCTTCGCTCGTCCCAGGTCGCCGGCATGTCTGTTCGCTTCACCCGGCGATCCTGCCGGACTCCGCCCGAGCTGTCGCCTGATTTGATGATCGGCTCGAAGGCCACTCCCGGCCCGGATCAGCCGTCGATGCAGCGGGACAGGCCGGAGATGCTGACCACCAGGGCGGTGATGTACGCGTCGACCCGCCACGCGGTGACCACCACGGCGGCCAGCCGGGCGGTCAGCACCGGCAGCGGGACCACCACCGGGTCGGCGACCCAGACGAGCACCCGGGCGACAAGGTCACCGATCAGGCCGCGGACGATGTCCCGGGCCAGCAGGATCAGGTCACCGGCCGCCCGGGTCACCACGGTCATGCCGTTCGCCGCCGCGGCCAGGCCCCGCAGGGCGACCACGTTGTTCGCCATGATGGCCAGGTAGGCCCGCACGTCCGGCCGGTCCCGCGCGGCGAAGTCCCGGTCCAGGTAGCCCTGCAGGTCGGCGGCGATCCGGCCCAGCTCGGTGGCCATCACGTCCCAGTGCCCGGCCTGCTCGGCGACCACCGCGGGCGCCCCGGTCAGGTCGTCGAGCATCTGCCGCAGCGGCGGGATGCCGGCCATCGCGCCGTCCAGCCCGCCGGCCCGCAGCACGCCGATCCCCTCGCCGACCGGCACCGCGAACTCGGCCACCGGCGCCGCCTCGGCCAGCATCGGCGCCACCCAGTCCCGGCGCGCCACCATGTGCAGCACGTCGTCGATGGCTTCGGCCGCGGCACCTTCGGACGAGGGATGTTCGACGGCGGAGGACGACGCGGGCATCCCGATCATGTCGGAGAGCAGCTCGCGGCCGTCGGCCACCCGGGCGAAACCCTGCACGAACAGGACCAGGGTCTCCTCGATGTAGGCGATCAGCTCGCCCTGCCGGACCGTACGGTCGCCCAGCCCGGTCAGGATCCACCCGCAGCGCACCCCGAACGCGGCCTGGTCCTGCTCGAAGCGCTGCACGTTCGTCCCGAGCCGGCCGAGCCGGGCCCGGAGCAGGTCGAGATGGCCGGCGTGCACGCGGACCAGCTTCGCGTCGATCGGGACCATAGCCCGGCAGGTTAGCGCCCGGCGCCATCCGAACTTCCGTGCGCATCATCCCGTACGGAATCTGTGATGTTGACATTCGTCGATTGACCCGATGGGGTGAAGTTACGTCCTTCAATACCTCAGGAGGCTGGATGTCATCCCGAGCCCGCTGGGCGGCCACCGCCGCCGCCCTCACCCTGGGTGCCGCGCTCGCCGCACCCCCGGCGAACGCGGAACCCGCCGCCACCGCGGCACCCGCGATCTCGCTCAGCGCCGGCGAGCACGCGCTGATCCGGTTCCGGTTACCCGATCAGGCCACCCTGGACCGCCTGGTGGCCTCCGGCGCGGACCTGGCCGCCCGGCCCCGGACCGACTCCGGCGCCGTGCTGGCCGACCTGGTCGTCGACGACGCGCAGCTTCGCACGCTGACCGCGAGCGGGGCCGTGCCGGTCCAGCTGATCGAGCGCGAATCCGACGCGGCCGCCCGGAAACCGGCCGGGATCACCCGGCTGCAGGCCGACACGCTGCAGTTCCTGCAGGCGTACTGGTGGACCACCAACGGGAAGACGTTCCTGCAGACGCAGGTCGCGACGACCGCGACCGACGATCCGGACGTCGAGATCACCGTGACCTGGAAGACCGCCGACGGTACGACCGGCACGTACCCGCTGGTGCGGTTCGAGGACTCCGGCGAGTACCAGTACCACTACGCGCTGCCGCAGCCGCTGCCCGGCAAGCCGGTGACGGTCACCGCGTCGTCGAGCCTCGGCGGGACGTCCCGCGCGGTCACCCCGGCGACCTGGCCCGGTGCGACGCCGCCGCCCACGCCGGCCGGGTACCAGAAGGACTTCATCGCGGCGTACATGACGCCGGCCGACATCGCCGCGCGGATCAAGCGGCTGGCCCGGCAGTACCCGAAGCTCGTCGACGTGATCAACCTGCCGAACAAGACCCAGGGCTACCGGCGGAACGCTGTCGCCTATCTGGGTGACCCCGCCGTGGCCGCGGTCGTGGTGGAGTCGGTCAAGTTCGGTGACCAGAGCATGAACGGCGTGCAGGTGCGCACCGTCGATCCCGGTGCGCCGAATCGGGCGCTCTCCGCGTCGTACGCTGATCGGGTCCTGACGGTCCGGCTCGCCACCGACGGTGCCGGCAAGACGATCAGCACCACCGATGACGTCGCGGCCTTCATTTCCGCGAAATACCCGCAACGGTTCCGCGCGGTCGTGGAAACCGGCTCGGCCGGACTGCCGATGCCGGCGGTCGCGCCGGTCCGCCTCGACGACGGGCTCAAGGGCACCGAGGTGTCGCAGAAGCCGTGGACGGTGCAGGCGCTGCGGATCGGCAAGGTCCGCGACGGTTCCAAGATCGGTGTGCTGGCCTACTCGCAGGAGCACGCGCGGGAGTGGGCGACGCCGCTGGTGACCTTGGAGCTGGCCGAGCGGCTGCTGGCCAACTACGCGACCGATCCGGCCACCCGCGAGTTGGTCGACAACGTGGACGTCTTCGTGGTTCCGACGGTCAACCCGGACGGCGCGAACTACTCGTTCAACGACTTCAACTTCCAGCGCAAGAACCTGGTCAACCACTGCACCGGGGCGAACCGCGATCCGCGGTACCGCGACTCGTGGGGCGTCGACGTGAACCGCAACTACACGGTCGGTTCGTATTTCGACGGGTATGTCGGTGGCAGCGCGAACTGCCTGTCCGGGACGTATGCCGGTACCGCGGAACTTTCCGAGGCGGAGAGCAGCAACGTGATCGCGCTGGCGTCCGCGCATCCGAACATCCGGTTCGCGATGAACGTGCACTCCTACGGCGGCTACTTCATGTGGCCGCCCGGGTCGTACAAGGCCGAGGGACGGGTCACGCTGCCCCGCCCGACCATCGACGAGTCCAAGTTCTTCCTGGACAGTGCCCGGCGGATCGTCGGTGCGATCGCCGCCGAGCGCGGGACGGTGACCTGGCCGGCGTACACCGGGCCGGTCGCCGACGTGCTCTACTCGGCCGCCGGGAACTCCGCTGACCAGCTCTATTACGAGCTGGGCATCGACGCCTGGGACTTCGAGGTGGGCAACGACCGCTGGAACGAGGCCACGCAGGAGTGGGAGGGCGTCGGCTTCCAGCCGCCGTTCGACGAGGCGCACGCCGAGGCCCAGGAGTATGCGGGCGGCCTGGTGGAGCTGGTCCGGGTCGCGAAGAACGCGCAGGACCAAGCCGGGTCCTGACCGAGAGCGTGTGAAGTAATGGTGCGCTCCGCACCATTACTTCACACGCTCCTCGCCTCGCCTCAGGCCGGCCGGGGTGGGAACGCCAGCCGGCTGCCGGACACGACGATGGCCAGCGCGGCGGCGGCCAGGAGCGCGCCCGCCACCGGCAGGCCCGGCACCCCGGCCATCCCGATGGTGGCCGAGCCCAGCAGCGCTCCCCCGCCGATGCCGACGTTGAACGCCGCCGCGGTCAGCCCGGACGCCGCGTCCGGTGCGGCGGGGGCCACACGCAGCGCGGCGGCCTGCAGGAACACCGGCATGGTGCCGCCCGCGAGCCCGCACACGGCCAGCGCCAGCAGGGCCGGCACGCTGCTGCCCGCGACACTCGCCAGGACCAGCGCGGCGATCAGCAGGCTCACCGAGGTGACGATGCCGGAGCGCGGACGGCGGTCGACGATGACGCCGGCCAGGAACAGGCCGACGCCGTTGGCCACGCCGTACACCAGAAGGGCCGGACCGATAGCGGTCTCGGACACGCCCGCCTGCCGCAGGAACGGCGCGACATACGTGTAGAACGTGTAGAAACCCAGGTTGATCACGACGGTGGTGGCCACCACGGTGGCGATGCCGGGCAGCCGCAGCACCGTGCGCAGCCGCACCACCGAGCCGGCCTGGGCGCCCGGCAGCGCCGGCAGCAGCCACCGGACCGCGACCGCGAGCAGCGCGAACAGCACGGCGAACACCCCGAACGCGGTGCGCCAGCCGACCAGCTCACCGAGCGAGGTGCCGGCCGGGACACCGGCCACGAACGCGACCGTGCCACCGGCGAAGACGAACGTGGCCGCCCGGCCGATCCGGTCCGGCGGGACCAGCCGCGCCGCGTAACCGGCCGCGATCGCCCAGAACAGCCCGTGCACGATGCCACCGGCCACCCGGGCGGCGAGCGCGACACCGAAGGTGCCGGCGATCGCGGTGACCCCGTTGGTGATCGCGTAGCCCACCAGCGCCAGGGTGAGCAGCCGGCGCCGCGGAATTCTTACGGTCGCGGCTCCGATCGAGGCCGCGAAAACAGCGACCATCACCGCGTACGCGGTGACCAGCAACCCCACCCGGGAGACCGGCACGTCGAAGCTCTCACCGATCGCGGGCAGCAGCCCGGTCGGCAACATCTCGGTGGTCACCGACAGGAACGCGGCAGCGGTCAGGGTCAGCAACCCGACGCGCGGCCGGCGCACGTGTCCGGGAGTGGTCAGACCTGTCGCGGTCGTCATGTCACGCCTCCTCTGGTCAGGAGGCGCCCTCGCATCGGGAACCGGATGAGCGTGGCGGACCATCGCCCGTCGCAGCGCCTCTCACCCGGCACCCGACGGTAAACACCGGCCGTCTCCGCTGGCAAGCCGGATACGGCCGGTGTCACCCACGACTCAGCTGTGGTCGACCGCCGCCTGCTGCACCGGCAGCGCGGCCACGTAGCGCTGCATGAACGCGTCGAAGCCGGCCACGTCGACGGCGGCCGGGGCGGCCGTGTCCAGCCGCGCGCCGGCGAAGACCGTGCCGGTCAGGAAGTCGTCGAGGCTCTGGCCCGGCTGCCGGTCGGTGAGGAACGCGGCCAGGATCGCGATGCCCCACGCGCCACCCTCGGCGGCCAGGTCACCGACCGAGACCGGGGTGTTGATCGCCGCGGCGAGCAGCTTCTGCGCCACGCCCTCGGTCTTGAACAGCCCGCCGTGCGCGAACATCCGGTCCAGCTGGACCGACTCGGCCTTCTGCAGCACGTCCATGCCGATCCGCAGGGTGGCCAGCGCGGCGTACAGCTGGGTCCGCATGAACGTGGCCAGGTCGAGCGAGCTGCCCGGCACCCGCAGGAACAGCGGCCGGCCCTCGTGCAGCTTGGTGATCGGCTCACCGGACAGGTTGTTGAACGCCATCAGGCCGCCGCCGTCCGGCGCCCCGTCCAGCGCGGCCCGGAACAGCGTCTCGAAGACCGTGTTGGTGTCCGCCTTCGCGCCGAGCGCGGTGGCGAACTCGGCGAACAGCCCGGCCCACGCGTTGAGCTCGCTGGCGCCGTTGTTGCAGTGCACCATCGCGACCAGGTCGCCGGCCGGGGTGGTGACCAGGTCGACCTCGGGGTGCATCCGGCTCAGCGGCCCGTCCAGCACGATCATCGCGAAGATGCTGGTGCCGGCGCTGACGTTGCCGGTACGCCGGGCCACCGAGTTGGTGGCCACCATGCCGGTGCCGGCGTCGCCCTCCGGCGGGCACAGCGCGGCGCCCGGCTGCAGGGTGCCGCTCGGGTCGAGCAGGCGCGCGCCGTCCGCGGTGAGCGTGCCGGCCGCCTCGCCGGCGGGCAGCACCGCGGGCAGCAGCTCGGCCAGCGGCGACGCCAGGCCGCGACCGGCCACCAGCTGGTCGAACTGGGCGAGCATGCCGGCGTCGTAGCCACCGGTGGCGGTGTCGATCGGGAACACGCCGCTGGCGTCGCCGACACCCAGCACCTGCTGGCCGGTGAGCTTCCAGTGTACGTACCCGGCCAGGGTGGTCAGGTGGGCGAGCCGGCCGACGTGCTCCTCGCGATTGAGCACCGCCTGGTAGAGGTGCGCGATGCTCCAGCGGTGCGGGATGTTGTACCCGAACAGCTCGCTGAGCTGCTCGGACGCGTCGCCGGTGTTGGTGTTGCGCCAGGTGCGGAACGGGGTCAGCAGCTCACCCTCGGCGTCGAAGGCCAGGTAGCCGTGCATCATCGCGGAGACGCCGAGCGCGCCGGTGCCGCGCAGCTCGACGCCGTACTGCTCGCGCACGTCGGCGGCGAGCGCGGCGAAGCACGCCTGCAGGCCGGACCAGACCGCGTCGAGCGAGTACGTCCAGGTGCGGTCGACGAACTGGTTCTCCCAGTCGTGACTGCCGACCGCGATCGCCTCGTGGCCGGGCCCGATCAGCACCGCCTTGATCCGGGTGGAGCCCAGTTCGATCCCGAGCGCGGTACGGCCCTGTTCGATCGCCTCGCGCGTGCCGGCCAGTGGCCGTTCAACCGTCTCCGTCATGGTCATGTTCTACCGCAGTCGTGAAAACCTTTACCGCGCGACCCGTTACACCGACGCGAATCGGGCGGCGAAGGCCACCGCGCCCATGTCACCCTCGCGCAGCCGGGCCGCGATCTCGATCTCGCCGATGGTCTCCAGGGTCCGTGCCGCGTTGTTGATCGCCTCCGGTTCCTGGCGCAGCAGCTGCCGGGCCAGGCGCGCCTGGGTGGAGCGCAGCGTGGCGAACGCGCACAGGTCGAGCGCGGCCACGAACTCGTCGGTCAGGGTGCCGGCCATGGCGTGCTCGACGACCAGGTTGTGCAGCCAGTCCGGCCAGTAGCCGTACTTCCCGAGGATCTTTCCGGCGTAGATGGACTCGGCCGGGGTGCGTCCGCCGTTCAGCAGTTGCGCGGTGACGTTGACGTCCAGGTGCGCGACGCGCAGCGCGGCGACGAACACGCGCAGCAGCACGACCGTGCCGACCCGGGCCTCGATCTCGGCGGCCGCGTGCGCGAAGTCGCCGTCGATGACCCAGGAGACCGCCTCGGCCTCGAGCAGGGTGGTCCGTTCGATGTCCCGGTCGGCGAGCCGGCCGATCGTCTCGCGGAGCCGGTGCGCGGCGGCGTCGTAGCGGTCGCGCAGCCCCTCGCTGTTCGGCTTGTTCCGGTACATGATCGCGATGTCGGCCGCGATGATCGCCTCCCGCTGCAGCAGCTGCGAGGTGATCTTCGGGAGCAGCAGCTCGGTCAGCCCGGTGGTGAGGATCGCCGCGTCGAACCGGCCGGAGGCGCTCTCGAACTGCTCCCACCAGCCGACGTCGTGGGTGCCGGGGTGCGCCTCGGGTGCCTGGGCGGACATCCGACCTCCCTCTGCTCGGCCGTCGGCTGACACCGCTGGACACCTGCTGATCGACCAGCGGGCGCGAGTGCTGCGGCTTCTCCAGGATATTTTTCCGCCGCCGGGCGCGCCGGTGTCTAGAATATTTGATCTTGTACGGAACGAGAGCCGGGAGACCGCTGATGCCCACCGTGACCGACCTGCTGACCGCGAACCTGATCGACGTGTTCGGCAACCGGGACGCCGTGACCCGCCGCGCGGCGATCGAGCGGATCTACACCGAGGACGTGGTGTTCACCGACCCCGAGGGTGCGGTGCACGGCTGGGACGCGCTGGAGGCGAAGGCGGGCGGGCTGCTGGCCGAGGTGCCGCCGACGTTCGTGTTCGCCGAGGACGGCAAGCGCTACGCCAGCGCGGACACCGGCGCGGACACCGGCGCGCTCGGCTGGACGTTCGGCCCGGCCGGCGGCGAGCCGGCCGCCCGGGGCATCGACATCATCACCGTCCGGGACGGACGCATCGCCGCGCTGCACACCATCTTCGCGGCCTGACCCCGCCGCCGCGCATCCTCAGCGCCACTGATCGGCGGCGCCGAGGAGCCGGATCGCCTCCTCGCGCATCTCGACCTTGCGGACCTTGCCGGTGACGGTGAGCGGGAACTCCGCGACGACGTGGACGTACCGCGGGATCTTGTAGTGGGCCAGGCGGCCGGCGCAGAACTCGCGCAGCGCCTCGGCGGTCAGCGGTGCGGCGCCGTCGCGCAGCCGGACCCAGGCCATCAGCTCCTCGCCGTACTTCTCGTCGGGCACCCCGATCACCTGGGCGTCCAGGATGTCCGGATGGGCGTACAGGAACTCCTCGACCTCGCGGGGGTAGATGTTCTCGCCGCCGCGGATGACCAGGTCCTTGATCCGGCCGACGATGGCCAGGTAACCCTCGTCGTCCATGGTGGCCAGGTCACCGGTGTGCATCCAGCCGTCGCGGATCACCTCGGCGGTCCGGTCCGGCTGCTCCCAGTACCCGAGCATCACCGAGTACCCGCGGGTGCACAGCTCCCCCGGCGTACCGACCGGCACCGGGCGGCCGGTCTTGGGGTCGGCGACCTTCACCTCCAGGTGCGGATGCACCCGGCCGACCGTGCCGGTACGCCGGTCCAGCGTGTCGTCGCTGCGGGTCTGGGTCGAGACCGGTGACGTCTCGGTCATGCCGTACGCGATGGTCACGTCGCGCATGTTCATCTCGCCGATCACCCGCTTCATCACCTCGACCGGGCAGGGCGAGCCGGCCATGCACCCGGTACGCAGCGACGACAGGTCGTAGGTGCGGAACTCGGGCAGCCCGAGCTCGGCGATGAACATCGTCGGTACGCCGTACAACGACGTGCATCTCTCGTCCTGGACGGCCCGCAGCGTCGCCGCCGGGTCGAAACCGGGCGCCGGGATGACGACGCAGGCGCCGTGCGAGGTGGCGGCGAGGTTACCCATCACCATCCCGAAGCAGTGGTAGAACGGCACCGGCACGCAGACCCGGTCCTGCTCCGTGTAGCCCATCGCCTCGCCGACGAAAAAGCCGTTGTTGAGGATGTTGTGGTGGCTCAGCGTGGCGCCCTTGGGGAAGCCGGTGGTGCCCGACGTGTACTGGATGTTGATCGGGTCGTCGAAGGACAGGTCCGCGCAGACCTGTGCGCTGCCCGCGCCGGCGATCAGGTCCGCCCACGACTCGTCGCCGATCAGCACGACCCGGCGCAGGGCCGCCAGCCCCGGCCGGGCTTCGTGGATCATCGCGCGGTAGTCGCTGCCCTTGTGCTCGACCGCCGCGATCAGCGTGCTGATCGACGCCTGCTCCAGCACGTACCGCAGCTCGTGGGTGCGGTAGGCCGGGTTGATGGTGACCAGGACGGCGCCGATCCGCGCGGTCGCGTACTGCACGAGGAACCACTCGGCGCAGTTCGGCGCCCAGATGCCGACCCGGTCGCCGGTGGTGACACCGGCCGCGAGCAGGCCACGGGCGAGTTCGTCGACGGCGGTGTCCAGTTGTGTGTAGGTGAGGCGCCGGCCGGTGGGCAGGTCGACCAGGGCTTCCCGGTCGCCGTGCCGGGCCACCGTGCGGCGCAGGTTGGCATCGATGGTCTCGCCGAGCAGCGGTGTGCCGGCCAGACCGTTGGCGTAGGACGAGGGTCGCATCCATCGATGGAACTACACCGCGCCGGGGATGGCAGTCGCCATTGCGCCACGATCGTGGATTTTTCTCACTTAGTCTCATCTCCGGCCGAATGTGAAGATGTCGGGCGGTACTGCGCACACCGAGGGGGAACAGCCGATGAGCATGGGTGTGCGACCGACGATGGAACAGGTCACCGCGGAACGGAACGCGCTGGCGGGGCGGCTCGCCGACTTCCGGGTGGGTACGAAGATCTTCGCCTCGGTGCTGGCCGTGGCGGCCGCGGCGCTCGCGATCGGCGTCCTGGGCATCAACCGGATGAACGGCCTCAGCGACGACGTCAAACAGATGAAGGACGGGCACGTCGACGCACTGGTCCAGCTCAGCACGCTGCGGGGCGCGTCGAGCGACGCCTGGCAGGCCACGTTCGGCTGGATGGCGGTCCCGGCGGCACAGAAGCCCACGTCCCGCGGGATGGTCAAGGACGCGGACGACGCGTTCGCCGCGGCGCTCACGTCGTACCAGACACTGGCGGCCGGATCGGCCGACCGCCTGGCGGCGGCGCAGCAGGTCGGGGAGTCGTTCACCTACTTCCAGAACCTGCGCGACGTGGTGCTGTTCCAGGAGGCCCCGGCCAGCGGCTTCGAGACACCGGCCGCCGACCAGATCACGGCCGCCTGGACCGACACCCAGACGAAGCTGACGGACGCGATCACCAAGCTGCAGGAGACCGAGGCCGCCGAGGCCGCCGCGGCGACCACGCAAGCCGAGGACTCGGCGGGCGGCGCCCGCAACCAGATGCTGCTCTTCATGGGGATGGCGCTGGCCCTCGCGGTCGGGCTCGGCGCGTTCGTCTGCCGGGTCATCGTCCGGCAGCTCGGCAGCGTCTCGGACTCGCTCGCCGCGGTGTCGCACGGCGACCTCACCGTGCCGGCCGAGGTCCAGGTCCGCGACGAACTCGGCGCGATGGCCGTCGCGGTCAACGTGGCCCGGGACGCGCTGCGGGAGATGGTCGGGCGGCTGACCGCCAGCTCGCGGGTCCTCGGGCAGAGCACGCAGCGGCTGACCAGCGCCACCGACCGGATCGGCGAGTCGGCCCGGGACGCCGCGACCCAGGCGGACACCGTCGCGGCCGCCGCCGGAACGGTGTCGATGAACGTGCAGACGGTCGCGGCCGGCAGCGAGGAGATGGGTGTCTCGATCCGGGAGATCGCCGAGAGCGCCAACCAGGCCGCCCGGGTCGCCGCCGAGGCGGTGACGGTCGCCGCGACCACCAACACCACCGTCTCCAAGCTCGGCGACTCCAGCGCCGAGATCGGCAACGTGGTCAAGACGATCACCGCGATCGCCGAGCAGACGAATCTGCTCGCGCTGAACGCCACCATCGAGGCGGCCCGGGCCGGCGAGATGGGCAAGGGCTTCGCCGTCGTGGCCAGCGAGGTCAAGGATCTCGCCCAGGAGACCGCGCGGGCCACCGACGACATCTCCAAGCGGGTCGCCGCGATCCAGTCCGACACCGTCGACGCGGTCGCCGCGATCGGGGAGATCTCGCAGATCATCGCCCGGATCAACGACTACCAGCTGACCATCGCGTCGGCCGTCGAGGAGCAGACCGCGACCACCGGCGAGATGAGCCGCAGCGTCAGCGACGCGGCACAGGGCAGCACCGAGATCGCCGGAACGATCACCGGGGTGGCCAGCGCGGCGCAGACGACCACGGCGTCGCTGGGCGAGGCGACCGCGACGGTGCAGGAGCTGACCGGGATCAGCGCGGAGTTGCAGCAGGTGATCAGCGGCTTCCGCATCTGACCGGGAGCGATCACCCGGCGTAGACCTCCAGCGCGGAGAGTTGCCCGGCCGGCCAGCCGGTGTTCGCGGTCGCGGTGACCCGCAGGTACCGGGCCGTCGCCGCCGGGAACACCACGGTCACCGTGTTGCCGGCGGCCGGGTCGAACACCCGCCCGGCCGCTGCCGCGAGCGTCCCGAACGAGGAACCGTCGGTGCTGCCCGTCACCGCCAGGGTCTGGCTGCGCGCACCCCACGACGGCGGGAGCCTGAGCACCACCCGGGCGACCGGGTTCGCGGCGCCCAGGTCGACCTGGATCCACTGCGGGAAGGCGCCGTTGGCGCTCTCCCAGTAACTGCCGGCGTCGCCGTCGACCGCGTTGGCCGCGACGTACTGGTCCTTGGTGCTGCTCGCGGACATCGATTTCCGGGCCGCGAGATCGCCGCCCGGTTGCGGCGGCGGCGTGGTCAGGGTGGGCGGAGTCGGGCGTACGACGGTGAGCGCGATCTGGCCCTTCAACATCCGGCCGGCATCCGTGGTGATCCGCAGGTAGTAGTCGGCGGAGCAGTACGTGCCGTCCTCGTCGAGCGCGCGGACGCCGGTCCCGGCGGGAACCGAGGCGGCCGTCTCCGCGGTCTTGGCGATCTGGTTCCCCTCGTTGAACTCGTCGAACATCGACACGTAGAGACCCTGTGCCCCGAGCCGGACCATGTTGTACACGCTGCGCCAGTAGAAGTCGCCGTGCCGCCGATGCCCGGCCGACAGGTCACCGGGCAGCACACACGGCTGGTAGTCGATGCCGTGCGCGGCGCAGTCGGCCTGGTCGGCGGTGTTCACGTTGGCGTAGAACCAGTCCAGCCCGGCCAGGTCACCGGTGCGGCCGACCATCCACGGCGAGAGCATGTGGAACGCGCGGTAGACGTCGAGGAACCCGGTGCGGCTGTCGTTCCTGCCCTCCCGCCAGTAGGTGGGCACCCCGCCGATCACGTAACAGCCCTGCGCCTTGAACCAGGTGATCACGTCCAGGCAGGCGGCCGGGGTGAACGCGTGGTTCTCGTCGTTGAAGCCGAAACCCCAGATGCAGACGACCGGTTTGCCGTTCTGCCGGGCGTAGGCACCCGACGCGGCGTGCGACGACATCGTCGCCGTCCAGTCGGCTTTGATCTCGGACTGCATGCTCGACCAGCCGCTCACGTCGTACATCACATAGAACTTGCGGCCGGAACGCTCGGCCGCGCCGCGGACCTTGAGTGCCATGGCGTCGCGTGTCGGGCCCTCGTCGCCGACCGGGTTGAACCGCTGCAGGGCCGCGGTGTCGATGCCGTAGGTGCGCATCCAGTCGAAGTGCGTGTCGACGGTCTGCTGGTCGTAGGAGGAGAACAGGGCGGCCGGCTGGCCGCTGCCGAGATTCGGGTACGCGGTCGGGTAGGTGTGCGCGTAGTCGCGGACGTCGGGCCAGGACACGATCGTGGTGTTGGCCGGCGACGGCGGCTGGAAACGGTCACGGCTCCAGTGCCACCAGCCGCCGATCGGCGCGCCGTCACCGGGGGCCGCGAACCAGCCCTGGTAGCCGACGGTGACCTTGCCGACGACGTCACCGGCGGGGGACGCGGCGGCGGCTCGCTCGGTGCCGCTCAGCAGCGCGGCGGCGGGGGCGAGGGCGGCGGAGGACAGCAGGGTACGCCGGGACACAGCCATGGGAACTCCTGTCGAGCCGAGACGGGGGACGGCGACGGATATCGATGGCCATCGTGGCAGTGCCGGTCACACGTACGCAATAGTTAGACGATTCTTTGCAACATCTTGGACTCGTGGCGGAAATTCCGGAGCTCAAGGATTGCGGTCACCCGATGTCCGGAATTCCGGACAGGCGGCCGCGCTCCCGGCGGGCGCCGTGACCACCCGGGTCTCCGGACCGTTGAACCGCCATGAGACGGCGATTGATGGCGGTGGCGTCGTGGGTCGCGGTGCTGGCCGCGGTGAGCTCCCCCGCGGTGCCGGCGGCCGAGGCTGGACCCCGGTTCGACCTGGCCAGGACCGTAGCGCGGTGGGACGCGCTCGCCCGCAGCATCACCGGGGACGTGGCGGAGTTGCGAGCCTCGGAGCGGCTCAACTATCGACGCGCTGAGGGTGGGATCGCGGAGTGCATGCGGGCGCACGGCCGTCCGTACCAAAAAGCGCCTTTCATCAGTTTGTATCGTGACTTCACTGATGCCGATGTCGGGTACGGGAACGGAAGCGCGACGATCGTCGACTCGCTGACGGCCGGGACCAGCCGCTTCGAACTCAACGAGTACGCCTGGCTGCGCGCCCGACGCGCCGATGTTCTCAAGAGGCGGGCACGGCCCGCGGACATGGGTGTCGCCAACAGGTGTGCGCTGGTGTATCAGTACCGGTCCTACCTCGACATCGTTCCACCCGCCAACGCCTACCGGCTCATCGCCTTCCAGGATCTGGTGCCGCCGCTCTACCGGGACCCCACGGTCGCCAAGGCCTGGCGGACCTACGACGGGTGCATGAACGGCCGGCACGGCTACGTGCCCGGTATGGATCGTTCCGATTTCCTCTTCATCGCGCTGAGGGGCGTCCCCGGCAGCCCGGAGTGGCAGAGCAAGCTCACCGAGCTGAAGGCCGTCCTCGCCACCGACGTGGAGTGCCGGCGGCCCGCCTACCTCGCCGCCATGCGCCTGCTCGACGAACGCCTCGACGGGTGGGAGCAGAAGCACCGCGCGGAACTGCTCGCCATCCGCCGCGAGTGGCGGGAACGGGTCGCCGCCGCCGCGAGGCTGCCGCGATAGGGCCTGATCTTGGTCGGCTATCGTGCCCGGGTGGAGATCCAGGTGGTGGAGGGTGCGCTGGTCGAGGTGCCCACAGCGGACGTGACCGGGATGGATCGGCGAGCGTTCGGGGAGTTCGTCTCGCCGCGCGGGGAGATGGCCTCGTACGCGTTCGGCTGGACCACCGGCGCCGACCCGCACGTCGGCCACCTGACGATCGGGATCGGCGTCGGCAACCCCGGTGGCGGCTCGTTCCACGCGGTCATCTTCGTCAACGACGACGGCATCGCGTACGCGCTCACCGACGAACCGTTCGAGCGGGTCCCCGAGGGCGGCCCGGATCTGACCGCGGACCAGGCGCGCGCCCACGACACCCTGCCGTTCATCTGGTGGGTCACCGACCTGGTGATGGAACGCGACCGGCGCGCCCACTGGATGCGCCACTGGCTGCTGGGCACCCTCGCCGTGCAGTCCACCGAGGTCTTCGAGCAGCGCGAGCCGGCCCTGCGGGTCAGTCACCACGCCGAGGACGGCGTGTGGCACCTGGTCGGCGCGTCCGGCGCGGACGGTGACACCGGCCGGGTCGGGCACCTGCACCACGCCGTCGACGAGGACCAGAGCCTGATCGATGTCCTGAACCTGCAGCCGGGGCACACCCTGGTACGCGATGATGGAGGACGGCCCTGGCACGAAGAACGGTGACGCACGATTCCATCGACATACTTGACTGCGGCGACGAGTGGCGGCAACGTTCCGCGGGTGACGATCTCCCGCCGTACCCTCATCGCAGCGACAGCCGCGGGTGCCGCCGCTGCCGCGACCGGAACACCCGCACAGGCAGGAGCACGAGCCGTGATCCGCGCTCCCGCACTGCGCCCCGGTGACCGGGTCCGGGTGGTCGCACCGGCCGGCATCCCGGACACCCGGGTGGCCCGCGGCATCCAGATCTTGGAGAGTTTCGGTCTGGTGGTCGAGACCGGGACCCATCTGTACGACCGGTACGGCTACCTGGCCGGCACCGACGAGGACCGGCTCGCCGACCTGAACGCGGCGTTCCGCGACCCCGGCGTCCGAGGCGTCTTCGCCGCCCGGGGCGGGTACGGCACCCAGCGCATCATCGACCGGCTCGACCTCGCCGCGATCAAGCGGGACCCGCGCGTCTTCGTCGGGTTCAGCGACCTGACCGTGCTCAGCGGCCGGCTGTGGACCGCGGCGCGACTGGTCAGCTTCTACGGCCCGATGATCAACTGGACCGACTCCCGTACCGGCCCCACCGAGATCGAGTCGCTGCGCCGGGCGGTGATGACCACCGACCCGATCGTGCTGACCCGCGACCCGGCCGAGCCCAGCGCCGCGGTGATCGTCCCCGGCACGGCCACCGGCACCCTGCTCGGCGGCAACCTGACCATGGTGCAGACCAGTGTGAACACCCGGGACCTGCCCGACCTGCGCGGGGCGATCCTGCTGCTCGAGGACACCGACGAGTCCGCGTACAGCTACGACCGGATGCTGACCCACCTGATCCGGGCGGGTGCGCTGCGGCGGCTGGCCGGGGTGGCGCTGGGCCAGTTCACCAACGCGCCGGTGACCGGTGGGCAGTGGACGGCGGCTGAGGCCGTACAAGATCGGTTGGGAAGTTTGGGGGTTCCGGTGCTCGGCGGGTTGCGGGTCGGGCATGGCACCGGCCAGCTGACCGTGCCGCTCGGCAGCCGCGCCACCATCGACACCGCCGCCGGCACGCTCACCGTGGAAGCCGGCGTGCAGGCCGTTTACTGACCAGTTCCGGACGGCTCGGCGGCGGGCGGCGGCGCGGTGGTGTCCACGTCGGCCAGCACCGCGCGGTGATCACTGCCCGGCACCCGCAGCACCCACGAACGGCGGGTGGCCAGGCCGCGCACCAGGATGTGGTCCGGGCGGACCACCGGCAACGCCGCCGGCCAGGTGAACCCGAAGCCCGCACCGGCCTCCTGCTGGCTGTCCCGCAGCGGGGTGAACGCGGCGAACTGCCGGTCGGTGGTCGCGGTGTTCAGGTCGCCGGCCAGGACCAGGCGCGGGCTCGGGTCGGCGTGCGCGGCGGCGGCCAGGGCAGCGAGCGTACGGTCCCGGTCCGCGGTCATGTCGGCCCGGATCGAGGCCAGGTGAGCGGCGTAAACGCGAACCGGGCCACCGGCCGTGGCCACCGTGGTCGCGATCGCCCGGGTCCAGCCGATCCGGATGTCGACCGGCTCGGTCGCCGACAGCGGGAACCGGCTGAGGATCGCCACCGTCCCGGTCTCGGTGCGGTACGGAAAGGCCGCCGCCACCGTCGCCGTCACGGCATCCCGGTTGTCCAGAGTGATCTCCTGGAGCACCAGCACGTCGGGCTGCGCGGCCAGCAGCGGCGGCAGCGCCTCACCCGGCGTGGCCTTGCCGAGGTTGAGCGACGCGACCCGCAGATCCCGCTCCCCGGACTGGGCGTGATCGGTCAGCGTCGGGGCGAACAACACCGCCCAGATCACCGTCGGCACCAGCGACGCCGCGAGCACACCGGCCCGCCGCGCCGGGATCGTGACCAGCAGCAGGAGCACGCTCGGCGCGGCCAGCCAGGGCAGCGCACTGTCCAGCAGGGAACCCGCCGAGCCGGGCAGCGCCCGATGCCCGAGCAGCAGCAGGCTCAGCGCCGCGGCGAGAACGCCGGCCAGGATCGGTACGACCGCTCTCGATCCACGACGGCTGTCGTCGAACTCGCCCATGGTGACCTCCTCCAACGACGGTGCTGGTCAACCGTAGGGAGCCTACGTTGATCATGAATGCGCTATGCCCGCCGGTTCCCCCGGTCGTAGGGTCACTTCCATGAGGGCGATCGTGTTCAGCCGCGACAGTTCCGAGCTCCGCCTCGCCGAGCGGGACGTTCCCGAGCCGGGTGACGGCCAGATCCGGGTCCGGGTGATGCGCTCCGGCGTCAACCCGACCGACTGGAAACGCCGCTCGGCCGGTGATCCGGGCTTCCCCGAGGCCACGCCGAACATGGACGGTGCCGGCCTGGTCGACGCGGTCGGTCCCGGCGTGCTGTCCCACCGGGTCGGCGATCGCGTCTGGCTCATGCTCGCCGCGCACGGCAGCGCCTTCGGCACCGCCGCCGACTACACGATCATCGCCGCCGGGCACGCTTTTCCCCTGCCCGACACCATTTCGTACGACCTGGGAGCCGCCCTGGGCGTCCCCGCCGTCACCGCTCACCGCGCGCTGACCGTCGCCGAGGGCGGCCCGGACCGCCTCCACCCGGGCGCCCTGCTCGGCCGCACCGTGCTGGTCGCGGGCGGCGCCGGCGCGGTCGGGCACGCCGCGATCCAGCTCGCCCGCTGGGCCGGCGCCACCGTGGTGACCACGGTCAGCAGCCCGGAGAAGGCCGCCCTGGCCACCGCGGCCGGCGCCCACCACGTCGTCGACTACCGGCACGCCGAGGCGGCCAAGGAGATCCGCGCGGTCGCGCCCGACGGCGTGAACCTGGTCGTCGAGGTCTCCCCCGGCCCGAACGCCCCGCTCAACCAGGCCGTCATCGCCAACCACGCCACCATCGCGATCTACGCCAACAACGGCGGCGACACGGCGTCGTTCGACATCCGCCCGCTGATGATGCTCAACACCCGCATCCAGTTCCTGATCCTCTACTCGGTCGGCGAACGCGCCCTGCAGGCTGCGGCCGAGGACATCGGAGCGGCCCTGCGCGACGGCGCCCTCCCGATCGGCGCGGCACACGGCCTGCCGGTGCACCATTTCCCGCTCGACCAGACAGCCGAAGCCCACAACGCCGTCGAACACAACGCCGTCGGCAAGGTCCTGATCGCCGTCGCTTAATACGCCCACAGCCCCCGGCTGGCTCCCAGGGGTGTATCCGAAGCGTCGAGACACCCCCCGCAACCAGCCACCACCAGAACCCCCGACGCTCACGCACCCCGGCTGGCTCCCAGGGGTGCCTCAACAACCCGGACACACCTCCAGGAGCCAGCTCACGCTGCTCGGCTGGCCGTGAGGGGTCCCTCAAGAGCCCGCACACACCCCTGCGAGCCAGCCGGGGCCGGGGCCGCGCGGCGGCCGGGGTGGCTGCGGTGTCGCGCGGGCACAACGCGGGCGGGTGCGGGCGAGACGCGAGCGGGGTGGGTCAGGTCCAGAGGGTGCGGAGGTGGGGGGCTTCGGTGGCGGCCTGGGCTCGGCCGGCTTCGGCGGCGGGGCGGCGGCGGGCCGGGTCCAGCGGGTTGGTGCCGATCGCCGAGCGGGCGGCCGCGGACGGTGACACCACCGCGCCGCGCACCGACGGGCCGAGGGCCGCTACCTGGGCGCTCGGGCGACCCGACGGGCGGACCGACTGGGTGGCCGGGGCCAGGACCACCACCTGCCGGCTGCCGGCGGCCAGGTCGGCGTTGGCGATCGAGCGGATGCCGCCGTCGATGTAGCGGACGCCGTCGATCGTGACCGGGGGCCAGACCAGCGGGACCGCGCAGCTGGCGGCTACCGCGTCGATCAGCGGGACACCGGCGGCCGCGTCGAAGATCCGGGCCGCGCCGGTCGTGGCGTCGACGGCCGGGATCAGCAGGCGGGTCGCGGGCCAGCCACCGTCGCCGATGCGGCGGGCGATCACCGCGCGGCGCTCCGCCTCCGGGACGGTGTCGGCGCGGAGCGCTCGGCGGCCCAGCCAGGCGCGGCCGCGTGCCGGGTCGCCCGGCCAGATCCCGGCGACCAGGTACTGCAGCAGGCCGCCGAGGCCGAGCCGGGCCGGGATCTCGGTGCCCGGGCCGGCGAGCTGCGCCTCGTAGAGGTCGGCGAGGGGCACACCGGAGAGCACCTGCGCGGCGGTGGAGGACCCGGCCGACGTGCCGACGAACAGACCGGCGTCGGTCAGGTCGACGCCGTGCTCGGCCAGGCCGTGCAGCAGGCCGA
This sequence comes from Actinoplanes palleronii, assembly GCF_016862315.1. Lineage (GTDB taxonomy): Bacteria > Actinomycetota > Actinomycetes > Mycobacteriales > Micromonosporaceae > Actinoplanes > Actinoplanes palleronii. The sequence goes on along the minus strand of NZ_BOMS01000140.1, from coordinate 6,079 downwards.
TCTCCCAGGCGACCCCGGTGACGCCGCCACCACCGAGCACCAGAGCCTTGCCATCGATACCCATGCCTGGCATTCAAGCACCCCACCGGCACAGCCGGCGCTCAGACGCCCCGGCCGAGAGGCCCGGCAGTCACCTCAGCGGCAGATCGACGGCGATCCCCACGCCTCAGCGCTCACCCGGCACGCCACCGGCAGCGGCGAAACGAAGACGGTCCGCCCACCAGCGGCGGCGAGCGGTCAGCGAGCGCGCCGCGTCAGCAACGACGTGAACGCGTAGCGTAGGAGCGGCCGGTAGATCCGGATCGAGTCCACCACGCCGCCGAAGTGTGAGGCGGCGTTGCCGTTGAGGTAGCGGGCCGGGATCGCCACCTCCTCCATCGGCCGGGACGCCGCCGCCGCGTCCAGCAGGACGTTCATCTCGTACTCGAAGCGCTCCCCCTCGATCGCGCCGAACCGCTCGAGCAGGTCGGCGGGATAGGCCCGCAGCCCGGTCTGCGTGTCCGTCACGGCCCGGCCGGTGACCGCCCGGAACAGCAGCTGCGTCACCGTGTTGCCGAAGCGGCTGCGCAACGGCATCGGCGCGAACGGGCGGGTGCCGAGCACGATCAGGCCCCGGCCGGTGCGCTCGGCGATCCGGCGTACGTCCTGCGGGTGGTGCTGGCCGTCGGCGTCCGCGCTGATCACGTCGAGGCCCGGGAGTTCGGTCACGGCGTACCGGAAACCGGTTTTGAGGGCGATGCCCTTGCCCTGGTTGGTCGGGTGGATCAGGACCGGGCAGCCGAGGGATCGGATCGCCGACAGCTCGGGTTCGGCGGACGGGCCGCTGCCGTCGTCGACGACCACGATCCGGGTGGGATCGAGGCCGTCGGCGATCGTGCCGGTGATCAGGTCTTTCAGGTGCGGTCCGGGATTGTGGACCGCGAGCAGCAGGGCGACGTCCGGGTACGAGGTGTTCACCGGCCGGTTCCTACCCTGCGGGCCACCGGCCGAATCCCTACCGTCCGGTAGGAGACAGACCGGGCCGGATCACGCCGGGAGCGGACGGGGCGCCGGACGTCTCCGGGGCGAAGGCCAACGCCACCAGCGTGAGCAGCAGCGCGGCCGCCACGTAGACCGACACCGCGAACGCGCTGCCGGTCGCCGCGACCAGCTTGATCGCGATGATCGGGGCGAGCGCGCCACCGAAGATGCCGGCGATCTGGTAGCCCATCGAGGCGCCCGAGTAGCGCAGCCGGGTGGAGAACATCTCGGCGACGAACGCGGCCTGCGGGCCGTACATCGCGGCGTGTGCGGCCAGCGCGACCACCACGGTGAGCACGATGACCAGGGTGTTGCCGGTGTCCAGCAGCGGGAAGAACGCGAAGCTCCAGACCGCGGCCGCGATCGCACCGGCCGCGTAGACGGGACGCCGGCCGACCCGGTCAGACAGGCCGCCGAAGAACGGGATGAGCAGCAGTTGCAGGCCGGAGGCGACCAGCACCCCGGTGAGCGCGACGGTGCGCGGCAGGCCGACGGTTCCGGTCACGTACGTCAGGACGTACAAGGAGAAGGTGTAAAAAGCGACGTCGGTGCCGATCCGTGCGGCCATCGCGACCAGCAGCCCGCGCGGGTGTTCGCGGAGCACCTCGAGCAGCGGCAGCTTGGCCTTCACGCCCTGGGCCGCAACCTCCGCAAACGCCGGCGACTCCGTGACCGCGACCCGAATCCAGAGGCCCACCAGCACAAGCACGCCAGACAGCAGGAACGGTACACGCCATCCCCAGCTGAGAAAGGAACTCTCCGAAAGGGTCGCGGAGAGCACCCAGAGCACCCCGGACGCGAGCAGGTTGCCGGCCGGGACACCGACCTGCGGCCACGAGGCGGACAGTCCGCGCCGCTGCGGGTCGCCGTGCTCGAGCGACATCACCACCGCGCCGCCCCACTCGCCGCCGAGGCCGAGGCCCTGCACGAAGCGCAGCGTGACCAGCAGGATCGGTGCGGCCGCGCCGATCGTCGCGTAGGTGGGCAGCACGCCGATCAGGAACGTGGCGCCGCCCATCAGCAGCAGCGTCACGACGAGCACGCCTTTGCGGCCGACCCGGTCGCCGAAGTGACCGAAAATGATGCCGCCGAGCGGGCGGGCCACGAACCCCACGGCGTAGGTGGTGAACGCCAGCAGCGTGCCGGTGACCGGCTCGAAGCTCGGGAAGAACAGCTTGCCGAAGACCAGGGCGGCGGCCGAGGCGTAGAGGAAGAAGTCGTACCACTCGAGGGACGTGCCGACCAGGCTGGCGATGATCACGCGACGACTTGCAGTCATGGCTTGCTCCTACGGGGGGGTGATCGTGGGATGCGTGGTGCCGTATGCCACACTCTAGAAATCGTTCAACAATCCGGCAATACCTCAATATGAAGCTTGTGTTACTCCTCGGGAGCGGAGAGTCATGCGCGCACACCGGGCCGGCCCGTCGGCCGTTCTCCTCGAACTGGACGACACCGAGGCCGTCTTCGCCGCCTACCACCTGCTCACGGCGGCGCGGGCGGCGGGCACGCTGACCGCGACGGAGATCGTCCCGGCGGCGCGCACCGTGCTGGTCGACGGCATCACCGACCCCGCCCGGATCACCACACTGCTGAAAACCACGCGTCCCGCCAGACCGCGATCCACCGCCGGCTCCGCGCCGACGATCACCATCCCGGTTTGGTACGACGGGGAAGACCTCGATGACGTCGCCCGGCTGTGGCACACCGACCGGGCCGGCGTGGTGGCCGTGCACACCGGCACCGAGTTCCGGGTGGCATTCTGCGGGTTCGCGCCCGGGTTCGCGTACCTGACCGGGCTGGACGAGCGGCATCACGTGCCCCGGCGGGCGACACCGCGGACCCGGGTGCCGGTGGGTACGGTGGCACTGGCCGGGCCGTACAGCGGGGTGTACCCGACCGCGTCACCGGGTGGGTGGCAGTGCATCGGTCGTACCGAAGCGGTGCTCTTTGATCTTGAACGTGATCCGCCGACGCTGCTCACGCCCGGGACCGCCGTGCGGTTCGTGGACGCCGGATGAGCGCGGCGTTGGAGGTGGTCCGCGCCGGGGTGCGCACCACCGTGCAGGATCTCGGCCGGCCCGGTCTCGCCCACCTCGGCGTGCCCCGCTCCGGCGCGGCCGACGCCGGGGCGCTGCGGCTGGCGAACCGCCTGGCCGGCAACCCACCGGAGGCCGCCGGGCTGGAGATCCTGCTCGGCGGCGCGCGGCTGCGGGCCACCCGGTCGGCCACGCTCGCGGTCACCGGCGCGCCGTGCACGGTGACCGTCGACGGCCGCCCAGCGGACCCGGGCTTCCCGCTCGCGGTGCCGGCCGGTGCGCTGATCGTTCTCGGCCGGGCGACCGCGGGACTGCGGGTCTACCTGGCGGCCGCCGGCGGGATCGCGGTGCCGCCGGTGCTGGGCAGCCGGGCCACCGACACACTCTCCGGGCTCGGCCCCGGCCAGGTCCGCGACGGCGACGTGCTCCCGCTCGGCCCGGTGACCGGCCCGCCGCCCGCGGTCGACCTCGCGCCCTACCCGCGGCCCGCCGGCGCCCTGCGGCTGCGGGTGTGGCCCGGGCCACGCGACGACTGGTTCACCCCGGCCGCGCTGGCGACCCTGTTCACCGCGGAATACCGGGTCTCCGCCGCGACCGACCGGGTCGGCGCCCGGCTGACCGGGCCGGAGCTGACCCGCGCCGTCGGCGGCGAGCTGCCCAGCGAAGGCCTCGTGCTGGGCGCGATCCAGGTGCCGGCGAACGGCCAGCCATTGATCTTCCTGGCCGATCACCCCACCACCGGCGGCTACCCGGTGATCGGCGTGGTCGACCCGGCCGACGTCGATCTGATCGGCCAGGCCCGTCCGGGGACCGAGATCCGCTTCTCACCGACGGCCGGATACACGTAACATTCTCGGGTCTCGCCAAAATCAATCGACGCGGCAGGCAACTTTTCGGGCCTCAGCACCGTCTTGACCTATACGGCCATGATGGGCAACGGCCGGGACCCCCCTCGATTGCGAGAGCCATGATTCAGCGACGTAAGGTCATTATCGGTTCACTGGGCGTGGCTGCCGCCGCCGCGACCGCTGGCACCGCCGCCGGTTGCTCGTCGACCAAGGCGAGCGCGGGCACCAACCCGGTGTTCACCACGCCCGAGGCCGAGACGGAGGCCCTGGCGACCACGCCGGTGGCCGCGCCGGCCAAGGTCACCGTGACGCCCGCGCACGGCGCCAAGGAGTGGTCGCCGGCGAAGCCGATCGTGGTCACCGTCGCGGACGGATCGTTGAAATCGGTCACCGTGACCTCCGGCAAGACGAAGATCGACGGCGAGATCCAGTCCGACGGCACCTGGCAGTCGACCGAGGATCTCGACTACAGCAAGAAATACAAGGTCGTCGCGACGGCCGCCGACAGCCTCGGCGCGTCCAGCACCACGACCGCCACGTTCGCCACGCTGAAGCCGGACAACATCGCCCGGGTGACGTTCCAGGCGAACGGGCTGGCCTCGCTGAAGACCGGCAAGAACTACGGCGCCGGCCAGCCGGTGATCGTCGCGTTCAGCCACTCGGTCAACAAGGCCGCTGCCGAGAAGGCCATCGAGATCACCACGTCGCCGCAGGTCGAGGGCAAGTTCTACTGGTCGAGCGACTCGACGGTGCACTGGCGGCCGGCGAAGTACTGGGCGCGCGGCACCACCGTCAAGGTCAAGGTCAACGCGTTCGGCACCAAGCTCGGCAAGACCACGTACGGCGGCAAGAACGCCTCGACGCACTTCACCGTCAACCGCCAGTTGATCGCGATCAGCGACAACCGGACGCACATGACGAAGGTCTACATCGACGGCAAGCTGGTCCGCACCATGAAGAGCAGCCTCGGCCGCGGCGGTGGCACCACCGGCGCGAACGGCCAGGCGATCAGCTTCTGGACGGCCGGCGGCCCGCACGTGGTGCTCTCCAAGGAGCGGTACCACACGATGACCTCGTCGAGTTACGGCGTCCAGGACAAGAATGACCCTAACTATTACGTCAGTGAGAACGTCGAGTACTGCACCCGGATCACCTATTCGGGTGAGTTCCTGCACGCCGCCCCGTGGAACGGTCAGCTCGGCGAGGCCAACAAGTCGCACGGCTGCATCAACCTGAGCATGAAAGACGCCAAGTGGGTCTACGAGAACTTCATCCTCGGTGACGTCGTCGACGTGACGCACAGCCCCCGCAAGCTCCCGATCTACAACGGCCTGGGCGACTGGACCGTCTCGTTCGACAAGTACGGCCGGGACTAGTCACCATCCGGGCGGTGCCAGCCTCGCCGATCATGGGGGCATGACGGCGAGGCGGGTACATCGTGCCGCCCTTCAGTGCTCCTGGCGCTCGCCGCGGCGCGCCAGGACGTAGAACTCCCGCGACACCTCAGCCGGATCGGCGTGCGGGTCGGTGCGCTGCACCACGATCAGATTCTTCCCGATCGGCAGCTCCACCGGCACGGTCACCGAATCGCTCAGCCTTCCGTTACGGTCGGCCTGCAGTTGAACGGTGCCCTCCCGCGCGCTCGCCGGTACGTTCTCCGCCGCCTGGAATGCGGTGAAGAACAGGATCACCACCTCGAAACGGTGGAAACCGGCGGCGGTGAACGGGATGCTCTCGCCGCATCGGGCGTTGTCCAGCGGCATCGTGATCTTCGGCGTCCGCCGACGGTGCGACCTGCGGGCCTGCTGGACGGAGAGCAGCGTCGCCAGGACCCCGGCCATCGCGAGCACCATCATGATCAGGTTGTAGTCCGAGCCTTCGAACGGGCCCTTGGCGAATTCCATGGCGATTGCCGAACCGTGCTCCTTCATTCCGGTCTCCTCGGATTTTCATATGCGTGGTGAGGCCGTCCCCCAGGAACTGAGCGGCCGATCGTGAAGTGCAGGGTTCGTCCGATAGAGCCCTTTCGCATCCCGGGAGCCGTTCGGGCGCCACGGCGTGCAAACCATTCTTTTCTGCGACCTCGCTGACTGCCTGGTTGCCATCAGCGAGGTCGCCGAACGTAGTTCTTGTCCTATCAGAACGAGGGATGCCAGGCCGGGTTCGCACCCC
>NZ_BOMS01000139.1 GCF_016862315.1 Actinoplanes palleronii | reverse complement strand
TCCTCAGGGGTGTCTCCGGGCCCCGGAGACACCCCTGAGAACCAGCCGGGACCTCGCGCCGCGGCAGGGTGTCAGGACTCGCTGGGAGCGGCGGTGCGGGAGCGGCGGCGGCGCTGGGCGATCAGCAGCAGGAGCGGGATGGTGGCCAGCACCACGGCCACCGTGCCGGCCACCAGCACAGAGAGCCCGCGCGAGGTGCCGCCGGCCGGCGCCGCCGCGGCACCGGCCGGGCTGGTGGTGGCCTTCTCCGCGGTCGCGGTCGCGCTGCTCGCCGCCGCGGCCACCTCCGCCGGGGTCACCAGGTGACCCACCGAGGTGCCCTTCGGCTGGGCGAAACCCCAGTCCAGCAGGGCCGCGCCCTGCTGCCAGCCGCGCATCGGGTGGGCCTCGGCGCCGAGCAGGGTGACCACCAGGCGCCGGCCGCCGCGCTGGGCCGCGCCCACGTAGCTGTGCCGGGCGACAGTGGTGAACCCGGTCTTGCCGCCCATCGCCCCCGGGTAGTTGTAGATCAGCTTGTTCTCGTTCTGGAACTGGAACCCGCCGACCTTGCGCGCCTTCTGCGCCGGCATCTGCGCGCTCTTGGTCAGCACGTACTTGCGGAAGTCGGCGTTGGCGAAGCAGACCCGGGCGATCAGCGCGAGATCGTACGAACTGGTGAACTGCCCCTTGCCGTCCAGCCCGGACGGGGTGACCGCGTGCGTCTGGAACGCGCCGATCGCCCGTGCCTTGGCGTTCATCGCGGCGACCGTGGTGGCCACGCCGTCGGCGCCGCCGCCACCGGCCATCCGGGCCAGCGCGTTGGCCGCGTCGTTGCCGGAGTTGAGCAGCAGGCCGAGCCAGAGCGTGGAGATCGGGTAGGTGCCGCCGACCACGATCCCGACCGCCGAGCTGTTCACCTCGATGTCGAGGTCGCTCGGCACCACCTTGATCTTCTGCTTCGGGTCGAGCTTGTCGATCGCGGTCGCCGCGAGCAGTGTCTTCTGCACGCTGGCCGGGGTCTGATAGACGTGCGGGCCGCACGCGCCGAGCACCTCACCGGTGTCCAGGTCGGCGACGATCCAGGTGGTGGCGGTGACGGCCGGCGGCTGCTTCGCGCCGGTCGGGACGATCAGCCCGTGGGTGGCCAGAGCGTCGCCACCGACCCGGGACGCCACCGGGTCGTCGGCCGGCGGGACCGGGCGCGGCGGTGCGCTGGGCTTGGCGATCTTCGGCTTGGGGCAGGGGATCTCGGCGGCCTGTGCCGGGCTCACCGGCACGGCGACGAGGGCGGCGATCAGCGACAGGGCGGCTGCTGCGCGGGGAACCGTCACGGCCAGAGCGCTCCCGCGTCCAGCCGGCGGTCCAGCAGCTGGTCGAGCGGCACCGTCTCGCCGTCGCCGCCACCGGCGCCGACGATCAGCCGGGGCAGGCTCGGCGACAGGTCGGCCCCGGCGAACCGGGAGCGCAGCGAGGCCGGGACGGTGAGCACGTAGTACGCCGCGTCCTCGCCGACGGCGACCGACCGGTTCGACTTCAGGTACCACCCGCGGACCCGGGTCCGGTACGTCCACCGGCCGTCGTAGCTGGTCGCGTTGAGCGGGTGCGGCGCCAGCCCGCGCTCGGCGGCGCGGCGCACGAAGCCCTCGAGGAGCGTCGCGGCGTGCCGGGCCTCGGCGCTGCGCCCGGCGTCCAGCGCGGCGGCGCGGCCGGCCACGGCTTGCCGGTGCTGCGCCAGCCAGGCGGCATGCTCGTCCTGCATGGCGCCGACCCTAACGTGGCTTCCGGGCCGGAGGCCAACCGGGCTTTCTCAGGATTCGGTGCGAATACCCTCAGCACATTCTGATAAGGGACCTGTCGACCGGAACTAAGAATTGCCGGATCGCGCCGGGGAGTTGCGCCGGAAGCGGTTCGGGGGCCAGACTGTGCGCGGGCGATTAAATTCTTTCGGGAGTCGTTATGGCGCGGCAGGTAATCACCACCCTGATCGACGATCTGGACGGCAAGAAGGCGGATCGCACCGTCGAGTTCAGCCTCGACGGAGTCAGCTACACGATCGACCTTTCCGAGTCGAATGCCGGAAAGCTGCGCAAGGCTCTGGATCCGTACATCAACGCGGGCACGCGGCTGGGTCGCAACGCCGCGGGGCGCATCCCGGCCCGCGGTGCCGCACCGGTGCGTTCGGCCGGCTCCCGGGACGAGAACCGGCTGGTCCGCGAGTGGGCCATCAGCAACGGCCACAAAATCTCCGAGCGGGGCCGCATTCCGCAGGAGGTCAGCAGCGCCTATCGGGCGGCACACGGCCGCTGACCCCCGCCACGGCGGAATGGCATCCCGTCCGAATTGGACGGTTTCAAATAGTCGCGCGCAGGCGCGGCAGCTCCGCGGCCACCGCCTCCAGTGTCTTCTCTTCGCCCGCATACCAACTGGACTGGCGTGGCCAATGCGTGATCACATCGGTGAATCCGAGCGCTGCGGCCCGGCCGGTGGCGTCCTGGAACGCGTCGACACTGCTCAACGAGAACACCGGTGACGAGTCCAGATTGAGGTAACGTTCCACCGATTCCGGGGGCCGCCCGGCCGCAGCCAGGGTGTTTTCGAAACGGTCCCGGATCTCGGCGACCGCCTGCCACCATTCGTCGGCGGTGTCGGCCTGCGGTCCGGTGGTGACCCAGCCGTCGCCGTGCTTGGCGGCCAGTCGCAGCGCGCGCGGGCCGTTGGCGGCGATCACGAACGGCGGCCGGGGCTGCTGGACGGGTCCCGGTGTGCTGCGCGCGTCGACCGCCGAGAAGTACGACCCGGACCACGTGGTGGACTCCGAGCGCAGGATGGTGTCGAACAGGTCCAGGAACTCGGTGAACCGGTCGACCCGTTCGCGCGGGCTCAGCTCCGGGTTGCCGAGCACCGCGGAGTCGAAGCCGATCCCACCGGCGCCCAGGCCGAGCAGCAGCCGGCCGCCGGAGATGTCGTCGAGCGCGGTCGCCTCGCGGGCGAAGTGCACCGGATGCCGGAAGTTGGGCGAGGCGACGTAGGTGCCGAGCCGGATCCGCTCGGTGACCATGGCGGCCGCGGTCAGGGTGGGCACGGCGTCGAACCAGGGTCCGGAGACCAGGTCACGCCAGCCGAGGTGGTCGTAGGTCCAGGCGTGGTCGAAGCCGTACTCCTCGGCCAGGCGCCAACGCCGGCTCGACTCGGACCAGCGCTGGTCGGGAAGGATCACGATGCCGAAGCGCATCGTCACAGACTAGGCGGTCCGCAGGTCGTCGTCGGCCGGGGCTTCGGCGCCGAGATCGCCGGAGGCCGCCTCGAACGCGCGCAGCGCCCGGAGCAGGTCCTGACGGGCCGGGGCCGGCATCCGCTCGAGCACCCCGGCGAGTGCCTCCCGCCGGCGCTCGCGCAGGTCGGAGAGGAGCCGGCGGGACGCGGCGGTGAGCAGCAGGCGCACCTCGCGACGGTCCCGCGGGTCGGCGACCCGGCGCAGCAGGCCGGTGGCCTCGAGGCGGTCACAGAGCCGGCTGGCCGAGGACGGCACCACGTCGAGGGCCTCGGCGAGCCGGCTCATGTTGGTGTGCCGGTTCTCCGCGACGATCGTCAGCACCCGCAGCTGAGCGGGTGGGATCACCGGAGTGTGCGTCAGTCGTGCCCGTTCCAGCACAGCGACCAGCGCTTCCACCGACGACTCGATCGCCGCGGCGACATCGGTGGCGTGCTCCATGGAGTTCCCCGTCGCGAAGTCACGTTGTCAAAGACCTACTCCGTACCCCGCCCGGGCCGGCGCAAACCTGTCAGCGCCGCCAATCCAAGCAGACCGTGACCGCGTCGTCCTCCGGCTCGGCGCCGGCGTGGAACTCACGCAGCCCTCGCATAACCGTACCGACCGCTTCGGTGGCCGGTTGCAACCTAGTCCCGCGCAACGCCGTGAACAGGGCGGATTCCCCGAACGTGGTGCCACCGCCAGGTGCCGCGGCGTGCACGCCGTCACTCACCACCAGCATCCGGTCGCCGGGTTCGAGCCGGAAGCGCTCGATCTCGTAGCGTGCCTCGCCGAACATGCCGAGCGGCAGCTGCTGCTCCAGCCGGACCTGGGTGATCTCGTTGCCCCGGCCGATCAGGCAGTGCGGGGAGCCGGCGTCGACGGCATCCACCCAGCCGCCGACCAGGTCGATCTCGAGCAGCAGGGCGGACGCGTGCCGGCCGCCGGCGTACCGGGCGTGCAGCGCGTCGGAGGCCAGCTCGGCCTGCTCGACGATGTCCGCGCCGCAGCGCCGGGCGTTGCGCATCGCGTTCACCGCGACGGTGGTGAGCATCGCGGCGTCCATGCCCTCCCCGCCGCCGTTGAGCACGGTCAGCGTCAGCCGGTCGCCGCTGAGCGCCCAGTCGTAGTGGTCGCCGTGCACGTCGTAGGCCGGTTCCAGCTGGCCGGCGAGGTGGAAGCGCTCGTCGGCGAGGGACCGGCCGGGCAGCAGGTCCCACTGCAGCTCGGCGGCCATGGTGAGCCGCTGCAGGCGCTGGGCCTGGCGGTATCGGTCGGTCATCCGGTCGGCGGCGCGGAGGGCCACCGCCAGTTCGTCCGCGTGGTGCCGCAGTTGGTCGGCCTGGTCCGGGCCGGGCCGGTCGGGCAGCACCACCTGGAGCACCCCGAGCCGCTCGCCCCAGCAGGACAGCGGCAGGTGCAGCCGGGTGCGGCCGGTCACGCCGACCTCGGTGCCGGAGCGCTGGCTGTGCAGACAGCGCATGGCACCCGGGTCGGTCTCCGGGCCGGTCGGGCCGAGCAGCGGCACGAGTCTTCGCAGCGTCAGATCGGCGACCAGCACCTCCACCTGCTCGGCCGCGAGGTGGCGGCGCAGATGATCCGCGGCCACCTCCGGCAGACGGTCGGGCGCCGCGGCGCGCAGCAGAGCGCCTAGGGGCGCCGGTCTGTCGGACAACCTGTACTCCTCTCCAGGGCGTGTCTCGAGAAGGTCTCTCCTGAGTCGATATTTGTTATACGGCAAATAAAAGGCGTGCGGGCAGACCGCCACGGCGGCAACGCCGTGCGGTATGTCAGGCGAAGGACTTCTCGAAGTGGATCAATGAACCGGTGCGCGGGCTGGACTGCATCCGCACGTTCTCGGCCAGGGCCCGGATCAGGAACAGGCCCCGCCCGCGCTCGCTGGTCGCGGTGGGCGCCGGCTTGTCGGTCAGGTCGAAGCCGCTGCCGTTGTCGACCACGTCGATCGCGCAGTGCGCCTCGCCGACGTCCAGCCGGACCTGGTAGTCCTCCGCGCCGTCCGCGTGATGGACCACGTTCGCGCACGCCTCGGTCAGGGCGATCTCCAGATCGGCGCCCGCCTGCCGGTCCACCCGGAGCGTCGTCAGCGCGCACCGCAGCAGGCGGCGCACGGCGGGGACACTGTCCACCTCGCGGGGAAGGTTGAGCCGAACGGACATGCGCATGGCGATTAACGTTCCCGATCGATCAGCCGGCTAACCGTGAGGGAGATGACGTCCCCGATTCGTGTTATCCATGATCCCCTGCACCCGTCTCCCTTCCCGGCGCCCCCACGCCGGACGAAAGGCAGGAAGATGGCGAACCAACCCGACACCGCGACCGTGCTGGCCGCGCGAGCCGGCGACCCGGCCGCGGTCGACCGGCTCGTGGCCGGTTACCTCCCGCTCGTCTACACCATCGTGGGCCGGGCCCTGGAGGGTCACGCGGACGTCGACGACGTGGTGCAGGAGACCATGATCCGGGTCCTGCGGAACCTCGGTGAGCTGCGCGAGCCGGAGGCGTTCCGCTCCTGGCTGGTGGCGATCACGGTCCGCCAGGTGCGGGACCGGTTCCGCAGCCGGCAGGTCGCACCGGACGCCCTGCTCGATCCGGACCTGCGCGACCCGGGCGCCGACTTCACCGACCTGGCGATCACCCGGCTGGAGCTCTCCGGCCAGCGCCGGGAGACCGCCGAGGCGACCCGCTGGCTGGACGAGGAGAACCGGGAGCTGCTCTCGCTCTGGTGGCTGGAGGCCTCCGGCGAGCTGACCCGGGACGAGATCGTGGACGGCACCGGTCTCGGCCGGCAGCACGCCGCGGTCCGCATCCAGCGGATGAAGGGTCAGCTCGAGACGGCCCGGGCGGTGGTCCGGGCGCTGCACCACACCCCGGTCTGCCCGGATCTGGTCGTGCTGCTCGAGCCGTGGGACCGCCGGCCGAACGCGCTCTGGCGCAAACGGATCGCCCGGCACACCCGGGAGTGCCGGCACTGCGCGCCGGCCTGGCACGACCTGGTCGCGGCGGAACGCCTGCTGGCCGGTCTGGCCCTGATCGTGCCGCCGTCGGCGCTGACCGCCGGGCTGACCACCGCCGGGGGAGCGAAGGCCGTCGTGGGTGGCGGCAAGGTCGTTCTCGGCAAGCTGGCCGCCAAGGCCGGTGTCAGCGTGGCGCAGAAGGTGCTGGTCACCGCGCTGGCGGCGAGCGTGGTCGGTGGCGCGGGCGCGGCCGTCTACGTCCTGCAGGGGCAGAACGACCCGGCCACACCGGCGATCCCGCAGGCCCTCGTGGTGCCGTCCCCGGCCACCGTCAGCGCGGCGCCGTCGATCGCCCCGTCGTCCGCGTCGCCGAGCCCCACCCGTACAAAATCGAAAAAACCGACCCCGAAGCCTGCCGTGCCGGCCGCAGCGGTCTCGGCCAAGAAGGGCGTCGGCGTCTGGAAGTTCACCGGCGCGAAAGCGGCGCTGTCGAACGTGGGCGCCGGCTGGTATTACGACTGGGCGGCGCAGAACGACGAGATCCCCGGCCCGGCCGACGTCGAGTTCGTCCCGATGATCTGGGGCAAGGCGAACGTCACCAGCGCGACCCTGAAGCAGGCGAAGGCCGAGGGTGACGTGCTGCTCGGCTTCAACGAGCCGGACATGCCCGGGCAGGCGGACATGAGTGTCGAGGACGCCCTGGCCGCGTGGCCGCAGCTGGAGGCGACCGGGATGCGCATGATCAGCCCGGCTGTCGCTTTCGGCGGGGACACCGCGGGCGGGTGGCTCGACCGGTTCATGAAGGGTGCGAAGGACAAGGGGCTGCGGGTCGACGCGATCGCGCTGCACTGGTACGGCTCGGACTTCAGCGCCGCCTCGGTCAACCAGTTCCTCGGCTACGTCGACGCGGTGCACGAGCGGTACGGCAAGCCGATCTGGATCACCGAGTACGGCCTGATGAACTTCTCCGGTTCGCCGAAGTACCCGACCGACCCGCAGAAGGTCACGTTCATCAAGGGCACCACGGCGGGGCTGGAGAAACGGTCGTTCGTCGAGCGGTACGCGTGGTTCGGGCTGCCGGCGGTGGGCGACAGCGTGGACTTCGGCCTTTATCGGGATGGGACAACCCCGACCGAGGCGGGTAAGGCGTACCGGGCCGCGGGTTAGGCTGAGTTTCATGATTCGGTTCGGGTACAAGGCGTCGGCGGAGCAGTTCGCGCCGGCTGAACTGCTCAGGTACGGCATCCTCGCGGAGGAGCTCGGCTTCGACTCGGTGTTCGTCAGCGACCACCTGCAACCGTGGCGCCACGACGGCGGACATGCCCCGGCCGCGCTGCCCTGGCTCGGTGCGCTCGCCGCGCGGACCGAGCGGATCCTGGTCGGCACGAGCGTGCTGACGCCGACGTTCCGCTATCACCCGGCTGTGGTCGCGCAGGCCTTCGCGACCCTGGGCTGCCTCGCGCCGGGCCGGGCGATCCTCGGTGTCGGCTCCGGTGAGTCACTCAACGAGGTGCCGCTGGGCATCGCGTGGCCGGACGGCAAGGAGCGGTTCGCCCGGCTCAAGGAGGCCGTGCTGCTGATCCAGAAGCTGTGGGCCGAGGACCGGGTGACGCACGAGGGGCAGTTCTTCTCCACCGAGAACGCCACGATCTACGACAAGCCGGAGACGCCGGTTCCGATCTACATCGGGGCGTCCGGCCCGGCCGCGACCCGGATGGCCGGCCGGATCGCCGACGGCTTCATCACCACCAGCGGCAAGGGCCACGGCCTCTACACCGACACGCTGCTGCCGGCCGTCACCGAGGGCGCCGAGAAGGCCGGTCGCAAGATCGACGACCTGGACCTGATGATCGAGGTCAAGGTCTCCTTCGACGACGACCTGGACCGGGCGCGCAACGACACGCACTACTGGGGCGCGCTCGCGTTGTCGCCGGAGGAGAAGACCGGCGTCGAGGACCCGGTCGAGATGCAGCGGCTGGCCGACGCGCTCCCGGTCGAGCGGACCGCGACCCGGTGGATCGTCTCGTCCGACCCGGAGGAGCACGCCGCCAAGGTCGTCGAGTATCTCGACATGGGCTTCAAACACCTGGTGTTCCACGCGCCGGGGCCGGACCAGGAGCGCTTCCTGCGCCTCTACTCCGCCGAGATCCTGCCCCGCCTCCGCGACCGGAGCTGATCAGGTTTCTGCTGGTGATCGCCGCCCGGCCTCAGGCCGGGCGGCGATCGTCGTCTACCGGTCCGGGTCCACCGGCGGCACGGCCCGCAACTGCCCGGTACGGCCCCCGCCCCCGCCCCCCTCGCCGTTGATCACGCGCAGGTTCGGCCGCCCCTGGAGCCGTCGCCGCCCGGCGCCCACCTCACGCCCGTTCGCCGTCCCCTGGTTGTCCCGCCACCGGCGGCGCACCGTCGTCGCCTCACTCAAAGTCCGCTGCAGGGGAGGCGCGCTCCGCTGGACCGGCGGCGAGACCTGGACCGGCGGCGGGACAGCGCCGAACCCGAGCCGCTCGTGATCAGCCGCGGCCGTCCGTGGATCGGCCGACGGCCAGCGAGCCGCGAGCCCGGCCGCGTCCGTCCCGGTCCGTCCGAGCGCCTGCCCGGTCATCACCACGATGCTGTCCGCCTGCCCGGGTTTCTCCACCCGGCCACGCTCGCGCCGCTCGGCGACCAGCGCGGCCACCGCCGGCACCAGCCCGGCCCGCGCCGCCCGGGCGGTACGCGGGTACGCCACCGCCGGCACCTCCGTCACGAACAGCCCGTTCGCCCCGGCCCGTACGGTCAGCAGCGCCTCGATCTCGGCGCCGTCCCCGCGTGCCGGGTCGACGCCGGCCACCCGGGGCAGCCCGATCGTCCCGGCCACGTCCCGCCAGAACGCCCGGAACCCGAACCCGGGGTCGGTGCGCCGGCAGCCGAACAGCACGGTCATGAACCAGAGCAGCACCCGGGCGCTCATCTGGGACGCCCGCCCGCCGGACAGGTCGCGCCCGCCGAGCCGGAACCGGGAGCCCTGTGCCACGTCCGCGCCGTCCTGCAGCGCGCGCAGGTACCGCGGGATCTCGGCCGGGTCGCACGAGCCGTCCCCGGCCAGGGTGATCACGATGTCGCCGGTGCTGGCGGCGACCCCGCAGGCCAGCGCGTTGCCGACGCCGGTACGGGTCTGCCGGATCACCCGGGCGGCGCGCGGCGCGGTGGCGGTGGTGTCGTCGTCCCGCCCGACCACCACGATCACTTCGGCGACCGGTGGCAGGGCGGCGAGCAGGACCGGCAGGGCTGCCGTCCCGGCCGGGATCACGATGCTCACGGACGGTGACGAAGGGCGGTGGGGTACGACGGGCATGGGTGACTGGCTCCCCCGGTCTGGTGCAGTGCTCCCGACGAAGCTACCGGTCCGCAACCTGCTCGCAACCCCTCTGAACGGTGGATCGTGATCATCTGCGCGGCTCACTCGGCGCTCCGACGGGCGTCGTCACTGTCCGTACGAAGAGTAGGGTTTGTCCGGTGATGCGACTGGGACTGCACATCTCGAACTTCACCTGGCCGGACGGCACGTCCCGTCTCGGGACGACGCTCGCCGAGATCGCGTCGGCCGCCGACGAGGCGGGTTTCGAGCGGATCAGCGTGATGGACCACCTCTGGCAGATCGGGATGATCGGGCCGCCCGAGCACGAGATGCTCGAGGCCTATACGACTCTGGGTTTCCTGGCCGCGCACACCCGCCGGGCCAAGCTGCTGACCCTGGTCACCGGCGTGGTCTACCGCGAGCCGGGCCTGCTCGCCAAGGCGGTGACCACGCTCGACGTGCTCTCCGGCGGCCGGGCCATCCTCGGCATCGGCGCGGCCTGGAACGCCGACGAGTCGGCCGGGCTGGGCCTGCCGTTCCCGCCGACCGCGGAGCGTTTCGAGCGTCTCGAGGAGGCGCTGAAGATCTGCCGGCAGATGTTCGACGGCGACGAGTCCGCGTTCGACGGGCAGCACTACCGGCTCGGCCGGCCGCTGAACTCGCCGCTGCCGCTGTCCCGCCCGCGCCCGCCGATCCTGGTCGGTGGCGGTGGCGAGAAGAAGACGTTGCTGCTGGTCGCGAAGTACGCGGACGCCTGCAACCTGTTCCCCGGCCCGGAGCTGCAGCACAAGCTGGACGTGCTGAAGCGGCACTGCGACGCGGTCGGCCGGGACTACGACGAGATCGAGAAGACGGTGCTGCACCGCTTCGCGATCGGCGAGCGTGGCGAGAAGGTCGGCGAGGTCATCGACGACAT
Organism: Actinoplanes palleronii; assembly: GCF_016862315.1. Classification (GTDB taxonomy): domain Bacteria; phylum Actinomycetota; class Actinomycetes; order Mycobacteriales; family Micromonosporaceae; genus Actinoplanes; species Actinoplanes palleronii. The sequence goes on along the minus strand of NZ_BOMS01000139.1, from coordinate 55,309 downwards.
GCGCCGGTTCGCCGCGATGGGCATCACTGTCACCCACGGCGGCGTCCGCGACGCCTGGGACACCAAACGATTCGACATCTTCCGGGACGAGATCATCCCGGCGGCGGAGGCACTGTGAGCATCGAGGCGATCGTCTTCGACCTGGACGGCGTGATCATCGACACCGAGGAGGTCTGGGAGGAGGTCCGCCGGGCCTACGTGGCCGGGCACGGCCGCGAGTTCCTCCCGGACAGCCAGGACCGGATGATGGGGATGAGCACCGTCGAATGGTCCACCCACCTGGCCGAGGAGGTCGGCGTCCCGCTGCCGCCCGCGCAGGTCGCCGCGGACGTGCTCGGCAAGATGGCGGAACGTTACAAGGAGTCCCTGCCGCTGATCCCCGGCTCGGTCGAGACGGTCCGCGCGCTCGGTGCCCGCTATCGGCTCGCGCTGGCCAGCTCGTCCGCCCGCCTGCTGATCGACCAGGTCCTCGACACCGCCGGGCTGACCGACGCGTTCGAGCTCACCCTGTCGACCGAGGAGGTCGCCCGGGGCAAGCCCGCGCCGGACGTCTACCTCAAGGCCGTCGCCGAGCTGGGCCTCACTCCCGAGGTCTGCGCCGCGGTCGAGGACTCCAGCAACGGCCTGCGCTCGGCCGGGTCCGCCGGGCTCGCGGTGATCGCCGTCCCGCACGGCGTCTACCCGCCCGCTCCGGACGCGCTCGCCCAGGCATCGCTGGTTGTCAAGGCCGTCACCGAGGTCACCGTGGATGCGGTGGCCGCTCTCCGCTGAACCCCATTTGGTACGAATACGGAGCGCCCGCCCGCAGGCTACAAGCCGAGTCCCGTGGCTGCCTCGCGCGACACCGCTCTCAGTTCAGGCCGCGGGGCGCCTCCCGGTGGCCGGCTGGTTCGCAGGGGTGTCTCGAGAGCACGGAGACACCCCTGCGGACCAGCCGGGATCGGGTCACGTCAGCGGGCCTGCACCGCGGCGGCGTGACCGAACACCTCGTAGGCCACGAACAGCATGACGACCAGGACGAACGTCATCGCCAGCTCGCCGGAGAGACGAAGGCCGGCCCGGAACCGGGAACCCGGGACGCTCAGGTGCTCCGGCGCGACCACCCGCTCGTCGGGCTGTGCCGGCGGGCGCAGGTGCGGCCGGTTCGCCAGGGCGTTGCCGCTGGGCTGTTGCACCGGCCACCGGATGCCGGTCGGTACGTCGAACGCGCGGGTCACGGTCGTCCGGCCCGGGTGCCGATACGCAGCGTTGCTGTTCAGCGGCCATCGGTCATCGGAGTCGGGGCGCGCGCGCGGATTCACGCCGTTAAAGATGCCCCCGGTCGTTCCGATGTGTAACGCGACCCCCGCCTTTCGTTCCCCGGCTGGCTTCCAGGGGTGTGTCGACAGCGCGGAGACACCCCTGAGAGCCAGCCGACGACCGGGAGCCGCGCTGCGGCCGGGAGTGGGGCGGTGTCGCGCGGGACCGGCCCGGGACTCGGCTTGTAGCCTGCGGCGGGGCGCTCGGTATTCGTACCCTAAAAGGGGTAATCCGGAAGGCGCAGGTTCGTGCTGCGGTCGGCGGCGATCTTGAAGGTCATGGTCAGGAACCAGTTCTGGTTGTTGAACCAGTTGCGGGCGCGGATGCCGCGGTCGGTTTTCGGGGCCAGGAAGCGGCCGGTGGTGTCGCCGCCCTTCTGGGTGCCGCGGGCGAAGCGGGCGATCCGGTCGACGTAGCGGGGGAACGCGATCCGGTGGTCGCTGCCGGCCGCGGCGAGTTCGCCGGCCAGGACGTAGGCGCTGACGATCGCGGTGCCGTTGCCCTGGCCGCCGATGGTGGCGCCGCAGGCGGCGTCGCCGACCAGGGCGATCCGGCCACGGGTCCAGTCCGGGGTGTCGACCCGGCAGATCTGGTCGAAGTAGACGTCGTCCACGTGATCGAGTTCGGCCAGCAGGCGCGGGGCCAGCCAGCCCATGCCGGCGAACCGGTCGCGCAGGATCGCCTTGACGGCGCCAGGGTCGCGCCGGTCGTAGCGCAGGGCGGGTGAGGCGAACGCGGCGAAGACGCCGGCCCGGGACGGGTCGCGATGGTCGCCGCCGACGCTGATCATCCGGCCGGGGGAGTTGTGCAGCACGCTGTCCCGGGTCAGCTCCCACTCGTTCGGCACCGGCCAGGTGGCCACGTAGTAACCGAGGTGCTTGACGAACTGCTCCTCCGGGCCGAAGGCCAGCCGCCGCACGCCGGAGTGCACCCCGTCGGCGCCGACCACCAGGTCGAACCGGCGTCGCAGGCCGGAGGCGAAGGTGACGTCGACGCCGCCGGCGGTCTCGTCCAGCGCGGTGATCCGGTCGCCGAACAGATAGGTGGTGTGACCGTTTCCGGCCTCGCTGAGGATCCGGGACAGGTCGCCGCGGAGCACCTCCAGGTCGCCGCCGGCCAGCCCGGCCGGCCACTCCATCAGCTTCGCGCCGTGCTCGTCGACGAACCGCATCGCGGTGCCGCGGGTCTGCACCGCCCGCAGCGCGTCGAGCACGCCCATCCTGGTGAGCACACCCATGTGCAGCGGGCCGCGGAAGTCGACCGCCTGCCCGCCGGTGCGCAGCCCCGGAGCGGTCTCCACGATCGTCGGCCGGTGCCCGGAACGGCCCAGCCAGTAGGCGAGCGCCGGGCCGGCGATACCGGCGCCCGAGATCAGGACATCCATGTGGTTCTCCTCCGTCAAAACTGTTTCCATTGGACTCAGTTATTTCTGTGTACGGTAGACGCAGTTAGCGTGGAGGGCAAGATGGATTTCCTGTGGCAGGAGCGGGTGGAGGGTCGCCGGGGGCCGAAGCCGGCGCTGACCCTCGATGCGATCGCAGACGTGGCGATCGTGGTGGCCGACGCGGAAGGGCTGGCCGCCGTGTCGATGCAGCGGGTCGCCGCCGATCTGGGCTACACCAAGATGGCGCTCTATAGGTATTTGCCGGGTAAATCGGAATTAGTGGCAGTGATGCTGGAGCGCGGCCTGGGGGTCCCGCCCGAGTTGCCGCCGGGGGACTGGCGCGCGGCCCTGACTCTCTGGGCAGAAAGCCTTATATCCGCTTTTGTCGCTCACCCGTGGGCGCTGGAGGCGTCAGCGGGCAGCCGGCCGGTCGGCCCGCGTGAGCTGGGCTGGATGGAGGCCGCGCTGTCCCGGCTGCCCGACGGGCTGACCGGCGCCGAGCGGATGGACGCGGTCGCGGTGGTCGCCGGGCACGTCCGCTCCATCGTGGTGCAACCCGGCGAGAGCGGGATGCTCGCCGCGCTCACCGAGCACGCCGCGCGCTTCCCGGCGATCTCCGCGGCGCTCGCCGACATCGCCGTGCGCGGCGGTCACGACCAGGCGTTCCGATTCGGACTCGAGCGGATCCTGGACGGTCTTGAACGCCTCGTGACACAACGGAAACAGGCGAGTGTGAAAGATTCTCGATCGGGGTAGTCCCGGGCCGAAACCTGGGAGGTGAGCCCGTGAGCGGACTCCGGCTCGACGTTGATTTCGTCGACTATCTGATCCTCGCGATCTATTTCATCACTGTTCTGGGCGTCGGGTTCGCAGCCCGGCGGGCGATCCGCAGCAGCTCCGACTTCTTTCTCTCCGGCCGGTCGATGCCGGCCTGGGTGACCGGCTTGGCCTTCGTCTCGGCCAACCTCGGCGCCCTCGAGATCATCGGGATGGCCGCCAACGGCGCGCAGTACGGCCTGATGACCCTGCACTACTACTGGGTCGGCGCGGTGCCGGCGATGGTCTTCCTCGGCATCGTGATGATGCCCTTCTACTACGGCTCCAAGGTGCACAGCGTTCCGGAGTTCCTCCGGCGGCGGTTCAACCGGCCGACCCACCTGTTCAACGCGCTCAGCTTCGCGGTGGCCCAGGTGCTGATCGCCGGCGTCAACCTCTACGCGCTGGCCCTGATCCTGCAGGCCCTGCTCGGCTGGCCGCTCTGGCTGTCCATCGTGATCGGCGCGGCGATCGTGCTGTCGTACATCACGCTCGGCGGTCTCTCCTCGGCCATCTACAACGAGGTGCTGCAGTTCTTCGTGATCCTGGCCGGCCTCATCCCGATCACGGTGATCGGCCTGGTCAAGGTCGGTGGCTGGAACGGCCTGGTGGAGAAGGTGCGGGACACCCAGCTGGGCGACGCCGCGTTGCACACCTTCAGCAACACGGCCACCTCGGACAACCCGCTCGGCGCGAACTGGATCGGGATCATCTTCGGACTCGGGTTCGTGCTGTCGTTCGGGTACTGGACGACGAACTTCGCCGAGGTGCAGCGGGCACTCAGCGCCAAGGACATGAGCGCCGCCCGGCGTACCCCGATCATCGGCGCGTTCCCGAAGCTGCTGATCCCGGTGGTCACCGTGATCCCCGGCCTGATCGCCCTGGTCACCGTGCAGGGGCTGGGTGCCGAGGAGGGCGACCTCACCTACAACAACGCCATCCCGTTGCTGATGCGCGACCTGCTGCCGAACGGCGTGCTCGGCGTGGCGGTCACCGGGCTGGTGGCGTCGTTCATGGCCGGCATGGCGGCCAACGTGAGCGGATTCAACACCGTTTTCACGTACGACATCTGGCAGCAGTACATCCGCAAGGACCGGGACGACAAGCACTACCTGAAGGTCGGCCGGATCGCGACCATCGTGGGCGTGGTGATCGGCATCGGCACGGCGTTCATCGCGGCCGGGTTCGACAACATCATGAACTACATCCAGGCCCTGTTCAGCCTGTTCAACGCGCCGCTGTTCGCCACGTTCATCGTCGGCATGTTCTGGAAGCGGATGACGCCGTGGGCCGGTTTCTACTCGCTGGTGCTCGGCTTCCTCGCCTCGCTGACGCTCTACCTGGGCTACCTGGGTGACGTCTTCGCGTTCAACTCCGACCTGGAGGAGAGCTTCTGGGGCGCGGGCACGGCGTTCGTCACCGCCGTGGTGGTGGCCGTGGTGGTCACCCTGTTCACCCGGAGCAAGCCCGAGGACGAGCTGCGCGGCCTGGTCTACGGCCTGGCCGGGCCGAGCACCGGAGTCGACGTGATCGTCTCCGCGGACAAGGTCTGGTGGCGCAACCCGGTCCTGCTGGGCGCCATCGCGGTCGTGCTCGCCGTCCTCCTCTACATCCCCTTCTGGTGAGGTCAAGATGAATCGGCTCTTCGACGTTCGCGCGGTCATCGGCGGGATCTTCGTGGTCTACGGGGTGATCGTCACCGCGCTCGGCATCTTCGACAGCCCGGCCGAGATCGAGAAGGCGCAGGGCGTCCGGATCAACCTGTGGATGGGCCTGGCCATGCTCGCGCTGGGCCTGCTCATGCTGCTCTGGCTGCGCCTGAACCCGCCGCCGCCGGTGGCGGAGGAACCGGCCGGGGAATCGTCCGACCGCGACAGCTGATCTACGGCGGGGGGCTCGACGGGAGCCGTCTGGTTGCACAGGGTCCTCATACCTTTAAGACAGGTACCTGTGCGACCGAATACCGGGGGCATGGAACCCCTCGCCTCAGTCAGCAGCCTCGCCTCCGGCGGCACGCGTGCCGTTGGGTGGCAGGCGCAGCTCCGTGTCGACTTCGTCGTGAACAAGGTGACCCAGACTCACCGTGGTCAGACCGAAGACCAGGTCAAGCAGGCTCTGCAGGACCAACTGCGGGTCTTCGGCGTGGTGCCGAACGCGAAGCAGATGGCCATCTACGCCGCGGCCATCTCGTCCCTGCCCCAGCTCCCGCCGAACACCAAGCGGTAAACGTTCACCGCGCCGGGAAGCGAAGGATCCGGTCATCGCCGTCACGCGGGTCGCCGCGGCCGTCCGAGTTCGACGTGGTCACCCACAGCGAACCATCGGCGGCCACGGCGACCGTGCGGAGCCGCCCGTATTCTCCGTCCAACTCCGCCTGAGCCGTCCCGCCGCCGAGCGGGACGGCCCACAGTCGTTCGCCCTTCAGCGCGGCCACGTACAACGTGCTGCCGGAGACCGCCGCACCGCTCGGTGACGCTTCGTCGGTGCGCCACTGCACGATCGGGTCGGTGAACTTCGCGTTGCCGGCCTTGCCCTCGACCTCGGGCCACCCGTAGTTCTTGCCGGGCTGGATGATGTTCACCTCGTCCCAGGTGTCCTGGCCGAACTCGATGCCGTACATCCGGCCCTGCGCGTCCCAGGCCAAGCCCTGCACGTTGCGGTGGCCCAGACTCCAGACCGGTGAGCCCGGCCACGGGTTGCCGGGCGCGGCTTTGCCCTCCGGTGTCAGCCGCAGGATCTTGCCGTTCGGGTCGTCCCGGTCCTGGGCCTGTGGCTCCTCGCCGGCGTCACCGGTGCCCACGTAGAGCATCCCGTCCGGCCCGAACGCGAGCCGCCCGCCGTTGTGCCGCGACCCGCGGTCCAGCCCCTTGAAGATCACTTCCGGGTCGCCGCCGCCGGTCATTGTGAAGCGCACGATCCGGTTGTCGTCCGCGCCGGTGAAGTACGCATACACCCAGTCGCCGGACAGGGCCAGGCCGAGCAGGCCGCCCTCGCCGCCCGGCTGGACGCCCGGGACCGTGTAGACCTGCTTCTTCGCCGCGCCCGGCCGGACCTGGAAGATGTGGCCGGTCTGCCGCTCGGCGACCAGTGCGCTGCCGTCCGGCAGGAAGGCCAGCCCCCACGGCACCTCGATCCCGGTGGCGACGGTCTGCGGGGTGGCGCTCAGGTCGGGGCTGCCGCTCGGTTTTGCCGCGCCCGCCGACTCGGCCACGGGGGACGAGATCGACGGCACTGGATCGACGGTCGGCGGTGCGGCGCTCTCGTCGGCGGAGCAGGCGGTCAGCAGGGCGGCTCCGGCTGCCGCGATGGCGAGACGCGTGACGGTCGACATCGTTCAACCCTGCCATGATCATCCGGTAGAGAATGCCCCATAAGACGCAAAAACGGGCGAACTGCGGAATCGTTGTAGGGGCGCGGCCCAAGATGGTGCCGCGTGGTCGAGTCCCACCGCGCAGGGCGGAGATTTGGGTTTTGCGAGCTTTCCGGCGGCCGGGCACGGCCGTGATCCTCACCCTCACCACCCTTCTCGGGTGTCTGCCGTCTCTCCTCGGGCGCGACCCGGCCCGGGCCGAGACGAGACCGGCGGTGACCTGGGCGGTCTGTCCGGAGGACGAGCAGGTGCAGTGCGGCACCATGCGGGTGCCGGCGAACTGGGCCGACCCGTACGGGACGTCGATCGAGCTGTCGATGGCCCGGCGGCCGGCCGAGGACCCGGCGCGCCGGATCGGTGTGCTGATCGTCAACCCGGGCGGGCCCGGCGGCTCGGCCGTCAACATGGCCCTCGACGGCGAGTTCTTCACCCCGGAGCTGCGGAAACGGTTCGACATCATCGGCCTCGACCCGCGCGGGGTGGGCCGCAGCGCCCCGGTGCTCTGCTCGCAGGCCCTGGTCGACGCGAAACCGTCGCCGCTGGTCGCCGACGCGGCCGCGTTCACCGCGCTCGGCGCCTACAACCGGAAACTGGCCGCCGACTGCACGACCCGCAGCGGCCCGGTCGTCGAGCACGCCGACACCGGCAGCGTGATCCGCGATGTCGAGGCGCTGCGGCGCGCGCTCGGTGAACCGAGGATCAGCATCTTCGGCGCGTCCTACGGCTCGCTGATCGGCGAGCTCTACGGCGAGACCCACCCGGCCACCCTGCGCGCGGTGGTGCTGGACAGCGTGATGGACCACAGCGTCGACGTGGACACGTTCCTCACCCAGGAGACCGCCGCGGTGCAGGACTCGTTCAACGAGTTCGTCGCCTGGTGCGCCCGGGACACCCGGTGCGTGCTGCGCGGCCAGGACATCCCGAAACTCTGGGCCACGCTGCTGGCCCGCGCGCAGGCCGGCACGCTCGAGGACCCGTACGACCCGCCCGCCAAACTCGGCGTCTGGGAGCTGATCTCGGCGGCGTTCAGCGCGTTCTACGATCCGCAGTGGTTCTCGTTCGCGCACTACCTGAAGGACGCGGCCGTGCCCGCGGCGGCCACCGGGCGCGCCCGTCGCCCGGCCGTGCCGCTCGACCTGACCCCGAACAGTTTCCCGGCGGTGTTCTGCGGGGACTGGGCGCTGCCGGTGGGTGACTTCACCGCGTACCGGAAACGCCTCGACGCCCTCGCGGTGATCGCGCCGCAGGTCCGCGCGTCCCCGCTGGCCCTGTCGGCGGCGGCCGGGTGCGTCGGCTGGCCGGTCCCGCCGTCCAGCCCGCAGCGCCGGCTGTCCCCGGCGAAGATGCCGATGTTGCTGGTCAACGCGCGGCACGACCCGGCGACCGGGTACGTCTGGGCACAGCAGACCGCCGCCCAGCTCGGCCCGAACGCCAGGCTGCTGACCTATCAGGGCTGGGGCCACATCGCGTATTCGCACAGCCCCTGCGTCAAGGCCGCGGTCGAGCGCTACCTGGTCGACCTGACCCCGCCGGCGCCCGGCACCACCTGTCCCGCCGTCGAACCCGCGCCGTTCGGTGTCGGCTGATCGTTGTAGCGGTTGTGTCCGGCCGTCTTCAGCGGTAGGCAGGAATCGACAACCGACACTGTCCTGTCTGGAGGGCCGATGCGGTTCATCTCCGCGTTAGCAGCTGTTTCGCTGACCACACTCGGGTTGACAGCGCCCGCGTACGCACATCCGGGTGCTGAGCAAGTCTCCGGTTCGACGGCTTCCGGGTACGGCGGCGCGATCGCCACCGTGGACGCCACCGCCACCGCGGCCGGTCTCGAGGTGCTGCGCCGCGGCGGCAACGCGGTCGACGCCGCGGTCGCGGCCGCCGCCACGCTCGGGGTGACCGAGCCGTTCGCGTCCGGGATCGGCGGCGGCGGCTTCTTCGTCTACTACGACGCCCGCAAGCAGCGGGTCTACACCATCGACGGGCGGGAGACCGGCCCGGCGACGATGACGCCGACGTACTTCGTCAACCCGGCCACCGGGCTGCCGTACGTGTTCGACGAGGCTCGGGTCAGCGGCCTGTCGGTCGGAGTGCCCGGCACGCTGGCGACCTGGGAGTCCGCCGCGAAGCAGTGGGGCACCCGGCCGCTGGGCAGCGCGCTGAGCACGGCCGCCGAGGTGGCCGATCGCGGGTACACCGTCGACGGCGAGTTCCGCCGCCAGGTCACCGAGAACGCGGCCGCGTTCGGGCAGTTCGACGCGAGCAAGGCGCTGTACCTGCCCGGCGGTGCGCCGCCCGCGATCGGTACCACGATCAAGAACCCGGACCTGGCCGCCACGTACCGGCAGATCGCCCGGCAGGGGACCGGGGCGTTCTACCGCGGGGCGATCGGCCGGGATCTGCTGAGGACGGTCGCCCAACCGGCCGTCTCGTCCAGCCCGACGTCGCCGTGGGCGTACCCGATCCGGCCCGGCGTGCTCACCGCCCGGGACCTGGCCGCCTATCAGGTGCGGCACCCGGCGCCCACCAGGTCCGATTTCAAGGGCCTTTCGGTGTACGGGATGTCCACCCCGTCCAGTGGCGGCACCGCCGTCGGTGAGGCGCTGAACATCCTCGAGGCGTCGCCGCTGGACTCCGCGACGACCGTCGACAAGCTGCACTACTACCTCGAGGCGTCCGCACTGTCCTTCGCCGACCGGGGGCGGTACGTCGGGGCGTACACCGCGCCGTCCGTACTCAAGGATCTGATCTCGGACCGCTGGGCGAAGGGCCGGGCCTGCGCGATCGACCCGAAGAAGGCCCTGGCCAAGCCGGTCGCGCCGGGACCGGGCTGCACTCCCGCGACGGCGGCCGCCGCCCCGGACAACGGGATGAGCACCACCAACCTCACCGTCGCCGACAAGTGGGGCAACGTGGTCGAGTACACGCTCACGCTGGAGCAGTTCGGCGGCAACGGGATGGTCGTTCCCGGTCGCGGGTTCATGCTCAACAACGAGCTGACCGACTTCAACTTCACCGGCACGCAGGGCACCGCGCCCGACCCGAACCTGCCCGGCCCCGGCAAGCGCCCGCGCAGCTCGATGTCGCCCACGATCGTGCTCAAGGACGGCAAGCCGTTCCTGGCCACCGGTGCGCCCGGCGGCTCGACGATCATCACCACGGTGCTGCAGATCCTGGTCAACCGGCTGGAACTGGGGATGACCCTGCCGCAGGCGGTTGCCGCGCCGCGGGCCGCGCAGCGCAACACCGCCGGGATCCAGGCGGAGCCGGCGTTCCATACGACGTACGGGCCGGAGCTGACCGCTCGCGGTCACGTCTTCGCCGCGGACGCACCGGAGATCGGCGCCGCCACCGCGATCGAGTTCACCCGGCACGGCGGCCAGCTGGCCGTCGCCGAACCGGTCCGGCGCGGCAGCGGATCCGCCGCCGTGGTCCATCCGGCGAGCTGAGCCGTGGGGAGTTCGGGCGCCGAACCGGTGCCCGAACTCCTTAGGTGCAGATCGGTTGCGACGATGTCACTGGATGTACATGCGGGACCATCGGGGGGCGGTCAGCCATGATCAAGACGGCAGCTTTTCTCATCGGGCTGATGCTCGGCCCGACGCCGGCCTCCGCCGCACTCCCGGTCCCGGCCGCGCCTGCGGCCCCTGCCGCGCCGCCGTTGGTTCGTCATATTTCGTACGTACGGGACGGCGACGTCTACGTCAGTGCCGGTCCCGCCGAGAAGCGCCTCACCACCGGGGCCGGATACGCCCGCCCGCGCTGGTCACCCGACGGCAAGCAACTCGCCGTGCTCCGCGACGGCCAGCTCTGGACCATGAAAGCCGACGGCACCGCCCGCCGTCGCCTGACCACCCGCCCGGCGGCCGCCCCGTCCTGGTCCCCGGACGGCAAATGGCTGGCCTTCGCCTCCCTCTCCTGCACCGGCGGCCCCGGCGTCTACCGCATCTCCGCCACCACCGGCCCGCCGGAAGTCCTGTTCCCCGTCGACTGCCGCAGCGAGCCCCTCCCCGAGACGACATCGATCTCGGCGGTCTCCTCGGCCCCGGCCTCAACGGCTTCCGTGGCGGCGGCGTCGGCTTCGCTGGTTGATCGGTTGCGGGCCGACGACGCGGTGGCGTGGTCCCCGGACGGCAAACAGATCGCGTTCCGCGGCGGCGAGTGCGACGCGATCTACGACGCCTGCCTGAGCATCGGCACGATCAGCTCCGGCGCGGAACGGACGGTGGCCGCCTACGGCGGCGGCAGCCTGCAGAACCGTGGCTTCGCCGTGCTGCCGGCCTGGCGCCCGGACGGCGCCCGGCTGGCCTTCACCGCCTACCAGGAGGGTGAGACCACCGCACAGAACGAACCCCTGCACGTGGTCGAATACGACCCGCGCACCGGCGCCAAGCGCACGATCGGCACCACCCTCGACCGCGAACCGGCCTACCTCGACCCTACCCACGCCCTGGTCACCGCCCGCTACCGCAACGGCTCCTGGATCACCCTGCTGGACCTCACCACCGGCACCCGAACCCCACTCCACCCCGGCTCCCAGCCCACCCTCCAACCCTGAACCCACGCCCCACCGCCCGTCATGCCGCCCCGAGCGTGTGAAGTTGTGGCGCGCTGCGCACCAAAAGTCCCCACGCTCGCCTGTGCCGCCGCGAGTGTGTGAAGTTGTGGTGCGCTGCGCGCCGAAAGTCCCCACGCTCGCCTGTGCCGCCCCGAGTGTGTGAAGTTGTGGCGCGCTGCGCGCCGAAAGTCCCCACGCTGGGTGGCTGCTCGCTGTTTTGGCCGGGGGCTGCGGGCCGCCGTATCGTGGGCGCTGCCATGACTGAGACCGCCGCCGTGCCCGGAACCGCAGCTGAGACCGTCCCCGCGGACGCTGACCGGCCGATCCGGACCTTCCACCCGCGCCGTGGCCGGATGAGCTCCCGGCACGCCGACGCGCACGCCGCCCTCTGGCCCACTCTCGGCCTCACCGTGCTCGACGGCGACCGCACCCCGCTCGACCTTCCCGAGCTCTTCGGCCGGGACGCCCCGACCGTCCTGGAGATCGGTTTCGGGATGGGCGACGCGACGGCCGCGATGGCCGCTGCCGACCCGGAGCGGAACTACCTGGCCGTCGAGGTGCACACCCCGGGCCTCGGCAACCTCCTCGCGCTGGCCGGCGAGCTTTCGCTGACCAACCTCCGGGTGGCCGAGGGCGACGCCATGCAGCTCGTCCACCGCCTGGCGCCGGCTTCGCTGGACGCCGTGCACGTCTACTTCCCCGACCCGTGGCCGAAGGCCCGCCACCACAAGCGCCGCCTGATCCAGCCCGGCAACGTCACCCTGCTCCGCGAACGCCTGCACCCCGGCGGCGTCCTGCACTGCGCCACCGACTGGCCGGAATACGCCGAGGCCATGGCCGAGACCCTGAACGCCGACCCGGGCCTGCGCCGCCTCCCGTCGACACCGCACCCTCGTCCGGAGACAAAGTTCGAACGCCGCGGCACCGAAGCCGGCCGCCCCATCACCGACCTCCGCTACGCCCGCGCCTGACCCACCGGCGCCGGCCACACCACCACGAGCGCTCGCCCACCCGTCCTGGCGAGCACGGGTGACCGCCAGCGCCCCGCAACCCCACCGCGCCCGCCGGGGGAGCGGGCGCCCGCGGGCGGAAGGCGCGTCGCGGTCGGGAGTGCGCGCGGCGCGGCGGCCGTACCAAAGGAAACAGTGAGCGGAGGAACCTCGCGGGGAATTGCCGGTTTTAGCCTTTTCGCACCTCTAGGCTTAGCCCTGGAGGTCGGCCATGCGGCGAGAAGACCCCGGCAACGGGGCCGGACGGTCCGAAAGGGCGCGGGCGGCGGAAGCCGCAGCTCTCGCACGCCCGGCCGACCTGTACGGGGGGACGGCCGTCGACGAGCACACCATGTCGGCGGCCGCCACCGACCCGCGGGCGCCGGCCGGCTGGCAGGTGCCCGGCGGAGTACACCGGCTGCGGGACGTGCTGGCCGAAGCCGCCGCCCGCCCGGCACTGCATCGCGGGGTGCTGACCAGCGGGACCGCCGACCAGCTCGCCGCGCTCACCGCGCGGGGCGCGCAGACCCCGAGCGCCTGTATCCAGTTCATCGAGAGCGACCGGCTCCGCCTGTACGGCAGTTGGGGCGTCGCCGAGGACTGGGAGTCGATCGCCGACATGCCGCTGGACGGCTCACTCGGCGGGATGGTGGTCCGCGGCAGCGGCGCGATCATCGTCGACGACGCGACAGCGGACGACCGGGTCCCGCCCGGGGTGCTCCGCAAACACGGCGGCGCCTACCTGGGGTACCCGGTGCACGACCGGCACGGGCAGGTGGTCGGCGTGTGCTGCGCCTACGACCTGCGGCCCCGGGAATGGGCGCCGGAGCAGATCACCGCGGTGGCCGAGGCGGCCGAGGTGGCCGCCCTGCTGATCGGCGAGCAACTCGCCCGGCACGAGCTGGAACAGCAGCACCGGTTCCTGGACGCGGTGCTGGACAGCCTGCACGACGGGGTGACCGCGTGTGACGTAGCCGGGAAGGTGGTCTTCGCGAACGAGCGGATGCGCCGGATGCGCGCCGACGACCCGTTGCCGGGCGAGCCTGGTTCGTTGCCGGGCGAGCCCGGTTTGTTCCGGGCGCTGAACGGTGAACGGCTCCGGGACGAGCCGGTGGTCCGGCCCGGGCGGACCAAGAAGACCCGGCACTACCTGATGGACGCGCAGCCGATCCTCGGCCCGGACGGGCGGGTGGTCGGGGCGGTGCAGGCGCTGCAGGACGTCACCCGGCAGCGGCGGGCTGAACGTTTCCGGTCGTGCGAGCTGGCGGTCACCACGGCGCTCGCCGAGGCGCCGAGCATCGAGGCGGCCGGCCCGCGGGTCCTCGAGGCGGTGGTCGCGACCCTGGACTGGGTGCACGCCGAACTGTGGCTGGTCGACACGGCGGCCGAGGTGGTCCGGGCCGTCGCGCGCTGGAGCACGCCGGGCTGGCCGACCGGGATCACGGTGCCGGACGAACTGGAGTACGGCCAGGGGCTGGCCGGCCGCTCCTGGCAGGTCGACAAGCCGCTGTGGATCCGGGACGTGGGCCGCCCGCAAAGCCTGATCTCCCCGGACACCGCGGCCGAACGCCTGCACACCGCGCTGGCCATCCCGGTGCACGACGGGACCGGGACGATCGGCGTGCTGACCGTTTTTGCCGACGCGGTCGAGGATCCCGAGGACGAGCTGGTCGCGCTGATGTCCGGTGTCGCCGCGCACCTCGGGCAGTTCGTCGAGCGGCGCCGGGTCGAGAACCTGCAGCGGCAGCTGGTCCGCAGCAAGAACGAGTACCTGGCGCTGATCGGGCACGAGCTGCGCACCCCGCTCACCTCGATCAGCGCGTACACCGAGCTGCTGCGTGAGGCCGACGAGGCGACCCTGGTGCGGGAGGGTCCGCGACTGATCGCCGTGGTGGAGCGCAACGCCCTCACCCTCCGCGAGATCATCAACGAGCTGCTGGAGCTGTCCGCGCTGGACGCCGGGCACGCTGACGTACGCCGTACGCCGATGGACCTGGCCGCTGTGGTCCGCGACGTGGTGGAGCGCACCCGGGTGGCGATCGGCGCCGCCCCGGTGATCATCGACGCGGACCTGCCCGGGGAGCTGATCGTGCCCGGTGACCGGGACCGGCTGCGGCACATCGTGGAGAACCTGCTGGGCAGCGCGATCCGGTACAGCCCGGACGGCGGGCACGTCGAAGTGACCCTGCGCCACACCGGCCGGGCTGCCGAGCTGGCCGTCTCGGACGCCGCCGCCGACGTGCCGCGTGACGAGCGGGAACAGCTCTTCACTGGCCGGTATCGGACAAGCCGCGGCCATGATCGAGTGTTGCCGGGCAGTGGGCTGGGTCTGACCCTGAGCCGGGCTGTGGTGGAGCGGCACAACGGCAGCATCGAGCTGACCGGCGGCGACAGTGGTACCACGGTGCTGGTCCGGCTGCCGCTGGAGGCCCGCTGACACGGCCGGTTCCGCCGCGGCCCGTCACGCCGGGGCGTGTTGCCCTGCGGAGTGCGGTGCCGCCGCTTTCATGCCGGGGCGTGTTGCCCTGCGGAGTGCGGTGCCGCGGCTTTCATGCCGGGGCGTGCTGCCCCGCGGACTGCTGTGCCGCCGCCGAGTCGCGGATCAGGCGCAGCACCCGGGCACGGCTGATCAGCACGGCGGTCAGCACGCCCAGCCCGACCACCGCGCGCGCCGCCATCCCGACCAGGATCTTGGTGTGGTCGTCGGAGTCGCGCCACATGCCGAGGATCGAGGCCAGCATCGGCGCCACGATGACGAGCCGCCAGCCGAGACTCCAGACGTAGGTCTCCTGGTCGGCGCTGTAGGCCTCGGCCAGCCGCCGGGTCCGGTTGTTCCAGACGAACCCCATGATCAGCACGCCCACGATCCCGACCAGCCAGATCGCGCTCGCGACGCTGACCAGCGATCCGCTCCGGCCGGTCAGGCGCAGCACGCCGTTGGCCAGGTCGGCGATCACGGCCAAGGCGATCAATCCGATCAACGCACCGGTGGCGTCGGCCCAGGCACCCGGCGGCCTGTCCGGGACGATCGTGGTGGATCGACAGGTGTGCCCCTGCCCGGCGTGCTCGAGCGCGGTACCGCATTTATCGCAACGCATATGTTCCCCCCGTTCGGCCGACCACATTAGCAATGCGTGAGCCCACGTTGACCAGACGTAGCGGATTGTGACCCAGCTCGCACCGATCAAATTTCTTCGTTACGAGGTAAAGCCCGCGACGCCCGCCTCACTCCCGCCCCAAGCGCGAGTCACGACCCTCGGCTGGCCCTCAGCGGTGTCTCCCGACCCGTAAAACACCGCTGAGGGCCAGCCCGCGAAAGCAGGCTGGCCCTCAGGGGTGTCTCACCCCCACTGACACACCCCCAGAACCCAGCCGAGGCCGGAATGAGTTTGCGGCCAGAGCGGAAGCGATGTCGGCTGTTGGCTGCATCGAGCGGGTTGAGGCGACCGTGAGCGCCAGCCGCCCGGCCTCGGCCGGCTGGTGGTGGCGGCTGCCTCAAGGCCGTCGAAGCGACCGTGAGCACCAGCCGAGGGGCCTGGGCGTGGCGCGGTCAGTCAGTCAGGGGTGCCGGTTGGAGGTCTTTGCTGGGCCGGTCGGTGTCCAGGTAGAGGGTGGTCACCGCGCCGAGCAGCAGCAGACCCCCGACGATCGTCGGCACGGTCAACGGCTCGCCGAGCAGCACGACCGCCAGTAGTGCGGCGGCGAGCGGTTCCAGCAGGGTCACGACCACGGCCACGCTGCCGGTGGTGTGCCGCAGCCCGGTGTAGAAGCATGCGTACGCCAGAGCCGTGGTGATCACGCCCAGGTAGGTCAGCAGCGCGAGGGTCTCGCCGCTCGGCGCGAACGTCACCCCCTGCGCCAGCGCGATCGGCGCCAGCGTGATCGCGCCGATCGTGCAGGACAGCGTGGTCAGGACGAGCGGCGGGACACCCTGGGTGGTGCGCCGGCTGAGTGCCGTCGCCCCGGCGTAGACGGTGCCGGACGCGACCGCGGCGAGCAGCCCCAGGGTCCCGGCGGAACCCGTGCCGGCGGCGGCCGAGATCAGCACCAGGCCGATGATCGCCGCCGCGGTGGCCCCGAGCTCGGCGTTGCCGGGCCGCTGCCGGGTGCGGATCGTCTCCCACGCGCTGAGCAGCACCGGAGCGAGCCCGAGACTGACCACCGTGGCGACGCTGACCCCGGTGAGGCGCACCGCGAGAAAATACAGGGCCTGGTACGCGGCGAGCCCGACCCCGCCCGCGATCACCGCCACCGGGGCGGACCGGAACGCCGCCCCGATCTGCCGCCGGGAACCCCGCCCGAGAATCAGCATGGCCCCGGCCGCGAACAGCAGCCGATAGAACCCGATCGCGACGGCGCCGAGCCCGGTACGCCGGGCGACGACCTGGACGACGACGCCCGCGGTGCCCCAGAGAACCCCGGCGACGGACAACTGCAGCAGGCTCAGCCGAGCACCGGCCGAGGAGCCTGAAAGCCACGAGGGGCGCGGGGAATGCGAGGGGCGCGAGGAATGCGTGGAATCCGAGGGGCGGGACGGGCGCGAGGGAAAGAACGAGAACACGATTGCTCCGCTGGTGTGAGTCGGTCTGGACCGGCAGCGGAACGCAGCCCAGAACAGCCGTCCGAGCTCAGCCCGGACGGCGCGGCACGCGCTCCACTCAGCGGCGCGGCGGCGACAGAACGCCGGAGAACTGACTCACACCACCCACCCTAACGACTCACCCCGGGCAGCGAGCCCGGGGTGAGCACGGCAGGAAGGTGGGACCCGGGCAGCGAGCCCGGGGTGAGAGCGGCAGAGGGTGGGACCCGGCCAGGCCGGGCGGCCGGCGTGGCCGGGAGTCGCAGGGTGCCGCGGGAACGGTCAGGCGGCGGTGGCGGACCACATGGCGGTGAAAGCGGCCGCCTCGCCGGCCAGCCAGCTCTCCACGTCGCCCGGCCGGGCGGCCGGGCTCAGGCGGTGGGTGACGCCGCGGCGCAGGTCGACGAGGACCGGCTCGGCGTCCGGGAGGATCTGCTCCATGTGGCGGGCCATCAGGTGGAGCATGGCGGTGAGCAGCTCCGGGTTCGGCGGCTCCTCGTCGAAGTGCAGCCGGACCGCCTCGCGGTGGCCGTCGGCGAAGCGCAGCCCGAAGTGCGGGTTGATCTTCACGGCGAGCGGGCCGACGCTGGCCAGGGCGTCGCGGGTCTGGATCAGGGCGATCTGCTCGGGGTCGCCGAGGGACGTGAGGTAGCTGCGGGCGCCGGCGCGCAGCGACTCGTACAGCGGCTTCCAGCGGTCTTTCACCAGGTCGACGACGCCGCCGAGATAGCTCCCGCCGGTGCGGAACGCGATGTCCGCCTTGAGCGCCTTGACCAGCTGGCTGTGCGGGTTGAAACCGGTGCGCCGCTCCCGCTGCTTGCGCAGCCCGCCGACGAACGTCGCCTTCGCGGGACCGGTGCGGGAGATGTACCGGGTGAAGCCGAGCATGGTGGCGTAGGGCGGGATGACGGGCACGGGGTTGGTCGAGATCGTGGACAGGGTGGACGTGGTCACGTCGGTCTCCTCACTCGCGCTGCACAGCCGGAATCACCCGAAGGATCAGCCGAAGATCAGCAGCTCAGGGCCCCTCGTTCGTACATACATACTAATCGAGGGGTACGACATTCCCAACCGCTCAACCGTCGCGTGGCATGTCCCGTCCAGTCGAACCTTGCGGTGTCCGGACCTACCCTGCGGCACTCGTTGCGGCGTGACGAGGGTCGACATATAGGACGGCCTTTCGCACCCCATGAACCCCGCTGGGACCAAGCCGCCGGACGACCACGATCGGCTAGGCTGCCGCGATGCCTTTCGAGCCGGGACAGGTCATCACTCGTCGATACCTACGCGGACCCTGGTGCACCTGGGCCCAGCCGATGCGCGTGATCAGTGATGACGAGTCAGGCCTGCTGCTCTGGCATCCTGAGGGCAGTGAATTCGCCCGGCTCATCGACGCCGACGGCAACACCCAGCATGAGATCACCGTCGACCGGATGCGCGATCCGAAGCTGACAGTCCACCTCTGGGAGGGCCGCGACATCCTGGTCCTCATGCCACCCGCGGCTGCCCATTCCGTGTGGTGGTTCTTCGAAAAGGGCCGGTTCACCGGCTGGTATGTCAACCTCGAAGCCCCCTGCGTCCGGCGGCCGGGCAGCGTGGACACCGGCGACCACGTCCTGGACATCGTCGTGACGCCGCAGCGGGAGTGGGAGTGGAAGGACGTCGACGAGTTCGACGAACGCATCGGTGACCCCAGCTACTTCGACGCCGACACGGCCGAGACGATCCGTGCTGAAGGCAACCGGCTCATCAAGCAGATCGAGGCCCGAGAGTTCCCCTTCGACGGCACCTACACCGACTTCCAGCCGAGCCCGGAATGGCCGGCCCTCCGGCTCACCGATAGTCCTCAGTTCCCACTGCACCGCCCGGCTTGACCAGCTAGTCCGAGGCCGCCGGTTGCCGGGGCAGGTGCGGCGCCGAGGGATGGGAAGAGTGGGCGACGGGGCGTCGTCCGTGGCAGAGAATGGCGGGGTGGCCCTGATCCGGTGTGATTTCGACTCCGAGGCGCTGGAACTGCGCACCTCGATGACCGTTCTGCTGCCCGACACCCGAGCCGGTGACCCGCCTCCGGTGCTCTACCTGCTGCACGGGCTGTCCGACGATCACAGCGCGTGGAGCCGGTTCACCTCGGTTGAGCGGTACGCCGCCGCGCAGGGGCTGGCCGTGGTCATGCCGCAGGTGCACCGCAGCTTCTACGCCAACGAAGCGTACGGAATGAGGTTCTGGGATTTTCTCTCCGCCGAGCTGCCGGCCACGGTCGGGCAGTTCTTCCGGGTCTCCGGGCGGCGCGAGGACACGTTCGTCGCCGGGTTGTCGATGGGCGGCTACGGCGCGATGAAGTGGGCGCTGCGCGAGCCGGAGCGGTTCGCGGCGGCGGCGACGCTGTCCGGTGCGCTCGACCTGGCGTACATCCAGGATCATGACCTGCGGCCGCACATGCGCGCCCTGGTGGCGCGGGTCTTCGGCGATCGCGTGGTGGCCGGCGGCGACGAGGACCTGATGCACCTGCTGCGCGAGGCCGACCCGGTACGCCTGCCCCGGCTGATGCTGCGCTGCGGCACCGAGGACCACCTGCTGGCGCAGAACCGGCGGTTCGCCGCCGCGTGCCGGACCAACGGGGTGGAGCTGGACGCGGCGTTCGGGCCGGGAGAGCACGCCTGGGACTACTGGGACGCGCAACTCCCGGCCGTCATCGACTTCCTGTTGAACCGGACGAAAACTCGAAAAGACTGAATTAACCGGAAAAAGCCGAAAAAACTAGTTCTCGTCCCGAGTCTGCTCGGCCAGGAATCGCTCCAGCTCCGCGCCGAGCTCCTCAGCGGTCGGCAGCGCCTGGTCGGAGTCGACGAGCAGGTTGTTCTGCCGGCCGCGCAGGAACGCGTCGTACTGCGCCTCCAGCGAGGTGACCAGCCGGGCCGCCTGCTCGTCGTCGGCGATCTGCTTGTCCACTTCCTCGCGGACCAGCTCGGCCGAGTCGCGCAGCTTGCCGGTCGGCAGGGCCAGCCCGGTCACCCCGGAGACCGAGTCGAGCAGCAGCTCGGCGGCGGCCGGATAGCCGGTCTGTGCCAGGTAGTGCGGCACGTGCGCGGCGTACCCGAGCGCGTCGTGCCCGTTCTGCCCGAGCCGGAACTCCAGCAGGTTGCCCACGCTGGCCGGCACCTGGACCCGCTGCAGCCAGGACTCGTGCTGACCGATCAGGCTGCGGTCGGTGGCGTGCGCGGTGAGGCTGACCGGCCGGGTGTGCGGCACGGCCATCGGTATCGCGTTCAGCCCGACCGTGACCGTGACGCCGAGCTTCTCGATCAGCCCGGTCACGGCCGCGATGAAGCGCTCCCACTGCAGGTCCGGCTCGGGGCCGGCGAGCAGCAGGAACGGGGTGCCCAGCTGGTCCTTGACCAGGTGCAGGGCGAGGACCGGGTCCTCGTAGCTCTCGAAGTGATCAGCCACGAAGATCATCGGAGGGCGGCGGGACCGGTAGTCGAGGAGCTGGTCCAGGTCGAAGGTCGCGACGACCTCGCTCTCCAGGTTCTCCAGGAGGTTCTCCCGGGAGAGCTGGATCGCGCTGCCCGCGTCGACGAACCCGGTGAGCGCCTGGATGAGCACCGGGCCGTCCAGGGCCGGCAGCTCGCCGGCCACGTCGTAGAGCCCGTGTGGGTCGAGCACGCTGCGGACCTCCTCGAAGATGATGCCCGCTGACGCGGGCTTTCCGCTGGGAACAGCGAGGCCGGGGAGTTCATTCCGGACCGCTGCGGGACCATGCCCGAATCATGGCGTACGAACACCGTCCGCCAGGCGTGCCGCAGTGGATCGTGCCGGATTTCCGACGCTGCCCGCGCTGTGACGGTGAACACGAAAAGTTCCCGGGTACGAGCAACCGACGTGCGCCCGGTCGCCACTATGGGGGTAGGTCGCCGCCTCGCCCCCCAGGAGTGATCGTTGAGCCAGCACCCGGTACCGGTCTCCCCGCCCACCGACGACACCTCCGTCCCACCCGGCACCCTCTGGTCCCGGATGAAGGCCGACCCGCAGTACGCGGCCGAGCACCTCGCCCTGGACGCCGTCCGCCGGCTCGGCCCGGAAGCGGCCGGCTGGGCCGCCCGGATCCGCGCCGACCGCCCCGGCATCACCCCGGACGAGCTGGCCGGCCTGGCCGTCAAGCACTTCACCACGCTGGCCCGCCTCTCCGGCGCGGTCTCCGGCGCGGCCGGCCTGCCCGGCGCGGTGCTCGACGTCGGGGTGCTGGCCTGGACCCAGGCCCGGATGGTGCTGCACATCGCCGCGGCGTACGACGCCGACCCGGCCGCACCGGAGCGCGCCACCGACCTGCTGGTCCTGCAGCGGGTGCACAAGGTGGCCGAGACCGCGCGGACCGCACTCGGGGTGGCGGCCGGCCGGGAACGCGCCAGCCGGATCTTCACCGGCTCGCAGGGCGGCCCGCTCGGCGGGACGCTGCTCAAGCTCAGCCTCAAGCTCGCCCAGATGGCCGGGGTGCGCGCGGCCCGCAAGATGTTCGCCAAACTCGTCCCGGGCGCCGGCGTGGTCCTCGGCACCTGGGTGAACTCGGCCGCCACCAAGGACCTGGCCCGCCGGGCCCGGGAGCACTTCGCGGCCCGGTGAGCGGCTCGGAGTGATCGGGTAGCAGCCGGGTGGCGGCCGGCCGGATGCGCTAAGTCCCCGGTGCGTCCGCCCGAACCTGAAGGACGTGCTGGGGATTCGGAAAGCCGCCGCCGTCATTCTGCCCATGATCGCCGGGCCGCTGCTGCTGGCGGCCTGTGCCTCGACACCGGCCCCGCAGGCCGCGCCGTCGCCGAGCGGCACGGACTGGCTGCTGATCGCCACCGGCAGCGTCACTCCGTCGCCCACGGTGACGTTCGCGCCGCGGGCCACCTCGGCCGCCGTCACGCTGTCGCCGACCACGTCGCCGTCGCCCACCCCGCGGCCGAGCGGCACCTCCTGCAACCCGGGCACGTACCTGGGTGGCGCGATCAACGGGATGACGGTCACCACGGGCAAGACCACTGCCGTGGTGAAGTGGTACAACCCGGGCGGCCGGACGCTGGTCCAGTACCGGATCATCGCGGTCAGTGAGGACCTGGTGACCGGCCCGCAGCCGGAGGTGCCCGGGTGGATCACGGTCACCCCGACCGGGTGCGGCTGGATGACCGCCACGGTGACCGGTCTCACCCCGGCGACGCCGTACGTTTTCTCGGTCGACGGGGTCTGGACCAGGGAAGGTCTGGACGGCACGTACGCGGCCACGGTGGCACGGTCGAGAGTCACCAGTACGGCCTGAACTAAGGTTTCCGGCCATGGAGAGCATCGTCGACACGGTCGTACTGGTGGCGATCGCGGTCGTCGGGGCGGCCCTCGCGCGCCGGCTGGGTTTCGTGGCGCCCCTGGTCCTGCTGGTGGCCGGGCTCGGGCTGTCGTACGTGCCGGGGTTCCCGGAAGCGCACCTGGAGCCGGAGCTGGTCCTGATCGGGATCCTGCCGCCGCTGCTCTACGTGGCCGCCCTGCAGACCTCGGTGCCCGCGTTCCGGCTCGCGCTGCGGCCGATCCTGCTGCTCGCGGTCGGGTTGGTGCTGCTCAGCGCGTTCGTGATCGGTTTCGCCGTCCATTGGCTGCTCCCGCAGGCGCCGCTGGCGGCCTGCATCGCCCTCGGCGCGATCGTCGCGCCGCCGGACGCGGTCTCGGCCACCGCGATCGCCCGCCGGGTCGGCCTGCCCCGCCGGGTGGTCACCATCCTGGAGGGCGAGAGCCTGCTCAACGACGCCACCGCGCTGGTGCTGGTGCGGGTGTCGGTGGGCGCGCTGTCCGGTATCGGGGTCGGGTTCTGGGACATCACCGGTCAGGTGGCCCTCAAGGCCGGCGGCGGCCTGGTGATCGGCATGGTCGCCGCGGTCGGCGCGGCCAAGCTGCACAAGTGGATCGAGGATTCGCTGCTGGACGACGCGGTGTCGCTGCTCACCCCGTTCGTCGTGGTGATCGTCGCGGAGGAGCTCGGCGCGTCCAGCGTGGTGGCCGTGGTGATCGCCGGGCTGTACCTCGGGCACCGGATCCCGTACCTGCTCTCGGCCACCTCCCGGCTGCAGATGGACGCGGTCTGGCGGCTCACCACGTTCCTCCTGGAGGGGGTGGTGTTCCTGCTGGTCGGCCTGCAGCTGCGGTCGGTGCTGCAGAGCATCGAGACCGACTGGGCCACCACGGCGCAGGTCACCTCACTGGTCTTCGGCGCGCTGGTGCTGCTCCGGTTCGTCTGGATGTACCCGGCCACGTACCTGGCCCGGCTGATCCCGCGGGTCCGCAACCGGGAGGCCCGCCCGCCGATCACCGTCCCGACCGTGATCGCCTGGGCCGGGATGCGCGGTGTGGTCACCCTGGCCGCCGCGCAGACCCTGCCCCCGCTCACCCAGAAGGACGTCCCGTACTACCCGCGGGAGCTGTTCATCTTCATCGCGTTCGCGGTCATCGTGCTCACCCTGCTGCTGCAGGGCACCACGCTGCCCGCCCTGGCCAAGGCGCTCGGGGTGCGCGAGGACACCAGCGCGCAGGACGCTCTGGCCGAGGCCGGAGTGCAGCACTCGGCCAGCCGGGCCGCGCTCGAGGCCCTCGAGGTGCACGCGGACGGCGCGCCCGCCTCGGTGGTCGACCGGCTGCGTGGTCTGGTGGAGAGCCGGTCCAACAACGCCTGGGAACGGCTCGGCAATCAGCGTGACGAAACACCCTCGGTGGCGTACGGGCGGCTCCGGCGCGAGATGATCAGAGCTGAACGGCACGTCTTCAAGATCGCCCGGAACGAGGGGCGGATCCCGGAGGAGGTGCTGGTCCGCGCCCAGCGCGAGCTCGACCTGGAAGAATCCCAGCTGCGACGGAGTGAAGAGTGAGCTGCCAGCATCTCAAGGAGTCCGGCGAGCCGGAACCGCAGAGCGCCTACGCCGGGGGCTGCCCGCAGTGCGTGGCCAGTGGTCACGAGGACTGGGTCCACCTGAGGCTCTGCCTCAGCTGCGGTCTGGTCGCCTGCTGCGACTCGTCGCCGCGCCAGCACATGTCCGCCCACCACGCGCAGAGTGGTCACCCGGTGATGCGGTCGTTCGAGCCGGGCGAGACCTGGCGCTGGTGCTACGAGGACGAACAGCTCGGCTGACGCGTCACACGCTCGCGGTGGCGATCAGCTGTTCCAGGGCGGCGGTCGTGACCACGGGCGGGCGGGCCCCGGCGTAGACCGCGCCGGTCTGCGCGGCGATCGCCGGCCAGTTGTAGTCGTCGCGGACCCGGAGCCGGGCCTGCCACGCCATGGCCCGGGTGTGCTCGCGGTCGGCCAGCACCCCGGCGACCGCGCCGGCCAGTGCCGCCGGATCACCCGGCGGGAAGCGCACCCCGGTCACCCCGTGCTCGACGATCTCGGCCAGGCCGCCGGTCGACGACACCGCGACCGGTGCGCCGGCCGCGGCCGCCTCCAGGGCCACCATCCCGAACGGCTCGTAGACGCTCGGCACCACGTAGCAGTCCGACGCGGCCATCAGGGCGGTCAGATCGTGGCCGGTCAGGAATCCGGCGAAGGTCACGGCAGGCCCGGCGAGACGTTCGAGCTCTTTCCGGTACGGTCCGTCGCCCGCGATCACCACCCGCAGCCGTGGGAAGCGTTCCCGCAGCTCGGGCACGGCGGCGAGCAGATGCTGCACACCCTTCTCGTAGACCAGCCGGCCGGCGAAGCTGACCAGTTGCGCGTCCGGCCCGGCGTACGTGGCGCGGGCCGCGGTGACCGCCCGCGGCCGGGCTCGCCAGCGCAGCGCGTCCACCCCGTTGCGGACCACCTCGGTGCGCTCCACCGGCACGCCGAACAGCCGGGTCACCTCGTCCCGCATGTACTCCGAGCAGACGATCACCCGGTCCGCCTCGGCGCACAGCCAGCGCTCGATCTCGTCGATGGTCCGGTTGTGCGCGTCCGGCAGCCAGCCCTGGTGCCGGCCGGACTCGGTGGCGTGGATCGTGGCGACCAGCGGGACGTCCAGGTGGTCGCGCAGGGTCACGGCGGTGTGCGCGACGAGCCAGTCGTGTGCGTGGATCACGTCGTACCGGGTGCGGTGCGCGGCGGCGGACCGGACCGCGTGCAGGGCGGCCCGGGTGAGCGCGTGGTTGAACGCGGTGGCCCAGGTCAGGAAGTCGCCGCCGGTCACCTCGACGGAGGGCGGGTCCTCGGCGGCGCGGATCACCCGGACGCCCTCGGCGTACTCCTCGGAGAGCGCGCCGGGCGCTTGCCGGGTCACCACTGTCACCTCGTGCCCGGCCGTCACCAGGGCGCCGGCCAGCGCGTGCACGTGCCGTCCGAGCCCGCCGACCAGCAGCGGCGGGTACTCCCAGGAGAGCATCAGGATCCGGCTCACGGCGTGTGCCTCGTTTCGACTCGGAGGGTTTCGGCGACCGCGAGGGCGTCGAACGGGCGGCCCAGGGCGCGGTGCGGCGCGTCGCCGTGCACCGCCTCGCCGATCGAGCCGACGCCGCACTCGGTCAGGTGGGCGGCGAGGCCGTCGAGCAGGCCGTCGACCGGGTGGCCGGTGGCCGCGCAGGCGTCCGCGTAGGCGCCGATCAGCCACGGCCGGACCAGGCCCTGTTCGGGGTGGGCGCCGTCGTAGCCGTATTCGTCCGGTGCGAGGGTGCGCAGCCCGAGCGGGGTGAGCAGGGCGTCGCCGGCGGCCCGGACCGCGGTGCCGGCGTTGCCGCGCATCGGCGCGTGCGGCAGGGACCAGCCGAAGAGCTGGTAGGGCCGCAGCGTCGGGTCGTCGTGCTGGGTGCCCGCGCCGAGCGGGTACGGCGCCGCCGGCCCCTCGACCACGTCGTGCAGCCACCCCTCGGGCGCCGGGAACCGCCGCAGGAACGACTCCCGCGCCCGGGCGTGCTTGCCCCGCGGCTCGCTGTCGTCCCGCCCGCCGTCCGCGAGCAGATCCGCGAGCGCGGCCAGCGCGTTCACCCACAGCGCGTTGATCTCCACCAGCTTCCCGCTGCTCTGGCTGGTCCTCAGGGGTCCCTCCGGCTGCCGGAGGCACCCCTGACAACCAGCCACTGCCTGGCCCTGACCGCCCGCCGGGTCCCGGTGGTGGCCGGCTGCCAGGGGTGCCTCGACGCCGTCGAGACACCCCTGGCAGCCGGCCGCGAGGGTGAGCAGGCCGTCGGCCGGGTCGAGGGTGAGCGGGGAGTCGCCGCTGAGGGACTGGCGGAGGAGGCGGCCGAGGGGGACGGCGAGGCGGCGGGCCAGGTCGCTGTCGCCGGTGCGGGTGACGTGCCGGTCGGCCGCGTGCACCAGCCAGAGCGGGGCGTCGAGCGTGCTGACCGGGCGCTCGGCCGCGGCGAGCAGCAGGTCCCGGCCCTCGTCGGCGCGGCCGGTGTCCAGCAAGAGCCCCTCGTAGGCGGCGAGCGACGCGGGCGCGCCGGACCACGGATAGCCGTCGGCCAGCGTCGGCCCGTCCGGTCCACGGATCACGAAGGTGTCCGCGGCCAAGGCGAGAGTCCCCGCGTACCCCTCGGCTTTGGCAGTGGTGACCAGGCGATGAGCCCGGTCGCGCGCGGCGGCCAGGACCACCCGCGGCGCCGGCGGCCGGTCGGCGAGGTCACCGGCCCACGCCGAGATCTCCAGGGTCTCGCCGGCGGCGGCCGACCGGTGGAACGAGCCGGCCAGCCAGAGGTCCTCGACCCGCGAGCCGGTACGCGCGCCCAGATGCCACTGCCCGGCGCCCTGCCAGCCCGGACCGGCCAGCCGGTACGCGCCCTCGACGATCACCCCGTCGGCGACCGGTTCGATCCGCAGCGCCGGTCCGTCGGCCCGCCGGGTGCCGGCCGCCTCGCGCCAGGTGCACATGGCGGCGGCGGTGAGGCCGACCGGGCCGGGCGCGCTGAGCACCCGGTGGACCACCGCGAGCGAGGGACGCAGCGCCAGCTCGCGTTCGATCACCACGTCGCCGATCCGCCAGCGCCAGCGCGGCAGCCCGTCGGCCATCGTGAACGTCTCCAGCAGGCGGTGCCCGGCCGGGTCGAGCGCCCCCGAGTCCCACGCATGGGTGTAGAGCGGCACTTTCGCGCCTGTGTGAAGCGTCACGGTGAGGTCGAGCGCGGCCAGGGCCACGTGCGGTGCCCGGCCGGGTCCGGCGACGGCCAGCAGCGCGTGTTCGGGACGGGTCCGCAGGCCGCTCACGGTGCCGGTGGCCCAGCCGCCGAGACCGTCGGTGACCAGCCATTCCCGGCCGGTTCCGGCGTCTTCGCCAGGGGTGCCGCAGAGCTGCGGCCCGAAGGTCAGGGGATCAATCCGCGGCACGTCGCCTCTATGCTCGAATTCGGAACACGCTAAAGCCCCTTAGGGGGATAAAATGCTCTTAACCGGACAGTCGGGCCGACGGTATCAGTCCCCTCCGCGAGAATGAACCATGACGCGGCCGGGCAGGATTAGACGTTCCTGCGGGTGGGCATCAACCGCGGGGCCGGTCGTGACTGACCGTGGGCCGAGGGGAGCGCAATACATGCAGGTCTGGCCTGGTCACCGGTACCCGTTGGGGGCGACCTACGACGGGACGGGCACCAACTTCGCGATCTTCTCCGAGGTGGCCGAGGCGGTGGAGCTGTGCCTCTTCGACGCCACCGGGAACGAGCGCAAGGTGTTGCTGCACGAGCAGGACGCGTTCGTCTGGCACGCGTACCTGCCCGGCGTGGAGCCGGGACAGCGTTACGGCTACCGGGTCTACGGGCCGTACGAGCCGCACCGCGGGCTGCGCTGCAACCCGCACAAGCTGCTGCTCGACCCGTACGCGCGCGCGATCGACTCGGACATCGTCTGGCACCCGTCGATGTACGCGTACGAGATGGGCAACCCGGACCAGATGTCGGACCTGGACTCGGCGCAGTACATGCCGAAGGCCGTGGTGGTGAACCCGTACTTCGACTGGGGCAACGACCGCCGGCCGGACATCCCGTACCACCACTCGGTGATCTACGAGACCCACGTCAAGGGTCTGACCCAGCGGCACCCGGACATCCCCCGGGACATGCGCGGGACGTATTCGGCGATCGGGCACCCGGCGACCATCGAGCACCTGAAGAGCCTCGGCGTGACCGCCGTCGAGCTGATGCCGGTGCACCAGTTCGTGCACGACAACCGGCTGGACGACCTGGGCCTGCGCAACTACTGGGGCTACAACACGCTGGGCTTCTTCGCGCCGTACCACGGGTACTCGTCGACCGGCACGCTCGGCCAGCAGACCCAGGAGTTCCGCGGCATGGTGAAGGCCCTGCACGCGGCCGGGATGGAGGTCATCCTGGACGTGGTCTACAACCACACCGCGGAGGGCAACCACCTCGGGCCGACGCTCTCGCTGAAGGGCATCGACAACCGGACGTACTACCGGCTGGTCGAGGATCAGCCGCAGTTCTACATGGACTACACCGGCACCGGGAACAGCCTGAACGTGCGCAGCCCGCAGAGCCTGCAGCTGATCATGGATTCGCTGCGCTACTGGGTGACCGAGATGCACGTCGACGGCTTCCGGTTCGACCTGGCGTCCACCCTGGCCCGGGAGTTCTACGACGTGGACCGGCTGTCCACGTTCTTCGAGGTGGTCCAGCAGGACCCGGTGGTCGGCCAGGTCAAGCTGATCGCCGAGCCGTGGGACGTCGGGCCGGGCGGCTATCAGGTCGGCAACTTCCCGCCGAACTGGACCGAGTGGAACGGCAAGTACCGGGACACGGTCCGCGACTTCTGGCGCGGTGAGCCGGCCACCCTGGCCGAGTTCGCCAGCCGGATCACCGGCTCCGCCGACCTCTACCAGGACGACGGCCGCAAGCCGTTCCACTCGATCAACTTCGTCACGGCGCACGACGGGTTCACACTCAACGACCTGGTCAGCTACAACGACAAGCACAACGAGGCGAACGGCGAGGAGAACCGGGACGGCGAGAGCCACAACCGGTCCTGGAACAGCGGCATCGAGGGTCCGACCGACGACCCCAAGGTGCTCGAGCTGCGCGCCAAGCAGCGCCGGAACTTCCTGGCCACGCTGATGCTCAGCCAGGGCGTGCCGATGATCTCGCACGGCGACGAGCTGGGCCGGACCCAGCAGGGCAACAACAACGCGTACTGCCAGGACGACGAGATCAGCTGGATCGACTGGGAGAACGCCGACGAGCAGCTGCTGGACTTCGCCCGCAAGCTGACCGCGTTCCGGCACCGCCACCAGGTGTTCCAGCGCCGCCGGTTCTTCACCGGCCTGCCGGTCACCGCGCGCGGCGGCGGCGACCCGCTGCCCGACCTGGAGTGGTTCACCCCGGACGGCCGGCAGATGGCCGGCGACGACTGGGGCAACGACTTCGGCCGGGCGGTCGCGCTGTTCGTCAACGGCGAGGGCATCCGGGAACGCGGCCAGTACGGCCAGCGCCACGTGGACAGCTCGTTCCTGCTCTTCTTCAACGCGCACGACGCGCCCATCGAGTTCGCCACGCCTCCCCCGGAGTACGGGGAGAAGTGGGAGAAGGTCATCGAAACCGCCGAGCCGTCCCCGGATCGCCCGTCGGTCGTGGAGGCCGGCCACAGGCTCTGGGTGCCGGACCGGTCCCTCATCGTGCTGGACAGGACGAACTGATGCCCCCATCCAACCACCCCGCCGCCGCCCTAAAAAGGAATGAGAACGCTCCTTCCAGCACCTACCGAGTGCAGGTCCGCCCCGACTTCCCGTTGAAGGCCACCGCCGAGCTCGCCGACTACCTGGCCGACCTCGGGGTCAGCCACCTCTACACCGCGCCGCTGCTGACCGCGACGCCCGGCTCGGAGCACGGCTACGACGCCGTCGACCACACCCAGGTCAGCCCGGACCTGGGCGGCGGCGAGGGGCTGCGCTCGCTGAGCACCG
The DNA here is from genome assembly GCF_016862315.1 of Actinoplanes palleronii. GTDB lineage: Bacteria > Actinomycetota > Actinomycetes > Mycobacteriales > Micromonosporaceae > Actinoplanes > Actinoplanes palleronii. Next base: position 25,433 of record NZ_BOMS01000139.1, on the reverse strand, counting down.
CGCTGAAGGCCGCCGGGCTGGGCCTGGTCGTGGACATCGTCCCGAACCACGCCGGCGTCGGCGTGCCGAAGGCCAACCCGACCTGGTGGGACGTGCTCAAGCGCGGCCAGGAGTCGGCCTACGCGGCGCACTACGACATCGACTGGTCGCGCGGGCGGCTGCTGCTGCCGGTGCTGGCCGACGAGCCCGACGCGCTCGACCACCTGAGTGTCGAGGGCGACGAGCTGGTCTACTACGACAAGCGGTACCCGATCGCCGAGGGGACCGGCGGCGGCACGCCCCGCGAGGTGCACGACCGGCAGCACTACGAGCTGGTCAACTGGACCCGGGGCGACAAGGAGCTGAACTACCGGCGGTTCTTCGCGATCGTCGAGCTGGCCGCGCTGCGCGTCGAGGACCCCGAGGTGTTCGCCGCCACGCACGCCGAGATCCTGCGCTGGGTCGACGAGGGCATGGTGGACGGCATCCGGGTGGACCACCCGGACGGGCTGCGCGACCCGGCCGGCTACTTCGAGCGGCTGCGCGCGGCGGCGCCGCAGACCTGGCTGGTGGTCGAGAAGATCCTCGAGCCGGGCGAGCAGCTGCCCCGCTGGCCGGTCGACGGCACCACCGGGTACGACGCGATGGCCGAGGTCAACGGCGTGTTCGTGGACCCCGGCACCGAGCCGTTCTTCGACACGCTCGATCACTACCTGACCGGGGCGACCACGTCGTACCAGGATCTGGTGCACCAGACCAAGCACACGGTCGCGACCACGCTGCTCGCGGCGGAGCTCGACCGGCTGGCCGCCCTCGCGCCGGAGATCGACGGTGCGGCGCGCGGCCTCGCCGAGCTGGCCGCCTGTTTCCCGGTCTACCGGTCCTACCTGCCGGCCGGTGTCCGGCACCTCGCCCAGGCGCGGTCCGAGGCCGGGCGTCGTCGTCCGCAACTGATCAGCGTGCTAGATCAGCTGACCAGTCGGCTGCGCAACCCGAAGGACGAGCTGGCCATCCGGTTCCAGCAGTTCACCGGCGCGGTGATGGCCAAGGGCGTGGAGGACACCGCGTTCTACCGCTGGACCCGGTTCGTGGCCCGCAACGAGGTGGGCAACGACCCGACCGATTTCGGCGTCACCCGGGACCGGTTCCACGAGGCCGCCGAGACCCGGCAGCAGGACTGGCCGGCCGCGATGACGTCGCTGAGCACCCACGACACGAAACGTTCCGAGGACGTCCGGGCCCGGCTCGCGGTGCTCTCCGAGGTGCCCGGCGACTGGACCGAGGTGGTCCGCCGCTGGACCCGGGTCGCTCCGCTCACCGACCCCGCGCTGGCCCATCTGATCTGGCAGGTCGCGGTGGGTGCGTGGCCGCTGTCCAAAGAGCGACTTCTTGCGTACGCCGTGAAAGCGGCCCGGGAGGCCGGCGCCGCGACGACCTGGCAACATCCCGACGAGAGCTTCGAGGCCGCCCTCCGCGAGATGGTCGACAAGATCTACGACGACCCCGCGCTGCACCGCGAGGTGTCCGATTTTGCCGCCTCGATCACGCCGCCCGGCTGGTCCAACTCGCTGAGTCAGAAGCTCGTGCAGCTGACCATGCCCGGCGTGCCGGACGTGTACCAGGGCACCGAGCTGTGGGACTACTCGCTCGTCGACCCGGACAACCGGCGGCCTGTCGACTTCGGCGCCCGCCGTGACCTGCTGGCCCGTCTGGACGACGGCTGGCAGCCGCCGGTGGACGAGACCGGCGCGGCGAAGCTGCTCGTGGTCAGCCGCACACTGCGCCTGCTGAAGCAGCGGCCCGAGCTGTTCACCGGCTACCGGCCGGTCTTCGCCGAGGGGGTCAACGGCGAGCACGTGCTCTCCTTCGACCGCGGCGGCGTGGTGGCGGTGGCCACCCGGCTGCCGGTGGGATTGTCACGCCACGGGGGATGGCGGGACACCCACCTGTCACTCGAAGGCCACAGTTGGACGGAAGTGTTCACGAATGCCAGCTACGGTGGCGATCGCCTGGCTGTCGCCGAGCTGCTACAGACCTATCCCGTCGCGCTTCTGGTGAAAGAATGACTACCTTCGAGGTATGGGCGCCGGAGAAGTCGCCCCAGCTGCGCCTGGACGACCAGGTGCACCAGATGGAGTCCACCGACGGCGGGTGGTGGCGACTCGACGTGCCGTCGGCCGGCCCGGGAACGGACTACTCCTACGTCCTGCCCGACTTCGCGACCCCGGTGCCCGACCCGCGTTCGGCCTGGCAGCCGCAGGGTGTGCACGGGCCCAGCCGGGTCTACGACCACAACGCGTTCGCCTGGACCGACCGGGCCTGGACCGGCCGGCAACTGCCCGGCGCGGTGCTCTACGAGCTGCACATCGGCACGTTCACGCCGGCCGGCACGTTCGACTCGGCGATCGAGCGGCTGGACCACCTGGTCGCCCTCGGTGTCGACCTGGTCGAGCTGCTGCCGGTCAACGCGTTCAACGGCCAGCACAACTGGGGCTACGACGGGGTCTGCTGGTTCGCGCCGCACGAGGCGTACGGAGGGCCGGACGGGCTGAAGCGGTTCGTCGACGCGGCACACGCCAAGGGGCTGGGCGTGGTGCTCGACGTGGTCTACAACCACTTCGGGCCGAGCGGGGCGTACGCGCCGATGTTCGCGCCGTACCTGAGCGCCGGCGCCAACACCTGGGGCAGCTCGCTGAACCTGGACGGGCCGGACTCCGGTGAGGTGCGCCGGTACATCGCCGACAGCGTGCTGATGTGGCTGCGCGACTACCACATCGACGGCCTGCGGCTGGACGCCGTGCACGCGCTGCACGACGAGGGCGCCGAACACCTGCTGGAGCAGCTCGCGGTCGAGGTGGAGTCGCTCTCCACCGCGCTGCGCCGGCCGCTCTCGCTGATCGCCGAGTCCGACCTGAACGACCCCAAGCTGATCACCCCGCGCGAGGCCGGCGGGTACGGCCTGCAGGCCCAGTGGGACGACGACGTGCACCACGCGCTGCACTCGCTGCTCACCGGGGAACGCCAGGGGTACTACGGGGACTTCGGGTCGCTCGACTGCCTGCGTACCGTGCTGGAGGGCGCGTTCTTCCACGCCGGCACGTGGTCGTCGTTCCGCGGCCGCCGGCACGGGCGCCCGGTCGACCGGCAGCGCACCGCAGGCCACCGGTTCGTGGCGTTCCTGCAGAACCACGACCAGATCGGCAACCGGGCGATCGGCGACCGGCTCACCGCCACGCTGTCGCCGGCGCTGCTCAAGGTCGGCGCGACCCTGCTGCTCACCTCGCCGTTCACGCCGATGCTGTTCATGGGCGAGGAGTGGGGGGCGAGCAGCCCCTGGCAGTTCTTCACCAGCCACCCCGAGCCGGAGCTGGCCGCGGCGGTGCAGAACGGCCGCCGGCGCGAGTTCTCCCGGCACGGCTGGGACGAGGCCGACGTGCCCGACCCGCAGGACCCGGCCACCTTCGAGCGGTCCAAGCTGGACTGGTCCGAGCTGGGCAAGCCGGGGCACGCGGACATGTTCACGCTGTACCAGCGACTGATCAAGCTGCGCCGCGAGGTGCCCGACCTGACCGATCCGTGGCTGTCCGAGGTCGAGGTGTGGCACGGCGACCAGTTCGTGGTGATCCGGCGCGGGCGGCACGCGGTGGCGGCGAACCTGGCGTCCACCGCGCAGACGGTCAGCCTGCGGGCGGTGCCGTCGGCGGTGCTGCTGGCGACGGCCGAGGGCGTGGTGCTGGAACGCGACCGGGTGGTGCTGCCGCCGGAGAGCGCCGTGGTGGTCCGCACCTCCCGCTGACGGGTTTCGGCTGGTGCTCAGGGGTGTCTCCGCGGCGCGGAGACACCCCTGGCGGCGCGCTGCGGCCTTGTGACGGACGGACCTCGCGCGAGACCACCACGGGGCGTGGCTTGTAGCCTGCGGACGGCCGCTCCGTATTCGTACCGAAAAGGGGTTGTGGTGGAAGGCGAGCCGCGAGTCGCGCAGCGGGTGGTGATCGGGGCGATCCGCGCGTATCGGAAGGTCTCGCCGCGGCTGCCGACCCGCTGCCGCTTCCAGCCGACGTGCAGCGCTTACGCCCTGACCGCCATCGACCGGTACGGCCTGCGCAAGGGGCTGCGGCTGGCCGCGGGACGGCTGATCCGATGTGGTCCGCGTGTCCCTTTCGGTACCGGGGACCCCGTTCCGTGACGTGATGGTGGCACCATGGCCCCGACCGCGAGAGTTGGGGGAGGGCCATGGGGGACAGTGCGGAGGATTCCGGGGAAGCCGAGGCTCCTGGTGGCGCCCCGCCGCGGGTGGGGCCGCTGCTGAGCGGTGCGCTGAGCGGTGCGCTGCGCGGTGACGTCCCGCCGCAGATCCGCCGGGTCTGGAAACTGCGCCGGCGGACCGTGGAGGACATCGCGGCCCGGGACATCGCGGTGCAGGAGGCCGTCGACGAGGGACGGATGCCGCAGCCCCTGCCGCTGGCACCGGCCTCGGAGACCGACGCGTCGCCGCAGCCGATGCCGGATCGGCCGGAGCGGTTCACCATGGCCGCGTTCCGGCTGGCGGCGCTCGGGCTGGCGCTGGTGCTGGCAGTCGGGCTGACCATGGTCCGGCTGCTGGTGGGCGGGCCGCCGTCGCTCGCCGAGCTGCGCGCGCAGTCCGGGGTGGACAGCTGGCCGGTGCTGACCGTCGGGGTCAAGGACGACCAGTACGGCACGGCCTACCACGACCCGGCGACGGATATCTGGTCCGGGTTCGACATCGACATCGCCTACATGATCGCCGAGGATCTCGGGTTCGGCCGTGACCGGGTGAAGTTCTACGGCATGGAGTCCGAGGACCGGGCCCGGATGCAGGCGACCGACGAGAACGGCGCGCGGGTCCCGGTCAAGATGGTGATCGCCAGCTACAGCATCACGCAGAAGCGCGAGGACATGGCCGGTGTGACGTTCTCCAAGGCCTACCTCTACACCGAGCAGTCGGTGATCACCCTGAAGGGCCACGATCCGATCTCCTCGCTCGAGGATCTGCGCGGTCAGAAGGTCTGCACGCTCTCCACCTCGACGAGCGAGGCCGCGCCCGCGACCTTCGGCGCCACGGTGTACCGGAAGAACCGGGTCCGGGAGTGCTTCGCGATGCTCGACAAGCGGGAGGTCGACGCGGTCAGCACCGACGCGGCGATCCTGGCCGGGTGGAAGGCGAAGTTCCCGGCCAAGTACGAGCACTGGGACCTGGGCCTGGACCCGACCGAGGCGTGGGGGGTCAACGTCGGGGAGAACCCGGCGCTGAAGAAGCTCGTCGACATCACGCTGTACCGGTCGTACAAGGACTCCCGCGACGACCGGTGGGAGCGGGCCTATCAAGACAACCTGCAGGTCGAGGTGGCGGCGAACAAGCGCACGCCGATCGCGGTCGCCGAGCAGCCGCGGATCGACCGGCCGGACGTGCGGGAACTCCCGTGGGAGGACCTGCTGCAGTGAGCGACATCTTCGTTCCCGGGCCGGTGATCGCGCCCCGGCGGCGGCGGTCGCAGCTGAACTGGCTGCTCACCGTGCTGCCCGCGTTCCCGCTGATGCTGCTGGTGCTGCGGCTCTGGTACCTCAGCCGCCAGGACCTGCCGACCATGCTGCTGCTGGTCCAGTACATCAACCCGCTCGGCATGGTCAGCGCCCTGTTCATCACGCTCAGCTGGGCCGTACCCGCGGTGATCCTGACCCTGCGGGTGCTCGGCGGCATCCTGCTGGTGAGCAAGCCGGAGGACGCCGGGCGCTCGCCGATCTCGATCGCCGCGCTGCGGATGCCGGACTGGGTGGTGCTGATCGCCATCATGATCGCCGCCTTCACCTGGCAGCTGCGGCTGCTGCCCACCCTGGAACTGATGATCGTCGCGGTGCTCGGCCTCACCGCGGTGCAGCGGCTGCGCGCCGAGCCCTGGCTGATGCGCTGGATCACCCTGGGCGTGCCGGTCCTCACCGGCGCGCTCGTCCTGATCTTCGTGTGGCCGGGGGTGGTCGCCGCGGTGCGCGGCGGCGACTACGGCACGGCCCTGATGCTCGCGGTCCCGCCGCTGCTCGGCCCGCTGTTCACCGGCCCGGTGCCGGCCCGCTGGGCGCGGCTGGTCACCCACTGGCCGGCGGTCGGCGCGGCCCTCGCGCTGCCGATCGTGATCGGCGTGACGTTCCTGCGCGCGCCGGTGCTGCCCAGCAGCGCGATCGAGGTCGGCCCGGCGGGCGAACCGGCCCGCGAGGTGATCCGCGGTCAGCTGATCGCGGTCGACGACACCTCGACGACCATGCTGCAGCCCGGCGGCGAGGTGATCTTCATCCCGAACGGCGAGGTGCAGTCCAAGACGCTCTGCCCCGAGCCGGTGAATCCGCCGGAGAGCGCGGTGGCGGTCCGCGGCTGGGCGGTGGAGGAATCAGTACTGGAATGGATCGCGCCGACACGGAAGGTGACTGAAATCGATCCCAGGTGCCTGGGGCGGCCCCGTGACCGGGCCGGAGAGTAGTTTCAGCAACGACATGTGCGACATGCCGCCTACCACGTGCAGACAGCCAGCCATCGACCTGGCAGGCTGCACGCCATGACCTTGCACCTGCGGTGGGCGGCCGTCACCGACCAAGGACACGTCCGGAGCAACAACGAGGACGGTCACTACGCCGGTGATCGGCTTCTCGTTGTCGCCGACGGCATGGGCGGCATGGCCGCCGGCGATCTGGCCAGCCGGATCACCGTGGAGTCCATGGAATCGCTCGACGCGCCGATCGACACCGAACATCAGATGGACGCGCTGCACAAAGGGCTGGAACTGGCCAACCGGCGGATCGCCGAGACGGTGGCCGCCGACCCCTCGCTGCAGGGTATGGGCACCACGCTGACGGCAGTGCTCTTCAACGGCGAGCGGGCGGCGATGGCCCACGTCGGCGACTCCCGGGCGTACCTGCTCCGCGACGGCCGGCTGAACCAGCTGACCAAGGACGACACGTACGTCCAGATGCTGGTCGACCAGGGCCTGATCAAGCCGGAGGAGGCGGCCGCGCACCCGCGGCGCGCCGTCGTCACCCGGGTGCTGCAGGGCGAGCCGGTCAGCCCGGCGTACGTCATCGTCGAGCCCCAGCCGGGCGACCGGTGGCTGCTCTGCAGCGACGGTCTCACCGGTGTGGTGACGGATGCGACCATCGAAGAAGAGATGCGTACCGTGCCCGACCCCAAGGCCTGCGCGGAGAGGCTCGTCGATCTCGCGTTGCGCGGTGGAGGCCCCGACAATGTCACGGTCGTCATCGCCGACGTGACCGACGGGGACTGAGCCGGTATTTTCATCCGGCCGCGGGCCATCCGCGGCCCGGAGACTGGTGGTGATCACGACGGCGCGCTTGATCGGGACACTGGCGCTCACCCTCGCGGTGGTCGCGGTCGGTGAGCTCGTGGGTGCGCCCCGGCTCTACACCGACACCGCGCAACTCGCCGCGGGCGCGATCGCGGCCTGGGCCTGCCTGATCTCGGCGCGCAGCCGAGCCGGCATCCCACGCCACTGGCGGCGGCTCGCGGCCGGCGGGCTGGCCGCGTGGTCCTCGGTCCGGCTGTGGTGGGTGATCCAGGACCTGACCGGCCAGGACCCGTTCGCCGACCGCTCGATCTTCGACATCGGCTTCGTGGTGCTGCCCGGCTGCATGCTGATCGGGCTGCTCACCGTGGTCCGGACCCGGCCGCGGCCGATACCCACGTCGACCCGGCGCGACCAGGTGGCGTTGCTCATCGACGCCGTCCTGATCACCGGGTCGGTGCTGGCGCTGGGCTGGTCGACGGTCCCGGCCACGCTGCTGGACCGGATCGCCGCGTGGGACACGCTGGCCTGGTGGGCGGCCGCCTACCCGATCGCCGACCTGGTGCTGTTCGCCATGGTGGTGCTGCTGCTGACCACCCGGCCGGACTCGGCGGCCGGGCGGCGGCCGCTGGTCCTGATCGGGGCGGCACTCGTGGCGTTCGGGACGGCCGACAGCATCCGGCTGTTCGGGCTCGGGCCGTCCTGGCTGGAGGTCGCCGGGCACCTGCTCGGACCGGCGATGATCGCGCTGGCGGCGCTCAGCCCGGCGCGCCAGCTGCCGCTGCCACCGGACCGGACCACGGCACAGCGGGACTGGTTCCACCTGCTGCTTCCGTACGTGCCGGTGCTGGTCACCGGGGTGGTGCTGCTCGCCCGGACGGCGACCGGGCACCCGCTGACGTCGTTCCAGGCGTACCTGGGCTGGCTCGGGCTGGGCCTGGTGGTGACCCGTCAGATGATCATCATTCTGGACAACGTGGTGCTGCTGAACCGGGTCGCCGAGACCCAGCGGCGGCTGCACCACCAGGCGTACCACGATCCGCTGACCGGGCTGGCGAACCGGGCGCTGTTCCGGGAACGGCTGGTCCTGGCGCTCGACTCCACCCAGCACCGGGGGACGCCGGTGGCGGTGCTCTTCGCCGACCTGGACGACTTCAAGCTGATCAATGACACGTACGGGCACGCGATGGGCGACCGGGTGCTGCACGCCATCGGGGAGCGGCTGCGCGCTTCGGTACGGCCGCAGGACCTGGTGGCGCGCCTCGGCGGCGACGAGTTCGCGGTCGTGCTGGACCAGAGCGACCTGGCGTGGCAGCAGGCGGCGGCCACCGAGCGGGGTGCGGTCTCCGCGCTGCGCCGGGTGGTGGGGCGGCGCGGGTACGTGCTGTCCGGCGCCGGGATCCGGGTGACCGGGGACGCCCGGGCCGGAGTGGGCCGGTGGCGTGGTACCGGACGGGCGCCGGCGCCGCGGTCGCCGGGCCGCCGTCGTACCGATCTGGGGTCGCCGTTGCTTCCGGCGCTCTCCTCCTCGGCTGTCGTGAACGGGTCGGCGCCGGTGAGCGCGTTGACCCCCGCGGCCTCGCCCGTCGTGCCGGCCCCGCCGGCCCAGGCGGCCTCGCCTGCGGACCTCGCGCCCTCCACCGCGGCGGCCTCGCCGGCGGATCTGGCGGCTCTGGCCATCTCTGCGGAGGAGCGGGCGTGGGCGGCCGAGGCGGACGGGGTCGGCGAACGGGTGCTGGCCGCGCTCCGCGAGCCGTACCTGATCGACGGCCGCTCGGTGAGCGTCGGCGCCAGCATCGGCCTGGTCGCCGCGGAACCCGGCGACCGGCTCTCCGCCGACGTGCTGCTGCGCCGCGCCGACGCCGCGATGTACGCGGTCAAACGCCGCGGCAAGGGCGCCATGATCCGCTACACCGGCCGGGTGCACGGCCCGAACGCCGACCTCCCGCGGCTGCTGGCCAACGCGCTCACCGGCGGCAGCCCGGCCGAGTCCGGCTTCGAGGTTCACTACCAGCCGATCGTCCGGCTCAGCGACCGCGCGACCGTCGCCGTCGAGGCGCTGGCCCGGTGGACCGATCCGGTCGCCGGCCCGGTCCACCCCGACGTCTTCGTCACCATGGCCGAACGCACCGGCCTGGTCTCCGCGATCGACGACTTCGTGCTGAACCAGGCCTGCGCGGACGCACAGGCCCTCGCCGACCGCTACGGCCGCCCGATCGCCGTGCACGTGAACGTCTCGGCCGGCCGTCTCGGCCAGCACGGTCTCGAGGACGCCGTCGACGCGGCCCTGGCCCGGCACGCCATGCCGCCGGAACGCCTGGTCGTGGAGATCACCGAGACGCTCCGGATCCCGGACCTGCCCCGCGCCGCCGCGGTGGTGGAACGGCTGCGCGCCCGCGGCGTCCGGGTCGCCCTGGACGACTTCGGCAGCGGCTACAACGCCCTGGCCCAGCTGCACGGCATGGCGGTGGACACGGTGAAGCTCGACTCCACCCTGACCGACGTGGACACCGCGCCGGACCGGGCCGGTGCGCTCTGCCGTTCGGTCATCGCCATCTGCGCCGAGCTGGGGATCACCGTGGTCGCCGAGGGCATCGAGACCGACGAGCGGGCCGCGGCGCTCGGCGATCTGGGCTGCCCGCTCGGCCAGGGCTACCTCTTCGGCCCACCGGCCCGCCTCGCGGACCTGGGCTGAGGCCCGGGTCAGCCGGGCTGGAGCTCAGGGGTGCCTGGTCTTGGCTGGTCGTCAGGGGTGCCTCAGAACTCCTGAGGCACCCCTGAGCACCAGCCGGGACCGCGCGGCGCGGGGTCAGCGGGAGCGGGGGTTCAGGCGGCGGGTCGGCGGGGCGGTCAGCGGGTCCTCGGGCCACGGATGGCGCGGATAGCGCCCGCGCAACTCCGCCCGGACCTGCGGATACCCCTGCCGCCAGAACGAGGCGAGGTCGCTGGTGACGGCGACCGGCCGTCCGGCCGGGGAGAGCAGGTGCAGCCGCACCGGAACCCGGCCGTCGGCCAGCCGGGGCGCGTCTTTCCAGCCGAACGCCTCCTGCACCTTCACCGCCAGCACCGGCGCGGCCGGATCGGAGTAGTCGACCCGGACCTGCGAACCGCTGGGCACCGGCAGCCGTTCCGGGGCGACGTCGTTCAGGCGGCCGGCCACCGACCAGGGCACCCGCCGGCGCAGCGCCGAGGCCACGTCGAGTTTCGCCAGGTCGGCGCGGCGGCGTGCGGTGCCGAGATCCAGCCAGTCCTCGGCGTCGGCGAGCAGGGCCTCGTCGGAGACGTCCGGCCACGGGTCGCCGAGCGCGGCGTGCGCGAACGCCAGCCGGGCCCGCAGCTCCTCGGTGGCCCGGCTCCAGGTCAGCAGGCTCAGTCCGGTCGCCCGCAGCCCGGTGAAGAGCGCCTCGCGCAGCGCGGCGGGCTTCGGGTCGGCGATCCGCCGGGTGGTCAGCGTGATCGCGCCGAGCCGCTGCACCCGCCGGGCCACCACGTCGCCGTCGATCCAGCCGATCTCGGTGTCCTCGCGGTACAGCGCGGCCGCCACCTCCCGCGCGGTGTCCTCGTCCAGGGGCGCGGCGCTGCGGATCCGCGCGGTGCGCGCCCCGGCGGTCCGGTCGGCGGAGGCGACCGCGAGCCAGGGTGTCCCGGCGAGCGCACTGGCCGGCGGGAGGTCGGCGGCGGTGCCCCCGGCCATCAGGTATTCCCGGGCGCCCGGCTCCCGGGCCAGCGCGACCCGCTCGGGGAACGCCAGCCCGACCACCAGCCCGGTGGCCAGGTCGTCGGGAATCCGCGCCGCCGCGGAGTGCGTGGCTCTGCCTGCCCGCCCGGCCTCTCCCGGAGCCGCGGTCTCGGGCGGCGCGGCGGGGCCGGCGGTGGTCGCGGCTGGATCGGGACTGGTGGCGGCGGTCAGGCGGCGGACCTCGGCCCGCCACGGCGCCGTGTTCGCCGCGCGCGCCTGGCGCACCGCCCGCACCAGGTCGTCGGTGGTCGAGCCGGGATCGTCGAGGACCGCGATGATCTCGGCGGCCCGCCGGGCACCGACCAGGGTCGCGCCGTCCAGCAGGGCGCGGGCCAGCCGCGGGTGCAGACCGGCACCGGCCAGCGCGCGGCCCCGCGCGGTGACCCGGCCCTCGTCGTCGACCGCGCCCAGGTCGTGCAGGGTGGCCACGGCGGCGCGCAGCGCGCCCGCCGGCGGCGGGTCGGGCAGCGCCAGCCCGGCGCCGCCCGGGTCACCCCAGAGCGCCAGATCGAGGGCGAAGCCGGTCAGGTCGGCCGCCGCGATCTCCGGCTCGGGCTGTGCCGCCAGCCGGTCGTGCTGAGCCTGCGACCAGCACCGATAGGCCCGTCCGGGCGCCTCGCGGCCGGCCCGGCCGGCTCGCTGGACCGCCGACGAGCGGGACACCGCGACGGTGACCAGCGCGCCCAGGCCGCGCGAGTGATCCATCCGCGGGACCCGGCTGAGCCCGCCGTCGACCACCGACCGCACCCCGGGCACGGTCAGGCTGCTCTCCGCGATCGTGGTGGCCAGCACCACCCGGCGGCCCGGCCCGGGACGCAACGCGGCGTCCTGTGCCGCGCCGGACTGGCGGCCGTGCAGCGGCAGCACCTCGGCGTCGACCCCGCGCAGCCGGCCGGCCACCGTGTCGATCTCCCGCGCGCCGGGGAGGAAGACCAGCACGTCGCCGTCGCCCTCGGCGAGCGCCCGCCGGGTGGTGGCGGCCACGTGGTCGAGCAGTTTCGGATCGACCCGCAGCCCGAGCGGCGGCGCGATCGGGACGGGCGGCGGCGACCACAGCACCTCGACCGGGTAGGTGCGGGCATACGCGGTGATCACCGGCGCGGGGCGGCCGGTCTCGCCGAGCACCGCGGCCAGCCGGTCGGAGTCGGCGGTCGCGGACGTCGCCAGCAGCTGCAGCTCGGGCCGCAGCACGCCGCGCACCTCGATCAGGAAGGCCAGCGCGAGGTCGGAGTCGAGATGCCGCTCGTGGCACTCGTCCAGGATCACCACCGACGTGCCGGCCAGCTCGGGGTCACGCTGCAGCCGGCGCAGCAGCAGCCCGGTGGTGACCACCTCGACCACGGTCTGCCGGGAGACCTTCCGCTCGCCGCGCACCGCGTAACCGACCCGCTCGCCGACCTGCTCGCCGAGCAGGGCGGCCATCCGGCGGGCGGCGGCCCGGGCGGCGACCCGCCGGGGCTCGGCCACCAGCACCCGGCCCGGTCCGGCCAGGGCGAGCGGGACGAGTGTGGTCTTGCCGGTGCCCGGCGGCGCGACGAGCACCGCGGCTCCCGCGGCGGCGAGCGTGGCGGTGACCTCCGGCAGCAGGTCGCGGACCGGGAGATCGGGCAGGGCGTCGGCGGGGATCAGCACGCGGACAGTCTTCCCGATCCCCGCGAGCATCACCGGACCGCGGATCGGCAGTGTTTCCGATTGAGGATCGTGGCAGGGTGACCGTGTTAATTCTTCGCTCCGCCGGTGCACCTGGCGGAGTCGGCCTGCTTGACTGATCAACATCGAGGAGGGGGTGACCGATGAGCGCGGTGGAGACGTTCAACGCGCTGCCGGCCGAGCGCCTGACCGACCAGTTGCTGGCCTGCCTGGCAGCGCCGGCCTGGGGCACCACGATCGCCGCCGGGCGGCCGTACCCGGACCGGGCCGCCGTCGTCGCCGCGGCCGATGCCGCGGCGCGCGCGTTGACCTGGGAGGACGTGGTGCTGGGCCTGTCCGCGCACCCGCGGATCGGCGAGCGGGCGGCCGGCGCGTCGCAGGAGGCGGCCTGGTCCCGGGTGGAGCAGTCGGCCGCCGCGCAGAGCGCCGACGACGCGACGAAGGCCGCGCTGATCGAGGCCAACCGGGCGTACGAGGACCGGTTCGGCCACGTGTTCCTGATCTTCGCGAGCGGGCGGAGCCAGGCCGAGATCCTGGCCGCGGCCCGTGAGCGGCTCGGCAACGACGAGGCGGCCGAGCGGGTCATCGTGGCGGAGGAGCTCCGCAAGATCGCCGGGCTGCGGCTGGAGCGGGTGCTCGATGCCCTCTGACGGTCTGGCGGCCGAGTTCCACGCCCGGATCTCGACGCACATCCTGGACACCATCACCGGCGAGCCGGCCCGGGACGTCTACGTCCGGCTGGAACGCCGTGACTCGGACGGCTGGTCGACCGTCGGCGAGGGCCGCACCGACGACGACGGCCGGCTGCGCTATTCGGTGCCGATGCGTGACTGGCAGGCCGGCGGGTACCGGCTGTTCTTCTACGTGGAGCCGTACCTCGGCAAGGAGTGCTTCTTCCCGGAGATCACCATTGCCTTCCACGTGCACGACCCGGAACGTCACTACCACGTGCCGCTGCTGCTCAGCCGGTACGGCTACACCACTTATCGAGGGAGCTGAACGTTGGCGATCGTGCTCGGGCCCAACCGGTACGGCAAGGCGGAGACCCGGCTGGTCCGCGTGCACCGGGACGGCGAGACGTATGGGCTGGTGGACTTCAACGTCAGCGTCGCGCTCTCCGGTGATCTGGCGGCCACCCACCAGACCGGCGACAACTCGGGGGTGCTGCCGACCGACACGATGAAGAACACCGTGTACGCGTTCGCCAAGCAGCACGGTGCCGGCGAGCCGGAGGCGTTCGCGCTGCTGCTGGCCCGGCACTTCGTCAAGACGCAGGGCCAGGTGGACTCCGCGAAGGTCAGCATCGAGTCGTACGCCTGGGACCGCCTCGGCCCGCACTCGTTCCAGAAGCGTGGCGACTACACCCGCACCACCGTCGTCACGGTGAGCCGCGAGGCCACCCAGGTGGTCTCCGGGATCTCCGGCCTGGTGCTGCTGAACACCACCGCGTCGGAGTTCCACGGTTTCGTCAAGGACCGCTACACGACGCTGCCGGAGTCGACCGACCGGATCCTGGCGACCGCCGTGGACGCGAAGTGGCGGCACCTGACCGACGACGCCGACTGGGGCTCGTCGTTCCAGGGCGCGCTGGACGCGATGACCGGCGCGTTCGTGAACACCTACAGCTATTCGCTCCAGCAGACCCTGCTGTCGATGGGCACCATGGTGCTGACGAACCGCCCGGAGCTCGCCGAGATCCGCCTGGCGCTGCCGAACAAGCACCACTACCTGGTCGACCTGTCCCCGTTCGGGCTGGAGAACGACAACGAGGTGTTCATCGCCGGCGACCGGCCGTACGGATTGATCGAAGGAACCGTGACCCGCGACGACGCGGCGCCAGCCAGCGCGGAGTGGTACCTGTGATCCGCCTGGAGAACGTCACGGTCGCGACCGTCGACGCGGCCGGCACGGAGTATGCCGACGGCCACGTGGTGGTCGGCGACGACGGCCGGATCGCGGCCGTCGGCCCTGGCCCGGCGACCGGTTTCGATCACGCCGAGCGGATCGACGGCAAGGGTGGCCTGGTCACCCCGGGCCTGGTCAACACCCACCACCACCTGTACCAGTGGGCGACCCGCGGCCTGGCCCTGGACGAGACGCTGTTCGGCTGGCTGACCACGCTCTACCCGATCTGGGGCCGGCTGGACGCCGAGATCGTCGGCGCGGCGGCCGGTGCCGGGCTGGGCTGGCTGGCCCTGTCCGGCTGCACCACCAGCATGGATCACCACTACGTCTTCCCCCGCGACGGCGGCGACGTGCTCGGCGCCGAGATCGAGGCGGCCCGGCGGATCGGGCTCCGGTTCCACCCGACCCGCGGGTCGATGGACCTGAGCCGCAAGGACGGCGGGCTGCCGCCGGACCACGTGGTCGAGGACACCGACGAGGCCCTGGCCGCCACCGAGGCAGCGATCGACAAGTGGCACGACCCGTCGCCGGACGCGATGCTGCAGATCGCGGTCGCGCCGTGCTCGCCGTTCTCGGTCACCACCCGGCTGATGGAGGAGGCCGCGGTGCTGGCCCGGCGCAAGGGCGTCCGGCTGCACACCCACCTCGCCGAGACCGACGACGAGGAGGCGTTCTGCCTGGAACGGTTCGGCTGCACCCCGATCGAGTACGCGGAGCGGGTCGGCTGGCTGGGCGAGGACGTCTGGCTGGCGCACGGCGTGCACTTCGACGACGCGGCGATCGCCACGCTCGGCGCGACCGGCACCGGGGTGGCGCACTGCCCGAGCTCCAACGCCCGGCTCGGCGCGGGCATGGCCCGGGTGCGTGAACTCGTCGACCACGGCGTGCCGGTGGGTCTGGGTGTCGACGGCGCGGCCTCGCAGGAGGTCTCGCACCTCGGCGCCGAGCTGCGGCAGGCGCTCTACACGGCGCGGCTGCGCGGCGGGCCGACCGCGATGACCGCGCGCGAGGCGCTGCGGCTCGGCACCATCGGCGGGGCGCGCTGCCTGGGCCGGCAGGACGACATCGGCTCGCTCGAGGTGGGCAAGCTGGCCGACCTGGTGATGTGGCGGCTGGACGGGCTGGGTCACGAGGGGATCGACGACCGGGTGGCGGCACTGGTCTTCGGCCCGCCGGCGCCGGTCGAGCTGGCGCTGGTCGGCGGCGAACCGGTGGTCAACCGGGGTGAACTGGTCA
Organism: Actinoplanes palleronii; assembly: GCF_016862315.1. Classification (GTDB taxonomy): domain Bacteria; phylum Actinomycetota; class Actinomycetes; order Mycobacteriales; family Micromonosporaceae; genus Actinoplanes; species Actinoplanes palleronii. Next base: position 9,617 of record NZ_BOMS01000139.1, on the reverse strand, counting down.
ATGCGGACGAGGAGACCCTGACGAGGGAGGCGCGGCAAGCACACCGTCGCCTGCTGAACGCGGAACGTTAGGGATTGATGACGGTCGTGTGCCAAGTGTGATCTTCTTGGCTCTCGCGGCCGCTGACGTGGGGCGGCACCCCCATTACGCTACGCGGGAGTAATAACACCGAGAGGAGCCGTCAACGATGACCGAGATCCTGTCCGATGAGGCCGTGGCGTTCGTCGCCGACCTGAACCGGCGGTTCCGGCCGCGCCGGAACGAGCTCCTCCAGGCGCGTGCCGCCCGGCGAGCCGAGATCGCCGCCGGCGCGAGCCTGGGCTTCCTGGCCGAGACCGCCGACATCCGCGCCGCCGAGTGGTCGGCCCCGCCGGCCCCCGCCGACCTGCGGGACCGCCGCGTCGAGATCACCGGACCGACCGAGCGGAAGATGACCATCAACGCGCTGAACTCGGGCGCCAAGGTGTGGCTGGCCGACCTCGAGGACGCCAACACCCCGCACTGGTCCAACGTGGTCGACGGCCAGCAGAACCTGTACGACGCGATCCGGCGCACGATCACGCTGGAGACCGAGAAGAAGACGTACGCGCTGAACGACGGCCCGTACCCCACGATCGTGATGCGCCCGCGCGGCTGGCACCTCGACGAGCGGCACCTGCCCGTCGACGGCGAACCGGCCGTCGGCGCCCTGGTCGACTTCGGGCTCTACTTCTTCCACAACGCCGCGGAGTTGCTCGAGCGTGGCAGTGGGCCGTACTTCTACCTGCCGAAGATGGAGTCGCACAAGGAAGCCGCGCTCTGGAACGACGTCTTCACGTATGCGCAGGAGACGTTGAACATCCCGGTCGGCACCATCCGCGCGACCGTGCTGATCGAGACCATCCCGGCCGCGTTCGAGATGGAGGAGATCCTCTACGCGCTCCGCCCGCACATCTCGGGCCTGAACGCCGGCCGCTGGGACTACCTGTTCAGCATCATCAAGTACTTCCGGGACAACCCGCGGATGATCCTGCCGGACCGTGCCTCGGTGACGATGACCGCGCCGTTCATGCGGGCGTACTCGGAACTGCTCGTGGCCACCTGCCACAAGCGCGGCGCGTTCGCGATGGGCGGGATGGCCGCGTTCATCCCGAGCCGCCGCGACCCGAAGGTCAACGAGGTGGCCCTCGCGAAGGTCAACGAGGACAAGGAGCGCGAGGCCGGCGACGGCTTCGACGGTTCCTGGGTGGCGCACCCCGACCTGGTCCCGGTCTGCCAGGCGATCTTCGACCGGGTGCTCGGCGACAAGCCGAACCAGCTCGGCAAGCTGCGCCCGGACGTCTCGGTCGACGCCCGTGACCTGCTCGACGTCGCCTCGCTCGACGCGCAGGTCACCGAGGCCGGGCTGCGCAACAACGTCAACGTGGCCCTGCAGTACCTGGAAGCCTGGCTGCGCGGCAACGGCGCGGTCGCGATCCACAACCTGATGGAGGACGCCGCCACCGCGGAGATCTCCCGCTCGCAGATCTGGCAGTGGATCCACAACGGCGTCAAGCTGCCGGACGGCACCCCGATCACCGCCGAGTTGGTGGCCCGGATCGAGGACGAGGAACTCGTCAAGATCAAAGAGGCGGCCGGCGGCGAGGGCCGCTTCGAGGACGCCCGCAAGCTGTTCGAGCGGGTCGCCCTGGCCGACGACTTCGCCGACTTCCTGACCAGCGCCGCCTACGACGCCATCGACTGAGGAAAATCGTCACATGCGCCTGTCCGATCATGACTATGCCGAGATCGACGGGCGCCTTGCTGCCCACGACGCGTTCCTCCGGGCCCGGTACCCGGGGGAGCGCGCCGGGCGGCAACCCGTGCACACCGTCTACGTGCCCGCCGACAAGCTCGACGGGTTCCGCGACTGGGGCACGATCGCGCTGACCGCGATGGATCAGCACGATTTCCCGTGGCCGGACGGCGCGGTGCGCGCCAAGTTGGCACGGGAGCCGATCGAGGACCTGCGGGTGGACTTCGAGGACGGTTACGGCGTACGAGATGATGATCAGGAAGACGCCGCGGTCCGCAAGGCGGCGGCGACCCTGGCCGACGGACCGCGCCCGCCGTTCCTCGGCCTGCGGATCAAGTCGCTGGAGGCCGCGACCCGGCACCGCGCGCTGCGCACCCTCGATCTTTTCCTGGACTCCTACCAGGACACCTTCACCATCACCCTGCCCAAGGTCAGCGGTACGGACCAGGTCGCGACGATGGTCGCGCTCTGCGAAAAACTCGAGCTTTCGTACGGCCTGAGCACCGGCGCGCTCACCTTCGAGATCCAGGTCGAACTGCCCTCGGCGGTCCTCGCCGCGGACGGCACGGCCACGGTGGCCCGGCTGATCACCGCGGCCGACGGGCGCTGCACCGGCCTGCACTACGGCACCTACGACTACAGCGCGGCGGCCGGAGTGGCCGCGGCCTACCAGTCGATGGAACATCCGGTGGCCGATTATGCCAAGGCGGTGATGCAGGCGGCCGCGGCGCAGACCGGGGTGCGGCTCTCCGACGGGTCGACGAACATCCTGCCGGTCGGCGGCCGCGACGACGTGCACGCCGCGTGGCAGCTGCACCACCGGCTGGTCCGCCGTTCCCTGGAACGCGGCTACTACCAGGGCTGGGACCTGCACCCGGCGCAGCTGCCGAGCCGGTACGCGGCGACCTACGCGTTCTTCCGGGACGGCCGGGACGCGGCGATCACCCGCCTGCACCGGTACCTGGACCGGCAGGACAGCGGGATCATGGACGAGCCGGCGACCGCGCGGGCGCTGGCCGGGTATCTGCTGCGCGGGTTGGACTGCGGTGCGTTGACCGACGCGGGTTTCCCCCGGGAACAGCTCACCGCTCTCGTCTGATCGGGATCAGCCACCGGGGCAGCTCTGGCTCCCGCCGCTGTAGACCACGCAGGTGTTCTCCGTCGCCGGCTCGCGGTCACCGCGGTCACCGTGGTCGTCGGTGATGCGGTGCGTCGCGGCGGTCACCAGCACGGTCGTGATCGCCAGCAGGACCAGCAGGCCGGACCGCCGGCCGCGGCGGCTGTTGATCACCGCTAGGCCGGCCAGCGCCGCGGCGACCAGACCACCGGTGATCACCGTGGTGGACGCGCCGGCGGCAGTGAGCCAGCCCGGGACCAGGCTGACCCCGGAGGCGGGACTGACGACGAGCAGGACGACCAGGGCCACCGCGGCCAGCGCGAGTCCGATCACGACGACGGTGAGCACGGTCAGCCCGGTCACCCGGCGTGGTGGGTCTGCTCCGTTCATACCGTGAAACATTAGCGTCCGTCGAATTGCCGATGACCTCGAACCGTGGCGCGCCGGATACGTACCACAGGACATCAGCCCGAACGCCGGGAGGCGAACGTGCGACACGAACCGGTACGCGCCTGGTACAAGCCGTGGACGAGACGATGCTCCTGCGGGTGCGCCTGGTACCCGTGCCCGGACGCGGCGACCGTCGCGCCGCCCGCGGTCATCCGGAGCCTGCACCTCGACGAAGTGCCGGATCCGCCCACCCGGCCCGGCCGGGGTGGCCGGCTGCGGGCCGTACCGGTCAGGCGGTCCGGAGGCGCTCGCGCAGCCAGCGCGGATCGGGGTTGACGAAGCCCTCGCCGCCGATCACCACGGTCGGCACGGTCTCGTCGCCGCCGGTGATGCCGCGGACCACGGCCGCCCCCGCCGGGTCCTGCCAGATGTCCACCCAGGTCAGGCGGGCGCCGTCCGCTCCCAGCTGGGCGCGCAGCCGCAGGCAGAACGGGCAGCCGGGACGCCAGTAGACCACCGGCGCGCCGTCCGGCGCGGCGGTGGCGCCGGGGAAGATCAGTGGCGACGCCACCAGCGCCATGACCAGGAAGAACACCAGCATGGCCACGGCCGTGCCGGTGCGGCCCCGGGCCAGTTCGAGGCCGCTGACGGCCACACCACAGGCCACACAGATCACAGCGAGTCGCCACCGTCGTGCCATGGCCGAAGGGTACGTGACGGCGTCGAAATGTGCTTCCGCCTGGAAGGGCATCCCGCGTAACAAAGCGCGGTTAGGGTCGATCCATGTTCGATCTTGTGGTGCGATCCCGGCGGGCGATCACGCCCGAGGGCCAGGTGGCAGCGTCGGTTGCGGTCGTGGGCGGCACGATCGTCGCGATTCATCCGTACGACGCGGAGCTGCCGGCGGTCAACGACGTCGATCTCGCTGACACCGTGCTGCTACCCGGGCTGGTGGACACTCACGTGCATGTCAACGAGCCCGGCCGCACCGAGTGGGAGGGCTTCGCCAGCGCGACGCGCGCCGCCGCGGCCGGCGGGGTCACCACCATCATCGACATGCCGCTCAACAGCCTGCCGCCCACGGTCGACGCCGCGGCGCTGCGGGTCAAACAGGCCGCCGCCACCGGCCAGTGCCACGTCGACGTCGGCTTCTGGGGCGGCGCCATCCCCGGCAACGCGGCCGACCTGCCCGCGCTGCACGCCGCCGGGGTGTTCGGCTTCAAGTCGTTCCTCGCCGACTCCGGTGTCCCGGAGTTCCCGCCGGTCGACGCCGCCCAGCTCGGCGCGGCGATGCGGGCCGTCGACGCGCTGTTCGTGGTGCACGCCGAGGACCCGGATCACCTGCACGACGCGGCCAGCTCCGCGACGTACGCGGACTTCCTCTCCTCACGCCCGGCCGACGCCGAGCACGCCGCGGTCGCCACCGCGATCGAGGTGGCCCGGGCCGCCGGCCGGCGGGTCCACATCCTGCACCTGTCGTCCGCGTCCGCGCTCCCGCTGATCGCGAAGGCGAAGGCGGAGGGGGTGCGGGTCACCGCCGAGACCTGCCCGCACTACCTCACGCTGGACGCCGGCCTGATCCCGGACGGCGCCACCGAGTTCAAGTGCTGCCCGCCGATCCGGGACGCCGCGAACGCCGACCTGCTCTGGGCCGCGCTGGCCGACGGCCTGATCACCTGCGTGGTCAGCGACCACTCGCCGTGCACCCCGGAACTGAAACGTCAGGACACCGGCGACTTCGCGGCCGCCTGGGGTGGCATCGCGTCGGTGCAGCTCGGCCTGCCGGTGATCTGGACCTCCGCGCAAGCGCGTGGGTTTTCGCTCGCCGATGTGGTGAGCTGGATGGCGAGCCGTCCGGCCGACCTGGCCGGGCTGGCCGGCAAGGGCCGGATCGCGGTCGGTGCGGACGCCGACCTGGTGGCGTTCGACCCGGATGCGGAGTTCGTGGTCGACGCGCACGCGCTGCACCACAAGAACCCGGTGACGCCGTATGCCGGGAAGACCCTGCGCGGCGTGGTCCGCACCACGTGGCTGCGCGGCTCGCCGGTGACCGGCGCCGAGAAGGCCGGACGATTCCTGACGAGGGAGAACTGATGGAGGACTTCACCGCACTGCCCGACCTCGCGTCGCGGGCCTTCGGTGGTGGTGTCGTGCACGCCAACGACGAGTTCTTCGCCACCGCCGACCACCTCGTGCTCCCGTCCGCGCCCGGGCACGCGCCGAAGACCTTCGACCACAAGGGCCAGGTGTACGACGGCTGGGAGACCCGCCGCCGCCGCAGCCCCGGGCACGACTTCGCGATCGTCCGGCTGGGCGCGCCCGGCGTGATCCACGGGGTGGACGTGGACACCGCGTTCTTCACCGGGAACTTCCCGCCGTACGCGTCGGTCGACGCGGTCGCCCTGCCCGGCTATCCGGGCCCGGCCGAGCTCGCCGAGGCCGAGTGGACCGAGATCCTGCCGCGTGCCGAGCTCAAAGGGGACTCGAGAAACCTTTTCGGGGTCACCGACGGCCGGCGTTACACCCACGTGCGGCTCACCATCTACCCGGACGGCGGGGTGGCCCGGCTGCGCGTGCACGGCGAGGTGGTCCCCGACCCCGCGCTGCTGCCGAAGATCTTCGACGTGGCCGCCGCGGAGTACGGCGGTCGCGTCGTCGACTGCAGCAACGTCTTCTACGGCCACCCGCAGCGGATGCTGATGCCCGGCCTGGCGCAGAACATGGGCGACGGCTGGGAGACCTCCCGCCGCCGCGACGACGCCAACGACTGGGTGCTGGTGCAGCTCGCCGCCCCGGCCAGGTTGCGTTTCGCCGACCTGGACACCAGCCACTTCAAGGGCAACGCCCCCGGCTGGGCCGCGCTGACCGGTCTCACCGCCGACGGCGACCAGGTCGAGCTGCTGCCCCGGACAGCGTTGCGCCCGGACACTCCGCACCGGTTCCCGCTGGTCAAGGGCCCTGCGGTCACCCACGCGCGGCTGGACATCTTCCCCGACGGGGGAATGGCCCGGCTGCGTCTGCACGGGCGGGCCGATCAGGATCACCTGTGGGCGAGAATGAGGTCATGCCTCGAACCGTGACCCTGGTGCTGGTCGATCCTGCCGGTGACCTGCTCGGCGCGCTACCGCCGTTCACCGTTCTCGGCCCCTGGTGGCAGGAGGTCGCCGAGGTGGTCGCCGGGGCCGGGGTCGAGGTCACCGTGCTGCGGTTGCTGCACGCCGACCGGGAGGCGCCGCCCGGCGGGCACGTCACGTACCTCGCCGAGACCCCGGACCGGCCGGCCGGGCTGACCCCGCTCGGCGCCGACCTGGTCCCGCACGCCCGGCGCGCGCCGTGGGCCGAGCCGGGCGGGCCGTCCGCGTCCCTGGCCTGGGCGGCCGGCGCGCTGGACCGGCTGGGTTTCCCCGGCGCGACCGCTCGTCAGCAGCGGACCTGGAACCTGTCCGCGATCTGGCGGCTCGACGGCCCGGACGGCGGGCCGGTGGCCTGGCTCAAACAGGTGCCGGGATTCTTCGCCCACGAGCCCGCGGTGCTCGGCCTGGTCGCCGAGGTCGCCCCGGAGCTCGTCCCGTACCTGCTGGCCGCCGGCCAGGCCGGGCGGATGCTGCTCGCCCACGTGCCCGGTGACGACCGCTATGGCGCGGGTCCCCGGCTGTGCGCCGAGATCGCCGAGATGTTCCACCCGGTCCAGGCCCACTACGCCACCCGGACCGACCGCCTGCTCACGGCCGGCGTCCCGGATCGCCGCCTGACCCACACCACCTCCCCGGTCGGCCGCTTCCCGGCCGACGCCGTGCCGGACGACGCCGTGCCGGCCGACGCCGCGCTCCCGACCCACGGTCTGGACGCGGCCCGGTTCGCCCGGGTGGCCGCGCCGTATCGGGATGACATCCCCGGGCTGGCGGATCTGATCGACGGGCTGCCGGAGCGGCTGGCCGCGGTCGCCGCCTGCGGGCTGCCGGACACGCTGCTGCACGGCGACCTGCACCCGGGCAACGTGCGCACCGACGGCGAGGCCGGCCTGGTGATCATCGACTGGGGCGACTCCGGAGTCGGTCACCCGGCCTTCGACCTGCTGCGGCTCACCGACGGCCTGGACAATCCGGAACCGCTGGTCGCGGCGTGGGCGCAGCGCTGGCGGGAGACCGCGCCGGGCTGCGAACCGGAACGCGCGGTGGAACTGCTGCGCCCGGTGGCCGGGTTGCTGGGCGCCGTCACCTATGCCGGGTTCCTCGCCCACATCGAACAGTCGGAGTGGCCCTATCACGCGGGTGACGTGCCGGAACGCCTGACCGCGGCGGTCGCGGCCGTGGGCCCGGCGCCGTCACCGGTGCCCGGCTCCGTGCGCCCGGCTGCCCCCGCCCACCATTAACGGTCCGCGGTCGTCAGTGGGCGAGGGACACCGGCGACTGGTGATCATCGAGGGGGAGGTCGCCGCCGGCGATGGCGAAGATCTCGGTCTGGTTCAGGATGACCGAGCCGGACAGGGTGCTGGCCAGCGCGGTGTCCGCCGCGTCCCGACCGGTCGCGATCCGGATCAGGGTGGGACGCGGTGCAAGCCGAGTGGCGTCCCAGACCGTCCACCGCCCGTCCACCACGGCCTCGGCGACCAGGTGGAAGTCCATCGGGGACAGTCCCGGTGCGTAGACCGCGGCGACCCGGGCCGGGATCGAACTGGCCCGGCACAGGGTGACGACCAGGTGGGCGTAGTCCCGGCAGACTCCGGCACCGGACAGCATGGTGTCGACGGCGTCGGTGCTGGGACCACTGCTGCCACCCTGGTAGAAGAGCCGCTGGAACACCCACGCGGCGATGGTGGGAACGTTCGGCTCGGTCCCGAACTCGCCGGCCGCGAAACCGCCCAGCCTGTCCGAGGGACAGTACCGGCTGGGCCGCAGAGCGACGATCCGGTCGAGGTCGGTGACCGGCCGCACCGCCGTCCTCGGTGGCACCGTGGCCTGATAGGTCACGGTGAGCGGGCCGGCCGGGGCGCGGACCACGTGCTGCCGGTCGACCTCAACGGACTCGATCGGGCCGTCCGCGCCGGTGACCTGCAGCGTCTCTCTCGACGGGCCGGCCACGGCGATCTGCAGGGCGATCTCAGAGGGCTCAAGGACGTCGAATTCCAGGGTGCAGCCGACCACTGAGTCATCCACGGGCGACACGCTAGCCGGGTCAGGTTACGTACCGTGGCAGTCATGGCGGATGTTCGGCGGGACTTTCTCGATCAGATCAGGCTGGACGGGGTGCGGCTGACGCCGGAACTGGCCGCCGCGTTCGCCGGGGTGCGCCGGGAGCTGTTCGTACCGGAGGGTTTCCATCGGCGGGACGGCAGCCGTGTCGAGCCGGGCGACCCGGCCTTCCTGCCCTCGGTGTACCGCAACGACGTGCTGGTCACGAAGCTGAACGGGGACAAGCCGATCAGCTCGTCCAGCCAGCCGTCGCTGATGGCGATGATGCTGGGCGCGCTGGACGTCCGGCCCGGGATGCGGGTGCTCGAGATCGGTGCCGGGACCGGGTACAACGCCGCGCTGATGGCGGCGCTCGGCGCCGAGGTGACGAGTGTGGACGTTCAGGAGGACGTGGCCGCCCGCGCGAGGTCCGCGCTGGATCGGGCCGGCGCCGCCGGGGTGCGGGTCGTCGCCGGCGACGGTTATCTGGGGGTTCCGGATTTCCGGTACGACCGGATCATCGTGACCGTCGGCGTCGCCGGGTTCTCCCCGCACTGGTTCGGTCAGCTCGCCCCGGGTGGTTTCGTGATGGCGCCGGTCGAGCACGCCGGTCACCATCCGGTCCTGGCCGCCCGGCCAGGTGATCCGATGACCGCCACCGTGGTCTGTTCCTCGGGCTTCATGGCCGCAGCCGGCCCGCTCGGCGCCCGGCACTCCGGCAGCCACCCGCCGTCGGCCGGGATCCTCGCCGCGATGGCCGAGACCGCCCCGCCCCGGTGGGCCTCGCCGCTGGACGCGATCGTCTACCGCGACCTCTGGTACGCCGCTGGGGCCTGGGACCACCGCGCCACCCTGGCCGGCCTGCCCGGCCGCGAACAGAACCACCTGGCCCTGCTGGACGCGACCGGCACCGGCGGCGCGGTGATCCCGGCGGACGGCTCGGTGCTGGCCGGCGGCCCCGAGGCGGAGCGCTACACCGCGGACGCCGTCGCCCTGATCGACCGCTGGTGGTCCCTGGGCCGCCCGCCGATGAGCGCCTGGCAGGTCAGCCTGGCCCTGGACGGCGACCCCGCCGCCCCGATCCAGGTCCCCCGAACCTGGACCCTGCCCCCACCCCGCCGCTGACAGCCCCACCCGCGGGTCATGCCGGTGCGCCACACCCCGC
>NZ_BOMS01000138.1 GCF_016862315.1 Actinoplanes palleronii | reverse complement strand
GCGCCGCAACTTCACACGCTCGCTTGTCGCGGTCGTTCCGTGGGGACTTTTGGTGCGGTGCGCGCCGTAACTTCACACGCTTGTTTGGGGTGGCTGGTGGGTCAGGGGCGGGCGTTGAGGTAGGTGAGGACGGCGAGGACTCGGCGGTTGGTGTCGTCGGTCGGTGGGAGACCGAGTTTGGCCAGGATGTTGCCGATGTGCTTGCCGACCGCGGTGTCGCTGACGAAGAGGGCGCCGGCGATCGCTGAGTTCGACCGGCCCTCGGCGATCAGGCCGAGCACCGTGCGCTCTCGCGGGGACAGCCCGGCCAGCGGATCCCGGGGCCGGTGCAGGAGCCGCCGGACCACCTCCGGGTCGAGGACCGTGCCGCCGGCCAGCACCGTTCGCAGCGCCGCGACGAAGTCCTCGATGTCGGCGACCCGGTCCTTGAGCAGGTAGCCGACGCCGTCGCCGGTGGCGATCAGGTCGGTGGCGTACTCGTCCTGCACGTATTGGCTCAGCACGACCACCGGCAGGCCGGGCCGCTCCCGGCGCAACTGGACCGCGGCTCGCAGGCCCTCGTCGCGGAACTCGGGCGGCATCTTGATGTCGGTGATCACCAGGTCGGGCTGGTGCGTGCCGACCGACACCATCAGGTGCTCGGCGTCGCCGACCGCGTCCACCACCCGGAAACCGAACCGGCCCAGCACCCCGATCAACCCCTCGCGCAGCAACACCCCGTCCTCGGCGAGAACGACACGCGCACCGCCCGGCCCGCCCGCGCCCGGCCCGCCCGCGCCCGGACTGCCCGCGCCCGGACTGCCCGCGCCCGGGCCGCATGCTTCCGGGTTGTTCGGCGGCTGTGCGCCGGGTGAGGTGGTCATCGGGGGCATGGGAGCTCGACCCGCAGCAGCGTCGGGCCGCCGACCGGGCTGGCCAGCAACAAGCGGCCGCCGGCGGCGGCCACCCGGTCGGCGAGGCCGGTCAGGCCGCTGCCGGTGGACGGGTCGGCGCCACCTCGTCCGTTGTCCTCGATCTCCAGCTCGACCCGGGTGCCGTCGCCGGTCACCCGGACCCCCGCCCGGGTGGCGCGGGCGTGCTTGGCGACGTTCGTCAGCGCCTCGGCGGCCACGAAATACGCCGTGGTCTCGATGCTCTCCGGCGGCCGCGCGGCGATCCGGGCGTCGACCGTGACCGGGACCGGTGAGCTCGCGGCCAGCTCGCGCAGCGCGGCCGGCAACCCGAGATCGGTGAGCACCTGCGGGCGGATCCCGTGCACCAGGTCGCGCAGCACCACCATCAGCTCCTTGGCCTGGCTGTGCGCCAGCCCGAGCGGCGCCGAGGCGGGTGAGTCGTCCGGCAGGTCCAGCCGGGCCATGCCGAGGTGCAGGGTGAGGCTGGTGAGCCGGTGCTGGGCGCCGTCGTGCAGGTCGCGCTCGATCCGGCGGCGCTCGGCGTCGAACGCGTCGGCCAGCCGGGCCCGGGACTGCGCCACCTCGCCGAGCTGGTCGCGCAGCGGGTCGCCGGCACCGAGCAGCCGGCGCAGCAGCACGGCGTGCCCGGCGGCGAGCGCGCCGGCCAGGTAGAGCCAGGCCGGAGCGAGCAGCACCCCGAGCAGGCAGAGCGGGATGCTCGCCGGGCCGCCGTGCACCTCATACGTCCCGAACTGCCAGGTGCCGAGGCCGAACGGGCTCGCCACCATCAGCGCCTCGGCGAACAGTGCCAGGCACGCGCCGAACAGGATCGGCGGCGCGAGCAGGGCCAGCAGCAGCGTGTAGAGCACCGCCCGCCAGGTGGCCTCGTCGCGGAACCGGGCGGCGAGGTCGAGCAAGCGGTTGCCGGTGCGCAGCGGGCGCGGGTCGACCAGCCGGAGCCGGCGCCGCTCCAGGGCGGCGACCGGCAGCGCGACCAGGGGCGCGCCGCCGAGCAGCAGCCCGGTCGCGATCACGGTCAGGACGACGACGGCCGGGTCGGGCAGCTCGCCGTGGTAGATCTGGCGGCCGGCCACCAGGAACGGGAGCAGCACCAGCCAGAGGCCGAAGGCGAGCGGCGCACTGACGATCGCGGTGCCGGCCAGGAAGGCCGAGGATCGCCAGGGCCAGGGACTGATCAGGTAGTGGCGGTCGCGAAGGGCGGCGCTCAGGCTCGAGGTGGACACGAATTCACCGTAGGGAACCGCGGGCGCCCAGCCCATCCCGCTACCACCCGGTCCGGGGTATACCTAGGCATACCCCGGAGTCACCAGCGGCGGGCTCGCCGGTCGCGCCAGGGGCGGCCGTCCGGGTCGTAGATCAGGCGGTACGCCGGAGTGGCCCAGACCCGCTGGAACCACGGAAGGCTCTCGGTCTCGTGCGGGATCAACCGGCCCGGCGGGCGAGGGCCATGGCGGCCGGCGTCGCGCCAGTCGCGGAGGCGCTCGGCGGTCGCGGTCATCGTGCGTACGAAAGAAGTCGGATCGAGCAGGTCATCGGCCTGGTCGGACGAGCGGTCCAGATGCTCGCGCGCCAGCGCGAGCCGCAGTTCGCGAGGGAACCGCCGGGCCTCGTCGCCGAGCCCGGCCGGGTCCTGCGGCGCGCGCGGATCGCGGGTGTCGTCGAGGATCGCGTTGGACAGCTCGCTGTCGTGGGTCCACGAACGACGGTTGAAGTTGTCGCTGCCCACGCTGCACCACACGTCGTCGATCACGCAGACCTTGGCGTGCACGTAGATCGGGGTGCCCGCGTGGTTCTCCAGGTCGAACACGTGCACCCGGTCGGGTGCGGCGTTCTTGCACAGGTTGATGGCCTGTTCCCGGCCGACCTGGTTGGGCGGCAGCGCGAACCGGCCGTCCACGTCCGGGTGGCGCGGCACCACCGCGATCAGGTGCAGGTCCGGGTTGGTCCGCAGCGCGTCGGCGAACAGCTCGGCCACCTCGGCGGACCAGAGGTACTGGTCCTCCAGGTAGATCAGCCGGCGGGCCCGCTTGATCGCCTTGGTGTAGCCGCGGGCCACGGTCTGCTCACCGAGCGGGGCGAACGTGTATTTCGGGCGCATCGCCGGATAGGTCCGCAGCACCTGCACGGTCATCGGGCCGCAGACCGGCGGGTCGGGCGGCTGCTCCGGCAACCGGTCGGCGTGCAGGTCGGCGTGCCGCAGCGTGTCCATCAGCGTGGAGATCGGGCCGTGCTGATCGAGCGGCGCCGGATCGCACCAGCGCTCCCGGAACGTCAGGTCCAGCGCGCCGACCACCGGCCCGCGCAGCTCCAGCTGCAGGTCGTGCCAGGGCGGGGTGGGCCCGTACGCCTTGGCCATCCGCACCGCCTGCGGGTCGCCGTGGTGATCCGCGTCGTCCCGGCGGCTGTGACACAGGTCGATGCCGCCGGCGAACGCCACGTCCAGCTCGGGCCGGCCCGGGTGCCGCAGCACAACCAGCTTCTGGTGGTGCGAGCCGCCGCGCCGGACCCGCTGGTCGAGCAGCACCTCACCGCCGGCCTCGGCGATCGTGTCGCTGAGGTTGCGGTTCTCCTCCTCGCTGTACGCGAGCTTGTCCAGATGGGACCGCCACAGCAGGCCCTTGACGATCACGCCCCGGCGGGCGGCCGCCGCGAACAGCTCGGCGATCGTGGTCGGATCGTCGTCGCGCAGCCGCTCGTCCGGGTCGCCCCGCCAGTCGGTGAACAGCAGGTGGTCACCGGACTTCAGCTTCTCCACCTCGGTCATCAACCGGGCGAAATACGTTTTTCCGTGAATGAGCGGCTCGGCGGTGTTTCCCGCGCACCACGTGGGTATGTCGGTGTGCGGGTTGCCGCGTTCGGCGGCGGTGAGCAGCCAGTCCTCCGTTGGCACAGGCAATCCTCTGAGGTCGACGACGCCCTCACCGTATGCCCCCCGAGCGCCCTGCGCACGTCTACGCGATCACCCCCGATCGTCGCGTCCCCTTCAGCGGAGGAACACCAGCATGAGCAGCGAGCCGATGACCAGCACCGTTGTCCCCGAGAACCCGCAGGCCGCCGAGACCGGCCTGCTCATCGCGGTGTTGATGTTGGTGCTGCTGGGCACCACGGCGATCCTGCTGATGTCCTAGGAGCGTTGCGTCACAGCACCCACTCGTCGGCGCGGATGATGTCGATGGTGCCCTTCGGGCCGGTGCCGGTGACCGTGATGCCGTCGCCGCCGATCACCACGTCGGTGTGCACGCCGGAGCTGTTCAGGCCGAGCGCCTCGCGGTCGGCGCCGCTCATCGCCATCCCGCCCGGCACCGCGAACGGGAAGCTCTGCCCCCACGCCACGTGACAGCCGGCGTTCTCGTCGAAGAGCGTGTTGTGGAAGACGATCCCGGCCTTGGCGATCCGGCTGTCCCGGTCGACCAGGGACACCTCGCCCAGGTAGCGCGCGCCCTCGTCGGTGGCCAGCTGTGCCTCGACGAGGTCGGCGCCCTGGTCGGCGGAGACCTCGGTGATCCGGCCGCCGGCGAAGGTCAGCCGCAGCCCGGTGACCATCCCGGCCGGCAGCACCAGGGGCTTGGTCAGCCGCAGCACGCCGTCCGCGCGGTTGCGGTCCGGGCTGGTGAACACCTCCTCGGTGGGGATGTTCGGCATGTACGCGATACCGGCGCCGTCGACCATCCCGCCGCCGGTCCAGATGCAGCCGGGGATCAGCCCGACGGTCAGGTCGGTGCCCTCGCCGTGGTACCGGATCTCGGTCAGCTCGAGCGCCTCCAGCGCGGCCCCACGAGCGGCGAGCGTCGCGGCCCTTTCCTGCCAGGCCCGGGCCGGGTCGGCCTCGTCCAGGCGCATCGCGGTGCCGACGGCGTTCCAGAGCCGCTCCACGTCGGGTTCACCGAAGATCTGGGTGGCCCAGCCCGGGTTCGGCGCGCCGACGATGGTCCAGCGCAGTTTGCCCATCACGGCGTCGCGGTGGGCGAGGACCTCCTCCATCCGCTTCGCGGCGGCCTTCTGCGGGTCGGCGCCGTCGAGCACGTGCGGGTCGGCGTCACCGACCAGGGCGATCCAGGCGGCGCCCTGCTCGGCCCACTCCCGGGTGCGCTGCACCGCCCAGGGACGGCTGGCCTGCAGGTCCTCGAGGCTCGCGTGGTCGACCGCGGAGCGGCGCATCGGGCCGTCGCTGCTGATCGGCTCGACCCAGGACGCGCCGGCCGCGTAGGCCGCCTCGACCACGGCGCGGGCGATCTCCAGGTGGGCGGAGTCGAAGTTCAGGACCACGCCCTGCCCGGGCTGGACGTTGATCCCGGCACGGACGACGACATCGGCGAAGCGCTTGATCCAATCCATGCCGAAAAGTCTAGGCCTCGCGGGATCGCCGGACGGCCCGTCAACCGTGGTTGACACCGGCGCGCTGTCAACGTAGGTTGACACTCATGACCGAGGCTACCGACCTCGCCGCCGCCGCGGGCAGCGCCGACCCCCGGGTCGGGCTCCGTGCGGTGGTGGCGCTGCGCCGCCTGCTGGAGGGCTTGGAGCACCTGCAGGTGGCCAATGCCCGACGCAAGGGCTGGTCCTGGCAGGAGATCGCCGACGCGCTCGACGTGACCCGCCAGGGCGTACACAAGAAGCACGCGCACCTGATGCCGATGAACGACCCGCGGGAGGGCTGAGATGTTCGAACGATTCACCCAGAGCGCGCGCGCAGTGGTGATCGACGCCCAGGTGCAGGCACGTGACCTGGGCCATCCGGTGATCGGAACCGAGCACGTGCTGCTCGCGCTGCTCACCGCCGAGAGTGGCGCGGCCGACGTGCTGCGGGCGGCAGGCGTCGACCGGGCCGGCGTCCGGGACGCCGTCGTCGCGCACACCGGCGACCGCGGTGACGAGGCGGCCGCCGTGGCCGACCGGGACGCCGAGGACGCTGCCGCGCTCCGAGCGATCGGTATCGACCTGGCGGCGGTCCGGGCCGCGATCGAGGAGAACTTCGGGGCCGGCGCGCTGAACCTGCCCCGGCCCGCACCGAAGAAGCGGGGGATCTTCGGGAAGTTCTACGCCTCCTCCGGGCACCTGCCGTTCTCCCGGCGGAACAAGAAGGTGCTGGAGCTGGCACTGCGCGAGGCGCTCCGGCTGGGCCACAAGTTCATCGCGCCGGAGCACCTGATGCTCGGGATGATCCGCGAGGGCGAGGGCCTGGCGATGCTGATCCTGACGGAGCGCGAGGTGGACGTCGAGCGGCTGCGCGCCGAGCTGGTGCGCTCGCTGGAGACCCGGGTCAGCTGAGCTTCAGGCGCATGCCCGGCTGCTGGGTGCGCCGGAAGCCGAGGGACTCGTAGAGCGCCTCGCCGTCGGGTGAGGCGCGCAGGTCGACGGCGCGCACCCCGCGCTCCCGGAACCAGCCGAGCAGGGCGGTCGTACATCCCCGGGAGAATCCGCGGCGCCGCATGTCCGGGTCGGGGCGCGCCAGTCGTCGTTCCAGCCCGGGTCGTCGAAGGTGTGCAGCAGCACGGCGCGGAGGCGGACGATTTCGGCGGCGTCGGCGGGGGAGCCCGGGCGGATCAGCACGGTCCGACGCTAGCGGACCGCCACATCCCGGCCGGCGCGCCGGGGCCGGGACGGACCGCCTGCCTCGCGGTGCTCCAACCCGGGACTCTGCCCAGGTCGTACCGAAAGAATTAGTCGGTGTGCGGCAGACGGACTGCCGGGATGGTGCCCAACCGCCCCTTCTGGAAATCTTCGAAAGCCTGCTTGAGCTCGGCCTGCGTGTTCATCACGAACGGTCCGTACTGCGCGACCGGCTCGCGGATCGGGCGGCCGCCCATGATGAAGAGGTCCAGCTCGGTCTTCGCCTCGACGCGGATCGCGTCGCCGGGGCCGTAGGTGGCCAGCTGTCCGAGAGTGATCGGTCGCAGGTCGGGGCCGACGAAGCCGTCGCCGGAGAGCGCGTAGACCAGCGCGTTGTAGTCGGTCTGCCACGGCAGGTCGAGCCGGGAGCCGGGCTGCATGGTGACGTGCGCCAGGTTGATCGGGGTGAACGTGGAGCCCGGGCCGGACTGCCCGGCGATCTCGCCGGCGATCACCCGGATCAGTGCGCCGCCGTCCGGAGTGGTCAGCAGCGCGGACTGTTTGCCGCGGATGTCCTGGTACTTCGGGTCGATCATCTTGGCCGCGCGCGGCAGGTTGACCCAGAGCTGCAGGCCGTGGAACAGGCCGCCGCTGGTCACCAGATGCTCCGGCGGGGCCTCGATGTGCAGGATGCCGGCGCCGGCGGTCATCCACTGGGTGTCGCTGTTGGTGATCGAGCCGCCGCCACCCAGCGAGTCCTGGTGGTCCATGATGCCGTCGATCATGTAGGTGACGGTCTCGAAACCGCGGTGCGGGTGCCACGGCGTGCCCTTCGGCTCGCCCGGCGCGTAGTCGATCTCGCCCATCTGGTCCAGGTGGATGAACGGGTCGAGCTCGCTGACCGGCACCCCGGCGAACGCGCGGCGGACCGGGAAACCCTCGCCCTCGAAGCCCTTCGGCGCGGTGGTCAGCCGGCGGATCGGGCGGTAGTCGGTCGTGACCGGGTCGAGCTTCGGCAGACGGGGCAGGACCAGGACGTCGTCGACGGTGATAGCAGGCATTTCGAGCCCTCCAGACTTCGGTGAGGTCAGCGTAGCTCTTTCAAAACTGAAATACCAGGGTTTAGCTTAAAAACTGAAGAAGATTGCGGCGCGGGCCGCCAGCCTCGCGGATCTTGCGGAGGCGCCGGCCTCAGGCCTTGCGGATTTTGGCGAAGGCTCGGCCGATCGCGGCCAGCTCCTCGTCGTCCAGGTGGTCGATGAAGCTGCGCCGGACGGTCTCCAGGTGGGCCGGAGCGGCGTCGCGCAGCGCCGCCAGACCCCGCTCGGTGATCAGGGCCTCCTGGCCGCGCCCGTCGTCGGCACAACTCTGCTTCTCCACGAGTCCGCGTTTGACCATCGAGGTGATCTGGTAGGTGATCCGGCTCGGCGAGAGCACCAGCCGGTTGGCCAGCTCACCCATCCGGATCCGGCGGTCCGGCGCCTCGGTGAGCGCGACCAGGACGTGGTAGTCGTTCATGCTCAGGCCGGTCGCCGCCCGCAGCTCGTCCTCGAGCCGGGTGTGCAGCGCCCACGAGCTCTCGACATACGTCTGCCAGTGCTTCAACTGGGTCCCACTGAGCGGTTCGGCCATGGCTCGAACCTTACTCCTTAAAATCTTAAGAACAAAGATATGGTACGACCTGGGCAGGGTTCCGTGGTGGACAACGCACGGCAGGCGGTCCGCCCGGACCGCGGAGCACCGCCGGGCTGGAGTGGTCCGGCACCGTTCGAGACGATGGGACAGTGCCCGGAGACGTTGCCCGGCCCGGCCCGACCTACCAGCGGGCCGGCTGACCCGGGACAGGCGAAAGGCCGGCCCCGAGGGGTCGGCCTTTCCGCACAGGTGGAGCTGTGTGCCTGATCGGTCACTCGAAGGCGGGCAGCGCCACCATCGAGCTCAGCGAGACGGTCAGCTCGACCGGGTGATGCACCGGAGCGGCCACCGTGAACCGGGCGCCGAACGGGTCCCGCAGCACGGCGAACTCGGTCAGGCCGTCCTCGGTGGGCTCGGCCAGGAGTGCGCCGCCGAGACGCTCGCAGTGGTCCACCGCCGCGGAGATGTCCTCGACCTGGAACGCCGCACGCCACCAGGCGCCACGGTAGCCCGAGGTCAGGCCCGCGATGGCGTCGTGTGCCTGGTTGAGCCACTCGCCGACACCGAAGTCGTGACGCAGCAGCCAGCCGAACGCCGACCCGTAGAACCGCGCCGCCTGGTGCGGGTCGTCAGTGATCAGTTCCGGCCAGGACATCGTGCCCGGTTCGCCGCCCGCTTGCGCCCCCGCAAAGTCGGTCGGCTCCCAGAGCCCGATCAGCGCACCGGCCGGGTCGGCCACGATCGCCCGGCGCCCGCCGTGTGCGTCGGCCGGGTGGCTCACGCAGGTGCCGCCGGCCAGGGCCACCTGCTCCAGGGTGTCCTCGAGGTCGGGCGTGCTGAGATGCGTCAGCCACCCGTCCGGACGGTCCGCCCCGCTGCGGGTCAGCCCCGCCACGGCGCGCCCGTTCAGCTTGAAACGATCACCGGCTGACTCCCAGCCGAACAACTCTCCGTAGAACTGCGCCGCTCGCGCAGGGTCCGCACTCGCCAGTTCCACCCAGTTGGGTGTCAGTGGTGCATAGCCTCTGATCCGCATGTGCCGCTCCATGATGGACGTCCCCAGTTATCTGAGCACTCTACGGCACTGATAACGCTTCGTCACCACCGTACGGTTCATTGTCCGGTTTAGAGCAGTATTAAACTACTTAGAGTGAGCGGCCAAGTGATCCAGGTGATACCGGTCGCGAGAATGCCTCAGATGTGGAAGATCGTTCATATTGGCGGCACGGAAGGTTCGCATCGAGAGTGCGCGTTGTTACTGTCTGTTGAGTAGCATCTCGAACCAGACAGTGGAACCACGCACTGTCGGGTCGGTGCCCCACGAGTCGCTGAGCTCTTCGATCAGGCCCAGGCCACGGCCGCGGCTGGCCATCGCGTCGGCCCGGGCCCGGATCACACTGCCCCGGGTGCCGGTGTCGGCCACCGAGACCAGCAGGCGCTCCGCATTCAGGTCGATGTGCACCTGTGCCGGGGTGCCGGCGTGCAGCAGCGCGTTCGTGGTCAGCTCGCTGGTGCACAGGATCGCCGCGCCGATCACCGGCTCGGGCACCTGCCACTCGCGCAGCCGGGTGGTCATCCACTGCCGGACCCGGCTCGGCCCGGTCGGCTCCGCCGCCACCTGCATGGTCGCCGACCGGCTCATCGCCAGGGCGTGCTCGACCGCGAGCACCGCCACGTCGTCGTCGGTGGTGCCCTCGACCGCGGCGGTGGCCAGCGAGCACATGTTCCGCGGATCGCCGCTCGCCGAACCGGCGGCGGCCGCCACCAGGGCGTCCAGTCCGGCGTTCAGCGGGCGGTCGCGGCGCTCCACCACGCCGTCGCTGTACATCAGGATGGTGTCGCCCGGCTCCAGGGTCAGCGCGCCGGTCTGCCAGCGGCCGCCCAGCCCCAGCGGCGCACCCGGCGGCACCTTCACCAGCTCGGCGGTGGCCCGCTCGCCGCCCCGCCCGGCGCGGCGCAGCACCGGCGGCGGATGGCCGGCGCTGGACAGGGTGATCGAGCCGTCGGTCGGGTCCAGCACGCCGTAGACCACGGTCACGAAGATCTCCTCGTTCCGGGACTCGGCGCCCAGCGAGGTGACCAGCCGGTCCAGCCCGGCCAGCACGCTCGGCGGGGCCGGATCGGTCAGCGCGAGGGCTCGCAACGCCGCCCGGACCTGGCCCATCACCGCGGCGGCGCGCACGTCGTGCCCGGCCACGTCGCCGAGGACCATCGCCAGCCGGCCGTCGGCGAGCCGGAACGCGTCGTAGAAGTCGCCACCCGCCGCGTTGCCGTCGACACCCACGTCGTAGCGCGCGGCGATGCGGAACGTGTCCAGCTCGGGCAGGTGCTCCGGGAGCATGCTGCGCTGCAGCAGCTGGGCGGTGCCGTGCTGGGCCTCGAACCGGCGGGCCCGCTCGGCCGCCTGCGCGACCAGCTCGGCGGCGGCGCGCAGCAGGGCCCGCTCGGCCGGGAGCCAGGCGTGCGCGCGGCGGAAGCCCATGGTCAAGGCGCCGCGTACCGAAGGGGTGCGCAGCGGAAGAGCGGCCAGTGAGCGGACGTGCCGCTCGTGCCGGTCCTGTGCGACGGCGCGCAGCGGCTCACCGTCGGCGACGAAACTCGCCCGCCCGGTCTCCGCGGCCACCGCCAGCGGCGCGTCCGGCCCCGGGTTGACCCGGCGCCAGACCGGCGGCAGGCGCTCGTCGGCCTCGTCCAGCATCTCGCCGCGGATCCGGCGGACGAACCGGTACGACTGGCCGTCGTCGACGGCCAGCGCGCAGTGGTCGAGGTCGAAGGAGGCCATCGCGTAGCCCAGGACCACCCGGGTGACGTCGTCGATGGTGAGCGCGCCGGCCAGCCGGGCGGTCAGCTCGCCGAGGCTCTGCAGCCGGTGGATCACCTGGGTGGTCTCGGCGGCCACGGTCAGCACCCCGGTGATCGTGCCGCGTGAGTCGCGCACCACCGAGTGACCCCGGGTGTAGAACGCCGGGTCCGAGCCGCCCGGACGCAGCGACACCTGGCTCTCCGGCTCCAGCACGGGCTGGCCGGTGCGGAACACCCGGGCGATCACGTCGCCCATCCCGGGCTGGTCCCACGCCTCGCCGAACGCCGTCGCGGCGGGCCGGCCCAGCGCGGCCGGGTGCAGGTCGCCGAGCACCACCGCGTAGGCGTCGTTGTAGATCACCCGGAAGTCGTCGCCGTGCACCAGCATCATCGACACCGGGGACTCGAGCAGGAGATCGACGGCGGCGCGCACCGCGGGATCCCAGCGATCGATGGGCCCCAGCGGGGTGCTCGACCAGTCGAGGGCGTGCACCAGAGCAGCGCATCCCCCGGCTGCCGCGGATTGCACGGGCAGCGTGGAGATCGCTGGCGGGTGTGCCGCTCCCGAGCCGACCATGCGGAAAGCCTATCCCGGGTGGGCCGTTTGGACGATGTCGCACCGGCCGACCGTCCGATTCTTGACGGTGTGCCGGACTGATTCCCCGCAGGCCGTCACCCTGGGTGACCAACCACTGGGGCCTGCGTGTTTCTTGATCATTTGTGACCGCGGCCGTGATCGAACGGCCGGATGAGGATGCCGGGCTTCCGGTACGGGTTCCGGGTGCGGGCCCGGCCGGCCCGGGGCAGCGGCCGGTGGTGGGCCCGGCTGCGCCATTCGTGGCTTCCGGACCTTCGGATTCGTCGCCTTCTCCGGATTCGTCGCTCGTTTCCGGCAGCTCGGATTTCCCGGATCCCGCTCATGATCTTGAACGGTCGCCTTTTGCCGTCGGTTGTCGTCCGCCGGGCGCTCGTCTTGTCGGGGGCGGGTGGTAGACCCGGGACCTAAGGTTCGGGAGAGGCGTCGCGAGAGCGGCCGGGCGGAGCGAGGGAGGCCGGATGACCGGCGACGGGTTGAGCCGTGGTGTGAGTGACATGTGGCGGTCCCTGGTGCTGTACCTGCCAGTGGCGCTGGCGTTCGTCGCCGTCCTGCTGGTCGGCTGGCTGCTGGCCCGCCTCGCCCGTACGGTGACGGCGAAAGCCCTGCACCGCGTCGGCCTGGACCGGGCCGTCGGCAGTGGCCCGGCCGGCCGCCTGCTGCGTGGCGCCGACCCGGTCAAGCTCTGCGCCCGCCTGGCCTACTGGGCGGTCCTGCTGATCGCCGTGCAGTTCGCCTTCGGCCTGTGGGGGCCGAACCAGGTGAGCACCCTGCTCAACTCCCTGATCGCCTGGCTGCCTCAGGTCTTCGTGGCGATCCTGATCGTGGTGGTCGCGGTCGCGATGGCCGGTGCCGCGCACGACCTGATCCGGACCGTGCTCGGCGATCTCGGCTACGCGCGGGTGCTCGCCAAGGCGGTCGCCACGGTGATCGTCGCGCTCGGCGTGATCGCCGGCCTGGACCAGGTCGGCATCGCCACCACTGTCACCCGGGCTCTGCTGATCACGGTGCTGGCCACCGTCGCCGGCGTGATCATCGTGGGTGTCGGCGGCGGCCTCATCCGGCCGATGCAGGGCCGCTGGGAGGGCTGGCTGGACCGGGCCGCCGTGGAGTCGGTGGCGATCCGCGAGCAGGCCCGGGCGTATGCCGAGGAGCGCGCCCGCCAGGCCGAGGCCCGCGCCGAGGAGGAACGCCGCGCCGAGGAGGCCCGTCTGGCTCTCGCCGAGGAGGCCCGCAAGGCGGAGGAGGCGCGCCGCGCGGAGGAGGCTCGGTTGGCCGCGGAGGCCCGCAAGGCGGAGGAGGCCCGGCTCGCCGAGGAAGCCCGGCGTGCGGAAGAGGCCCGGCTGGCTGCGGAGGCTCGTCGCGCGGAAGAGGCCCGGGTGGCCGAGGTGGCCCGTCTGGCTCTCGCCGAGGAGGCCCGCAAGGCGGAGGAGGTGCGCCGGGCGGAGGAGGCTCGGTTGGCCGCGGAGGCCCGTCGCGTTGAGGAGGCGCGCCGCGCGGAGGAGTCCCGCCGTGCCGACGAACAGCGACGTCTCGAGACGCAGCGCGCCGAGGAGCAGCGACAGGCCGAGGCGCAACGGTCCGCCGAGGCGCGTCGCGCCGAGATCGACCGGCGGGAGTCCCGCGCCGCCGCGACCCCGCGGACCGAGCGGGAGCGACGCTGGGCCCAGCCGGAGGACGAGACCCAGGTGCTGGCGATCCCCGGCGAGGAGGACAGCCTCCACTTCATCCCTGGTTTCGGCCATCCGTTCGGCCACGACGACGAGCCGACCGACCCGGGCCGTCACCCGCTGATCTCCGATCCGACGGTGCTGACTCCGGGGGTGCGCCCGGCCGGCCAGGATCAGCAGTCCCCGTCCTCCGCGACGTCCCCGGCCGGCGCGCAGGACGCGACGGGCACGCTCGATCTGCATGATGCGACGGCTGGCGCGCAGGACGCGACGGGCACGCTCGATCTGCATGATGCGACGGCTGGCGCGCAAGATGCGACGGGCACGCTTGATCTGCACGACTCGTCGGCTGGCGCGCGCGAGGTGGCGGGCGCAGATGATCTGCGCGGTTCCGTGGGCGCGCATGATCCGCAGGGTTCGGCGGGCGCGCATGATCTGCGGAAGGCATCCGATCTGCATGATCTGGCGGGCGATTCCGGGACGCGGGATGTGGCTGGCACGGCTGAGGTGCGGGATGGTGCCGGCTCTGCTGGGCAGGGGGAGTCGGCTGACGGGTCTGGTCAGCCGGGACCGGCGGGCACGTCGGAGTCGCCTGATTCGGGTGGCGCGGCCGACGACCGGCGGGGGTCTGCTTCTTCCGCTGCGAGGGAGAGTGAGCCGGGCGTGAGCGCGGGGTCGGGCGAGGCGGCGGCGGAGACCGGCGCGGAAGAGGAAACGGTGCCCGTTGTCGGTGCGGGCAGCGCCGAGTCCGGCGGGGTGGGCGGGGCGCCGGGTGGCGGTTCGTCCGGCGTTGCTGAGGACGAGACGACCACAGTGATCACCAGCGGCTCGGAGGACGGCGAGACGACCGCGATCAGGTCACCCGGCCCGCAGCAGACCGTGGTGATCGACAACGCCGGCGACGGTGAACGCACCCAGATCGTCCCGCTGCCCGAAGCGGAACGCACCCAGGTGCTCCCCACCCCCGCCACCGACGATGACCCCACCGTCCCGACGCGCACTCAGGGCGGCTCTCGCGCACGAAACTCCGGCGAGTAGCCCACCCGAGACCGATGCCGCCTCGCATCCAGCCGAGGCGGCACGGACGGCCGCTGCCGCTCTGCAGTCAGCGCCGCGGTGACATCGCGCCGCAAGGCGCTGCCTCGCGGTCGCCCGCGGCGATGTTGCTG
>NZ_BOMS01000137.1 GCF_016862315.1 Actinoplanes palleronii | reverse complement strand
GGAAGCGCACCCGTGCAGATCTCGGATTTCGCGCCGCTGATCGTGGTGCGCGACGTCGCGACCAGCGTCGACTTCTACCGCCGCCTGGGGTTCCACCCCGCGATCCAGTGGCCCACGTACGCCAAGCTCACCGCAGGTGCAAAGGTCTTGCATCTCGCGTCCCCGGGCGACCCGCCGCCGGACCGCCCCGATCTCGCGCTGCGGGCTCCGGAGGGCACCTCCCCCACCGTCACCGCCGCCCTGGTCCTGCAGGTCGAGGACTGCCGCCGGGCGTGCGCCGACCTGGTGGCCGCGGGCATCGCCCTGCTCACCACCCCGGCCGCGCCGGCCTGGGGCGGCGAGGTACGCGCCTTCGTCCGCGACCCCGACGGTCACCTCATCGAGATCAACGAAGTCACGTCACCGACGTGACGATGCGGCCGTCCTGGGTCTTGGCCGTGCAGGTGTAGCGGTTCGTCTGCAGGTGCGGGCCGAACACCCCGGCGGTAAGCGTCCACTCCACGTCACCGCTGACCACCACGGCGGCGCCCGCTGGATGAGAGTCCCACACGTTCACGTCATCCATCGACGCCTGGAAGAAGTCCGGCTGCGCGCTGTCCGGGGCGAACGCGGCGCGAACCGCCTCCTGGCACGCGCGTTCGGCGGCCAGCAGCGCGGGGGCCGGTCCGGCTGCCCGGCTGACGCCGCTGCCGATGGTCAGATATCCGCAGGCCACCGAACCGAACGCGGCCACGATCGCGACACCGGTGGCCAGCCCGACGGCGAGCCGGGACGGTGGCGCGGCATGCTGCGCCCGGCGCCGGGGCGGCGCCTTGTGCCTGACGATCGCGGTGCGTTCATAGGTCTGTACTGCCACACTCAGCCATCGGCGTTCCCGGCCCGCACCTGAGGCGCCAAGGGTCAGGCCGCGTCCCGTTCCCGGCGGCGTCCGACCAGCTCACGCAGCCATTTCCGGGTGGACGCGGCGACCACGTCCTCATATTCGGCGAGCGCGTACGGCGCCGAGACCACCGCCCGGTGCCGTCGGCGGGGCAGCTGGGCGTCCAGCGCGGTCAGGCACTGCTCGACGACCGCCTCGAACGTCGGCCGGTCGGTCGCCGCCATCGCCAGCAGCACCCGGTCGAGGATCTCCGCGCCGCTGAGCTCGTCCGGCACGTCGAGGATCCAGGCCCGCTGCCGCAACCGGCCCGCCTCGGTCAGCGCGCACGTGCGCGGCGACTTGCGGGCGGCACCCTTGCGCAACTCGACGTAGCCGAGCTTCTCCTGACGGCTCAGCGCCGCCATCACCCGGGTCACGTCCACGGCACGCTCGGCCCCGAACGTGGTGGCATGCCGTTGCTGCAGCTCATACGCGGTCGCCGGCCAGTCGGCCAGAAACACGAGCAGGATGTCCCCGAGCGTCGCCGCCATAGCGCTGCACTGCCTCCCGCTGCCAACTTCTACAAGTTGTAAAAGTTAACACGCGGCGATCCGATCGAGGTGGGCCCGCAGCACCTGCGCGGCGTCGGCCGGGCCGAGATGCCCGACCAGCACGTGCGTGGTCAGCCCGTCGGCGAGCGCCAGCAGGGCGCGGGCCTCCGCACGGGCGTCGGGAGCATCGGATGCGACCGAGATCAGCCGGGTGAACATGCCCTCGAGCTGCGCATAGTTGCCGCGCAGCACCTCGGCCAGGGCCGGGCTGACCGCGGCCCGCGCCACGAACGCGAGCCAGATCCGCGCCTCGGTCCGATGCTCGTCACCGAGCAGCGCAATCTCCGCCGCAGCCCGCGCCAGCGCATCCACGGCCGACGCCGATCCGCCTGCGGCCGGGGCCGGCGTGCCCGACGTCGGCCCGCCTGCGGCCGGGGCCGGCGTGCCCGCGGCTGGCACGCCGGTCAGCCCGGCGCGCACCCGCTCGGTGACCTGCTCGCCGATATGCGCGAGCGCGAACAGCAGCATCTCGTCCTTGGTCCGGAAGCAGCGCTGCACGGCACCCATCGACACGTCGGCCCGGACCGCGACGTCGCGCAGCGTGACGCCATCCATCCCGGATTCGTCGGCGAGCGCGCAGACCGCCTCGGCGATCCGCAGCCGCCGCTCCTCCCGCTCGCTCTGCCGGCTCATCCCCACCTCCAAAAACCGATGCGCTCGTATCGCTTTCACCCTACTATCCGATGCACCTGCATCGGTTTGCCCGAAACGTAGACCGAGACTCGGCTCGCCAAGCGGCGACCCGAGGAGGCGAGCTGAAGCGGCGACCCGAGGAGGCGAGCTGAAGCGGCGAGCTGAAGCGGCGTGCCGAATAAGGCGTGCCGAATAAGGCGTGCCGAATAAGGCGATCTGAAAAAGGGCGAGTCGAAGAGGCGAGCCGGAAGAGACGAGCCAAGGGAGGCAGAAGTCATGGCCGACGAAATGTGGCGGATGACCGCCGTGCAGCAGGCCGCGGCGGTCCGCACCGGCGAGATCACCGCCACCGCGCTGCTCGACCAGCACCTGACCCGGATCGCCGAGGTCAACCCGGCCGTCAACGCGGTCACCCAGGTGCTTGCCGACCGCGCCCACCAGGACGCCGCCGCGATCGACCGACGCCACGCCGCCGGCGAAGAGCCAGGCCCGCTCGCCGGCGTCCCGTTCACCGTCAAGGAGAACATCGCCGTCGCCGGCACACCCACCACGCACGGCGCGTCCCGGCTCCGCCACCTGGTCGCCGAGGCCGACGCCCCACCGGTCGCGCGTCTGCGGGCCGCCGGCGCGATCGTCATCGGGCACAGCAACATGCCGACCCTCACCCTCGCCGGGATGCACACCCGCAGCGACCTGTTCGGCGACTCGGTCAACCCCTGGGACCCCACGCGCACCCCGGGCGGCTCGAGCGGCGGCGACGGGGTCGCGGTCGCCACCGGGATGGCCACGCTAGGGCTCGGCAACGACGCCGGCGGCTCGGTGCGCATTCCCGCGTCGTTCTGCGGGGTGACGGCGCTCAAACCGACGTACGGAAGAATGGCGGCCGATCATCGCATCGGTCCGGACGATCCCGCATGGTGTGCTCAGACCTTTGTGGTCGACGGACCGCTGGCGCGCAGCGTGGCCGATCTGTGCACGGTCTTCGCGGTCCTGGCCGGCGCGGACCCGCGGGATCCCCGGGCCCTGCCCGTGCCGCTCGACGGCGAGCCGTTGCCGGGCCCGATCCGGGTCGCGGTGGTCACCGATCCGGGTGGGCTCGGCGTTCACCCCACGGTGGTCGCGGCGATCGAGACCGCCGCGGGAGCGTTGCAGGATTCCGGGTACGTCGTGGAGCCGGTCCCCGACGTCCCCCGCCTGCCCGCATCGCTGCACGCCTACCAGTCCCTGGTGATGACCGAGTTCGCACCCTTGTGGCCCGCCATCCGTGGCCTGCTCGGGCCGGACGCGCACCGCTACATCGAACTCGGCATGGCCGCGACACCTCCCGTGGACGTCGCCGAGTTCCTGCGGCTGACCGGGGTCCGCCTGAGCATCCAACGCTCCTGGGGTGAGTTCCTGCAGCGCTACCCGCTGGTGCTCGGCCCGGTCTTCACCCAGCCACCGGTCGCACCGGGCCTCGAGTCCCGCGACACGGCCGGCCGTGACCTGGTCACCACCGCCATGCGCCTGTGCACCGCGACGAGCTTCGTCGGCCTGCCCGCCGTCGCCGTCCCCACCGGCGTCGTCGACGGCCTGCCGACCGGCATTCAGCTGATCGGCCGCCCCTACCGCGAGGACACCTGCCTGACCGCCGCGGCGGCGATCGAGCACCGCCTCGGCATCCTGACCCCGATCACCCCCGGGGGATCAGCAGCCGCCGGTTGAACGCCTCCGCGACCGCCGCCGCCCGGTCCGACACCCCGAGCTTGGCGTAGATGTTCAGCAGGTGGCTCTTGACCGTCGCCTCCGTGATGAACAGCCGCGACGCCACCTCCCGGTTGGTGTTGCCGGCCGCCACCAGTTCGAGGACCTCGATCTCCCGCTGGCTGAGCAGCTGCGGCGGCGGCGTCCGCACCCGGTTGAACAGCCGGGTCGCCACCGCCGGCGACAGCACGGTCTCGCCCTTCGCGGCGGCCCGCGCCCCGCGCAGCAGTTCCTCCCGCGGCGCGTCCTTCAGCAGGTACCCGGTCGCCCCGGCCTCGATCGCCGGCAGCACGTGGCTGTCGTTGTCGTACGTGGTGAGCACCAGCACCCGAGCCGCCACCCCGAGCCGGGCCAGCTCACTGATCGCGGTCAGCCCGTCCATCACCGGCATCCGCAGGTCCATCAGGATCACGTCCGGGGTGAGGGCCTGTGCCATCCGCACCGCCTCGGCCCCGTCGGCGGCCTGGCCCAGCACCTCGAAGCCGGGCGCGGAGGCGAACATGCTGCTCAACCCGTCCCGCACGATGGGGTGGTCATCCGCGATCAGCATCCGGATCGGGCGGTCGCTCACAGGTCGCTCCTCGTCGGGTCGCTCGCGTCGCCCGCGACGCGAGCAGAAGTCAGCGGGACACGGGCCGAAGGTAGGGGGCCGCGGGCCGAAGTCAGGGGGACGCGGGCCGAGATCCCGGTGCCCGCGCCGGGCTCGGACTCGATCCGCAGCGTCCCGGCCAGCCCTTCCAGGCGCTGCCGCATGATGCCGAGCCCGAACGACCGCGCCGACACCCCCGAAGGGTCGAACCCCCGCCCGTCGTCCACCACGTCCAGCGCCACCTCGTCGGCCAGGTAGGACAGGGTCAGCCCGACCCGCGAAGCCTCAGCGTGCCGGGCCACGTTGGCCAGGGCCTCCTGCGCCGTCCGCAACAGCACGAACTCCGCCTCGGCCGGCATCGGCCGCACCTCCCCGGTCGTGGTCACCTGCACCGGCACCCCCTGCAGCGCCGACCACCGTTCCGCCACCTCGGCGAGCGCGTCCCCCAGATGAGCCGTCGTCTCCAACGGCTCCGGCCGCAGCGCGTCGACCGACCGCCGCGCCTCGGTCAGGCTCTGCCGGGCCAGCCCCTGCGCGGCCTCGGTGTGCCGCCGCCACGGCTCCGGAACGGCCTGGATCTGCTCGGCGGCCTGCAGTTGCGCGATGATCCCGGTCAGTCCCTGCGCCACGGTGTCGTGGATCTCCTGGGCCATCCGCCGGCGCTCCTCGAGCACACCGGCCTCCCTGGCCTGGGCGAGCAGCCGGTCGTGCAGGGCGGCGTTCTCGGCCGCGGTCGCCTCGAGCAGGTGGTTCGCCCGGCCCAGCTCGGCGAGCGCACCGGCCAGGGTGATCTGACGGCGTTCGACCAGGCGCAGCGCCCAGGCCATGCTCACCATGATGACGATGTTGAATCCGACGATGGCCGCGTAGATCGCGGCGCCCCGGGCGTCGGTCCCGTCCACGCCGGACGCCTGCGCGACACCGGCCACCACCGCGACCAGGCCGACCGCGGGCACCTGCCACGGCCAGGGCAGGATCGCGTACGCGTAGATGTAGGCGACCGGGGTGAAGAACCCGAACGCCGGGTCGCGCAGCACCAGGATCGTGGTGACGATCAGCAGCCCGGCGAAGTACACCGCCATCGGCCGCAGCCGCTCCCACGCCCCGGGACGCAGGGTGAACATCCCCAGCATCCACGCTCCGGCGGCCAGCAACAGCGCCAGCTCGACGCCGCGCCCGGTGAGCGCGGTGTAGCCGACGAGTGCGGCCAGCAGCACATACGGCACCACGGTCACCAGCAGGGCCGGCGGCCGTGGCATCTCGCTGTTCACGAATTCACCCCTCCCCTGTGGAGCCGACCCTATTCCCAGCGGAACCAGCGGATCGCGGCGGCGGTGCACACCACCGCGTAGGCGAGCAGGATCAGAACCGGTCGGGCGCTGGGGAGGCTCCCTTCGTACGCTTGCTGAAATGCTTGGATCCCGGCTCCGAGCGGTGTGGCCTGGCTGATGTCGCGCAGCAGCGGCGGCATCTGGGTGACCGGAACCCATAACCCGGCGAAGAACATCATCGGGAAGTAGAGCACCGTGCCGACCGCGGTGGCCACCCCGCGCCGCGGCGCCAGCGCGGTGACCAGCAGGCCGATAGCGATCAGCGCGCCCGCCACCAGCAGCCACCCGATCGCGAACCCGGCCGGGTTCTCCGGCAGGTGCACCCCGAACCCGAGCCGGGCCACGGTCAGGAAGACCGCCGCCGCGACCACCGCGATGGCCAGGTTCGCGACGAGTTGGGCGCCGAGCACCCGGGCCGGGCCGACCGGTGTGGTCTGCATGCGCCGCAGCACGCCGGTCTCCCGGTAGCCGGCGAGTGTGGTCGGCAGCGCGATGAGCGCCAGCATCGCCAGGTTGAACAGGATCAGCACCGGCACGTAGATCTCGAAGGTGGACAGCCCGCCGTTGGCCTCCTCGGGTTGCCGCATGGTCGGCACGTTCCCGAGAATGATCAGCAGGATCAGCGGGAAGGCGACACCCCAGAGCGGGCCGACCTTGTCCCGCACGGACAGTTTCATCTCCGCGACGACGAGGCTCACGACTGCTCCTTCGCAACAGACTGAGTGATGGTCACGAACGCGTCCTCGAGGCTGGTCTGCGACACCCGCAGCTGTCGTACCGCGACTCCGTGCTGGGCCAGAACGGTCGTCACCGCGGACAGCGCACCGTCGGCGCCCGCCACGACGACCAGATCTCCGCGCCGCTCGACCCGGCTCACCTCGGGCAGCCCGGTCAGCAACTCGTCGGCGAACGCCGCGGACGGCCGGAACTCGAAGCGCTGCTCCACCCCGGCCCGCGCGGTCAGCCCGGCCGGCGTGTCCACCGTGACGACCCGTCCGGCATCGATCAGGGCGATCCGGTCGCAGAGCCGCTCGGCCTCCTCCATGAAGTGGGTGACCAGCACGATCGTCACGCCACGGGCGCGGACGTTTTCGATCAGGCTCCAGGTGTCCCGGCGCGCCTGCGGGTCCAGCCCGGTGGTGAGCTCGTCGAGGATGGCCACCCGCGGGTTGCCGGCCAGGGCGAGCGCGATCGACAGCCGCTGTTTCTGCCCGCCGGACAGCTTCCCGTACCGCGTCTTCGCCTTGCCGGCCAGCCCGAGCGAGTCCATCAACTCCCGCCAGTCGGCCGGTTCGGGATAAAACGAGCTGTAGAGGGCCAGCGCCTCGGCCACCTGCAGCCGCTCCGGCAACTGCCCGGACTGCAACTGCACCCCGACCCGCTCGGTGGCCGCCCGGCGATCCCGCAACGGATCAATTCCGGTCACAGTGATGCTCCCCCGGTCCGGCGCCCGGATCCCGGCGATGCATTCCACGGTGGTGCTCTTGCCCGCCCCGTTCGGCCCGAGGATCCCGAAGATCTCCCCGGCCTGCACGCTCAGCGAGACGTCCTCCACCGCGACCGTGTCGCGATACCGCTTGTGAAGGTTACGAACTTCGATGATTGCTGCCATGCACTCATCGTTCCGCCGCCCACACCGGACCGATACCGACCACAAAAAGGGCCCGCCTCAACCAGGCGGCTGGTCCGCCCGATCAACCGATCGGCTGAGGCGAGACCCCAGAACAAAGAGCAATTGCTTTTGTACGTACGCAGCAGGCTCCTCGTCACCGCCCGCCATCCCCCAGGTCACGAGCGCTCCGTTGTAGGCGGCGTGCACCGCCCGCGGCAGCCCCTCGTCGTCCGCCCCGGCCCGGAGTTCCCCGGCGGCCCGCCCGGCCCGCAGCACCACCCCGATCGCCGCCTCGACCGCGACGGTGTACTCCCGGCTCACCTGCTGGAACCGCGGATCAGACATGTCCAGCAGCAGAAACGCCAGGTGGTTGGCGAACTCGGTGGTGCTGCGCACCGCCCCCGCCATCGCCGCCAGCGCCTCGATCAGCGCGTGGACCGGCTGCTCAGCGGACTCCGCCCCGGCCAGCCGCGCGGGCAGCGCCTCGGCATCGTGCCGGGCGAGCGCCAGCAGCAGCCGGTCCTTGGACCCGAACCGCCGCATCAGCGCGGCCGCGGTCAGCCCGACGCGGCCCCCGATCTGCGCGAGCGTCACGTTGGCCGGCCCGGCGGCCGCCACCGCTTCGGCGGCTGCGGCCAGGATCGTTTCGTCCGCAACGGTCCTGGGTCGCGCCATGCCGAGCACGATACCGGGCCACTCCACCGGCAGTCGTCGGCAGACGATCGCCGCCCGGACCTGGTCGCACACCAGACCAGAACAGTCGCCTCGCTCAGGCGGGCACCGAAGCTGCCGATATCGCTGACATGCCGCTACGCCTCCAGCTGTGCGCCGCGCTGACGGCGGTTGCGCTGCTCAGCGGCTGCGATCCGCATACCTCGGAGAAGCCGGCAAGCACCCCCGAGCCCTCTCCCTCAGCGACGTTCCCTTTCCCGCTGCCTTCGGAGATCCTCGAAGCGTGCGGGCTTCCCGCAGGCAGCACCGTCCTGCCGAGCTCCTGCCCCGGGGTGCTCGGCCCGGACAACATCGGCGTTCCCGATGACACTCCGGCAACGGCAGGAACCCCGGCCGGCTGAGCAGCCGTGGACCGGTACCGCGACCGACTCGCCGCCGTTCTGACTACCTTTTGACGCCGTTGATCGATGGTGGAGCGTGGCGGCGCCGCGCGGCCAGATCGACGGCCGCGGCATCCCACAGCGGGTGGTCATCATGGCGGCGAGGTTGTCCTCGGTGTAGCGGCAGCTCACGCTGCGACCCGCCAGGTTGATGACGACGTCGCTGCCGTCCAGCTTCGCCGCCCAGTCCCCGAGCGTCTTTCCGTCCCAGTAGACCTGACGATCGCCCCGCGGCGACCGGGTCAGCACGACGACATCGTGGCCCTGCGCGGTCAAGGCCCGGTCCAGGATCGTGCCCACCTGCCCGGTCCCGCCCGGGATGACGACCTTCACTGATGCCCTCGCTTCACCACGTCGGCAGCAAGCCGAGCGAGACCCCGCCGACCCGGCCGGCAGCCCCGCGCTCGCCCGGGCAACGGGCCGGCCCACGTCGGATACCCGCCGCGCCGCCCCCGGCCGACTGGGCCCCGACACCAGTTAGTTAATCGTGGTTAACTAACAACGTGAAGACGATTGAGAAGGACAAGCCACTCGCCGGGGCCGTCGCCCTCGTCGCCGGGGCCACCCGCGGCGCCGGCCGCGGCATCGCCACCGAGCTGGGCGCCGCCGGCGCCATCGTCTACGTCACCGGCCGCAGCACCCGCGCCACCCGCTCGGACATGGACCGCCCGGAAACCATCGAGGACACCGCGGAGCAGGTCACCGCGGCCGGCGGCCAGGGCATCCCGGTCCCCTGCGACCACAGCGACCCCGCGCAGGTCGCCGCGCTGATCACCCGGATCACCGGCGCGCACGACCGCCTCGACCTGCTGGTCAACGACATCTGGGGCGGTGACCCGCTCAGCGAGTGGGGCACCCCGTTCTGGCAGCTGGACCTCACCAAGTTCCAGACCATGTGGCAACGCGCCGTGCTCACCCACCTGATCACCAGCCAGCATGTGGCGCCCGTGATGATCGCCCGGAAGCGCGGTCTGATCATCGAGGTCACCGACGGGCTCGGCCACGACTACCGGGGCAACCTCGCCTACGACCTGACCAAGACCACGGTCAACCGGCTGGCCCTCGGACAGGCCGAGGAGCTGCGCCCGCACGGGATCACCGCGCTCGCCGTCACGCCCGGGTTCCTGCGCTCCGAGGCGATGCTCGAACTCTTCGGCGTGACCGAGGCCAACTGGCGCGACGGCACCGAGAAGGATCCGCATTTCATCGCGTCCGAGACCCCGCACTTCGTCGGCCGGGTGATCGCCGCGCTGGCCGCCGACCCGACAGTGCACACCCGCACGGGCCAGGTGCTCAGCTCGTGGGACCTCGCCGAGGAATACAGCATCGACGACGTGGACGGCAGGCGGCCGCACTGGGGACGGTATTTCGCCACTATGTGACCCGTCTGGGGGCGTGTCCTAAACGTACAAAATAGGGGTTTTTGTGAAATCCTCCTGCCGTGATCGCCACGACGGCAGGGAAATCGATGCGCAAGCTGGGAAACGGGTGGGTCGGTCTGGCCGTGCTGGCCGCGGTGCTGGCCGTGCCCACCGCGGCGTCCGCGGCGCCGGCCAACCCCTGCGACAACAACCTGGGCCTGGGCAGGACTGCCACGGCCCCGGCGTACGTGTTCCTCGGCGTCCGCGGCAGCGGCGAGCCATCGATCGACGCCGACGGCCGGATGGGCACGCGGGTGCTCAAGGCCTACCGCGGGTTCGCCGCCGACCCGCACTACCGGGGCAAGATCGCCTGCACCGGTTCGCTGCACAGGTACAAGGCGATGCCGGTGCCCACCTTCGGCGCCGGTTTTGATCAGTGGAACGAGTACCTGCGCGAGGTCACCACCAACTACCAGATCCTGCAGACGCAGCTGCAGCGGCTGACCGGAAAGTACCCGGACACGAAGTTCATCGTGTCCGGGTACAGCCAGGGCGCCGCCGTCGCGCACATGGCGGTCAGCGAGCTGGTCCGCACCACGCCCGCGCTGAAGACCCGCTTCGAGGGGCTGGCCCTGATCGCCGACCCGCTCGCCGACGACACCGACTACCGGCAGCCCACCACCAGCGACGGCTGGAACGGCCCGGCCCGCAGCGGCACGCTGACCATCGCGAACAGGATGGCGGACGGCACTATCGGCGGCGCCGCCTGGTACACGGCCCTGACCGCCCTCGGCAAGATCCACCGCGTGCTGCCCGACCAGTTGTGCGACGCGATCACCACCTGCGAGAAGCTGCAGCAGCAGAGCCGCCTGACCGAGAAGTATCAGGACACGCTGACCGGGATGCGCACCGTGGTGACGGCCAGCCCGATCGGCCGCACGTCCACCGGCAGGCAGCTCACCGCGCTGGGCATCCCCACCGCGTCGATCTGCTATGTCGGTGACGTGGTGTGCAGCCCGATCGGCTCCTGGAAGTCCGGCGTGGTGCTGCGCCAGAAGTTCCACTACTGGCCGGATTGGACCACCTGGGGCCGCACCGACGTGCACAAGGACTACTACACCCGCTACAGCGGCTGGGAAGCCCCGGCCGCGGCGTTCGTCGCCGCACACTGAGGAGACGTTCCATGCACATCCTGCTGTCGATCGCCGGCGCCCTGATGATCGCCGCCGCGCCCGCCCCGGCCGCTCCCACCGTGCGGTTCCACAGCACCCAGTACGACTCGCCGGGCAAGGACACCCGCGCCAACGACTCGCTCAACGCGGAGTGGATCGCGCTGGTCAACCCCGGTGACCAGGCTGTCAGCCTGAAGGGCTGGCAGATCGCCGACGCGTCACGGACATACACCTTCGGCACTGTCACGATCGCCGGCAAGGGCGGCAAGGTCGTCCTGCACACCGGCCGGGGCACCGACACCGCCACCCAGCTGTACTGGAACTCCGGCAACTACGTCTGGAACAACACCGGCGACGTCGCCACGCTGCGCACCAGGGCGGGCGTCGTGCAGGACACCTGCGAGTGGGGCAGCAAAACGGGTCGCACTACGGTCACCTGCTGACCTCAGAGCCCGATTTTGTTCAGCTCGACGAGGTCGTCCTCGCCGAGCTGCAGGCCGGCTCCGGCGACGTTCTCGCGCAGGTGGGTGACCGACGAGGTGCCCGGAATGAGCAGGATGTTCGGGGAGCGTTGCAGCAGCCACGCCAGCGCGACCGACATCGGCGTGGCCTCCAGGCGGGCGGCGACCGCGGAGAGTGCCGCGGATTGCAGCGGGCTGAACCCGCCGAGCGGGAAGAACGGCACGTAGGCGACACCCTGCTCGGCGAGCGAGTCGATCAGGCCGTCATCCTGCCGGAACGCCAGGTTGTACAGGTTCTGCACGCACACGATCGGCGCGATTCCCTGCGCCTCGGCGACCTGCTCGGGCGTCGCGTTGCTCACCCCGAGGTGCCGGATCAGCCCCTCGCGTTGCAGCTCGGCGAGCGTCCCGAACGCCTCCGTGACCGATTCCGGCTGGGGCCCCTCCGCGTTGCCGAGCCGCAGATTGACCAGGTCGAGGACCTCTAGACCCAGATTCAAAAGATTCTGGTGTACGCCACGACGCACACTTCCCGCGTCCCGGGCCGGCGGCCAGCCACCCCGTTCGTCCCGGTTCGC
Source organism: Actinoplanes palleronii (assembly GCF_016862315.1). Classification (GTDB taxonomy): domain Bacteria; phylum Actinomycetota; class Actinomycetes; order Mycobacteriales; family Micromonosporaceae; genus Actinoplanes; species Actinoplanes palleronii. The sequence goes on along the minus strand of NZ_BOMS01000137.1, from coordinate 68,771 downwards.
ACCCACCTTCGTGACGATGTGCAGCCCCTCCGGGTAGGGGTGCAGCGCCTCCCGGATCAACCGGTTGGTGACCTCCGGCCCGTACGCATCACTGGTGTCGATATGGGTGATCCCGAGCTGGACGGCTTCCCGGAGCAGGGCAAGCGCCCCGTCGTGATCGGCCGGCGGCCCCATCACCCACGGCCCGGCGAGCTGCATGGCGCCGTAGCCGAACCGGGTCACGGTCAGGTCCCCCAGCGACCAGGTGCCACCGGGAAGGGAGTTCGTCGACATCGTCCACCTCTGACTTTCGTGCTGAACTGCTTGCTGCTTCACTATGACCAGGCAGCTTCCTGTCGGGAAGTAGGCACCTGAAAGTGCGTAACGGACTCATCTCACGAGGAGCGGGCGATGGCGACAACATCGGCGGCCGAGAAGCGGGCGCAGGCGAAGGCGGAGTACAACGCGTTCCTGGCCCAGTGCCCCAGCCGCAACCTGCTCGACCGCCTCGCCGACAAGTGGGTCACGCTGATCCTGTCCGCCCTGGGCAGCGACGGCTCCCACCAGTTCGGCGCCGACTGCGCCGGCCGGCCCCGCCCGATGCGCTACTCGGAGCTGTCCCGGATGCTGGCCGGCGTGAGTCAGAAGATGCTCACCCAGACGCTGCGCTCCCTGGAACGCGACGGCCTGGTCACCCGCACCGCGACCCCGACCGTCCCGGTCACGGTGACCTACGAGCTGACCGAGCTGGGCCTGTCGCTGCACGTGACGATGCGGGCCTTGAAATCGTGGGCCCAGGACCACATGGACGACGTGTTCGCGCACCGCGCCACCTACGACACCCGCACGGACTGACCTGCGGAAACCCCGTTCGGCTCGTTTTCCGTGATAGCGCCCGCGACTCGGTCGGCGGCCGCATAACGTCGCCTCGAATCGCCACTGCGAGAAATCGCATCGCCACTGCGAGTTATCACGAAGAGAAGACGATGAAAAGGTAGCCGTATTCGGTGTCGTGCTGGCCGCGAGCCTGGGAATCGGGCCCGCACCCGCGACGGCCTCACCCGCCACGAGCGGATGGCACACCACCGACGACGGGCAGGAAGTGCCCAACGATCCGCAGCAATGCGGCGACAAGACCACGCCCGGCGTCGACTGATCATGTTGCGAAAGGGATTCCCCATGTACAGGCGCGCGCTGATGAGCGGACTGATGGCCGCAACCCTGCTGGCCGGCACGGCGACCCCGGCGTCCGCGTCACCAGCCGGCACCGGCGATGCGTTCACCGACCATGTCACCGGCAAGATCTCCCAGTTCGTGAGTGGCCGTGCGTTCAGCCGCCACGAGGACGACGTCCGGCGACGCCGTGTGCTGGGCGTCGAGACTTGCAGCGGGCACGAGCGCTGGGTCGACGGAACGGTCGGCGTACCGGCGGTGACCGTGACCGGGGACATGTCGAGCGGGTTCGACGGCAGCATCACCCTGCCCTACCAGGCGTCCTATCGGCACAAGAACTTCTCCGGCGTGCTCTGCGAATACCAGACCGAGGAGAAGAACCCCACCGGAACGCTGCAGATCGGCATCCGCATCACGATGGGCACGACCGGCGTGACGCAGTACGACGTCGTCACGTCCGACCCGTCCACCGACCACGACGCCACCCGCATGTCCACCACGGCCATCCGGGACGGCATCGTCGACAAGATCCGCGAAAACCTGTAGGTAACCCGGTCAGAAAGAGGGGTCGCGGTCGGCCCAGGGGATCTCGCCGTCCGGTCGTCGCCGGATCGTGGCGGCGACCGCCAGGGCCGGCAGGAACGCGCCGAAAGCCAGCACCAGCACCGGGTTGAGCACCGTGAACCCGAGGTCCGGCCACGCCGCCAACTTGGCGTGCAGCCCGACGAAGAGCCCCTCCTCCCACGGCCGCCCGACCTGCTCGTTGAGCGGCAGCACCCCGTACGTCAGCGGAAGCGCGCACACCCACGCGGGCAGCGCCGCCATCACGGTCGCGGGGCCATTCCCCTCGAGGCGGCGACTGATCCACCCGGTGAGCAGCCAGCCGCCCACGATCCCGAACAGCGCGCCGGCCCCCGTCATCGCCCACAGCCACCACGGCGCCGAGCGGGCCACCGTGAACCGGGCCGTCGCCTGCGGGTCGATCGCGCCGCCGGGCTCATCGGAGCCGGTCGCGTCGAAGAACTCCAGGACCAGGCCGTCGCGGTGGGCCCAGAACGTCGCCTCCCGCACGTTCGTCTCGACGTCGTTGCTGGGGAACGGGGCGCTGGTGCCGTCGAGCACGCTGGTGTCGAGGTCGTCGACGCCGTCGTGGACCCGGATGTCGCCGCCGATCCGCCAGCCGTCGGCGACCAGGCGATCCCGGACACCGGTGGTGAAGGTCAGGTGGTCGAGGGTCGCGGCGGTCGGCGCCACCACGTATTCGAGGTAGCCGTACCGGGTGCCCTCGTTGTCCGGGTTCCAGATGAACGCCGGCATGTCGGCGCAGTTCGACGAGTAGACCCACTCGTCGCCGTCCTCGCAGCCCTTCACGTCCATCCCCGGGAAAACCGTCCGGTCGATGCCCTGCGCCTGCACGACACCGGTCAGCGCCGGGGCGAACTGCCAGCCCAGCACGGACATCCCGGCCGCGCCGAAACACCCGGCGACCAGGGCCGCCAGGGCGGCCAGCACCACAATGCTGCGGGATTTCGGACGACCGAGGCGGGCACGAACCCCATGGCGTACGACGTTGCCGACCTCCCGCGCGGTCGGACGCACGCGGTCCGGTGGGGCGCAGTCGAGCAGCGTGTTCAGCAGTTCCTCGCGCCGCGGCCCGGGTGGGTAGACGCGGATCAGTCGCCGGTAGCGCCGTTCCAGGCGCTCGCCGCCGGTCACGCCGGTCCCCAAGCGAGGGCCGGGCCCATACCGAGAGCCGGGCCCATCGCTACGGCCGGGCCCATCGCTACGGCCGGGCCGAAGCCTTTGCGGGTGGCGAGCTGCGCGCGGGCCGCGTCGGCGCTCGCCCTCAACCGGGCCGCCTCCACGTCCAGGGCCTTGGCGCCCGCGTCGGTGAGCCGGTAGTAGCGCCGCGCCCGCCCGTCGACGATCTCCTCGCGGTCCAGGGCGACCAGGCCCTCGGCGCCGAGCCGGTCCAGCGCGGCATAGAGCGTGCCGGGCTGCAGCGTCACCCGGCCCTCGGAGAGCCGGGCGGCCTCCCGGATCAGGCCGTAGCCGTGGTGGGGACCGGAAGCGAGCACGGTGAGAGCCCAGAACGTCGGCTCACGCATCGATGGGGGCACGACACGCAATATAGAGATGATCTGACTATGCGGCAACCTCCGCCTCGGCGACCCGCTCGTCGTCCCAGGCGACCGCGCTGATCCGCCAGCCGGCGAGGGTCCGGACGAACTGCAGCGTCTTCGCACCCCGCCCGGTGTGCAGCTCGCCGTCGCGGCGCCACGACTTCGCGTACGTGCAGAAGTGCTGGGCGATGTCGCCGTAGATCTCGGTGCGCCCGGCCACCTCCCACTCCGCGAAGTCGGTGAGCTCGCCGCTGGTGAGCAGCTCGCGGCGCGGGGCGATGAAGCCGTCCACGTCGTACACCGTGGGTTCTCCCCCGCAGGTGCGGATGATCAGCGCGGCGGGCAGGAAGACGCCCCGCAGGTCGTCGAGCCGTGCGTCGCAGTCGGCGGCCGAGGTGAACGCGGCGAAGAAGATCCGCACCAGCTCGGCGATGGTTTTTTCATCACCCATCAGTTCACCGTTCCTTGACACTGTGCGGGAGTTGGTCCCGCGTAGCGCGCGTCTCCCGAACGGTGTTGGAGACGCTGGTTGCCCGCTTTCGGCCGGTGGTCGGGGACACGGCTTGAAGACGTGGTCCGGTGCCAGGGCGGCGGGGTTCCTCGCGTCCGAGGTTGTCCTGTCCGGCCTGGACGCTCCGATGCCCCACACCATCGCTCCGGTGGTGTGGGGGCGGTGACGTCCGCCGCCGGGCGGGATGACCTTGGGCGCGTCGTGCGATCACGATGCTCGCGGCAGCGTGACGGGTGGTGGCGCGGTGGCGGGCGGTCATCGGTTTACGCCAGTGTTCGGCACCCCACCGGGAAGTGTAGGCCGGGTCCACGGCCACGACGGTAATCCCGATTTCGGCGGCCATCGATACGATCCGGGCCCGTAACCGTGCGGTCGGGAACCGGGAGATCACGTTCCGGAACCGCTTCCTGCGGCCGTATTTCTCGCGGGTCTTGCCGTCGGTGAAGTCGAGGTCCTCAACGGCGATGGCGGTCACGCCGGCTTGACGGGTCCAGTGCAGCAGCCGGGTGAGCGCGTGCCGGATCTGAGCGTCGCGGTGCCCGGCGGTTCCGGCAAGGTCATAGCGAAAACGCCGGGGTTCACCGACCGGGTTGCCGTGCGGGTCGAGCCGCCACGCCGCAAGGTGATCGTTATTGGTGTCCACCCCGACGCAACCGCCGGTCAGCGCGGCCTGCAACGGCACGACAGGTGCGGGCGAGCACTGCCAGGCGGCGGTAAGGTACCAACGATTCCGGTTGGCGTCGTGACGGATCGTGTACGCGATCGCCGTGTTCGCCTCGATCCGGTCGCGCCACTGCCCACCGCGGTGCGCAAACACGACACTGCACGACAGCACGTACCGGCCATGAGCCGCGTTCGCGAGATGCGCCAACGGGGCCGGGAGTTTTAGCGAAACCTGCCCAACCGGAGTGACCCGGATCGTCTCATTGCCGAACCGTTTACCGGTCTCACCGTCAGCGGACAGGAACAGCCGCGCCGCGGTCCACTGCTCCCGCCACTGCTGTTCACTCAGCCCGGCCTGGTCGAGGTGGTGACGGGTGTTCGCGAGGCGTCTCCCGCCGCGGACGGTACGGACACGCCCGGCATGCCAGTCAGCGATCGCCGTCTCGTGCCGCTGTTGCAGCGTCACGAGGCGCCGTGACTTCGTGTGCCACTCCCGCGCCGACCGGTAGCCACCGGGCTCGCCTACGCTACCTTTCTGCCCGAGCGGCAGCGCAAGCCGCCGCCTCACGGTGGCAATCCCGGCCTCAAGCCCTCGCATGTGCGCGGCCAGGCCACGGCGGGCAAGAGCCCACTGATCATGGCTGGCCTTGGTGATCGATCCCGCCCACCGCGACGACGATGCCGGCGTCAGATCCCGTTTCCGAGCCGCCCACGAATCCTTGTCATGACGCAGACCGTCGCGGCTACGAGCCGCCAGATCACCAGATGCCAGCGACCCCAGATGCACGCCGACCAGAAACAACACGTGCGCGTCCTCGACGCTCACCCTGAGCCGGTCCCGGATCGCCACCCCCGCCGGTCCGGGCACAACGAACGGCCCGGCAATGACACGCAACGGTTTCTTCTCCATCATCGCCAGCCGCCGCCTCCAAGGCTTTCCTCGCCCGGTTCCGCATCGATCGCCGCCCGCACCACCGGGCGTAGAACCGAGGTCAGGACCTCCGCCATGTCCCGGACCAGGCCCTCGTCGACGTCACCGGCGTCGACCACGACCAGCCGCCGACCCTACGCCTGCAGGACCGCTTCGACCAGTCCGACGTTCACCCCGGCCGAGCCGATCACGATGCTCCGCCACCACGGCCGTCGCGCCGGGATCGGCGAGCAGGCGGCGAACCTGGGGCCACGCCCCGTCCATGCCCGACCCGACCTAAGCCTCGACCCGCACCACCGGCAAACCGGCCAGCACCACCCAACCGCGGCAGGAACCGCCGCCGCTTCCACGTTCACCAGAATCATCCGTGGCCCGACCCGCATCGCCGGCACCGGAACCGGCAGAGCGCATTCACGAAGCCAGCGATACGCGGCATGCAGATGCACGCCCTGCGCCTCCGCCCACTCCGCAAGATTCACACCAACAAATCTGCTGAACCCTATGGCGATGCACGACGCGGTTTCTTGTCGGTGGGTCGGGGCACCATCACAGGTATGGCGAAACCCGATGTGGTCACGGCCGAGCAGTGGGAGCTGGCGCGCTCGGAACTGCTCACGGCCGAGAAGGAGGCAACCCGTTCACTCGATGCGCTCGCCGCGCGACGCCGGCGCCTGCCGATGGTCAGGTTCGCCGGGGACTACACGTTCGCGGCGCCATCCGGGCCGCGCACGCTGCTCGATCTGTTCGAGGGCCGCGAGCAACTGGCCGTCTACCAGTTCATGGACAACGGGCCCGGCCACTTCTGCCCGGGCTGCACGGCGTTCACCAACAACGTGCCGTCGCACGCCCTGGTCATGCTGGGCCAGCGCGGCATCAGCTGGGCGACGGTGTCGAACATGCCGCTGGCCCAGATCGAGCCGTACCGCGCGGTTCGCGGCTGGACCATGCCGTTCGTCTCGTCGCACGGCACCACGTTCGCCGACGACTGCGGCGCCGGCGGTGGCTTCATGCTCAGCATGTTCCTGCGCGACGGCGACGAGGTCTACCGGACTTACAGCACGACCGCGCGCGGCGTCGACCGCCTGCTGTTCACCAACAACCTCGCCGACCTGAGCGTCTTCGGCCGCCAGGAGGACTGGGAGGACTCCCCGCCCGGCTGGCCCCAGCACCCCACTTACGGCTGACGCCCTTTTCAAGACCCTTTTTTCGTACGAGGAAGCGCCGCCACCGTGCGGCTCACATGACGGCACAGCAGCTCGGCGGCACCGTCAGCGTCGCGGGCCAGGGCGGCTTCCTCGATCGCGCGGTGCTCGGCGGCGCCGTCGCGGTCCGGGGTGTGCACGGTGGACCAGCGGCGGGCCAGTTCGCTGTCGGTCCACAGCCGGTCGAAGGTGGCCAGTAGGACGTCGTTGCCGCATCCATCGAGCAGCGCCCGGTGAAAGCGGCGGTGCGCCTCGGCCCACGCGTCGCTGTAATGCGGGTCGCCCTCCCGCTCGTAGGCCGGTGTTCCGGCGAGGCGGTGGTGCGCGGCCCGCACCCGGGTCTCCCATTCCAGGTCGCCGCGCTCGATCGCCATCCGCAGCATCGCCGGCTCGATCACCGTGCGGGCCTCGGCGATCCGCTGCCACCGCTCGGCGCCGGTCGACGGCACGACGAAGCCGCGGTTCGGCAGCCGCAGCGCCAGACCCTCGCCGACCAGCCGCAGCAGCGCCTCCCGGGCCACGGCGAGGCTCACCCCGTGCCGGGTCGCCAGCTCCTGCGGCTTCAGCGGCTGTTGCGGCGCGAACTCCCCGTGCAGCACCGCGCCGCGCAGGGCCTCATACACCCGTTCCGACCGAGTCGATTCGCTTGTCACGACGATCACACTAACTCGGATAATCGATTATTGCTTGTACAGTCGATCGCAACCCTCTCGTTCCGAAGGATGGATCCATGACCGTCAACAACCCGTTCGCCCGCCTCCCCGAGGTCCCGGACTTCGCCCTGACCAGCACCACCGTCGAGGACGGCAAGCCGCTGGCCGCCCCGCAGCTCTCCGGGATGTTCGGCGTCCCGGGCGGCCAGGACGTCTCTCCTCAGCTCACCTGGAGCGGCGCCCCGGCCGCGACCAAGAGCTTCGCCGTGACCGTCTACGACCCGGACGCCCCCACCGGTTCCGGCTTCTGGCACTGGGCCGTCGCCAACATCCCGGCCGACGTCACCACGCTCCCCGAGGCCGCCGGCGACGACACCGGCTCCGGCCTCCCCGCGGCCGCGTTCCAGCTCCCCAACGACGCCCGCGCGGCCCGCTTCATCGGCGCCGCCCCACCGGCCGGTCACGGCCCGCACCGCTACTTCATCACGGTCCACGCCCTGGACGTGGCCGACATCGGCGTCGCCCCGGACGCCACCCCGGCAGTCCTCGGCTTCACCATGGCCGGCCACATCCTCGCCCGCGCCACCCTCATCCCCACCGCCGAGACCCCGGCGAGCTGACCCGGCGCCACCTCACATGACAGTGGGTATCGGGTTTCCCGTGGGCACACCGGCGAGCCGGTGTGCCCACGGGCCGATCCTCGTCCGCGCCGATCAGGGACAGCCGGCGGTCAGACCGCGATCCGGCCGCCGTCGACCGGGAGAATCGCGCCGTGCACGAACGACGCGGCACCGGTCGCCAAGAACACGATCGCGTCCGCGATCTCCTCTGCAGTGCCCGGACGCCCGGCAGGACCGGCGGCGGCGAGCTGGTCGAGAGACTCCCCCATGCCGGCGGTTCCCTCAGTACGGGTGGGGCCGGGGCTGACCGCGTTCACCCGCACGCCGCTGGGGCCGAACTCGGCCGCCCAGGACTTGGTGAGCAGCACCATTGCGGCCTTGCTGGAGCCGTAGAGACCCATGCCGGCCGCACCGAACTCGGCCACCATCGTGGTCACGTTGACGATCGCGCCGTGCCCGCGCCCGGCCATCGCCGGGGCCAGCTCGGCCACCAGGAAGTACGGCGCCTTGACGTTGAGCGCGTACACGTCGTCGAACTGCTCCTCAGTCATCTTGTCGGTCGGGCCGAACGGGAAGATGCCGGCGCTGTTGACCAGGATGTCGACCGCACCGGCCAGCCCCACCGCCCGGCCCGCCAGCGAACGCGCGGACGCCTCGTCGCGCAGATCGGTGGCGACGAAGAACGCCGTCCCCCCGGCCTGCTCGATCTGCTTCACCGCTTGCGCACCGCGTTCGGCGTCGCGGCCGGAGAGCACCACCGTCGCGCCGCGAGCGGCCAGCGCCGTCGCGGCGGCCCGTCCGATACCGCTGTTGCCGCCGGTCACCAGCGCCACCTTGCCGAGAAGTTCCATAGCCATCGCCGCTCACCTTTTCTGTCCTGAACCCCGCTCGGGGTTCCGGGTGGTGCAAGCGGGCACGGCACCGGCTGCATCCCGGCCGCGATAAGCCTCGCTTATGGGCGGTCATCACCCATCCGGCGTGGTGCGATGGGGAGATGGAGTTACGGGAGTTCCGGGTCTTCCTGGCCGTCGCCGAGGAGGGCAGCGTGTCCGCGGCCGCCCGCCGGTTACGGGTGAGCCAGCCGGCGGTGTCGCAGACGATTGCCGCGCTGGAGCAGCAGACCGGCTTGGACCTGCTCGTGCGCCGCAGCACCGGGGTCGGGCTCACCGACGCCGGGACGGTGCTGGCTGCCGAGGCCCGGGCCGTCCTGGCCCGCTACGAACAGGCGCTGACCGCTGTCGGGCAGTTCGCCACCACGGGGGACACCGAGTTACGGATCGGTGTGCCACTCGAGTTCCCGCCGCTCCTTCTCCCGGACGCGGTGGCGGCTCTGGCTTCGACGCATCCCCGGACCCGGGTGGCCGTACGGCATCTGTCCTCGGCAACCCAGCTCGACGCCCTGCGCGCCGGCGACCTGGATCTGGGGCTGCTGCGCTCCCGGCCGGCTGATCGCGACCTCGATGCCATGGTGGTGGTCGAGGAGAAACTGGGCGTGCTGCTGGCCGCGACCGCAGAACGCCCCGACCCCGACAGCGTACGGCTGGAGTCCCTCGCCGGCCTCAGCTGGGTGGGCTTCCCGCGAGCCGACAGCCCGGTGTGGTTCGACGAGATCGCCGCCGTCCTCCGCAGCCACGGGCTGAACCCCGGCTCCCCCGCCGCGCCGGGGCAGTCGCTGATCGCCGAGGTGAAGTTCGCCGCAGTCAGCGCCGGCCAGGCGTTCACTTTCGCACCGGAGAAATGGACCCAGCCCTTGCCGCCCAGCGTCGCGTGGACCGCCCTGACCGGCGCACCGCTCGTCCGGCGTACCTGGGCGGTCTGGCTCGCCGACTCCCGTCGCCGCGACCTGGCCGCCCTCGTCTCCCACCTCGATCAGGGGTGACGTCCGGACGCGGACGGCCTGAACGCCGTTACCGGGGCACCGGATTGCCGGTCGTGCCCGGCGATGCATAAAGTGCGTTCCTCCCGGAGCTAAGGAACAGCATGCACGGTGGGAAATTCATGACCTCGGCCCTCAGCGGGTGTCTGCTACTGGTCGGTGGCGGGGCATCGGCGTCAGCGGCCGACGGTCCCCCGCGTCGGTGTCAGCGCCCGTTCAGTACGACAGCCCGGGTGCGACGGTGCCCGCCATCGTGACCGTGTACGGATCCACCCGCACGGTCTCCGGCGGGGCCGGCCGCCCGGTCGTGGCGGCCGGCAAGATCTCTGAGCAGCCGATGTCGCCGGCGACCATCCGGCAGATCGAACGGTGCCAGAACACCACGCGTGACGTGTGGCTGACCTTCGACGACGGCGGCAGCGCCAAGCAGGTCAAGTCCATCCTGGCCACCCTCAAGCGCAACAACGTCAAGGGGCACTTCTTCTTTCGCGGTGACTGGGCTCGCCAGCACCCGAAGTTGTTCAGCAGCATCAAGGCGGCCGGACATGTGATCGGTAACCACACCTCCCTGAACAGGATGGGTAAGACGAACCTGACCAAGCAGATAGACGCGGGTACCGCCGCCACCGGTGAGCCGAATACCGCACCGCACCGCTGCGTGCCGGTGGTGTCCTGCTGATGCACGGACACGGCAGGTACACCGCTTCGGGACTGCAGCAGATCATCAATGCCGTGCGCGCGAAGGGGCTCACGCCGCAGCGCCTGAAGTGACGGGCCACGCGCCAGGAGAGTGCCCCACCCAGCCAGCAGGGGTCGTCGGCGGTCCGCATCTCGGCACCTCCCGACCGTGACGAATCGCTACACCCCGGCGGTCGCGCAGCGGTCGGGACGGAGCGCGGCCTCGCGTCGTAGCCACGGGACTGTGCCCAGGTCGTACAAAATGGGGTTTTAGGGTTCGGGGATGTCGAGAGTGACCGGTGACAGTGGGCAGGCTGTGCAGGTCAGGATGTAACCGGCGGCTTTCTGGGCTGGGGTCAGGCAGTTCGGTTCGGGTTGGGTGATCTCGCCGGTGCGCAGCTGGGCCATGCAGTCGCCGCAGTTGCCGACCGTGCAGGAATACGGCATGGGCAGGCCGGCGGCTAGGCCTGCGTCGAGCAGGGTCTGGCCGGGTTCGACGATCGTCGCGCCGAGGGGGTGGCCGTCCTGGTGGACGTGCATCTGCTGCGGAACGGTTGTGGTGGTGTCGGAGTCCGGGCCGCTGGTGTAGCGCTCGTGGTGGACCAGCGGGTCCGGTACGCCGAGTTCGGTCAGGACCCGCTGCACGGTTTCGGTCAGTGGTTCGGGGCCGCAGACGTAGTAGTGGGTGTCGGCGGCGGGGGCCAGGCCGGTGATCCAGCGGCGGACGCGGTCCGCGTCGAGGCGTCCGTCCCGGCTCGTCGTGACGTGGGTGACCGAAAGCCGGTCGGGGCGGGCCTCGGCCAGCCGGGTCAGGTCGGTGGCGAAGATGGTCTCTTCCGGACTGCGGCTGCTGTAGAGCAGGGCGATCCGGCCCTCGCCCTGTGCGCGGATCATGCTCATCATCGGGGTCACGCCGCTGCCCGCCGCGATGAGCACGGTCTGCGGCGGCGGCTGGTCCTCGGCGTGGAACGTTCCCGACGGGCCGAGCAGCGTCAGACGGTCGCCGGGGCGCAGGGTGCGGTGCGCGTGGGTGGAGAATCGGCCGCCGTCGACCTGTTTGACGGTGACCTCCAGGCGTGCCGACCCGGGCGCTGACGAGGCCGAATACGCCCGGCGCACCGGCCGGCCGTCGATGTCGGTGATCAGCGTGAAGAACTGGCCGGGCCGGAAGTCGAACGGGCGGTCGCCGGCGTCCGCCAGCACGAAGGTGACCGCGCTCGGCGTTTCGGGGCGGACCTCGACGATGCGCACGTCCCGCGCTCGCTGCTCGGTCCGGTCGGCAGCTGCCGGAACGGTGCCGGTGGTGACCTCGTCGTAGCCCTCCTTCCTCAGCCCGGAGCGGTAGGCGCGGTTCATCACCACGCGCATCAGCCGGGTCATCCCCGGGATCGCCCCGATCGCTTTCAGCAGGAACGCGGGCGGGCCACCGCGGGTCTTCGCCGCGTTGGCGGCCAGGTGGGCACTGGCCAGCGCCATCAGGTCGGGCGCGGTGCCGCGGTCGAGGTGCGTGCCCGGTGTCCACATCCGGGAGCGGGCCACGGGATCGTTGCCGGTCACCTCGGCGTGCTCGACATCGATGAGCAGCGCCGCGTGCGGGGGGATCCCGCGCAGCGCCATGGTGGCCAGCAGGGCGGGGTCGTCGGTGATCGCGCCGCGGCCGCGGACGTGCAGGACGCCGCTGCGGCCCGGGACGAGGGCGGCGAACGAGAGGCGGTCGTCCTGCACCAGATTGCGGAGCGTGTCGGCGCGTTTGTTGCCCCGGCGGTCCGGGATGACGAGTGTGCGGTCGTCCAGGATGCGTGCCACCGCCTCCCGGTCGCCGCGCGGGCTGGTGTCGCTGCCACCGGTGGAGTCCCAGGTGGAGAGGGCGAGGAACGGTGCGACGGCGATGAACTCGGCAACGCCGGGGCGGGTCAGGGGCCCGTCACTGGGGATCTCGAGGGCTGACGCGGGCGGTGCGGGCGGCGTGAGCGGTGCGGGAGCTGCGGACTCGGGCGCGGCGGGCGGCTGCCACAGGCGGGAGCGGAGGACCGCCTGGGCGCAGTGGACGTAGGCTTCCGCGATCTCGACGGTCGTCTCCGCGCCCTTGCGGGCGGCTGCCGTGCCGTTGACGCGCAGGATCTCACCGACGCCCGGCAGGAGAAAGAACATCGAGACCGGGCCGCGCGGCGAGCCGGGCTCCGGCAGGCGGAACGAGATCCGGGTGGGCGAATGGACGCGCACGAAACCGGGCGCTCCGCCGATGAACGTGGTCCGGCCGGTGCCGTCGGCGTCGCGATAGCCGAAGGCCGCGATCGGGCAGCGGGCGAGGATCGTCCGGCAGCCGTCGTCGAGTGCGCTGAGCTGCTTGAGCATGATCATCGACATCGGGCGACCGATCACCGCCTCGATCTCGTCCACCGTCGTCAGTCGGCTCTCGGCCGTGTTTTCCCAGTTCACGGTACTATTGTGAGCAATCACTCAGGTTTTGACTACTCGCTTTTCGTGCGCCGCGGAGCCCCTGCGGCACCGCGGTCTTCGGCCACGTCGCCCGGCCCGCCGGGCATGCGCCGGGCTCCCCCGCCGAGCCGGCCCGCACCGACGTTGCTCACATTTGCGCCGCGCGCGCCCACGCCCGGAACGCCGGCAATCCGGCATTCCGGGCGCGCCGCCAATTGATGCAATTCGATTGCTTGACGCGCAGGCGCTTTACGCGCTTTTTAAACGATGTAAAAAACAGGTGAAGACGATCAGACTTAACAATCGTTAATTGCGTACGAATAATGACCCGGAAACTGTGACAGCCTGCACATCTCTCCAGTACGGAACGGTGATATGGTCCGTGCCGTCGGGCGGAGGTGATCTCTTTCGCCGGGCCTCTCCAATGTCGCGGGCAGATCCCCGCGGCCATTTCACTAAGGAATCCTTCACATGCGAAACATCGTCAAGACTGTTGTCGTTCTCGGTGCGACGGCGGCCGCGCTCGCCCCCGCCTCGGCGGCACCGGCCGCATCCCGCGCCACCGTGACCGCCCCGCTCGGCACGTACGGCTTCGGCCGGGCCGGCGTCATCGGCGAGGCCGGTGTCGCCGCCGGCGTGTGGCGCTCCTTCGCGGTCCGTCCCGGCTTCGCCGGCGACGACCTGAGCGTGACCTACCAGCGGCGGACCACCGCCTACGCCGCGGAGAAGCAGGTGTACACCGCCGCCTTCAACACGGTCGCGGACGCGCAGGGCGAGTGCCTCGCCGTCGGCGCGGCAGGGGTGGCGCGCAAGGTCTGGGTGTCGTTCCGGTGCCAGACCGGCTTCGTGCCGAGCTACACGCTGTACGTGCGCTGACGCTCTTTTAGAACACCATTCTGCTGGAGGTCCGGCGCGCCATTGTCATACGGCGCGCCGGCCTTCCGCGTGCCCTTTTTCGAACCCCTCCGTTTTTGCACGCCTATGCGGCGCCACCCCCACCAGAAAAGGCATTACAGATGTCCACCGTGACTCGTCGCGACCTCCTGCGCTACGGCGCCGCCGCCACTGTCGTCGTCAGTGGCGCGGTCGGCGCGCAGGCCCTGTCCACCCCCAGTTCCGCCGCTCAGCCCGCGACCACGGACCCGCGTGACTTCGACGTCGAGTACCGCGGCAAGCGGATCACCGGCGCCCACGGCCCGGCGAACAACACCCGGGTCACCGTGGCCGGCAGCCGCACCCGCGAACCGCACCAGGTGCTCATCGACGGTCGCAAGCTGGCCCTCATGCCGATCGAACTGCCGCCCTCGGCCGCCGTCCCGGCCGGGACGATCGCTTTCATCAGCGCGCTCAACCACTACGAGCCGGTCCTGGTCGACGACGGCAAGCACGCCGGCGGGCTGCTCAAGCTGGCCCGCCGCGCGGTCGACGCGCTGGGCGACACCGAGCTCACCGCCCTGGCCGGCGTCGAGCACGACCACGGTCACTGACCGTCCTTCTCGAAGATCCGAAAGGCACAACCATGGGCGTACGTAAGAGCGCGCGCAACCTCACCGGCCCCGAGAAAGCGGCATTCGTCGCCGCCGTGAAGAGGCTGAAGGCGCAGACCACCGGTCGCAACTACGACTGGTTCGTCACCACCCACATGACCTACTTCGCCGGCGTCAACGGCATCCGGTACGCACACCAGGCCCCGTCGTTCCTGCCCTGGCACCGGCAGTACCTGATCGAGTTCGAGCGGGCCCTGCAGGTCTACGACCCGTCGGTGAGCGTCCCCTACTGGGACTGGACGGTGGACCGCTCGACCAGCGGTGCGCCGTTCACCGCCGATCTGCTGGGCGGCAACGGCTCCGGCGGCAACGGCCCGGTCACCACCGGCCCGTTCGCCGGCGCGACGAACTGGCGCATCAACGTCGGCAGCACCACGGCCACGTCACTGCGGCGTGCGATGGGCACGAACACCCTGCCGACGGCCGCGCAGGTCACCTCGGTGCTGGGCGTTTCCGCGTACGACGCGGCGCCGTGGAACAGCTCGGCCACCGGCGGCATGCGCAACCGGATGGAGGGCTGGACGACCCCGAACCTGCACAACACGGTGCATGTCTGGGTCGGCGGCCACATGGGCCAGCAGGACTCCCCGAACGACCCGGCGTTCTGGCTGCACCACTGCAACATCGACCGCTTGTGGTCCCAGTGGCAGACCCGGTGGGGCTTCGACGCCGCCCACTACGTCCCGGCGAGCGGCACCGCGGGAGTGGTCGACCTCAACGAGCCGCTGCAGCCCTGGCCGACCGTGACCCCGGCGTCGGTCCTGCAGCACAGCAGCCTCTACACATACGCCTGATCCATGGCCGCGGGCGCTTTCGGGCGCCCTCGGCTCGGGCGCGGCAATTCCGGCGGCAAGCCGACGCCGACCCCGGCTGGTTGTCAGGGGTGCCTCGAAGCACCCGAGACACCCCTGACAACCAGCCGACCCGCGACAGCTGGCGCTCAGCGGTGTCTGGAAGCGCTCGAGACACCCCTGGCGACCAGCGGGGAAGTCCGTGGCCGCCGTTCGGGTCGGGGCGGAATGCGGCTACTGTGCCCTAATGGGTATTTCTCCGCACCTGGCCCGGTTGCGGGCGATGATCGGCCACGCCCTGATCCTGCTGCCGTCGGTGGCGGTCATCGTCGTCGACGAGCGCGGACGGCTGATGCTGGTGCGCCACGCCGGGCATCAGGAGGGCTGGGCGGTGCCCGGCGGCGGGGTCGACGTCGGGGAGACCCCCGCCCGGGCAGCCGTGCGGGAGATCCGTGAGGAGACCGGCGTCGAGATCGGCGGGCTACGGCTGCTGGACGTGCTCGGCGGCGCCGACTTCGAGGTGACCTACCCGAACGGCGACCAGGTCGCCTACGTCACCACCGTCTACCAGGCCGATGTCGCCGGCGGGACGCCCACTCCCGACCAGGAGGAGATCAGCGAGCTGGGCTGGTTCACCCCGGCGCAGCTCGCCGGCCTCGACCTCAACCGGTTCGCCCGCGCGCTGCTCCAGGCGACCGGTCACCTCGCCCGGTGATCCATGCCGGTCAAGAGCGTCGCAGGCCGCGGTCCAGGAAGTCGATCAGCCACTCGAAGCTCTGATCGGTGTCAGCGTTCCACTGGAAGCCGTTCGCGCCCTGTAACGTCGCGAAGCCGTGCAGGGTGCTGCGCAGCGTGCGCAGGGCGTGGGTCTGGTCGGCCGGGTCGATCGCGTAGCCGCGCAGGACCGCGGCGAGCGAGGCGATCCCCCGGGCTCCGGCCGCGTCGACCTCCGGATCGGACGTCACGCCGACGGTCGCGGCGTACCGGCCCGGGTGACCGACCACGTAGGAGCGCATCGCCCTGGCCGCGGCGGCCAGCGCGTCCCGCCCGGCGTACCCCTGGGTGGCGTCGCGCAGCGCGTCGCTGAGCTCGTTCATCGCCAGGGCGGCCAGGCCCTGCTGGAGTGCGGCGAGGCTCTCGACGTGTTTGTACAGCGACGGGGTGCGCACGCCGAGCCGTTCGGCGACCAGGCCCATGGTCAGCTGGCTGAAGCCCCGTTCGTCGGCGACCGCGGCGGCCGCGGCGATGACGGTGGCCCGGTCCAGACCGGCCCTAGGCACGGACGGCCGTGGCGAGGAACGGGAGCATGAGCGACACCACCTGATCGGGGAACTGGGCGTGCGGATAGTGTCCGGCGCCGTCGACGAGGGCCAGGGTAGCGAGCCCGGCGGGCATCGCGGCGACGACCGCCTCGCCCTCGGCGCGCGGGTCGGCCCAGTCCGGGTCGAGCGTGCCCTGCACGATCAGAGCCGGACAGCGCACCCCGGCCAGGTGTTCGCCGGCGTCGGCCGGGGTGGTCTGGCCCATCTTCTGCAGCACTTTCATCCGGCCGGGCTCGCGCAGCTTGCTCTCGATCCGGGCGAGCTCGGCGGTCCAGTCGGCCGGCTTCGGACCCGGGTAGGCGACGTCGAGGTAGCTCAGCCACTGCTTGACGCTGCCGAACAGCGCGGTGCCGAGCAGCCGCGTCATGCCCTGCCGGAAACGCTTGACCCGCAGGTCGCCGAGCGCGATCGACTGCTTGCGGGTGAACGGGCCCAACTCGACGATCGCGCTGACCAGCTCGGGCGCGGTCGCCGCGGCGATGGTGACCGCCCCGCCGGAGATCGAGTGGCCGACCAGCACGGCCGGGCCGCCCAGGTGCCGGACCAGCGCGACCAGGTCACCGGCGATGTCGGTGCGCGAGTACCCGGCGAACCCGGTGTCCGAGTCGCCGGTGCCGCGCAGGTCGGTGGCGGCCACCCGGTAGCCGGCGGCGACCAGGCGAGGCACCACGAAACGGTACGCGTGCCGGCTGTCACCCATCCCGTGGGCGAGAACGACGAGCGGCCCGTCGCCGGTCACCTCGTAGGCGATCCGGCCACCGTCAACAGCAAGGAACTCGGTCATGACAACCTCCAGGTCTGGCTAACTCCGTTAGCTAAAAGCTAATCGCGTTAGCCAGATCTGTCAACCAGCAGCTTCGATCAACTACTTCCCGGAGCGCTGAGCGACAGTCGGCGAGAAGAAGGTGGTGCGCCAGGCGTCGAAGTCGGCGTCGGGCAGGTGGCGGGCCCGGGCGGCGTCCGCGGTGTCGCCGCCGACGCGGAACCTGGTGAGGCCGGTGTCGTCGGTGGATGCGGCGAACACGGCGGCGGCCACGTCGTCCTCGGTGCCGAGATAGCCTGCTGGCGGCTCGACCTGGAACGCGGCCATCTGCTGCTGAATGAACGGCAGGTAGGCCGGCGGCGCCTCGATGCCCTCGAACCGCTTGCTGGTCTGCGCGAAGAACCCGGTGGTCGGCACGAACCCCGGCTCAACGACGGCGATCCGCACATTCTGGCCGGCCAGCTCGTAGCCCACCGCCTCGGAGAAGTTGTGCAGGGCGCCCTTGCTGGCGCCATACGCCGCCTGCAGCGGGGTCGGCAGCACGGCGCTGCTCGAGGTCACGTTGACGATCCGGCCGCCGCCCTGGCCGCGGAAGACCGGCAGCGCGGCCCGCACCAGGCGCATCGGCCCGAACACGTTGGTGTCGAACAACTCCTCGATCACGGCCTGCGGCGTGGTCTCGAAGACCGAGAACAGGCCCATTCCCGCGTTGTTGACCACCACGTCGAGCCGGCCGAACCGGGTGGTCGCCGCGGTCACCGCCGCCGCGACCGAGGCCTCGTCACGCACGTCGAGCGCCTGCACCAGCAGCCGCTCGGACGGCGCGCCGGACCACTGGGCCGGGTCCCGCAGCGTCGCCACCACGTTCCACCCCTCGATCAAGAACCTCTCCACCGTACGACGGCCGAAGCCCGACGAGCTGCCAGTGATGAGGACGGTCTGCGTCATGCCCACTCCCTAAATATACGGCGTAAATTTACTGTGTATAGCGACCGTAGCCCGCCGCCCCGCGACCGTCAACGCCGATTCCTATACGCGATATAGTGAGCCGCATGACGCCCCGTCCCCCGGCCTCCGAACGCCTCGACCGCGGTGAGCTGCTGTCCACCGCCCTGGCCATCGCGGACACCGACGGGCTCGACGCCGTCACGCTGCGCCGGGTCGCCGCCGACTGGAGCGTCACCCCGATGGCGCTGTACTGGCACTTCCAGCACAAGGACGCCCTGCTCGACGCGCTGGTCGAGCGGATGCTCGACGAGCTGGAGCTCCCCGGCGACGAGCCCGACCTGCGCACGGTGATGACCGCCCTGCTGCGCGTCCTGCGCGCGCACCCCGCGCTCGCCGAGATCACCCCGATCCGCCTGATGCGCACCGACGCCGGCCTCGACATGGGCGAACGGGTCGTCGGACTGCTGCGCGCCGAGGGCCACTCGCCGGTGGCCGCGGCCCAGCTGAGCGTGCTGCTGCTCAACGCGCTGATCGCGCTGGTGATCCGCCAGCCGGGTGAGACCGCCGTCGCCGACCCGGTGCAGCGAGACGCCCTGCTGGCCGCCAAACGCGCCCGGCTGAAGTCGCTCGACCCGCAGGCCTTCCCGCACCTGACCGAGACCGCCGACTTCTTCCTCGGCCTGCCCGACGAGCAGGAGTACTACGAACGCGGCCTGACCATGCTCCTCAACGGGGTGCGGCTCAGCTGACCAGGCCGGTCCGAATCCGGCCACTCGTGTTCCTGATGCCGCGTCGGTGGTGCTGCGCCGCCGCGATGCCTGATCCCGGCGCGACCTGCCCAGCCTGCCCGGCCTGATCTTCCCAGCCTGCCCGTCCGCCCATCCCGGCCCTCGCGACGGGGCCCGCCCGCCCCGCCCGGCATGATCGGATCGGGCCGCAACGATCGGGCGCGACCAGGCAGTACCCCGGCAGAGTCGACACCGAAAGGGGGCCCCATGATCACGGCACTCAACCGACTCGCCGACCTCGTCGAACAGCACCTCGGCACCGATGTCGACCTGGCCGGCGCGGCGCGATCAGCCGGCACCACCGAGCACCACCTCCGCCGGATGTTCTCGTCGCTGGCCGGGATGCCGCTGTCGGAGTACGTCCGCCGCCGCCGGATGACGATGGCCGCCGCCGACGTCATCCGCGGCGGTGACCTGCTCGGCATCGCCGTCCGGTACGGGTACGGCTCGGCCGAGGCGTTCGGCCGCGCGTTCCTGGCCGTCCACGGCGCCGGCCCGGGCACGGTGCGCCGCGACGGTGGCCCCCTTCGGACACAACCGCAGCTCAGGTTCCGCCTGACCGTCGAAGGGAGCACCTCCATGGACACCCGCATCGCCGACCGCCCCGCGTTCCGGCTCGCCGGCCACTCCGCCCGGGTCCCGCTGATCCACCACGGCCCGAACCCGCACGTCCAGCAGCACATCGCCGCCCTGCCGGCCGAGGAGCACCAACGGCTGAAAGCCCTCGCCGACACCGAACCGGCGGGCCTGCTGCAGGTCAGCGACGACCTGGACCCGGACCGCGCCGAGGGCAGCACGCTCACCTACCTGCACGGCGTGGCGGTCACCGCGGACACCCCGCTGCCCGGCGACCTCGACACCATCGAGGTGCCGGCCGGGGTGTGGGCGGTCTTCCGCAGCTCCGGGCCCTATCCGCTGGCCCTGCAACAGACCTGGGCCGCGACCGCCACCGAGTGGTTCCCGTCGAACCCGTGGCGGCTGCGCCCGGGCCCGGAGATCGTCGCGGTGCTCGACCGGGCGGCCGACTTCAGCACCGCGACCTGCGAGTTGTGGCTGCCGGTCGAGCCGGCCTGAGACTCCGGTACCCGTCTGTGCCCGGTCGTTCACGGATGTCCGTGGACGCCGGGCGCGGCGGCCCGGGCACCGACGGCGACCCGCGCGAGGCCACCGGCGAGAACCGGAACCGTCGACAGAATGGACAGAACCTCGGACGGCACGAGGCCGGCTCGGACGATGAGCGGGACGCTGCGCGCAGCCTCGACGCGCAGCGAACACCCCCGCTCCCCGTCCCCGTGGAGGATCTCGTTGTCCACCGCAGCCCGAGGGCTTCGCCTCGCCCTCACCGCCGTCCTCGCCCTGGTGCTGTCGTACACCGCCGTCGGTGCCGCACCGGTCGCGGCCGCCACCAGCAGCCCGATCGCCGGACTGACACTGATCAACGACGTGTCCCGCCGGCCCGTCCTCGGTGTCAGCCCGATCCTCGACGGCACCGTCGTCGACCTGACCCGGCTCGCCAACCGCAATCTGAGCATCCGCGCCGACCTCGTCGACGGCGCGACCGCCGGCAGCCTCCGGTTCACCCTGACCGGGGCCAGGGGCACCAGTTGGACGCGGATCGAATCGGTCGCGCCGTACTTCCTCTGCAACGACTACGTCGACTGCCCGCTGCTCGCGACCGCCGACACCTACACCCTGACCGTGCAGGCCTACACCGGGACGAACGCCACCGCCGCCCCGCTCGGCGCCGCCTCGACGATCCGCTTCACGATCTCGGCCACCGCGGTCGCGAGCACGGCGATCGACGTCCTGTTCGTCGGCAACAGCCTGATCGGCACCGCCACCGCCTCCACCGGCCAGGACACCCCGCGGGTACTGCAGAGCATGGCCGCCGCGACCGGGCGGACCGTGACCGTCACCGAGGTCATCCACTTCGGGAACACGCTCGCCCAGACGTGGAACGCCGGCGAGGTCGCCGCGGCGGTCAACGGCACCACGAAGTACGACTACGTCGTGCTGCAGGAGTACAGCTCCCTGGTGGCGACCGACCTGCCGGCCGCGAGCAGCACCCTGGTGGGCACGTACGCCCCGGCGGTCGCGAAGGTGCTCAAGCCCGGCGGCAAGGTGGTGCTGTTCAAGAACTGGGCGACCGTCGACCCGGCGCCGTTCCCGTCCCGGGCCGCCTACGTCGCGGCGCTCGACAAGAACTACGCCACGCTCGCGGCCCGGCTGACCCTGCCCGGCATCGTCGCACCGGTCAGTGACACGTTCGAGCCGCTGATTGCCGCGAACGGCACGTCGTACCTGATCGTCGCGGACGGCAAGCACCCGCACGGCCGCGCGATCTACCTGAACGCCGCCACCCTGTACGGCATCCTGTTCCGCACCTCGCCGCGACCGGTGCCGAACCTGTACGTCGACAGCGACACCACCACCGCACCGGCCCTGCGTGACGCCGCGGCCACCGCCATCGGTTACTGAGCCCGGCATGGCCACCGCCCCTGCCGGCATCAGCCGGGCCGGACGCCGGACGCCGCCGCTCGGGACCGTGCCGCGTGGATTTGCCTTTGTGGTTACTGGAGGGCGCAACCTGGTGGCATGTTGTCGATCAGCGAGTTCAGCGAGATGTGCCACCTGTCGCCGCAGGCCCTGCGCTTCTATCACGCCGAGGGCCTGCTCGTGCCGGCCGACGTCGACGAGCGGACCGGTTACCGCTCGTACGCGTTCGAGCAGGTGGAACGGGCCATGATCGTCACCCTGCTGCGCGACACCGGGATGAGCGTCAAACTCGTGCGGCAGTCGCTCGACGAGCCGGACCGGGCCGCGGCGCTGCTCGCGTCGCACGACGCGGAGCTCCGGCGCCAACGCGCAGCCCAGGACGAGGCGATCCGGGCCGCCCGCGCGCTGTCCGTGGCGCAGCCGCAACCCCGGCAGCGGCACCGGCCCGCGACGACCGTGGTCGCCAGGATGGTGCACGGCACCCCGCTCGGACGCGACGCGCGGGAGTGGGAAACGGCCGAGGCTGCCATCGCCGCGGCCTCGGACGACCTGGTCCGGCTGCTGGAGGAGGCCGGCATCACCCGGCTGGGCCGGCCGTGGCGGGCCCTGGCGCTGGAGAGCCCGGAGCAGGATCGGCGCGTCCTGGACGGCGAGGGCCCGTTCTGGATCGTAAAGGTCGCGGTGGCCGCGACCGCTGCGGCCCTCACCGCGCTGCCGGCCGGGACCGACGTGCAGGAGCATCCGGCGTACGACGAAATGTCGATCTTCATGCCCGGCCGCCACACCATGGCGCAGTACTGCACCACGATCCTGCGCCTGTTGGATGCCCAGCCGCTCGATGACGACAGGTTCGTCAACGTGGCCCGCCTGCGCCAGGAGATCCACGAGGACGGCGTCCTGAGCAGCGCGCCCGTCGAACCCCGACCGCAGTGATCACCCCGCGCGGATGGCACCCGCGGCGTCAACCCGGCGCAGTCCACGCCCGGCACCGACGCGAGCCGTTGCCGCCGTCAGCCGTTCGGGCGTGCTGCGATGGCCTGCAGCGACCAGCGGTTGCCGTCGGGGTCCTGGAAGTACACGAAGTCACCCCACGGCTGCGGGTCGACCTCGCCGGCCTCGACGCCCACAGCCAGCAACTGTTTGCGGGCGGCCTCGGCGTCGGCCACCACCACCTGGATCTCCTGCGTGCCCGGCACCTTCGCGGTGATGCCGTCCCCGATCACGATCGAGCAGGCCGACCCGGGCGGTGTGAGCTGCACGAATCGCAGGCCCTCCCGGACCTGATGGTCGACGTCGGCGGTGAAGCCGATCCGCTGATAGAACGCCTTGGCCCGATCCACATCGGTCACCGGCACTGGCACGAGCTCGATTTTCCACGTCACGGTCATGCCTCCACCCTGCCCGCAATTGCGGTCAGAACCTGTCCGTTGCCGACGGCGCCTCATCAGGCACCGGCATGATCGCCAGCTATCCCGTCGCGGACTTCTTCGACGATCTGCCCTGACGCGCGATCGGTCACGCCGGGGCACCGCCGAGGCCGATCTCGTTGCCGTCCGGGTCGCGGAAGAGCGCTTTGCGCACTCCGTTGTCGTACACCTCAAAATCGGCCGGAGTCAGGCCCCGGCCAGCGATCTCGGCCAACCGCGCGTCGAAGTCGCTGAAGAAGAGCGTCTGCATCGCGTGCCCGGCGCGCTCCGGCCGCACCTCGATGTAGAAGTACCGGTTCTCGGCGACCTCCCACACCGCCTCCACGTCGTTGGGCAGGAACGACGGCGGCCCGCCGAGCAGCCGCTCATACCAGGCCACGGCCGCGGCGTAGTCACGCACGGCGATGCCCGCGAAGAGGTCCACAGTCACGGCCCGATGCTATGCCAGGCCGAACGCGCCGCCCTCGACCACAATCAGCAGGCCGATACCGATCAGCACGACCGGAAGCAGCACGTGTCCCCACCTGCTGAGGGCCTTGGCGATCACCGGGCGGGTCGCGAAGTACCGCCCGGCAGCGACCCACACCGCGACCAGGACCAGGAAGACCGCCACATACACGCTCATCCCGCCGACGCCGGCCGTGGCGAACACCGGCACGTAGACCCCGATGTTGTCCCCGCCGTTGGCGAACGTCACCGCGGCCACCTCGAGGATCCCCGGCCCACCCGACCCCGCTTCCGGACCGTCATCGTCGTCGTCGCCCCGGTGCCGCCACGCCTGCACCGCAGCCTTGACCCCGAGAGCGAGCGGCAACAACCCGAGATACGGAACAGCGCTCTCCGGCAGGAACGTCGCACCGAACGCGGCCGCCACCGCGACCGCCACGATCGCGGTGAACCCCAGGTACTGCCCCGCGGCGATGTTCCGGGTCGCGCCCTTGACCCCGGCGCCCTGGGCGAAGAACAGCGCGAGGATGACGATGTCGTCGATGTTGGTGACGGCGAACAAGCCCACGGCCTGACCGATGATGCCCAGGCTCACGTGTGCCGCACCCGCTTTCTTGCCGTCGAGCAAGGAGCGTCTCACAGCCGGAAAAGTCCTACACCAGACAACGCCTCCTCATACCGTGTGAAGATGATCAGCGAGGGGTCCCTGAGGCCCGGCGAAGCCATCCCGACCTCCACGAGGCGTCAGCTCTTCGCCGATCTCAGCGTCCGGGTCAAGATCCTGGCCGCGATCGCGGTCGCGGCCGCCGTCGCACTGGTAGTCGGGATCGTCACGCTGTTCGCGCTGAGCAAGGCAGCGGACTCGGCACAGGCGATCTACTCCAACAACGTCGCCAACGTGTCCCAGGTCGGCCAGATCGAGGCCGCGTTCGCGCTGGCCCGCCTGCATCTGGCCACCTCGGCCATCGCGCCCGACGACGCCACCAGCGACAAGTACCACACCGCCTACACCGAGGACCTGACCGCTCTGGACCAGGCGATCTTCAACTACCGCGACGGCACCTTCGCCGGTGATCCGGCGGTGCTCGCCGACGTGACCGCGAACGTGGCCCTCTACAAGCAGGCCGTCGAGAACAAG
Source organism: Actinoplanes palleronii (assembly GCF_016862315.1). Taxonomy (GTDB): domain Bacteria; phylum Actinomycetota; class Actinomycetes; order Mycobacteriales; family Micromonosporaceae; genus Actinoplanes; species Actinoplanes palleronii. Next base: position 44,256 of record NZ_BOMS01000137.1, on the reverse strand, counting down.
CAGGCCGCTGCCGCGTCCGGCAACGACTACGCCACCTGGACCAAGGTCAACGAGCAGGACGTCGCACCGATCGCCGACAAGATCAACGCCGACGTGCAGGCGCTCACCGCCTCGGAAGCGGCCGACGCGTCAGCTGCCGCCGCCGCCGCGCGGTCCACCGCCACCTCCAGTCGTACGCTGTCCATCTCGCTGCTCAGCATCGGTCTGTTACTCGCCCTCGGTCTCGGGGTGGTCGTGGCCGGAGCGATCGTGAGATCGCTGGCCCGGGTCCGGGACGTGTGCGACGCGCTCGCCGCCGGCGATCTCACCCACAGCAGCGGGCTCACCTCCCACGACGAGCCCGGCCTGATGGGTCAGGCCCTCGACGCGGCGATGGCCCGGCTGCGCGCCACCGTCGCCACCATCGACGGCTCCGCGACATCACTGGCCGGCGCGTCCGAGGAGCTGTCGAGCGTCTCGTCGCAGATCGCCGCGTCCGCGCAGAAGACCTCGGCGCAGGCGCAGACGGTGTCGGCGGCCGCGGAGGAGATCTCCCGCAGCGTCGACACGGTGTCGGCGGGCAGCGAGCAGATGGGCGCCTCGATCCGGGAGATCTCGCAGAACGCCAGCGAGGCGGCCCAGGTGGCCGGCGAAGCGGTCGGCCTGGCCGCGTCCACCACCACGACGATGAGCAAGCTCGGGGCGTCGTCGGCCGAGATCGGCAACGTGATCAAGGTGATCACCGCGATCGCCGAGCAGACGAACCTGCTGGCGCTCAACGCCACCATCGAGGCGGCCCGGGCCGGTGAGATGGGCAAGGGTTTCGCCGTCGTCGCGTCCGAGGTCAAGGACCTGGCTCAGGAGACCTCCCGGGCGACCGGGGACATCTCCCAGCGGGTCGAGGCGATCCAGGCCGACACCCGCGGGGCGGTGACCGCGATCGAGGAGATCTCGCGGGTGATCGGCCGGATCAGCGAGTTCCAGACCACGATCGCCTCGGCCGTCGAGGAGCAGACCGCGACGACCTCGGAGATGAACCGCAGCGTCGGCGAGGCCGCCACCGGCACCGCCGACATCGCGCAGACCATCACCGGCGTCGCCGAAGCCGCCCGTGTCACCAGCGAGGGCGTCGTACAGTCCCAGCACGCCACGCGCGAACTAGCCCGCCTGTCCACCGAGCTCAGCGGCCTAGTCACCGCGTTCCGCTATTGACCGGATCGTCGCCATGTCGAGCACATCGCTGTTGGTCAGCACGACGAACCGCCGCTCGACCGACGGCACGACCGCGGCGAACGCCTTGAACCCCGCGTTGTCCCCGCTGTGGTGCCACCACCGCCGCCCACCAGCCGTCTCACCGGTGAACACGCCGTACCCATAACCGCTCTGCTCCGCACCCTTACCGGTCGGCGCCGGATCGAGGCACAGCCGCCCGAACAGCTCCGAATCCAACCAGGTCAGCACATCCTCAGCGGTCGACCAGACATCGCCGGCCCCCATCCCGACCACGTCCAGTTCCCAGCTGGGCACCGGCTGGCCCGCGACGTCATGACCGCTCGCCACGTCCGGCTCATCCCCGGGCATCCCGGCGAACGTCCGGCTCAGACCGAGCGGCCCAAAAATCCGATCACCCAAAAACTTTCGGTACGGAGTGTCTGCCGCCCGCTCCACCACGTGCGCGAGCAGCACATACCCGGCACTGCTGTAGCTCCAGCCCCCACCCGGCGCAAACTTCAACGGCACGGCGTGGAACGTCGTCAGCAACTCCTCCGGCGGCACCCACACCGCCAGATCGATCATCGGATAGTCCTCCCAATGACCGAGCCCCGACGTGTGCCGAAGCAGCTGCCGCAGAGTGATCCCCCGCCACTCGCCCGGGCACCCGGAGATCCACCGCCCCACCGGATCGTCCAGCCCCAGCACACCCTGCTCAACAAGCAACAGCACCGCAGCCGCCGTGAACTGCTTGCTCACCGAGGCGAGCTGATACCGCTCCCGAGTGGTCTCATCGACAACAACGTCACTCCCCTGTCGTACCAAAATCTCGGTCCGCACCATGCCGCCGACCCTAAACCGGGGAGTCCGAAAGCCGCCGCCCTGACCGGTAATGGCAGTACCTCTCACACCGCCGGACGGACGCCTACCGTCGAAGGCATGAGCCAGCAACTCCTCCTCAACAACGGCATCCCGATGCCCGCCCTCGGCCTGGGCGTCTTCCAGAGCCCGCCCGAGGAGACCGCCGCCGCGGTCGAGGCCGCGCTGATCGCCGGGTACCGGCACATCGACACCGCTGCCGCGTACGGCAACGAGCGGCAGGTCGGTGACGGCATCCGCCGCTCAGGCATCGACCGCGGCGAGATCTTCATCGAGACCAAGGTCTGGGTCAGCGACTACGGGTACGGCGAGACCCTCCACGCGTTCGAGAAGGCCACCCGCAAGCTCGGCGTCGACCAGATCGACCTGCTGATCCTGCACCAGCCCGCGCCGGACCGCTTCGACCGTACGATCGCGGCCTACCGTGCCCTGCAGCAACTCCTCGCCGACGGGAAGGTCCGCTCGATCGGGGTCAGCAACTTCATGCGCCATCACCTGAGGGATCTGCTCGCGCAGGCCGACGTGGTCCCCGCCGTGAACCAGATCGAGCTGCACCCGTACTTCGCCCAGCCGGACGTGCAGAAGGCGAACGCCGAGCACGGCATCCTCACCCAGGCGTGGTCGCCGATCGGTGGCATCACGTTCTATCCGGGCTGGGGTGAGGACCGCCGCAACGTCCTGCAGGATCCGGTGATCGCCGGGATCGCCGCCGCGCACGCCAAGACGCCCGCCCAGGTGATGCTGCGCTGGCAGCTGCAGCACGGCCGGTCGGCGATCCCGAAGTCCACGAATCCGGGCCGGATCGCGGAGAACTTCGCGGTCTTCGACTTCGAGCTGACCGCCGAGCAGCTCGCGGGCATCGACGCCCTGGACACCGGCGTCCGCAACGGCCCGGACCCGGACGTGCCCCGCCCGTTGTTCGAGCGAGTCATCCCGGAGGACTGACCGATCACGGCGCCAGGTGGTCCCGTAAGAACTCAGTGATCTCCGCCCGCGCGGCCCGGGCCTGCGGGACCACCCCCGGCATGCTCAGGAACGCGTGGGTGGCCCCGGGATGCTCGGTGAGCCGCGCGGGCGTCCCGGCCGCCCGCAGCCGCGCGGCGTACGCCCGGCCCTGGTCCGCGAGCGGGTCCAGGGTCGGCACCACGATCAGGGCCGGGGCGAGCCGGCCCAGGTCGGCGGCGGCCAGCGGCGACACCGCCCGGGCGTCGGCACCGTCCGGCACGGCGAGGCGCCGCACGAACTCCAGCAGCGGCACGCTCAGCATCGGCGCGTCGGCGTGCTCCCGTATCGACGGGTAGTCCAGCGCCGTCGCGGTCAGGTCGGCACACGGGTTGACGAGCACCTGGGCCCGCAGCGGCAGCCCGTCGTCGCGGGCCCGCAGCGCGGCCATCGCGGTGACCGCCGCGCCGCCGCTCTCCCCGAACACCGCGACCCGCGCGGGGTCGACACCCCACTCATCGGCCAGGCGTACCACCTCGCACAGCACGTCCCAGCCGTCGTCGACGGCGGCCAGCATCGGCGTCCGCGGGCCGATCAGCCGGTGCTCGACCGAGACGACCACGGCGGGCAGCCGGGCGGCGAGGTGACTGTTGATCCAGTCGCTCTGCGGGGCGGTGCCGACGAACGCGCCGCCGTGCACGTGCACGACCAGCGGCAGGGCCACGCCGGACGGGCGCGCCGGCCGGTGCACGCGCACCCGCAGCTCGTGCTCCGGCAGCGCCACCCGCTGCCAGCCGATCACGGCCTTCCGGTCCGGGAACCCGCTGATCACCCGGGTCAGCCGGGCCGACCGGGTGCGGTTCTCCGCATCCCGGTACGCCACCAGCTGCTCATCCGACATCGCCGCCCAGTCCGGCTCCTTCCGCAGTGCCCGCAGGATCCGGATCCCCCGTGCCGCCCGCTCGTCACCCATCGGTCCTCCTCGATCGCCGCTATTACGCTACCTGAGGTATCGATACTAGAAGTAGCATAACTCGCTAGGGTGAGACCATGGCTTCCTCGACCCGCGCGCCCGGCCGTCCCCGCTCCGGCATCGACGCCACGGTCTTCGCCGCCACGCTGAGCACCGTCCACGAGCTGGGCTACACCCGCGCCACCGTCGACCGGATCGCCGCCACCGCAGGCATCGCGAAGACCACCGTCTACCGCCGCTGGCCCACCAAGGGCGCCCTGATCACCGCATGCCTCGTCGACGCGTTCGGCTCGGCCCCACTGACCGGAACCGATCGCCTGGAAATCATCGCCGCGGCCATCCGCTGGATCGCCGCCCGCATCGGCGAACCGGGCATCGGCGCCGCGTTCGCCGGCGTCTTCACCGACGCGGTCAACGACCCCGACCTGCGCCAGGTCCTCTCCACCCAGTTGCAGGACCCCTACCGCCTGGCCCTCCAGGAGGTCCTCAACGAACCCGAACACCGAGTCCTGTTCCTCATCGACGTCGTCGTCGGCACGCTGCTGCACCGCCTCGGCATGACCGGGAAACCCATGTCCGCCCCAGACGTGGACGCCTTGGTCCAGATGGTCCTGCAAACCTTCCGCTAAACCCTGTTTGGTACGAATACCGAGCGCCCGCCCGTAGGCTACGAGCCACGTCCCGCCCGTGAGGCCACGCGACACCCGTGCCCACTCCGGACCGCAGCGCGCCCCCAGACTTTGGCTGGCCCCCAGGGGTGTCTCCGCGTCGCGGAGACACCCCTGGGGGCCAGCCGGGACCGTGAGTCGCGCGACGGTCCGGAGTGGGCACGGTCTCGCGCGGTGAGCGACGCGGCGCGGGCTCTACACTCCCCGCGATGGATGTGCTCTGGTCCGCGACGGACCCGAAGACGCGCCGCTTCTCCGCCGCCCCGGTGCGGTCCGACTCGGCGGCGTTGGAGGACCGTGTCCAGAGGCTGCGGAAGCGACGCATCCGCGGCTACCTCGAGGCGGAGATCCCGGACACCGAGTCTCCGCAGCTCACCATGGGCTTCCGTGGCGAGTATGCGGTCATCCACATGATCGTCGAGGCCCCGGAGCCGCTCTCGTTCCTGCTCCTCGGGGACGGCAGCGTGCCCGACGAGGCCTACGTCCAACTGCCGGTCATGGACGAGCTGGCCAGGTTCTACGGCGACGTCGTCCAGGAGGTCGAACACGCCTGGCACCTGATGCAAGCCTTCCTCCGCACCGGCCGTCCCGACGACCTCGGCGAGTGGCGAGCGCTGTGAGCGGTCATCCGCCCTGCTGGACGATGCGGATCGGGTTGCCGGACGGGTCGCGCAGGCCCAGGTCGACGCCGTAGAAGTGCTTCGTGGGCTCCTGGGTGAAGTCCGTAACGCCGCGCTGCCTCAGGGTTTCGAACAGCTTGTACGCGTCGTCGGTCGTGAATACCAGGCCGGTCAACGCACCCTTGCTGATCAGCTCGCGTAGCTGCTCCGCGGTCGCCTCGTCGTGCAGCGGGGCGCCCGGCTGTTCCAGAGCGATCTCGGTGCCGGTCGTACCCGGGACCCGGACGGTCAGCCAGCGGTAGTCGCCCTGCCGCACGTCATTGCCCTTCTCCAAACCGAGTTTGTCCACGTAGAAGTCCAGCGCCTCGTCCTTGTCAAGAACGTAGATGGACGTCACGTTCAGCGTGGTGATCACGTCGCGTTCTCCTTTGCCGACGATTCCGGACCGTCGCCCAGGCTAGAACCGGTCGCCGGGCCGCTGCTTATCCGAAACTGCGCCATCTGCACACAGCCGGGCACGACCACCGGCCCGTTCCCCCGCCGGTAGCCCGACGGCGTTTCCCCGACGATCACCCGGAACGTCCGGCTGAAGGTGCCGAGGCTGGCGAAACCCACCTCGAAGCAGATCTCGGTGACGCTGCGCCCGGTCTCGCGCAGCAGGAACATCGAACGCTCGACCCGTCGCCGCTGCAGGTAGCGGTGCGGTGTCTCCCCGAACGCGTCCCGGAAGCAGCGGCTGAAATGGGCCGGGGAGAGGTGCGCGACCGCCGCGATGGCCCGCACGTCGAGCGGCCGGGCAAACCCGCGGTCGATGGCGTCCCGCGCCCGCAGCAGCCGCCGGTTGAGCACCTCGGTCTCCCGGCTCACGACGCCCGCCGCATGTCCATCGCAGTCACCCCCGGTGGAGACCGTCATCGTAAACGGGCGCGGCCGCGACCTCGCGCCGGGACGGTCTCGCGGCGGCCTCACGGGCGGGACGCGGCTCGTGGCCTACGGACGGACGCTCGGCATTCGTACCAAAAATGCTGTTGCGCGGTCCGGGAGGATGGGGGCATGTCTGATGTACCGCTGGCCGTTTTTGATGTGGATGGGGTGGTTGCCGACGTTCGCCATCGGCTGAAGCATCTCGCGAGCCGGCCGAAGAACTGGCAGGCGTTCTTCGCCGCCGCCGACCGTGACGAGCCGTTGCAGCCCGGGCTGGACCTGGTGCACCGCTATGTCCGTGACCATCGACTGGTCTGGCTGACCGGGCGCCCGGAGCGGCTGCGGGTGGTGACCGAACGCTGGTTCGCCGACCACGGGCTACCTGCCGGACGGCTGCTGATGCGGCCCGATAATGATCGGCGGGCGGCGCGCGACTACAAGAGTGATCGGCTGCGCCGGCTGGCCGCCGGCGGGACCGTGGCGGTGGTGGTCGACGACGATCCGGAGGTGGTCGCGCGACTACGGCGCGACGGGCATCCGGTGCAGCTGGCCGACTGGGTCCCGCATGCCAAGACGCTGCGGCAGGCGCAGGAGCGCGACGGCCGGACCTGACCGCTTCAGATCGTCGTGTCCGGCGCTCGCCGCACCAGCCGGTCGGCGCGCCGGCCGATCTCCTTGGCCCGCGCGGTCACCCGGTCGCCGAGGGCGTGCAGCCGGGCTCGGGTGGCCGGATCGGGCGATTCCTCCGCGCTGCGGTGCAGCATCGCCTCGGTGATCTCCAACTGGTCGGCGGTGTCGTGCATGGCGGCGGTGGTCCGCTGCCGGCGAGTTGCTTCGTCCGAGGTCACAGGCATGCTCTACCCGCCCACCCGGATGATCATGCGTGATCGGTCACCGGACCCATCGTGAGACCGCTTCGAAGCCGGCGGCCTGCTCCATCCAGAAGTATCCGTACGCCGGTGTGCTCCCGAGATACGGCCCGATCTGCGCGAGCAGCGCCTTGGTGCCGGCGCGGTCCCGGTCGGCCAGGTGGTTGGCGAGCGCCAGCCAGTGCCGCAGCGTGACACCCCGTCCGATCAGGCGAGGCTCGCCGGCCGCGCGCCATTTGCCCGCGCACCACTCGATCTCCTGGATCACTTCGGGGCGGCGGAAGTAGTCCGTCTTCGCGGCGAGCGACTCGGCACGGGACTCGAATCCGTATTCACGCAGCGCGTACTCGAAATGGGCCAGCAGCGGCAGCAGGGTCACCGACGAACCGGGCGGCGCGGCGGCGGCCGGTTCACGGGCCGCCGCGAACATCTCCTCGTGCGAACCGAACCACTTCTGGCAGCGGAACGACACCGCCATCAGGTGCGCCTCGAAGTGGAACTCATCGCGCGCCAGCGCCTCGCCCAGCGCCGTGTCGAACTCCTCGCGGTGCTGACGCCCGTTGGCGAACATCGCGTCCAGCCTGGTCACCCACGGGTACGGATCGTCCGGGTTGAGCTCCACGGCCCGCTGCCCGGCCTCGGCCGCGAGGGCGGACAGCCGGTGGAACTCATGGAACTGCTCCGGACTGGTGTTCCGCGCGGACGCGCCGCCCCGCGCCTGACCGGCCAGCTCGGTCAGGCCTTCGGCCCGCAGGATCGCGACTGTCGCGTCGCCGGGCACTGTCGCCTCCCACGTGTGCACCCAGTGCGGGTGGTGCCCGGCCGCGATCCCGAGCACCGCGAGCCGCCGGCTGCGCAGCTCCCAGTCCCGCCCGGTGCTCTGCAGCAGGTGCAGGGCGGCCGGCCAGTCACCGCGTAACGCCCGGTCGCGCGCGTTGCGCATGTACAGGTCAGCCTGGCCGGGGTCGAGATCCGGGAGGAACGGCTTGCGGGAGCGTCCGAACATCCGGTGATCATAGGATCCCGGCCGGCGCGGGTTCCGCGGCCACCCGCGGCCGGGCGCCGATCAGCGTGACCGCGAGCAGCAGCCCGCGGTCACTGGCCGGTGCGGCCGTCGATGCACTCGCGCAGCAGGTCGGCGTGCCCGGCGTGCCGGGCGTACTCCTCGACCATGTGGATCAGGATGTCGCGGACGGTGTACCGGTCGCCGCCGGGCATCACCACGAAAGCGCCGAGGTCGGTCAGCTCGTCCAGCCACCGGTCGGCGGACGCGATCTGCTCCCGCCAGCTGGCGAACGCGTCCTCGACCACGGCCGCATCCGCCACCGCGCCGTCGAAGTCGAGATCCTTGTTGTCGTCGGACCAGTACGGCCGTGCTTCGTCGTGCAGACCTTGCAGGGACCGCCGGAACCAGCCGTGCTCGACCTGGGCCATGTGCCGGACCAGCCCGAGCAGGCTCATCGTGGACGGCGGCACCGACCGGGTGGCCAGCTGCTCCGGGGTCAGGCCCTGGCACTTCAGGTCCAACGTGAGCCGGTAGTTGGTCAGGTAGAGCCGGATCGTCGCCAGCTCACCGTCCGGGCTCTCGGTGGCCCGCGGATCGTCCTCGGGCTTCACCCAGCTGCCGTTGTAGCCGACCACTCGCTCAGTTGTCATGCTCCGATCCTGGCCGAACCGGCCCCCGCGAGCCACCCGTTAACGCCACGACACGGCCGGCGGACCAGCCGGGGGCGCGCCCGCCGACCGGCAGCGGTACGTCACCGGCCGGGTAGCCGGCCCGGGTCAGCAGCCAGGAGATCAGCGAGTTGGAGTTCCACATGTCGCCAGTGCCGAGCTCGTCGCGGCCCCAGGTCGCCGTCGGGAACGACGGCACCAGCGCGAGCAGCCGAGCGGCCAGCTCCGGGTCGGTGCTCAGCGGCACGGGACCGCCGACGGCGAACGCGGCGTCCGGGATCCGGCCGTGACGCCAGCGCCGCACCTCGTAACGGAACAGCGCGGACCGGCCCAGCCACCGCAGTCCGACCGGCCCCTCGGCGACCACCCCGCGGTTCGGCTCGCGCAGACTCCAGACCGGGGCCATCTCGATCACGTACTCGCCGACCGCCAGCGCGCAGTGGTACAGGTCGCGGGGAGCGCGGTGCTCCCGGCGGGCACTCATCGTCTCGTAGCAGGCGCCGCTCCAGCGCACCACGCGAGCGCCGCCCGCGCCGAGGGGCAACCAGTAGAGAGTCATCTCCGCATCCTGTGGCGGCGCGCGGCGCCACGGTAGGGCCGACGGACACCGGTAATGGCAGTACCTGCCTGATCCCCGGCCGCCGACGTAGCGTCGCAGGGGTGGACAGCCGAACCGAGATCCGCGACTTCCTGACCACCCGCCGGGCGAAGATCACCCCGGAGCGGGCCGGTCTGCCCGACTACGGCGGTCACCGCCGGGTCAGCGGGCTGCGCCGCGAGGAGGTGGCGATGCTGGCCGGGGTCAGCGTCGACTATTACACCCGGCTCGAGCGGGGCAACCTCTCCGGCGTCTCGGACAGTGTGCTCGAGGCCCTCGCGCGCGCCCTGCAGCTGGACGAGGCCGAGCGGGTCCACCTGTTCGACCTGGCCCGGGCCGCCAACACCAGCGCCGCGGCGAGCCGCGGCAGACGAAGGCCGGGCGCACTGTTGCGGCCCGGCGTCCAGGTTCTTCTCGACGCGATGACGATGGCTCCGGCGTACGTCCGGAACGGCCGGCTCGACGTGCTCGGCGCGAACCAGCTCGGCCGCGCGGTGTTCGCGCCCCTGTTCGCCACGGCCGCTCCGGTGCCCAACCTCGCCCGGTTCATCTTCCTCGACCCGGCCGCGCAGACGTTCTACGTGGGCTGGGAGCAGCTGGCCGCGGATACCGTCGCGTTGCTGCGCGCCGAGGCGGGGCGTGATCCGTACGATCGGGGTCTGACCGACCTGATCGGTGAGTTGTCCACCCGCAGTGAGGTGTTCCGGACCTGGTGGGCCGCGCACAACGTGCGCCTGCACCGCAGCGGGGTCAAGTACATGCACCACCCGGAGGTCGGCCCGCTGACCCTGGCCTACGAGTCGCTGGACCTGACCACCGACCCCGGCCTGCGGCTCAACGCCTACACCGCCGAGCCCGGCAGCAGGTCCCGCGAGGCGCTCGACCTGCTGGCCAGCTGGACCGCCGTGCCCACCGAGGTGAGGAACCCATGAGCACGGACCCGCGGGTGGAGCGGGACGTGGTCTTCCGCACGGCCGATGCCGGTGTGCACCCCGGCATCGGCATTGCTTACGACCACTTCGGCTCTGACGATCCGCCTGCTGCCGTCCTGACCGTTGCCGGTCAGACCTGGCTGGCGCCGCCGTCCACGTAGATCTCCGCGCCGGTCATGAACGTGCTGGCGCTCGACGCCAGGAACACCACCGCGTCGGCGATCTCCTCGGGCCGGCCCAGCCGGTTCATCGGCACCCCGGCGGCCAGGCCCTTGAGCAGCTGCTCGGCGGCCTCGGCGTCGGGCGCGAGCCCGGTCAGGCCGGGCGTCTCGATCGGTCCGGGCGCGATGCTGTTGACCCGGATCTCGCGGCCCACCAGCTCGGCCGCCCAGCTGCGGGTGAACGACCGCAGCGCGGCCTTGGTCGCGGCGTAGACGCTGAACGACGCGGCGCCCTTGGTGTCGATGTTGGAGCTGGTCAGGATCACCGAGGCGCCCCGGTTGAGCAGCGGGAGCACGGCCTGCACGGTGAACAGCGTGCCGCCGACGTTGGTGTTGAACGTGTCGGCGTAGTGCTGCCAGGTGATCTCGCCGAGCGCGGCGAACTCGCCACCGCCGGCGTTCGCGAACAGGATGTCGAGCCCGGCGCCCCGCTCACGGATCGCGGTGGCGACCCGCTCCAGGTCGTCGAGGTTCGCCACGTCGGCGCGGACACCGGTGGCGTTGGCGCCGATCGCGGCGACCGCGGCGTCGAGGGCGTCCTGACGGCGCCCGGTGAGGAAGACGTGTGCGCCGTCGGCGGCGAGGCGGCGGGCGGCGGCCAGGCCGATGCCCGAGGTGGCGCCGGTGACGAGGGCGGTCTTGCCGGTGAACTGAGACATGGTGGGTCTTCCTTTGCTGAAAATCGGTCGGTTGTCTTCGGCCGCGGCCTGGTGACCCCGGCTGCGGTCAGTTGATCTCGGAAGCGGTCAGTGGTTGAGGAACGCCAGCTCGCGCCACTGGGCGAGCGGCAGGCCGGAGCCACCCGAGGTGATCACGTGCAGGGCGACGTGATCGGCGCCGGCGTCGAGGTGGTCCTGCACGCGGCGGGCGACGTCCTCGGCCGTGCCGTGCGCGACGAGCGCGTCGATCAGCCGATCACTGCCGCCGGGCACCAGGTCGTCGTCGCCGAACCCCAGGCGTTTCAGGTTGTTGCGGTAGGTGGGAAAGCCCAGGAACATGCCGATCCCGGCGCGGGCTGCCGCCCGTGCCCGATTTTGATCGGTGTCCAGGACGACCGCTTGGTGCGGCGCGATCAGTGGTTCCGGTCCGACCATTTTTCGGTACGCCGAGACGTACGCCAGCGTCACCAGGAACGGATGCCACCCGCCCGTGCGGGCCACTGCCAGGTCGACCATCTTCGGCCCGAGCGCGCCGAGCAGCAGCCGGTCGGCACCCAGGCCGGGCTGTCGGTCGGTCCCACGGCCGCGCCCGGTCCCGGGCTCGCGCCCCGGAGTCAGCTCGTCCAGGTAACGCGCCATCGACGTGACCGGCTTGCCGTAGTCCTGCCCGTGCGCGGTGGCACCGGCCGGACTGCCGATGCCCAGCCCGACCACGGTCCGTGCCCCGTATTTCGCGTCGAGCTCGGCGACCCGCCCGGTCAGCGCAGCGGCCGACTGCCCCCAGATGTTGAGCACGCCGGTGACCACCCGGCTGCCCGGCGCCGCACCCAGCAGGTGATCGACGTCGTCGAGCACGCCACCGCCGTCCAGGCCGGGTAACCAGATGGTGTTCCAGCCGAGTTCACCGAGTTCCGCCGCGGCGTCCCGGACCTGCGGCCGCCCGGCGGAGCGCAACTCCATGCTCCACACGCCGACCCGCCCTAGATTGCTCATGACCAGCACTTCCATTTCCGTACCGCTCGGTACTGATATCAGGAACGCTAGCACACGCCGGCTTATTTCTGTACCGATCGGTTAAGATGAGCTGGATCACCCGGGAGGGGGCGCCGAGATGACGGCGAAGACACGTGAGCGCGGTCGCCCGAGGGGCTTCGACGCGGACGCGGCCCTGGACCGCGCGGTCGAGGTGTTCTGGCGCAACGGCTTCGAGGGCGCGTCGCTGACCGACCTCACCGAGGCCATGGGCATCAACCGGACCAGCATGTACGCCGCGTACGGCAACAAGGACGAGCTGTTCCGGCGCGCGGTCGCCCGCTACGCCGAGCAGGACATGGCGTATGCCCGGGAGGCGCTGGCCGAGCCCACCGCCTACGCGGTGATCGAGAAGTTCCTGCGTTCCAACGCCGACGCGCTGACTCAGCCCGACCGCCCGGCCGGCTGCCTGTCCATCCAGGGCGGCCTGGCCTGCGGCAGCGACAACGGCAACACCGCACAGTTCCTGGCCGCCAGCCGACTGGCCGGCGAGGCCCTGATGGCCGAACGCCTGACCCGCGCGGCGGCAGAGGGCGACCTGCCTCCCGGCACCGATCCGGTGGCGCTGGCCCGCTACGTCATGGTCGTCAGCGAGGGCAACGCCGTCCACGCCACCGCCGGCACCCCCCGAGAGGCCCTCCACACCACCGTCGACCTGGCCCTGCGCGCCATCCCCCACGCCGCCTGACTCGCCCTCCCGCACCCCCGCACCCCCGCACCCCGTCTCGACCGCCACGCGCCCCCGTCCCCCGGCTGGTTGTCAGGGGTCCCTCAAAGCCCCGAAGACACACCTGCCACCCAGCTCACGAGCGCCGGCTGGTTGGCAAGGGTGCCTGAAAGGGTCTGAGACACCCCTGGCGGCCAGCCGGGTTCGGCGGGCATCACGCTCGGCGTGGAGCGCGGCGTTCGCTGCGCGGCGCCGCCTACAGTGAGGCGCGTGGATCTTCCTGAGAATGTCGCGGCCGTGGTCTTCGACTGTGACGGGCTGCTCGTCGACACCGAGACGTGCTGGACCCGGGCCGAGACGGCACTGTTCGCCGAGCACGGCCACGGCTTCGGGCTGGAGCAGAAGAAGCTGCTCATCGGCCGGACCCTGGAGACCGCCGCCGAGGCGATAGCCACCTACTTCGACCTGCCCGGCGAAGGTCCCGCCCTGGCCGCCCGGCTCCACGACCTGGTCGCCCTCGAACTCGCCGCCGGCGCCGACGCGCTCCCGGGCGCCCGCGACCTGGTGACCGCGTTACGCGGCCGGGTGCCCATCGCCGTAGCCAGCAACAGCAACCGTGCCTTCGTCGACACCGCCCTGGCCAAGTCCGGGCTGGCCGAGCTGTTCTCGCACGTCTACGCGGTCGAGGACGTCTCACGACCCAAGCCCGCACCGGACCTCTACCTGGCGGCGTGCGACGGCCTCGGGGTGGATCCGGCGCGCAGCGTCGCCTTCGAGGACTCCGGCACCGGGGTGGCCTCGGCCCGCGGCGCCGGCCTCTACGTCATCGGCGTCCCGTCACTGCCGGGCACGACTCTCGACGTACACCGGAGATACTCCTCGCTCGCCGACACGGAATTGCTCACCTGGGGTTCAGGCCTCGGCCTTAACCGCCGATAAGCCCGTTGACCATGATCGAAAAGCTCGTCCCGGCAAGGACGAGTTGCGGGCCGTTTACCCCTCAGAAGCAGGCCTAGTCCCGAGAAATCTCAGAACCGCCCGCCGATGGTCGATCACCGGCATGGTGACACAGGGATCGGTTCTGAGGAGGATGATGATCGGCCGGTCGGCGATAGTCCGTCACGCGCGCGCCGCGGCCTTCCTCGCCGGTCTGCTGGTGCTGGTGATGAGCGTGTTCACCAGTGTGCTGGCGACCCGGGACAAGCAGGTCACCTCGCAGGACCACGCCCTCGATCTCGCCCTGCAACAGCAGGTCGCCACGGTGCGCAACTATTTCGCGCAGTCCCGGGCGATCGCCGAAGTGCTCGCCGACAACCCGGTCTTCATCGACTTCTACCAGGCGCCCGGCACCACGGCAGAGAAGGTCGCCGCCGGTGGGCCACTGCTGGAGCGGGTCAACGACGCGCTCGCGTACCTGGAGCAGTTGTACCCGGGCCGGGTCGGTGAGGCGTGCTTCGTCGACCGCGACGGCTCCCAGATCGCCCGGATCGACAACGGCCTGCCGGTCGCGACGAAGAACCTGCGCCAGGACGAGACGAAGATGTCCTACTTCGCCCCGACACTCGCACTCGGTCCGGAGCGGGACTACCAGACCAAGGCCTACCAGTCGCCGGACACCCACAACGCGGTCATCTCCAACTCGATCGTGGTGTCGGCGGCCGGGCACACCGGCATGGTGCACTTCGAGATCGCCCTGGACAGCCTGCGGCTGCCGGCGACCAGTGGCCGGGTCGCCTCGATCATCGACGCGAGCACCGGCGGGGTGCTTGTCGACTCCCGGACCGCGACGACGATCACCGGCAATGACGACGACTCGTTCATCCCGTTGAAGGAAGGTGGCCAGCTCGCCGGCATCACCACGCTGGGCGACCGGCGGGTGGCCTACCAGCGGCTCCCCACCGCCACCAACAACGCCAACGACTGGTACGTCGCGGTGTCCGCCACCGCGTTCGGGCTCGGCTGGTCCCGTGGCCTGAGCGTCAACTCGCTCGCGCTGCTGCTGGGCGCGCTGCTGACCATCCTGGTGTCCGGTGTGAGCTGGCGCAGTCACACCCGCTCGGTGCGCCGGGCCTCCACCCACGACCCGCTCACCGGCCTGCCGAACCGGGCGCTGTTCGTCGAGCGCACCGAGGTTGCCCTGCGCAACGGCCGCCCCGCCGCCGCGCTGATCATCAACTTGCAGGGCTTCCGGAACGTCAACGACGTGCTCGGGCACCGGCACGGAGACCTGCTGCTCATCCAGGTCGCGGAACGGCTCTCGGAGGCCGCCCCGACCGGCGCCACGGTCGCCCGGATCGGCGCCGACGACTTCGCCGTGCTGCTGCCCGGAATCGAACTGGAGCCGGCCCGGGAGACCGCCGATAAGCTGCTGGCCGCGTTGCACCACACCTTCCTGATCGACGACTTCCAGCTCGACGTCGAGGCGAACGCCGGGCTGGCCGCCGCACCGGAGCACGGCACCGAGGCCGACGCCCTGCTGCGGCACGCCGACGCGGCCCTGCACCTGGCCCGCGAACAGGCCAGCACGGTCCAGCAGTACGACGCGTCGAACGACACCAACGCCGCCAACCGCCTCGAACTGCTCGGCGACCTGCGCCGCGCGATCGGAGCCGACGACCAGCTCTCGCTGCACTACCAGCCCAAGATCGACCTGGCCGGCGGCCGGGTCACCGGCGTCGAGGCGCTGATCCGCTGGCAGCACCCGCGCCTGGGCCGGGTCGCGCCGGACCAGTTCATCCCGATGGCCGAGTCGACGAGCCTGATCCGTCCGCTGACCAGCCACGTCCTGGACATCGCCGTACACCAGGCGAAGGACTGGTCGGACCGCGGCATGCCGATCCCGGTCGCGGTCAACCTGTCCACCCGCTCCCTGCTCGACCCGCACTTCCCGGCCCAGGTCTTCGACCTGCTGCACCGGGTCGGCCTGCCGGTCGCGCTGCTCAAGTTCGAGATCACCGAGAGCATGGTGATGACCGACCCGGAGAAGGCCCTGGCCGTGTTGCGCGAACTGCGCAGCGGCGGCATCAGCCTGTCGATCGACGACTTCGGCACCGGCCACTCGTCGATGACCTACCTGCAACGCCTCCCGGTCGACGAACTGAAGATCGACAAGTCGTTCGTCCAGGCGATGGGCGACAGCCACGGCGACGCCGTGCTGGTGCGCACCGCGATCACGCTCGGCCACAACCTGGGCCTGTCGGTCGTCGCCGAGGGCGTCGAGGACCTGGCCGCGGTGGCCGCCCTGCGCGAACTCGGCTGCGACGTCGCCCAGGGATACCACTTCGCCCGCCCGATGCCGGCCGAGGACTTCGACCAGTGGCTCAGTGATTACTCGGGCCGCTCCTACTCGGCCCGGCACTCCGCGAACGCCGTCCCGGTCGCCTGACCATCGCGGAGGGCTGGCCGCCTATCTGAGCGTGACCTCTACGCCGCCGGAGAACGGCGAGTCGTGGAGTTCCAGGGTGGCCAGCGTGACCCCCCTCGGGACGTCGAAGACGAGGCTGCTTGTCGCTTTCTTGCCCGGGGCAAGCTTCTTCAAGAACGCGTCAGTGCCGTGATTGGCGTAGAGGCTGGCCAGCTCGTCGATCCGGTATTCGCCGCCCGACGCGTCCCGCGCCTTCTGGGGGTAGCCGATGAAATATTTCGTGCCGTCGCCGATGTCGCGCACCGACAGGCTGATCACGCAGAACTTGCCCGCGGCGGTGCGTTTGAGGCGCTCGACACCGATGCTCGTCCGGGAGCAGTCCATCGCGGAGACCACGAACTGGAACTTGCCGTCGCGGACGGCGTCGCCGAAGCCGGGCCCGGCCGGGACGACCTTCGCCGGCGGGCTGGTGGTGGCCGTGACGGCGGCCGACCGCGTATGGCTGTACTGCTCGGCGGCGATGCCGGCCGCGAACAGCGCGACCACCACGACGAGCGACGCCACGACCGCCAGCGACACCTTGAGCGGCGACACGGGTCGGGCGGCCCGGACCGGCCGGCGAGATCGGGCAGTCCGTACTGAGCCGTGCTGCTGACGAGAATCGTGCGACATCGAGCCACTCCACGGGGCCGGCCGGGTTCACTATCTCCTCACTCTCGGCCACCACTCACGTCTGAACCAGTAATTCGGCATGATCAGCACCAATCACCGCCTGATCGGACAAACCATCGACCCCGAGCACGGCCACGCTGGTGGTCATTTCAGCAGCTCCGGTAGCTCGACCGCCGCATCGGCCAGCCTGGCCAGATCGATCCGCTGCCCGGCCAACCCCGCCCGTACCAAATCCTGGATCTGATCGGTGACCTCCCAGACGTTGATGTTCATGCCGGCGGCCACCCGGCCCTCGACGGTCCAGAAGACGACGGCCTCGAGAGCGTCAAGGCTTCCCCGGACCACCAGCTCGGACTGCCCGCCCGGCGGCACCCAGCCGGCATACTCCATGCCGAGCTCGTACTGGTCGGTGAAGAAATACGGCAGGTGGTCCCAGGGCGTGCCCCGGTCCAGCATCGCTCGGGCCGCCGCGGGACCGGACTGCAGCGCGTTGGCCCAGTGCTCGACCCGGACGCGATGCCCCAGCAGCGGATGGTCGATGTTCGCGATGTCGCCGGCCGCGAAGATGTCCGCGTCGCTGGTGCGATGGTGGGCGTCGACGAGCACCCCGCCGTCGACGGCCAGGCCGGCCTGCTCGGCCAGTTCCACGTTCGGTGCCGCACCGACGGCGATCAGGACGTAGTCGGTGTCCAGGACGGTGCCGTCGTCGAGCACGACCTGCGCGACGTCGCCGTCACCACGCAGCTCGGCGACGTGGGTCCGATAGCGGAAGTCCACACCGTGCGTGCGGTGCAAGGACCCGAACACCGCCGCCAGCTCGTCGCCGAGCACGTGCTGCAGCGGCGCGGATTCCGGGGTCACGACGGTCACCGCGACGCCCCGGCCGCGTGCCGCCGCGGCGATCTCGAGGCCGATCCAGCCGGAGCCGACGATGGTCAGCCGGGCGCCATCGGTCAAGATCTCGGCGAGCCGGTCAGAATCGTCGAGGGTACGCAGGGTGAGCACGTTGCCCAGCTCCGCGCCGGGCACCGGCAGGTCACGGGGCCGCGAGCCGGTGGCCAGCAGCAGTCGGTGATAGCCGATCTCCTCCCCCGCAGCGGTCCGCACGGTCTTCCGCTCCCGATCGACGTGGATGACCCGGGTCCCCACGCGCAGGTCGACGTCGTGCTCGGCGTACCAGCCGGCCTCGTGCACGTACGGAACGCCGGCCTCCGCCTTGCCCAGCAGCAGATCCTTGGACAGCGGCGGCCGCTCGTAGGGCCGGTGGTGGTCGTCGCCGAGCAGCACGATCCGGCCGGTGAAGCCCTCCTCGCGCAGCGTCTCGGCGGCCTTGGCCCCGGCCAGGCTGGCGCCCACGATCACAAAGGTCGGTTCGGTCATGACAGCTCCTCGCATTGACGACTGCTTCGTAGAGTTCGATGTATCGGTCCTACATCAAGGCTTCGTCCTCGGCCAGGTCCCGAGTGTTGTGGCCGACACCCCGCGACGCCGCGATCCGGTGCACGGCGAGCAGGATCCCGTCGAGCGCGCTGATCGCCACCGCGACGAGGCCCGCGGCGGCGTAGTCCAGCCGGCGCCACGGCGCTGCCCGCAACCTGCGGGTTCGCACCGGCCGGGCACGGTGATCAAAATCAGCACGCCGACGGGAGAAGGAGCATGACGGGGATGTACACACCAGGCAGACCGGGCGGGACCGCCGTTTGTGACAACGCCGGTTAGGTTGTCGGCCGTGGGAGTCAGCGCATACGTGCATTGCCGCTGCTGGAAGGACGGGTTGGCGCCAGCGCCGCCGGTCGGCCCGGTCGGTTTCGACGAGGACGGCCGGCTCGGTCTGCTGGAGCCCTGGAGCCGGGAGACCGCGAACGCGCACGGCGACGTCGAGCACTGGCTGGAGCACGGCTGCCCGCACGACCACATGCAAATCCGCCGCGAGGAGATCGGGTCCTGGGCCGGCATCCGAATCTTCCAGCAGGCCCTGCGGGCGGCGGGCGCGGCGGACTTCCCGGTGCTGCTCAGATACCTGCCGGAGACCAACGACGGCTGGATCCCCGCTGACGAGGTGCCCCGGGTGCTGGCCGAATTGGATCACTTCGAGAACGGCGCGCGGCTGGCCGACGAGGTCGTCCTGGTCGACGAGGCGTCCGGGGACGCGCTGCATTCCTACGTCGCCGGCCACGGCGGCGTGTTCATCTGGGGCCGGGACCTCCACATCGGGGTCGATCCGGACGGCTTCTTCGTCCTCGACAGGACGACGGAGCCACCCGGCACGCTCTTCCGGGCGGCCTGTTTCGAGCAGCGGGTCCTGCCCGGCGGCGAGCTGGAACTCACCGGCGAGGGGCACAGCGTGCGGCTGGCAATGACACCGATCGCCAACTACTTGCCGACCCCGCCGCAGCGGTTCACGGTCCAGGTCAGACCGCGGTCGGCGGCGGACTTCGACCACCTGCTGGGCATGCTGCGCCGACTGTGCGCCGCAGCCCTGTCCACCGACAACCCGATCCACTGGACCTGACCCCGACACCCCTCCCGAAGCGACGACCACCGCAACCAGCAGCAACGCTCCAGAAACGACGACCAGCGGAACCAGCCGCGACCCTCCCGAGACCACGACCAACGGCTCCAACGGCGACGACACCGAGGCGACAACCACCGGACGCAGCAGCGGCACCGGCAGGCCCGCAAGCGCCGGACATCAGACCTCGGGCATCAGAGGCCGGCCCAGAATCCGCACTGGTGCTCGGCCGCCAGGTCGACGCCTCCGTCACGGTCGGCGGCGAACACCCGGTGTGCGGGCATCGCTGCCCACCCCGGCCGCCCGGTCGCCGCGAACCGGGACCAGGCGTCGATCATGTCGTCGGCCAGATTCGCCTGGACGTCGCCGACCGTGGTGAAGCCGGCCACGTCGAAGAGATATGGCAGCTCGTAACCGTGTGCGGCGCCCCACGGATACGTATCGGACACCGCCGGGCTGTGCCGTTCGGCGAACTCGTAGCCGAAGGCCGGCGCGTGCCGGGCGAGCAGGCGCCGGGTGGCCAGCGACGGGCACGCCCAGATCCGGTCGGTGGCGAGCGCCGCCCAGGCCAGACCCGGTGTTTCATACGACCCGGCCGGATATCGAGCGGCGACGTCGGCGGCCCGGTCACCGAACGCGGAATCCAGCATCGCCGCGTAGTCGGCCGCAGTGAGCGGCGCGCCCAGCCACAGCTCCTGCACGCCGGTGAACGCGCGGTGCTCGTCGAGGTTGGTCCCGCTGAGCACCGGCACCCGGGCCGCCCTGCCTGCCCGCAGCGCCACGGCTGGCGAGTCGGGCAGCAGGGCCGTGCCGTAGGCGGGAGTGGTGAAGGCCCTCGTCGCGCCGAGCAGCGCGAGCGGGTCCTTGCCGCGCAGGCACGCGACCGCCTGCGTCGGCGGGCAGCCGAGCGTGGCGGCGAACGCGGAACCGTTGCGCTCGACGGTCGCCCGGGACGTGAACGGCACTCCGGCACCCATGCTGGGCAGGAACAACCCGTCGGGCCAGCTGTCCAGGCACGACCCGGACTGCATGATCGCCTTGTCGAAGAGCCCCCGGGCGGACGGCGAGGTGAGCTGTGCGCAGACGCTCTCCGCGCCGGCCGACTCGCCGTCGAGGGTGACGTTGCGCGGGTCGCCGCCGAACGCGGCCGCGTTGTGCCGCACCCAGCGCAGCGCCGCCTGCTGGTCCTGCAGGCCGAACGTGCCGGAGCCGGCGAGCCCGGGCAGTCCGAAATAGCCGAGCACGCCGAGCCGGTAGTTGACGGTGATCACGACCAGGTCGCCGTGGGTGGCCAGGCGGGCCGGGTCGTAGTCGGTGGCCGAGCCGTTCTGGAAGCTGCCGCCGTGCAGGAACACCAGCACCGGGTGCGGGCCGGGCGTGGTCGGCGCGGTGACGTTGAGATAGAGACAGTCCTCGTCGCCGGTGGGCGCGCCGAAGACCGGGTTCTGCGCGCAGCGCTCGTGCGGTGCGGTCGCGTCGCGCACGCCGCGCCAGGCGGTCACCGGTTGCGGGGCCCGCCAGCGGCGTTCGCCGGTCGGGGGTGCGGCGTACGGGACGGCTTCGAACGTACGAAATCCGGTTTTGACTGTGCCTTTGATCTGGCCCTGGTCGGTCCGCACGATCGGACCGGCGGCCGCGGCCGGGACAGCGGGCACCACCAGCATCGCGGCCAGTGCCAACACACTCCAGCTGAGCCTGCGCACTTGCACCTCCGGGTGAGGATTTTTTATGATGCAGATGTATCATAACCGGAGATGGCACAGTGGTGCGATGCCGAAGCGGGTGGATCATGAAGTACGACGGCGGCAGATCGCCGCGGGAGTGTGGCGGATCGCCGCCGAGCGCGGGCTGCCCGCGGCCACGTTGCGCGAGGTCGCGGCGGAGTCCGAGGTGTCGATGCGGCTCGTGCAGTATTACTTCACGACCAAACACCAGATGCTGGTGTACGCGTTCGAGCTCGCCGCGGTCACCGCCGGTGAGCGGATGCGCAGCCGGTTCGGCGAGCTGGGGCGCACGCCGGAGCCGGTCGAGGTGGTCCGGATCTGCCTGCACGAGCTGCTGCCGACCGATCCGGACAGTCTGCTGCTGAGCCGGGTGCACGCTGCTTACTACGCCGCTGCGCTGACCGATGCCACCCTGACGGCCGCCGACGCCGACAACCCGCAGCACATGCTGGAGAACCTGATCGCGGGTCAACTGCGTGCGGGTCAGGCGCGCGATCTGGTGCCCGCCGCGATCGATCCCGATCTCGAGGCCCGCGGGCTGGCCGCGCTGGCCGCCGGGCTCTCCTCGATCGTGCTGGTGGGTGGCCGGACCCCCGAGGAAGCCCTGGCCACCATCGACTACCAGATCGACCGGCTGTTCCCCGGCCAGACCGCCTGACCGGTCAGACCGCCTGACCGGCCACGTCGCCGTGCAGGCTGCGCACCCAGTCCTTCTGCGCCAGCTTCAGGTGCAGTTCGCGCAGGTAGGCGTCTCGCCGGGGCACGGACACCGGTCGCACCGCGTCGGCGATGGTCCGCAGCGGACCGACGTCCTCGAGGTCCTCGGTCCGCGGGCACCGCCCGTCCTGCCGGGCCCGTCGCAGGCCGGCCTGGGCCGGCAGCACCGCGAGCGGTTCAGCACCCAACTCGCGGCGCAGGTAGTCGACGTCGACCTCGTCGACCACCTTGTTGCCGACCAGGATCAGCAGGTCCTCGACGCCTGCCGCAGCCGCCAGTTCCCGGTATCGGCGGGCCACCGTGACCGATTCCGGCGTGGGTTCGACGACCACCACGATCGCGTCGAACTGGGCGTGCAGCGAGTTGGCGAACGCGTCGGTACCGGCCACCATGTCGCAGACCACCCAGTCGCCGGGCTGCGCCCGCAGGTGCGACAGCAGGTTCTCCAGGATGGCCAGGTGGCCGTGGTAGCAGCCGCCGCCGATGTCCTCCGGCTCGTAGGTGCCCACGTGCATGACGTGGGTGCGCTCGTCGAGCGCCACACCGTGCCCGGCCAGCACCGGGTCGGCGGGATCGAGGGTGACCAGGCGCGAGCCGGGACCGGGCGGGGTGGTGGCGACGAAGTGCTCGACCGCGCCGACCAGGGTGTTGGTGCCCATCAGGTGGCGGCGCACGGACGTGGCATTGTCCGGATGTGACAGCGCGGCCCCCCGGTCGGCGGTGACCCCGAGCAGCGGGGCGAGGTGCACGTTGACGTCGGCGTCGATCGCCAGGACCCGGCGGCCGGTGGCGCGCAGGTGTCCGACGAAGAGCGCGGCCAGGGTGCTCTTGCCACTGCCGCCCTTGCCAGTGAAAGCGATTTTCATTACCGAGAAGCTAGTGACGGCCGAGGAGCCGTGCAAGCGAAACACGCGTTTTCGTAATGAAAATCGTTGCCAACTTTGTCGCGGCTCAGCACGCCGGGAACCCGGCCGAACAGAGCGAGGTGAACCCCTCGTAATGTCCACGCAGGTCAGCGACAGATGATCGAGGTAGGGCCGCCAGCCCGCCCCGTTGTCGACGGACGTGGGCGGGTCCGGATTGCCGGCACCCACCGGAAACCCCAGACCGCCTCGGCGACCGCCGGGTCCGCCGCATGGAAGATCACCATGCCGTCGTCCACCTCCAGACCGAGGGCCGGGACGTCACTGCGGTTCTCGTACGGCCCGCTATGCTCCGGCGGACCGACCGGGTGGGGAGACGGCGTGAAACGCGGCGAGGTCTGGTGGACACCGCTCGACACCGAGTGGCCGGTCGTGCTGATCTCCGACCACGGGGACGCGGTGCAGATCGTCGCGCCGGCCACCGCGGAACAGAAGCGGGGCTTCGTCATCCTCACCCCGGAGCAGGCGGCCGAGGCCCGTCCGGTCGCGGACACCGGCCCACTCGTCGGCATCGAGGTACCCATCGACCTGAGTGAGACCCTCCACCAGGTCGGCGTGGTGCGGGTGGCGCTCCCCCGCAACGGCCACATCTTCTGCACCTGGGAACTGACCGTCGAACCCGGTGCCCTGACCGAGCGCGTGACCACGCTGCCGGCCGAGACGATGCGGCAGCTCGACCAGGCCATCGACATCGGTAGAGTTCGTTCCCATGGTCGACTGGGTCAAGCTTGAACTGGACATCACACGGTTCGACGACGCGAGCTTCGAGCACTACCTGCACCGCGCCCGATCCGCGGACATCCGCTTCTCGACGATGGCCGAGCTGGGCGACCGCCGCGCGCTCTACGAGCTCAACAAGACCTGCTCGGCCGACATCCCGAATCGCGGACCCTTCTATGCGTACGACGAGTACGTCGCCCAGCGCATCGACGTGCCGACGTATGACCCGGAGGGTGTCGTCATCGCCGTCCTCGACGGTGACTGGATCGGCATGTCCGCCACGTCCGTCCACCAGGACGAAGCGTTCTCGGAGATGACCGGCGTGCTCGCCCCGCACCGCGGCAAGGGACTGTCCCTCGCGCTGAAACTCCTCGCGATCCGCTTCGCCCGCTCCGCAGGCTGCCAGCGACTCGTCGCCTTCCACCACCCGGAGAACCACACCGCCATCGCGATGAACCGCCGCCTCGGCTTCGTCGATCAGGCTCGCTGATCGGAGCCGCCCGGCTGGACACAGCGGCCCTTATGAGACCCGCATAACGGCCACCAGAACCAGCCGGGGCGCACCCGGCTGGACACAGCGGCCCGAATGAGACCCGCATAACGGCCGCCAGAACCAGCCGGGCACACTCGGGCGGGTGGCGGGGTCAGCTGGTCCTGTCCGTTGCATCCCGGTCGCTGGGCAACGGTGCGGGGCCATAGAAGCGCCGCCGATAATCCGCCGGGCTCACGCCCACGTGCCGCTGGAACAGGGCGCGCATGTTCGCGCCGGTGCCCAGCCCGGCGCGGCGCGCGACGGCTTCCAGGCCGTGACCGCCCTGCTCGATCAGGCGGCAGGCCAGCGTGACGCGCTCCACGGTCAGCCAGGCCAGCGGGGTGGTGCCGATCTCGGCACGGAACCGCCGGTGCAGGCTGCCCACGCTCATCCCGCACCGCCGCGCGAGGTCCGCCACGGTCAGCGGCTCGTCCAGGCACTGCTGGGCCCAGGCCATCATCGGCGCGAGGGACTGGTCGGCGGCTGGCGGCATCGGGCGTTCCACGAACTGGCGCTGGCCGCCGTCGCGGTAGGCGGCGAAGACCAGGCGGCGGCTGACGTGGTTGGCGATCTCCGCGCCGTGGTCGCGCCGGACGAGGTGCAGCCCCAGGTCGAGCGCCGCGGCGCTGCCCGCCGAGGTCAGCACGTCACCGTCGTCGACGAACAGCACGTCGGGTTCCAGCCGCACCGCCGGGAAGCGCGCCCGGAACTCGTCCGCCAGGTTCCAGTGCACGGTGGCCCGGCGACCGTCGAGCAGGCCGGCCTCGGCCAGGGTGAACGCGCCCGTGCACAGGCCGACCATCCGGGCGCCGCGCTGGTGCGCGCGGCGCAGGGCCGCGAGCAGGGCCGGGCGGGAGGGCGTTTCGACGTACGGCCGGTTCGGCACGATCACGGTGTCCGCTTCGTCGATCTCGTCGAGGCGCCCCACCGCGCCGATGCTGAACAGTGCGTCACGCATGGGCGTCGATGCGCGGGGAGCGACGACCTTCAGGTCGTACAGTAAAAATCCGATCTCGGGCCGCAGCGGACCGCCGAATATCTCGCACGCGCAGCCGATCTCGAACGGGTTGGACTGTTCGTCGACGACGAGGACAACCCGGTGTGAGGATCCTTGCGGCATTGGTCATTTCTACCAGTGCCGGGCCGGTCGTTCCCCGGTCAGGATCGGTGCATGCTCACAAAGTTCGCCCTGGCCGACGAAGCGGCCGGCCTCACCGAGTTCTGGTCCCAGCGCGTGCTCGCCGCGGCCAACGGCAACCTGCTCAAGGTCGCGAAGGGAACCCGATCCACACATTGGCATTCCCACGACGATCAAGACGAGACATTCTTGCTTTTGTACGGCCGGATGACGATCCAACTGCGCGACGGCGACGTCCCGTTGACGCCCGGCGACCTGCTGGTCATCCCCCGCGGCGTCGAGCACTGCCCCCGCGTCGACGGCGACGAGGCCCACTTCCTCCTGATCGGCCCCGACGTCACCTCGACCGCGGCCGGCGGCAAACCGGACTGGAGCGCGCCACCCGCCGATGACCGTGCCGCCCAGCCCGGAGCGTGACGTGGGCCGACCGACCAGTTCGACGAGGACGTCGTCGCGGGCGCGCGGGCGGCCCGCCACCTCACCGGCACGCGTCACCACCTGCAGCCCGGTCTGACGCCGGCCGAGTTCGACCGGATCGAGCAGCAGTTCGGGTTCACCTTCGCCGACGACCACCGGGCCTTTCTCAGCATCTGCCTGCCGACCGCCGATCGCTGGCCGGACTGGCGCGACGGCGACCCGGACACCCTGCGCACGATGCTCGACCGCCCGGTCGACGGCGTCCTCTTCGACGTCGAACACGCCGGCTTCTGGTACCCCGGCTGGGGCGAGCGACCCGCCGACCTGGCGACCGTTCTCGATCAGGCCCGCGCTCATCTCGCGACCGTCCCCCGGCTCGTTCCGGTGTACGCGCACCGCTTCCTGCCCGCCGGTCGCGGCACGTCCGGCCACCCGGTGCTGTCGGTCCACCAGACCGACATCGTCTTCGCCGGCTTCGACGTGGCCGACTACCTGCATCGCGAGTTCGCCGGCGGCCCGACCACCTGGTCCGACGACGCGGAACCCGAGACGACCGTCGCTTTCTGGCTTTATTTCACCGGCTGAGGACCGCGCCGCTCATCGTTCCCGCTTCTTCCGTACGACGGAAGAGCCGCCCGCCGCCGTCACCTGACCGGAACGGCCGGCAGGTCGAGCAGGCTGCGGTCGCCGTCGGCGCCGTGACTCAGGGCCGCGGCGACGTCCTCGTGCGGGGTGCCCGGCCGGACCGCGCTGACCTCGTCCAGCAGTCGGTAGTGTTTGTCGTCGAGGTCGAGGTGCAGCGACTGCAGGTATTCCTGCAGCTGGGCGAGGGTACGCGGGCCGGCGATCGGGACCAGCGCCGTGGCGGCCCGTGCGGACCGGCGACGCAGCCACGCCAGGGAGACCTGGACCGCGCTGACACCCAGCTCGTCGGCGATCGCCAGCACCGCGTCGACGACCGCGGAGCGCTGCGCGGTTCCCTCGATCGCGTCGCCGCGAGCACTCAGCCGGCCCTGCTCCCCCTGCCGGTACTTGCCGGTCAGCAGTCCCCCGGCCAGCGGCGAGTACAGCACCACGCCGAGACCGTACGCCTGCGCCATCGGCAGCAGTTCCCGGTCGGCGGAGCGTTCGGCCAGGCTGTACTCGGTCTGGATGCCGACCAGCGGGGCCAGCCCGCGCAGGTCGGCCCGGACGGCGGCGCCGGCGATCCGCCAGGCCGGGAAGTTGGACAGACCACCGTGCCGGATCTTGCCGGAGCGGATCAGGTCGTCGAAGCCGGCCAGGATCTCCTCGATCGGTGTGACGCCGTCCGGGAAGTGCGGCATGAAGACGTCGACGTAGTCGGTGTTCAGCCGGCGCAGGCTCGCCTCGAGCGACCGGACCATGATCTTGCGGCTGTTGCCGGTGCTTCCGGGGCGGGGCTCGGCCTGCCGGGTCCCGCTGTACTTGGTGATCACCACGAAGTCGTCGCGCCGCGGCCCGAGCAGCCCGCCGAGCACGGTCTCGGCCTGACCGTCCTGGTAGATGTTCGACGTGTCGAACGTGGTGCCGCCGGCGTCGACGAAGGTCTCGAAGATCTGCTGGGCGGCCGCGGCGTTCGCCGTGCTGAACGTGGCCGTGCCGAGCGCGTACTCCGACACGCGCAGTCCGGTCAGCCGGCCGAAGGTCTGGTAACGCATGGCGACTCCTGAAGATCGGGTAGGCTCCGACAGTAGCACCTAAAAAGAGAGGTCACTCTTTTATGCCAAGGGTCAGCCAGGCTCACCTCGACGCCCGCCGCCAGCAGATCGTGGACGCGGCCCGGTCCCGGTTCGCCAGCCACGGGTTCGCACACACGTCGATGACCGACATCATCGCCGAGTCCGGGCTCTCCAACGGCGCCATCTACCGGTACTTCACCAGCAAGGACGAGATCGTCGTCGCCGTCTGCGAGCAGGGCACCGACGCGCTGCCGAGGGCGCTCACCGCCGAGGCCGTGTCGGGGTTCCTCGAGCACGTGCGTGCGCGGGCACGGGACTCCCACCACGCACGGCTGGTCGCGCAGATCTATGCCGAGGCAGCGGTGTCACCGCAGCTGGCAGCGGTGGTGCAGCGGCAACTGGCCGCCATGCGGGCCGCGATCGCCGAGTTGGTGCCGGATGCGCGACGTGCTCAGGCGGGGCAGATCGCCGAGGCTTTCGTGGCGCTCTGCGCCGCCTACAGCCAGCAGCTGGCGATCCGCGGGGACGTGGACCCCGCCCCGTTCGCCGCGGGGCTGATGGCGATCATCAGGGGCTGATCGGGCGCGCTCTCCGTCGTACAAAAAGAGTGTTCTTTCATTTTTTGGGGTGACCCACCGTCAGTCGAGCGGTGGGCGGTAGAGGACCTCCACGAACATGATCACGTCGCGGACGACATCGAGGATGAGCATGCCCGGCCAGCTCGGGTCCGGCGCGACGTTGCGGTGGTCCGGGCCGTAGGCGCCGTCCGGCGGCGGTTGCGTGTAGAAGCTCTGACAGAAGTCGTCGTCGCATTCGCACATCCGCAGGACGCGGAGAGCAGCGACCTGCTCCGCCAGACCGTTTTCGCCGTCGTCGCGGAGCGCGGCCACGATCTGCGCGGTGAGGATCGGCCATCGGCTGCCGAGAAGCGGCGGTTCGTCGGGCGTCATCACCGGCGGCGTTGGCTCGGGAATCCCTCAGGTGTGCACAACATCGTCGTAGTTTCCGCACCAGCGCAGCCGGAAGCCACCGATTTTTCGCGGCGCGGCCAGGGCATATGTACTCTGCAGCCCACCGAGTGATCAATTCGAGTCGAGCCAGCCATCGAGGAGACGCGTGCAGTTCCGGACACGAGCCGCCGCCGTGCTTCTCGTGGCGATCGCCGGCCTCGGCGGCGCCCGGGCGGCAGTCGCCGACGACGACCCCGCCGCGCAGGTCGACGCGCGGGCGCTGGGCGCCGACGACCAGGAACTCTGGCGCCGGCAGAACCTGCTCGGTGACCTGAAAACCTGGATCGTCACCCAGCCCGGGATCGAGACCAGCGGTTACATCGAGTCGGTGAACAACCCGGACGCGGGCTCGACAGTGCTGCTCTGGCACGGCGCCGCCAACCACACCCAGCAACTGATCAAGGACAAGGCGCGCCAGATGGGCATCCCGCTCACCGTGGAGCAGCGCACATTCAGCATGGCCGATCTGGTCAGGACGCAGGACGCGATCCTCGACCTCGCCGGCACGGGACCGCTGACGGACTTCCGGATCAACTCGGTCGGCGGGCTCACTGCCGATTTCGACGGCATTATTGTGTACGGCGAGCACCGGCACCCCCGCCCCACCGCGGACGCCGAACTCGGCATACTGCTCTGACCATGAAACTGTACAACGCCACCGCGCTCGCGCTCGTCCTCTTCACATGACGCTGCACTCCCGCGCCCTTCTCGGCGCGGTCGTCGCCGTCGCCGGCTACGCGCTCTTCAGTAGCCTGCAACCGGATCCCCCGGTGAGTGAAGAGAAGTCCTCCTGGTCAGTTCCGGTCGGCTATTCCATTCTGTCCACCGTCGACATCGACGGCGGTTCCGTCCGGCTGTGGGAGCACCACGAGGGCACTGCGATGTGCTTCGTCCAGGAAGTGGTCGACCAGGACGGACGCCACGAGTCGGCCGTCTAGGGCAGCTGCTGGGAAGCGACCGACCCCGCATGGCGGACCGCGCGGGGCATGGCCACGCTGGTCATCGCGCCACCCCGGCAAGCCGCCGACGCCGTGCTGGTGACGGCGCCGGGCGGCTCGCAGTTCGGCCCGTTTCCGGTCCGGGCCGGCTTGGTGATGATCCCCGATCGGTGGGAGCACGAACCGGTGCAGCTCGAGTTCCAGGCCCTCGACAAGAACGGCACATCAGTCGGGCCCGCCGAGTCCAAACACCTTGAGGCCACCTGATTCACGACCGCTATACGGCGTCAGGTATCTGGATCGAGAGGCAGAAAGGGTGGCCGGCCGGATCCAGGAAGATCCGATAGCGGTCCGGAGCCGGCTGCTCGGAGACCAATCGCGCTCCCAGGCGAATCGCCTCAGCCTCAGCCTCGTCGAGGTCGTCGACCGACAGATCGATGTGCATCTGCTTGGGTACGTCGGCATCACCCCAGGTGGGCGGCTGATGATCCGGCACCCGCATCGCCGCGAACCAGCCCCGGCTGGTGCGCACCGCGACAAAATCGTCCCCGGTCACGGCCACCTCACCGCCGACCATCGCGGCCCAGAACGCCGACAGCTCCTCCGGGTCCGTGCAATCGAACACCACCGATGCGAACCGAGCGACAGCCATCCCGCCACCCTACCCACTGGCCCCGCAGAGGATCGGGCTTGCTCGACCGCGCCGCGGTCACCGATTCATTCAGGCTGACCGTTTTCATACGCCGCGAACTGGTCCAGCAGACTCTGCGGGGCATTGGCGTCGAAGCACAACTCCAGATTCCGGGCCGCCTCTGCCGCCGCTTCGGCGCTGCGGGGGAACAACGCTTTTTCGTACGCATGAAGCGCCTTTTCCGTCTCCCCCGGATGGGCCGCGAGCGCCTCGCCCAGCTCCGCCCCGTCGAGCATCGCGAGATTCGCACCCTCACCCGCGAACGGCGACATCACGTGCGCCGCGTCCCCGAGCAGGGTCACCCCGGGCACCCGGTCCCAGCGGTGTTCGATCGGCAGCGCGTTGATGGTGCGCGGGATCAGCGCACCGTCCGCCTCGGTGATCAGCGCGTGGAATTCCGGCGCCCAGTCGTGGAATTCGTCGACGAGGAGCGCTTTGGCTTTCGCGGTATCGGTGAAGTCGATGCTCTCCACCCATTCCGCGGGCTTTTCCAGGGCGATGTAGATGTGCAGGCTGCCGTCGGTTTCGCGGTGCGCGAGAAAACCGTTTCCCGGGCCGAGAGCGAACAGCATCCCGGCGCCCACTGTCCGAGAAGGACCAGGGTGACGGACGTCCGCGTCGTGCAGGTCGACCTCGACGAACGACATCCCGGCGTAGGCCGGCGTCGCGGCGGACAGCAGCGGCCGGATCCGTGACCAGGCGCCGTCCGCGCCGACCAGCAGCCCGGTCGTGTGCGTCGAACCATCCGCGAAAGTCAGCTCGTGCCGCCCCTCACCCACTCCGCGCACCGCGGTCACCTTGCTGCCCCAGCGGATCGTGTCGTCCGGCAGCGAGTCGAGCAGCATCCGGCGCAGCTGCCCGCGATCGACCTCGGGCCGGGTGCCGTCGCCCTCATCGATCTCGTCGGTGTGCACCGTGCCGTGCTTGTCGAGGATCCGGGTCGCCTCACCACCCGGGTGGATGATCTTCTGGAACGCGTCGAACAGCCCGGCCGCCCGGATCGCGACCTGGCCGTTGTAGTCGTGGATGTCGAGCATCCCGCCCTGCGTGCGCGCCTCGGGCGAAGCGTCCAGCTCGTAGATCGTCGCCGGGATACCGTGGACGTGCAGCACGCGGGCCAGGGTCAGCCCGCCGAGGCCGCCGCCGACGATCGTGACAGGTGTGTTCATGGTGTCCTCCCAGTTCAGCAGCTTAGAACACGTTCTTGACGAACATGTTCTTCACAAGCAAAAAAAGCCATTTTTGGTACGCACGGTCAGCCGACCGGCACCGCCTGAATACCCGCGATCACCACACCGAACGTCCACGCGAAACGCTCCTCGCCCGTGCCGGAGAACAGCTCCTCCCGCACGCGGGCGATGTTCGGGAACTCCGCCTCGGAAGCCTCCCGCAACTCCATCACCAGCAGCTGATGCTCGTCGCCGGCATCCACCGACTCACCCCGGGTGCCCTGCTCCGCAGCGATCGCGGTGCCGTGCTGCAGCAGCAGGTCGACACCCCAGGCCGCCTGCCCGACCGGCACCCCGCCGGCATGCAGCAGGCCGAGCAGCGCGTCGATGAACCGTACGTAGTGCGGGCCGGACGGCCGCAGCGTGAGCACCGAGCGCGCCAGGCTCGGATAGGCCATCAGCAGCCGGGTGTAGGCGCTCATCAGCGCGACCACGTCGTCCCGCCAGCTGTCCGCGCTCGCAGCCGGCAGCTCGAGCCCGGCGAGCAGCTCGTCGAGGATCGCGCCGTGCAACTCGGCCATGTTCTGCACGTAGACATACAGCGAAGAGGGCCCGGTGTCGAGCTCGGCCGCGAGCCGCCGCATGGTCAGCCGCTCCAGCCCCTCCTCGCGCATGATCCGCAAGCCGACCGCCACCGCGCCGGCCCGGCTGAGCGGCGCCTTGGCCGGCCGATCCCGCCGGCTCACCGGCACCCGTCGAGGACTCATAACACGATCGTAGCGAACATGTTCGTCAGCTGCCACTGCCCGCGGGAACGGGGGCCCTGCGGGTCACCACCGCGGCGACCAGCACGCCGAGCGCCGGGCCGACAAGCATGGTCACGCCATGCGGATCGCCCATGACCAGCAGCGCGATCCCGTCGGCCGCGATCAGGGCGACGGCGAGCGCCGTCCGCAGGCCGGGAACGCTGACGAGTGCGAGCCCGGCGAGGCTCGCGGCCAGGGTGAAGGTGGCCCCGGAGTTTCCGCCGCCCGGCTCCATCGGCACCAGGAAGACGACGACGCCGTAGAGCACCACGCTGCCGAACTGTGGAACGCGGGCGCGCCGCACGACACGGTCACCCGGTTCGCGACGGAGGTGGCGGCGCTCGGCGCGCAGGGTGTGCTGGCGATGCCGAGCGTCCCGGCGGCCGTGGAACAGTTCCTCGCCCTGATCGGGCATCCGGCCAACCTGCGGTCGCTGTACGGCGTGCTGCCGCTGACCGAGACCGCGCGGCGCGAGATCGCCGCCGCGGCGGCGGACATGTTCGTACGCGCTTACGGCACCCGGTGACTCACTTCGCCTTGCAGCTGAGCGCGACGATGCGGGTGGCGTTGAGGAGCGGCATCAGCTGGCTGCAGTCCTTGCCCGGGACCAGCACCGCTAGCCGCACCCCCTCATCATTGACCTGGGTCGTGACCAGAGTCGTCGTGGCGAAGCCGCTGCCATCGGCATGAGTCAGGGACCGGCCGAGACTGAACTCGCTGCTCCCGCCGTCGCTCCCGAACACCTGCGCGTCCATCACATCGCCGGGGGTCATGCCCGGGGTACCCACCTGGATGGTTAGCGTCCAATTGCCCGGGTTTCCGGCCAGCTGGACGTTCGCCTGCGGGTGCCCCGGGGTGCCCGGCTCGTCGTAGGCGGCGACCAGCCCGGTCACCGCGCCCAGGACCAGCCCGAGCACGCTGAGCCCGGCGGCCATGACGGTGCTCGCCGCGCGCGGCCGCGAGGTGAGGGCACGCACGGCACCGAACACCGCGGCCGCCACCGCGAGCACGCCCAGGCCGACCGTCAGCCCGGCGAGCACCTCGGTCACGGTGGTGTCCGCGCGGCGCTCCGCGAGCCACAGCCCGCCGACCGTCACCGCGACCCCGAACAGGCCGACGACCGCGTTGGTGACGCCGATGTGCCCCGGCCCGCCGGCGCTGCTCCCCAGGTCCTCGGGCCGCTGCTCCGGTGTCGTCTCGCCCATCGTCCGTCTCCCCCGCTACGTCGCTCTCAAGCCGGGAGCACTCTCGCACACTTGATCAACTCAGGGCGCGGCCCTACCGGCGCCACCAGGCGACTTGCCGCTTCGGCGGCCGAGTCAGCCGCCGCGTCCCCCGCTGATCCGCCTACCTGCCGGCGTAGTGGGCCATCGCCACCAGCAGACCGGCGGTGCCGGCGAAGGCTCCGCCGCCGCTGAGGATGGCCTCCGGGATGTTCTTCCCCGCGGCATGGGCCAGCAGTCCGGCGAGGACGCCGACGACGGTTGCGGTGATCAGCATGAACGCCATCAGCGCTCGGCGCGTCGCCACTGCTCGCTGAGGGGGCGGAGCCGACTCCGCCGGAACGGAAGGAGCTTGCGGTCCCTGCTCGATCATGACGACCACCTAATTATTCAGAGCAACCTTGCCCTCAGTTTCTAGTCACAGGAGTGGCTAAGCTAGTCACTTACACATGCCGCTAGAGGATCTATCCTGTCATCCAATCGGCTAGATGGCAGGCAGGTATGATGCAAGTTGCCCGTTGCTCTGCAGTATCGTTCCTGTTCAGACGCATATTCTGCACGACTCCTGGGAGGCTTGAATGAGAATGAATCTTACGACTAAGACATTCCAGCGGCTGCTGACATCGGCCTCCGGCCTCGACACGCCCCTCGGCGCGCTGCGACCCATCGCGAACCAGTGCACGGCGGGCAACTGCCCTACGATCTACCTCGCCGACTCCGAACCCGCGGAGGTGGCGACTGCCGTGGTGCAGGGATACGTGGTCACGGCAGAGCAGGCCGGTATCGACCTTCCCCACGGCGAAGTCCTGGTGCGGGTTCCCGTCAGCCTGCTGACCGAAGCCGTCCACAACCTGTCCCGCCAGTCGGCTCCCCCGGGCGGGGCCAAGGAGGTCTAGCATTTCCACTGCACTCGGACTCCCCGGCGACGAAAGCGAGCCGGTCGGTGTCACTTTGGGCCGCTGGCGCCGGATCCGGCGGATGAGCGGCGCCAAGCTGGCTGCCGCCACGAATCTGAGTCAGCCCAAGATCTCCCGGATAGAGCGCGGCGTCGGCCCGCTGAGTCCGGAAAACATCGAGGCGATCGCTCGCGCCCTGGGCGCGAGCGACGCCGAGACCCAGGCGCTGCTGGAACGCTCAACGCGGTTGCACGACCGGATGGCCGACTGGCGGCCCGCTCAGACCGGCCTGGCCGTCCAGCAGCGAACGCTCGCCGATTGGGAGGCCGGTGCCGAGCGCATCCGCGTTTTCGAACCCTCCTTGGTGCCCGGGCCGCTGCAGACCAGTGGCTACGCGAAGTTGGTGCTGCGGGCGTTCCGGCAGCTGCTGGTGCTGCCCGCGGACGACCGCACCGAGTCGGCGCTGCTGTCCGCGGTGTCGGCCCGGATCAAGCGCCAGGTCTCACTGGCCGACCCGGACATCTCGTTCGAGTTCGTGATGGGCGAGGCGGCGTTGAAGCGCAGGATCTACCCCCCGGTGGAGCTCCTGGCGCAGATCAGCCATCTCCGCGAGATCGCCGCGCACCACCCGAACGTGAGCATCAAGGTGATCACCGACGACGCTCCGGCCGACATCCCGCTGCTGCACGGGTTCACGCTCATCGATGACAACCTGGTGGTCGTCGACCTGTACAACACCGGCCTCACCTCCCGCGGCCAGAAGGACGTGGACAGCTACCGGCAGGTGTTCAAGCTGCTCGACGAGCACGCCACGGACATCGGGCCGCTGCTCGACCACTACCAGGCGATCTACATCGACATGCTGAGGGGCCAGTGACCTCGCGAGCGGCCGGTGTCAGCCGTTGAAGGTCGCCGGGTGCGGGCCGGTGCGCCCGTCCCGCTCCAACCCGTCGATCGCCACCAGTTCCTCCCCGCTCAGGTCAAACCCGAACACGTCCAGGTTCGCGGCGATCCGGGCCGGCGTCACCGACTTCGGGATCACGATGCGGCCCTGCTGCAGGTGCCACCGCAGCACCACCTGCGCCGGACTCACCCCGTGCGCCGAGGCAGCGGCCACCACCGCCGCGTCCTCGAGAACCGCGCCCTGCGCCAGCGGACTCCACGCCTCCGTAGCGATCCCATGCTTCGCGTTGGCCGCGACGGACTCCCGGTTCTGCAACGCCGGATGCAACTCGATCTGGTTGACCGCCGGAACCGTGCCGCCCAGGGCGATCACTCGGTCCAGGTGCTCCGGCAAGAAGTTGGAGACGCCGATCGCCCGGGTCAGCCCCTCCGCGAGCAGGTCCTCGAGGCCCTGCCACGCCTCCAGATAGGCGTCGGTGGCCGGCGCCGGCCAGTGGATCAGGTACAGGTCGACCCGGTCGAGGCCGAGCCGGTCCAGGCTGGCGTTCAGGGCGTCGCGGGCCGAGGCGCGGCCGAGGTCGGCGATCCACAGCTTCGTGGTGATGAACAGGTCGTCGCGGGCCAGATCGGAAGCGGCCAGCGCCCGGCCGACCCCGGTCTCGTTGCCGTAGACGGCCGCCGTGTCGATGCTGCGGTACCCCGCGTCGAGGGCGGTGGTGACAGCCGCCTCGGTCGCAGCGTCCGGGATCTGGAAGACGCCGTAGCCGAGCTGCGGGATCTCGACACCGTTGTTGAGCGTGATGGTGTTCATCAATTCCTCATTTCCGAGCCGCCGGCGCGAGACACCGGCACCATTCGAATCGATCTTGGAGCGATGCAAGGATTCAGTGGGCCGCGACGGCCACCCCGCGGCGCGAGGCGAACTCCCCACCCGGCAGGCGGGTGGCCAGCAGGTAGACCAGCAACGCGCCGACCGTCACCGCCGCACCGGCCCACAGCGGCGCCCGATACCCCAGCCCGACACTGATCGTCAGACCGCCCAGCCACGCCCCGAACGCGTTCCCCACGTTGAACGCCGCGATGTTCGCCCCCGAAGCCAGCGTAGGCGCCTGCTCCGCGTGACCGAGAATGCGCATCTGCAGCCCCGGCACCGTCGCGAAACCGAACCCGCCCATCAGCAGCAGCCCCGCCACCGCGGCGATCTGATTGCCCGCGGTCAGCGCGAACACCGCCAGCACCCCGCTCAACCCGGCCAGCAGCACGATCAGCGTCACCGGCAGGTTCCGGTCCGCGGCCCGGCCCCCGGCGATGTTGCCGAAGAACAGCCCGAGCCCGAACACGATGAGCAGCCACGGCACCGCCCCGGCGGAGAAGCCGCTCACACCGGTCAGCGTGTAGGCCATGTAGCTGAACGCGCCGAACATCCCGCCGTACCCGAGGATGGTGACCACGATCGACAGCCAGACCTGGCGGTTGGCGAACACCCGGAACTCACCGAGCAGGCTGCCGCCGGACCGCGCCGGAGTCGCCGGTGTCAACGCCGCGATGCCGGCCAGCGCCAGCACCCCGATGACCGCGATCGCCCAGAACGTCGAGCGCCACCCGGCGGCCTGGCCGAGGAACGTCCCCAGCGGCACGCCGAGCACGTTCGCCACGGTCAGCCCGCCGAACATGATCGAGATGGCGGCGGCCTTCTTCTCCGCGGGCACCAGGTCGGCGGCGACCACCGAGCCGATGCCGAAGAACGCGCCGTGGCAGAGCGCCGCGAGGATCCGGCCCAGCATCATCAGGGCGTAGTTCGGGGCGATCGCGGAGAGCACGTTGCCCACGATGAACAGGACCATCAGTCCGAGCAGGGCGTGCCGGCGGTCGACCCGGCCCAGCGCGGCGGTGAGTGCGATCGCACCGACCGCGACCGCCAGGGCGTACCCGGAGATCAGGCCACCGGCGACGGCCTCGGTGACGTGGAAGTCCGCGGCCACCTCGGGCAGCAGGCCGGCGATGACGAATTCGGTCAGGCCGATCCCGAAGCCGCCGATGGCGAGCGCGTACAGGGCGATGGGCAACTCAGTCTCCTCCAGCGCGTGCAATAACCAGCGTGTGCACTAGTTGCACATGCAACGAGAACGATAGTTGCAGACGCGCTATACCGGCGCAAGGCGGTGTACCGTGCATCTCAGCGACAGCGGAAGGGCACGACCATGGGGATCAGCAACGACGCGGTGGAGATCCGCACGCAGGGATGGCGCCGGCTCGCCGCCCTGCACGGCCTGATCGAAACCGGGCTGGAGAAGGAACTGCAGACCGCGCACAAGTTGTCGGTCGTCGAATTCACGGTGCTCGACGCGCTCAGCCGCCAGGACGGCTGGCACATGCGCATGCAGCAGCTGGCCCGCGCCGCCGCCCTCTCCAGCAGCGCCACCACCCGCCTGGTCACCCGCCTCGAAGATCGCGGCCTGCTCACCCGCATCCTCTGCGCCGACGACCGCCGCGGCATCTACACCGAGCTGACCCCGGCCGGCCTGCAGTTGCTCACGCTCGCCCGCCCCACCCACGACCGCGTCCTCGAGGAGTCCCTCACCGAGGCCGAGAAGATCCCCGAACTCAAGACCCTGGTCAGCGCTCTGCACTTAACCCAAATAAACCCCATATAGTACGAATACCGAGCGCCCCGCCGCACGGTATTCGTACGGGAAAAGGGTTGGCCGGAAGCGGACAGCGGACGTCGGGAACCGGGGGCGTGCGCGGTGCGTCAGATAGGCATGATCAGGACCTTTGCGGCGAGTTTTGTGCTGGTTGTCGGGATTTTCGGGCTGAGCGGGTGCAACTCCTCCCCCGCGGCCTCCACCGGCGGGACCAGCGTCGCGCCCAGCGGCGGCCTCAGCGCTTCACCGAGTGCCAGCAGCCCTGACGCCAGCGTCAGGGCGGGCGCCAGCACGGGCGTCAGCCCCAGTGCCAGCCCGGTCACCAGTTCGGCGGCGGGCACTGCCGAGGCGGTTCTTCCGTTGGACTTCTCGCGGTCCGGGGGCTTCGCGGGGCTGGACGAGCGGCTGCACATCGACGCTGATGGCACGGCGACCGTGACCCGCAAGGGCCGGGCCGGGAAGCCGGTGCAGCTCACTACGACACAGCTCGCCGCGCTGCGCAAGGCGCTCAGCGACCCGGCCCTCGACGCGCCCGCCGACGCGCCGGCGGACCCGCGGGCCTGCGCCGACGCGTTCCAGTACGAGATCCGCACGCCGTCCTGGAGAGGCTCGGCCGACGACTGCAACCCGGGGACCCCGGCGATGCGGAAGGTCCTGAGCGCGTTGACCCCGCTGCTGCAGGCCACCAGCTGACCGATTCTGCCCGGCGCTGAGGGAAGATCGACTGATGAGCGTCGTACTCACCCGGGTAACCGGGCACCTCGGGCAGATTTGTCTCAACCGGCCGGCAGCGATCAACGCGCTCACCCCGGAGATGGTCGCGATCATGCGGCAGGCTCTCGCGGACTGGGCGAGCGACGATCAGATCCGGACCGTGCTGAT
This sequence comes from Actinoplanes palleronii, assembly GCF_016862315.1. Classification (GTDB taxonomy): domain Bacteria; phylum Actinomycetota; class Actinomycetes; order Mycobacteriales; family Micromonosporaceae; genus Actinoplanes; species Actinoplanes palleronii. Next base: position 5,825 of record NZ_BOMS01000137.1, on the reverse strand, counting down.
CAGTGGGGCCGGGGAGCGGGGGCTCTGCGCCGGTGGCGACATCCGGGCGATCCATGCGGACGCGGTGGCCGGTGGGAGCGCGTCGCTCGGGTTCTGGGCCGATGAGTACCGGCTCAACGCGACGATCGCGGCGTACCCGAAAAGGATCGTCGCCCTGATGGACGGCCTGGTGATGGGTGGCGGTATCGGGGTGTCCGCGCACGCCGCGGTGCGGGTGGTCACCGAGCGGTCCCGGCTGGCGATGCCGGAGGTCGGCATCGGGATGCACCCGGACGTTGGCGGGTCGTGGCTGCTCTCGCACGCGCCGGGTCAGCTCGGCACGCACCTGGCGCTGACCGGGTCGCCGGTCGGCGCGGCGGACGGCATCGCGGCCGGGCTCGCTGATCACTTTGTGCCGGCCGCAAGACTGCCGGCGTTGGTGGAGACGCTCGCCGCCGGTGGTGCCGTCGAGGGGGAAACGCCACCGCCCGGCGAGTTCGCCGCCGCGCGCGCGTGGATCGACGAGTGTTACCTCGGTGACTCGGTGAGCGCGATCGTCGAGCGGCTCGCCGGCCATCCGGAACCCGGTGCGCAGGCCGCGGCCAAGGAGATCCTGACCAGGTCACCCACCGCGCTGACGATCACGCTGCGGTCGCTCCGCAGCGCCGCGACGCTGCCCGATCTGGGCGCCGCGCTGGACCAGGAGTACCGGCTGTCGGCGGCGATGCTGCGGCTGCCCGACCTGGCCGAGGGCATCCGCGCGCAGATCATCGACAAGGACCGGCGGCCGCGCTGGCAGCCGGCCACCCTCGCCGAGGTACCGGACAGTCTGGTAGCCGACTGCTTCGCCCCGATCATCGATCCTCCGGATCTTGGCGTGTAGTTTTGCACCCCGTGGCTGACCGACTTCGTTCCACCGACCCCGAGTTCATCGGGCGGTACCGGACGCTCTCCCGGCTCGGTGAGGGCGGGATGGGGTCGGTCTACCTGGCCCAGGACCCCGGTGGGCGTTTGGTCGCAGTCAAGGTCATCCGCCCGGAGTACGCCCATGACCAGCAATTCCGTGCCCGGTTCCGCAGTGAGGTCAACCGGGCGCGGGAGGTGCCGCCGTTCTGCACCGCCGAGGTGCTCGACGCCGATCCGGACCACGAGACGCCGTACCTGGTCGTCGAGTACGTGGACGGGCCCAGCCTCAACGAGGTGGTGACCGAGAACGGTCCCCTGGCCGGCGGCAGTCTGCACGGTGTCGCGGTCGGTGTCGCGTCGGCGCTCGCCGCCATCCACGGCGTCGGGGTGATCCACCGGGATCTCAAGCCGCGCAACGTGCTGTTCGCGCTGGGCATCCCCAAAGTGATCGATTTCGGTATCGCCCGGCCCCTCGAACCGACGAGCTTCCACACCAAGGCCGAGGAGGTCGTCGGGACGCTGGCGTACATGGCGCCGGAGCGGCTCGACCCGGAGACCGACCGGCTGCTGACCGCGGCGGTGGACGTGTTCGCGTGGGGCGCGGTGGTGACGTACGCGGGCACCGGCCGTACCCCGTTCGGCGGCGACACGCCCGCGGTGACCGCCGCGCGGATCCTCACCCAGCCGCCGCGGATCGGTGACCTGCCCCCGTACCTGGCCGAGCTGGTCGGCGCCGCGCTGGAGAAGGCGCCGGAGAACCGGCCGACCGCGCCGGAACTGCTCGACCGGCTGCTGGTCACCGGCGGCCCGAGCACTCCCCCGCTCCCCGCTGAGCTGCGGCGCGAGGCCGAGGCCGCGCAGCAGTCCGGCCGCTACCAGACCGGGCCGCGCCGCTTCCGGCCCGCGCGCCGGCACCGGATCGTCGCGATCGGGGCGGCGATCGCGGTGGTCGCGGGGGCTGCCGCCGGTCTCGGCCTGCGTTCTCAAGAACCTCTTGAGCGTACGGCGGAAGCAGCGCCCAGCGCCGTCTCCTCCGCTCCCGCCGCACCCGCCGGGCCGGTCCTCTTCGACTCGCTGCGCTCCGATGCGCTCTTCTCCGCCGCGCGGGGCGACACCGGCTCGTGCGCGTACCAGCGCGGCCTGCGGGTGACGGCGGCCGCCGGGTCGGTGGCCGTGTGCGGTGACTACGACCAGACCGTGTTCCCGGCCAGTCAGAGCATCACGGTCAGCGCGGTGCTGGCCGACGCCGGCTCGTGCGCGGCGGTCTGGTTCCGGGGCACCAACACCCCGGACCAGGAGGACGCGCACTTCGCCGACGCGTACCAGGTGGAGGTCTGCGCCGGCACGGTACGGCTGGCCAGCTCGATCGGTGGCGACCAGGACCTGATCGCCACCGCGGATCGGGTGACCACGACCGGTGTCGCGCACCGGATCCAGGTGGTCACCGGTGACCGGGAGGCGACCGTCACGATCGACGGCGGGCCGGCCCTGCGCGGTGAGCTGACCGAGACCGCCCTGTTGAGCGGGCGGGTGCTGCTCGGCGCGGTGGCCGGCGCCAAGGCCCGGGCCAGGGTCACGTTCACCGATGTCCAGCTGCGGTCCGGCGCGGTGCCCGACGTACCGGCCGTGCCCGCGTTCACCACCGGCGACGCCCAGTTCACCGCCGGGATGTGGCTGCTGCACGACGCCGGCCACACCGCCATCGTGGAACCCGCCGAGTACCTGACCGGCGCGGAGTACTGCCGGCAGGTCGCGGTGGACGCCGGCTCGCCGAAGTGCGCCAAGCCGTTCGTGCCGGTGCTCAGCGCCATCCGGGTCAGCCTGCCGATCAGCACGAAACCGCAGTACCTCGACTATCGCAGCGGCCCCGCCACGTGCGTGGACCCGCGGACGCACGCGGGGACCTGCCAGGTCGGTTTCGACGAGTTCTCCACGACGTCCGGCGAGACGTCACCGTGGCCGGCGCTGGTCACCGTCCGTGCTGGCCGGGTGGTGTCGGTCGCCCGGCTCGACCTGACGTAGGCACATCGGCCCGGGTGCGCCGGACCACGGGCCGTGCCGGCCGGTGAGGATCTTCCATAACGTACGGTCATGGGAGATCAGCGCACGGTCGTCGTCGGCGTCGACGGCACCACGACGAGTTCGGTCACCGTCGATCTGGCAGTCGCCGAGGCGGTCCGCCGCTCGGCCCGGCTGCTCATCGTGCACGTCTGGCCCGGCCGGTACCGGGGCCGGTTCCGCCCCACCCGCACGGGCGGTGACCTGGTGGAGGTGCGGCGGCTGCTGGCCGGCGCTGCCCGTCGTGCCGCCGCGATCGCGCCCGGGCTGGTCGTCGACACCGAGCTGCGGACCGGGGTCGCCGCCGAGTCGCTCGCCGAGTGCTCGGCCGAGGCCGGGCTGATCGTGATCGGACACCGGGACACCCAGCGTGGCCGTCCGGACTGGGGTGGCACCGCCCGGCTGCTCGCCCGCTCCAGCGCCAGCCCGCTGCTCGTGCACCGGGGCCGCGCCGACATGGCCGGCCCGATCGTCGTCGGCGTCTCCGGGCGCCCGGCCGAACCCGCCCTCGGGTACGCCTTCGTCCAGGCCGCGCTCTCCGGCGCGGATCTGGTCGCGGTGCGCGCGTGGCAGCGACCGCCCGAACGGCGTGACCGGCACCCGCTCCCGGTGCTCGGCGACCTGGAACGCCGGGTGGCCGCCGAGTCGCTGATCGCGGCGCTCGCCGGGTGGTCACGACGGCTGCCGCAGGTGAGCGCCGAGCCGCTGGTCGTACCGGACCTGGACGTGCCGTACACCCTGGACCGGGCGTCCCGGCGCGGCCGGCTGCTGATCGCCGGGACCGGTGGCCGCGGCGAACTGACCGACCTGCTCCGCGGGCCGGCCGCCCGGACCGGCGCGCACGACCGCCGCTGCCCGGTGCTGCTGGTGCCGCCGCACTGGCAGGTGGAGCTAGCCGCCGACCCGGTCCCGGCGTGATCGGCGGCCGTACGATCAGAAGGTGTTGGTCTGGGTGTTGTGGTCGCCGACCTGGACACCCTTGGCGTCGGTGATCTGGATCCGGTACTTGGTGGCGTTCGCCGGGTCGACCACCTGCAGCAGGTGCTGCGCGGCGGCCAGCACCTGCTCGTCGACGTCGGCGCCCGACGCGACGAGCTCGGCCTCGAGGACCTCGCCGTCGATCACGTCGGTCTCCAGCGCCTGACGCGCGTCGCCGCGCACCCACGGCCGCAGCGTCCGTTTCAACGCCGCATACCCGTCCTTCACCGCGGTGGAGGCGGTGTCGGTGAGTCCGGCCGCCGCTCCCGCGCTCAGCGCCGTCACGATCAGTTCCACGTTCGACAACGTGTCACTCCCTTCATCCACCCCCAGTGTGTCCGATCGGCACCACGACCCGCCCCCGCTCACCCCGCACTCACCCCCGCGTTCGCCCCGCCCTCACCCCCCGTTCGCCCCGCACTCACCCCCGGGCTCACCCCCGCGCGAGGCCGCCCCGCCCTCGGACCGCGACGCGCCTCCGGGTCCCGGCTGGCTCTCAGGGGTGCCTCCGAGCAGTTGAGACACCCCTGAGAGCCAGCCGAGGGGCGGAGGCGCGCTTCGGTCCGGGGTGGCTGCGGTGTCGCGGGGCCTCACGGGCGGGACTCGGCTCGTAGCCTGCGGGCGGGCGCTCCGTATGCGTACCGGAAAGGGTTGACCGGAAGCGGTCAGCGGGCGGACCAGTATGGTGAGTTGTGGGAATCGCGCGTGCTGGGACCGCTGCTTATCTTTCCGTTCCGCTGCCTTCCTATGGGCCCGACCTCGGCGATCGGATATACCGGTGGGCGTCCTCGGCGCCGATGCAAGACTTGGTCGCGGAGTACGGTGGCGCTCTTCCGGCGAGCGGGGACCTGCTGGCGTGGCTTGACGACTTCTCGGCCGAGCACTGGGATTTCCGCAAGGCGCTCGGGGTGGAACGGCATCAGGTGACGGCACCCTCATTCGCTCCGGCCCGGCGTGACCTGGTGCTGAATGCGGCGGGAGCGCTGGGTTTCATCGAGTCGGCGCCGCCGCGGCTGACCGAGTATGACCATTTGCTGGTGCTCGGGGGTCTGGCCCGCACATGTCTGCAGCGCGTGGAGCATGCGGCGCGGATCCTCGCGGACGGGGTCGTGGTGCCGGAAGTGACCGGGCTGGGCAGCTTCCGGCCGCTCGGTGACGCGGAGCAGGAGCTGTTGCCGGGCGGGGCCGACTACGAGGTGGACGCCCTCGAGGCGGGGTTCCGCAAGGAGTTCGCCGCGTCGACGAGTGAGCGGCGCAGCTCGGCGGGAGCGGTCAGTTTCGAGTCATGGACGGTGCACCGCCTCCGGGGCCGGCGTGACCTGCGGTTGCGGGTACTGGCGGCGCCGTCGAGCGAGCCGGGGGTGCGGCGGGCCAACACCGCGGACACCTATCGGTTCTGGGCTCGGGAGGCGGAGGTGCGCGCCGGTGCGCGGGTGCTGGTGGTGACGTCGCCGATCTATGTGCCGTTCCAGCACTGCGACGCGATCCGGACGCTGGCGGTGCCGCACGACTGCCAGGTGGAGACGGTGGGGTTGGACGTGAGCCGGGCGACGCTGCCGCAGGCGGCGGGCGCGACCGGCGCGGATCGCTATCTGCAGGAGATCCGGTCGGCGATCCGGTCGATGCGCCGGCTACAGGCCGACGCGGGGTAGGGCGTTGCTCGAGGTGATCAGCCGGTCAGAGCGCAATGCCGCTCAGCCTATTTTGATCTCGGTGAGGCTCTGCAGTCGCGGGGGTGGTTCCTGATGTGTTCGGGTGCAGGTGGGCAGGGGTGTCGTTGCGGGCTGGGGATGTCCCGTCGCTCGGTGTTGTTGTAACGGTCAGCGTGGGGTGATCGATGCCGGCGGGGCGGCCGGAGTCCGCGTTCGGCGTCGGTGGGGCGGCAGGGGTCCGCGTTCGGCGTC
>NZ_BOMS01000136.1 GCF_016862315.1 Actinoplanes palleronii | reverse complement strand
CTAGGCCAGAACGGGCCCAGCGGCTCTCAGTCCGCCGATTCGTACTGCGCTCGCAGTAGCCGCACCACTGCGGCAGGACGATTCGGATCAGGCAGGGACCCGCCACTATTGATCTTCCGGCGCACTCCTACAGGTCTGCGCAGTTCCAACACGGGAGGAATCCCTCATGACCATCCGAGTGCTGCTCGCCGATGACCAACCTCTCGTCCGCGAAGCCCTTCGCTTGATGATCGACGCCGATCCGGACATGAGCGTCGTCGCCGAGGCATCCACCGGTGTGGAGGCCATCGCCGGCTGCCGAGCCAGTGCCGCTGACGTCGTCCTCATGGACAACCACATGCCAGGTCTGAGCGGCGTGGAAGCCAGCCGGCAGATCAGCAACGACCCCGGCCTCGCCACCGTACGCATCCTCATGCACACCGCCTTCGTGACCGAAGACCTCATAGCTACGGGAATACCTGCTGGCGTCAGTGGCTTCCTGCACAAAGGCGTCGCCCCCGCCATCCTGCTGCAGTCGATCCGCGACCTGGCCGCTGCCAGCAGCAGCGACCGATGAGTGCCGTCAGGTGCCTCGCTGTCCCCGCCGTTGGCGCCACGCTGCTCCTGCCCGGTACGTTGCTGCCCGGCCTGCCCGGGCCCGCCTGCTGGTCGTCCTCGCCGGCGTGGTCACCCTGGCTACCGAGTTTCCGGACTTGCAGCGCCACGTGTTTCCAGTCCGGTGGGAGTTGAGCGGGTTGGCGAAGAGCGGGTCAAACCGTAGTGCGAGCTGATATCGACTCGCACAACGGTTGGTCAGAGCGCCCTCATCGACGAAGCACTACCTCGGCAGCCTTGTCCGGGAGCGCCCAGAGGTCACGCGTGGCCTGCGAGCCCTTCGGCGTAGACCTTGATCTTTTGGAAGGCCTCGACGCCGTGCGGTCCGACCATGCCGAGACCGCTTTGCTTCCAGCCGGTCGTCTCGAACTCATCGGTGAGTCGTCCCCACGTGTTCAGCCACATGCCGCCAGCCTGGATGGCGTGTCCGACGCGTCGAGCGCGTGCTCGGTCCTGCGTGAAGACGGCCGCGGCGAGCCCGAACTCGGTCGCGTTGGCGCGCCGGATCGCGTCAGCCTCGTCCTCGAACACCTCCATCACCTGTACGGGACCGAACACTTCTTCCTGCACGATCGGCACGTCGGAGTCGTCGACCTCGAGGAGCGTCGGGCGGAAAAAGGCACCTCCCTCCAGAGGCCCATCCGTGACAGGCCCGCCGCGGACGATGACGTCGGCGTACGTCGTGGCGTCGGCTACGATCTTCTCGAGGCGCTCCACGCTGGCCTGGTCGACGACTGGCCCGAGCTCGCTGGTGGGTTCTTCGGCCGGACCGAGCCGGACAGCGCCGATAGCATCTCGCAGTCGGTCCCGGACCTCGTCGGCCACGTCTCGGTGAACGAGGATGCGTGACCCGGTGCAGCAGAACTGACCGTTCATGAGCGTCAGGGCCGTGAGGATGGTGGGCACCGCGACAGCGAGGCCGGCGTCTTCGAACACGACCAGCGGCGTTTTGCCTCCGAGTTCGAGCAGCGCCGGCTTCAGAGCCGCAGCGCACGATGCTGCGATGGCACGACCGACGTTTGTGCTGCCGGTGTACGAGATGACGTCCACGTCCGTCGACTCGACGAGGTGCACTGCTCCGCCACGATGTGGTTCGGTGAAGATGTTTACTGCCCCGGCAGGAAGGGTTGACGACTCGGCGAGCACCTGGGCCAAGAGGTTGTTGGTCAAGGCCGTCTGAACGGGCATCTTCACCACGACCGTGCATCCGGCAGCGAGTGCCGGACCAACGGCCCTGATCGTGAGGTAGACCGGGCTGTTCCAGGGAGTGATGATCCCGGCAACTCCCCGGGCCACCGGTTGGGAGTCGATCAGCATGCCGGGGGTGCTGCTCGTCGCGCGTCCGTTGGTGTGCACCAGCGCGGAGGCCGCTGAGTGGCGAAGCATTGTCGCCGCCGATCCGACTTCCCACGTCGTCTCGACCAGGCGCTTCCCGTTCTCGCGGGCGAGCATGAGCGCAACCTCGTGCTTACGCGCTTCCAGTCGATCCGCCATCTCTGTCAACGCCCGCGAGCGTACTTCAGGGGTCATCGCCCAGTCCGTATTGTCGAAGACGTCGCGGGCGGCCGCCACCGCAAGCTTGGCCTGCTCGAGTCCTCCTACGTCAAAGGTGCCGAGGACCTGCCCGTTCGACGGGTTCACGGATTCGTCGACCGAGCCGGACCCGAGCCAGCTGCCGGCGATCCAGTGCAGGGCCGTCTCGCCGCCCGCTCCGAGGTCGTGGTTCTGCTCGATCATTGATGAAGTCATGCGCGTCTGTTCCTTAATGTTCGTTATCACTACGCGGTGGATGGACACGAAATGCCCGCGCCCAGTCGAGGGCTGCTTCTGTTTGAGTGAGTGTTTGAGAGTGCTGTTATCCGGGCGTGCTGAACATCCGGCAACCCTGGCGGGCGGCGGGTCGACCTCGGTCGAGGCGGCGGATCATGGTGTTGCTCGCGGCCCACCGGATCAATGCCTCGGACACTGCGGGATCACGTTCGTAGTCGCGGGCCAAGCGACGGTCGCCGGTCAGCCAGGCAAGGCCGCGTTCGACCACCCACCGCTTCGGATGTACGACGAAGCCGACCTGGTCGGCGGGCTTGCGGACGATCTCGACGGTGGTGTTGAGCGTTTCGGCGGCCGAGTCGACCAGGCGGCCGGCGAAGCCCTGGTCGGCAAACACCTGCCGGATCGGCGAGAACAGATATGTGCTGAGCAGGGTCGCCTTTGCGCCGTCGCGGTCCTGCCGCGACGCTGACATCACGCAGACCACGACCAGCAGGCCGAGGGTGTTGGTGACGATGAACCGTTTCCGGCCGTTGATCTTCTTTCCGGCGTCGTAGCCGCGGGTGTCCCTGCCGACCATGTCGGCGGCATTGACCGACTGCGAGTCCATGACGCCGGCCGACGGCTCGGCCTCGCGACCTTCCGCCATGCGCAGTCGTTCGCGTTGTTATTCAACGGTGAGTTCGGTGACCTGGCGTTTCTCCCACTGCTGGAACTGCCAGTACACGGTCCGCCAGGGCGGGAAGTCGATCGGCAACTGACGCCACTAGCAGCCGCTACGGACCACGTACAAGATCGCATCGGCCATCGCTTGACGCGGATGCTTCGGGATCCGTCCCGGCGACATGATCAACGGGAGCATCGGCTCCACGATCTCCCACTGCTCATCGGTCAGGTCCGACGGATATCGACGCTCACGCTCCACCCGGTCAGCTTCGGACCGCCTCCGCCCAAGCCAGGGACACGCCGTACGACAGGACTTTCAAACACTCACTGAGAGGTCAGCCCTTCGTCTTGGCCAGTCGCTTGTTCTGCATGCGGAGCATGGAGTCAAGCAACCGGTCCGACGCGATGCGCGGCATGAAGGTGAACATGGCGCCGTCGCGTCCGATCGTGTAACGCGTCTTCGGCCGCCCGGCGGCCACCGCCTTCGAGATCACTGCCGCAGCACGTTCGGGGGACACTCCATCCCGAGCGAAGGCCTTCGCCTGAGCGGTGAACGCTCTGCCGAGTTCGTCGTAGCGCTCGCGCTGGTCAGCGGTCATGGTGTCGGTGATCCGCGCGGCGGCAGCAAGCCCGCTCTCGGTGAGATTGGTGCTTACCGCCCCGGGAGTGATCTTGACGACCGTGACGCCGAATGCTTCGACCTCGCGGCGCAACGAGTCGGACACGGCCTCCATGGCGAACTTCGCGGCCGAGTAGGCGCCAAAGTTCGCCATGGCGACCCGGCCTCCCACCGACGTGACGTTCACGATCCGCCCGTGGCTGGCCAGAAGGAGCGGGAGCAACGCTCGGGTGAGCGCGATCTGGCCGAAGACCGAGACGTCGAACTGATAACGCCAGTCCTCGATCGAGAGAACTTCGACCGGCGCGTTGACCGCGACGCCTGCGTTGTTGACGAGCACCCTGAGCGGACGCCCGTCAGGATCCCGCGTCACCCGGTCCAGGAGCGACGCGATGTGATCGTCGTTGGTGATGTCGAGAATGACCGGCTCGATGCCGGGAGCGGCGATCTTCTGGGCATCTGCCTGCTTGCGAACACCGGCGAGCACGTGGAAGCCGTCCGCCGCCAGACGCTCAGCGGTGGCCCTACCGATACCCGTAGAGGCTCCGGTGACGATGGCAAGTTGAGCCGTTTGATATGACGTTGTCATACGAACCACCATACGGCGGTTCATGTGACAGCGTCAAGTGAAATCGGGAGGCGTTCCGCGCTCGGCTTCTCAGCGCCCGAAGAGTGCGATGAGCTGGTGTACGAGCTCATTGCCCGTCGTGCCCCACTTCGCCTCGCCCATCTGCCCGCTGTGCTCCATGCCTGCGATGCCATGGGCGCTGGTGATGAGGAGAGCACCGCTGCGCAGGGCGTCGTCTTGACCGACGACGTCCGCGACGATCGAGAGAAAGGCGTCCTGGGATGCAGATGCCGCATCAATCAAGGTCTGCGGCTCCCGCGACGGGGTGACGAACATCCGCGCGTAGAGATGAGGGCGTTCCCGCGCGACGGTCAAGAACACGAGCACAGCCTCGTAGAGGCGGTCCCGGCCGGACGATTGCCGATCTGCTCGCAGCCGTTCGAGGTCTGCGCCCATTTGCTCCCACCCCCTGACAGCCAGAGCGGTAAGTAGATCCTCCTTGTCGACGAAATGACCGTATGGGGCCCCTCTGGAGACGCCGGCCCTGGACCCGACCGCCCTCAGGGTCACCGCCTCGGGTCCCCCTTCATCGAGAAGGCTTGAGGCAGCATCAAGAAGCGCGCGCGCTGTAGCAGCTGCGGACTCAGCGCGAGTAGTCATCCCAAAATCCTAGCTGACAGCGTCACACAGACCGGAATTCAGTGGGCACAGCTCAAACCTTCCAGCACCTTCCACCCGGCAGGTCCGCGTCGCCCATGAGCTGAGACGCCTGTTGATCGGCTGAAGAAGCCAGCCGGCGATGACGAAACCTGCCCTGGCACTGCGCAACGTAGCGGGACAGGGGCGGAGGCTTTAGGCCAGGATTTGCGATAGAAGTCCAGCTCAAACCATAAATCCACTATGGAACTACACGGCCGCGACACAGCATTACCTATCGATCACCCAACTTCCACTATATGGGAGAAGTCGGGAAGAATTTGGGAAGTAGAGAGTCCGTGGCCTTTGTTTCCGCAGTTCACGGCCTTGATCTTTTGTGCGCCCGAAGGGACTCGAACCCCTAACCTTCTGGATCCTGACCTCGCTGAGACCAACGGACCGGCGCCTGCACCGCCGAGCGAACCTCATGCGGCGGGCATCCACGATGAGCCCGCCAACCTCAGATCTCGTCATGCCTCGCGCGCAGCCCGGGCACCGACCGGCTCGCCGCCGCGACGGCGGCGACCAGCGCGGCGATCGTGAACGGATGCGCGACCATCGCGTCGGTGACCGCGTCGAGCGGATTCGTGTCGAGCAGCGTGGTCCGCTCGGCCAGCCAGGCCGCGGCGAGCACGACGCCGGTGCCGGCCAGCCCGGTGCGCAGCACCGGGTAGACGCGGGTCCGGCTCAGCACCAGCAGCGACGGCATCAGCAACCCCACCACCGCGAGCTGGGTCAGCTCGATACCGAGATTGAAGCCGACCAGGTCGGCGAGGAGCGAGCCGCGGCCCAGGCCGAGGTCGCCGAGTAGCGCGGCGAAGGCGAGGCCGTGCATGAGCCCGAACCCGGCGGCGATCCACGCCTCGCCGCAGGGGACCAGCGGGCGGATCGCGTGCAAGCCGGAGACCAGGATGGAGACTGCGATCAGGCACTCCACCACCCGGGTCGGAACCGAGATGCAGCCGAGCGCCCCGAGCGCGAGGGTGACCGAGTGGCCGATCGCGAACGCGGTAACCACGTGCACCACCCGCACGCCGTGGCGACGCAGGTCACCGCCGCGGACCCAGCGCCGGCCCCGGGACAGCGCCTGCACCGGCAGCAGCAGCATGATCAGGAACAGCAGGTGGTCGGCGCCGCCGGCGATGTGCTTCACGCCCAGCCGTAATGAGGGAAGGAAGCCGTCCTCGGTGGCGGGGCCGGCGGCCGGCACGGTGATCGTGTGGCCGCGCCAGTCGAGCACGCCGAGGCTGGTGTAGCCGTCCGCGCCCGGCTGCCGGACCGCGACGAACACCTGATGACTGACCACCTTATGCAGAATCGCGTCGTAGTCGAACGTAAAGTCGCCGACCTTGCCGTCCGGTGGGGTCAAGGTCAGGTCGAAGACCAGGTGGTCGACGCCGTCGACCTTCTCGACGCGTCCGCCGCTCAGGTCGACGGCCCATACTCCGGCGCTTCCGGACGCGGCAGCGCGGCTCAGCACGTACCCCCGCAATTCTTTGATCTTGTCCGGGGTCGTCGTGGTGAGCGACTCACCGAGCGCCACCTCGAGGCGGTCAATCGGCACTTGGACCTTTCCGGTCACGGTCGCCGAGCCGGGATCGAGGAGGATGGCGGTCGCGCTGATCGGATGGGCGGCGACGCCGCCGGGCGCCAGACCCGCGATGACCGCGTACGCCAGGACGACGCACGCGATCAGCCGGGCGAACCTCATGACGGGTCGGTGCTGCCGTAGTCATTGTTCTTGTCCCGGTACACAGAGTGGTAGTGGATGTTCGGGGTGCTCATGCTGCGGGTGTTGATGAACTCGATCCAAACGCTCGGGCCGTCGATGCGGATGTAGCTGCTCTCGTCGGTCGGGCCGGTGTTGTTCGCCCAGGCGATCCTGGTCGAATCCAGCTCGGACGTGTACTTCGCGAGGGCCTTGGCAGCCGCGTCGTCGGCCAGGTCGTCGATGTACGCCGCGAGCGCCGCCGTGACCAGCTTCTTCTGCGCGGCGGTCAGCGTCGAGACGACCAGGCCCTCGGAGGCGGGGAACTCACCGTCGTCGTGGGTGGGGCCCATCATCAGGTCGTCGTAGGTGCCCGAGGTCAGCTTCGCCGCGGCCTTCTCGTCGGCACTGAGGGCGGCGACCATCGCAAACATGGTGCTGGACTCCGGCTCGACCGGCGCCACGGTCTTGCCGCCGACCTCAAACGAGGTCGGTTCCGAGCCGACGAACTGCGGGGTCTGGCTGACCTTGTCGCCGTTGTAGGTGAGGTTGCGCGCCAGGTGGTGCCCGCCGAACTGGATCTGGAACGGATCGGTGGCCGACGGGGTGCCGTACACGGCGACGTAGTAGTCGACCAGGCTGCCGAACCCGTCGGCGCCCTGGCCGCCGAGGGTGTTCAGGTAGTCGTCGGACTTCTGGATGTCGAGCACCTGCTGATAGCCGTCGGCGCTGAGTGCGACTTTGAGCATCGCCATCACCGCTGTGCGCTGCGTCTCGCTCAGGTCCTTGAGCGCGACGCCCTTGCGGGCGACCGTGGTGGCCGGGTAGTTCGACCAGGTCTGGCGCGACTGGTTGTCGGTGAACGCAAGGTTGATCTTGGTGAGCTGGGTCGCGTCGAGGGTGGCCAGGAACGCCTTCGCCGCCGCGGCCACGGTCGCGGTGTTCGCGCCGCCGGGGCTGTCGCCGTTCGTGTTCAGGTTCACCGCGGTGAACGTCTGCATGTTCCCCATCCCGCCGCCTGGACCGCCCGAGCCGCCCGGCCCGCCGCGACCGCCCGGCCCGCCCTGGCCGGCCGAACTGGCTGCCGCCGACGGGCTCGCAGTGTCGTCGCCGCTGCCGCACGCGCCGACGGCGAGAGCTGTCACCAGCACGCCGGATGTCACTGCCAACCGCCGCATCATGTACTCCCTGCTTCCTTGGAACCGATCGGAATGGTGAAGGTGAAAGTGGCGCCGCGCCCGGGGCCGGGTGACGCCGCGACGACGTCACCGCGGTGGGCTCGGGCGATGCCCCGCGCGATGGTCAACCCGATGCCGCTGCCTCCGGCCGGCGCCGGCCGGCCCGGGCGAGCGACGCGTTCGAAACGGCTGAAGATGCGGTGCAGATCGGCCTCGCCGATGCCGATGCCGTCGTCGGCGACCTGGACCACCACCTGCGGCGACGGCCCCACAGCGGCGCGGGCCCCGATCCATACCCGACCCCCCGGCTCGCAGGCGACGAGGGCGTTGCCCAGCAGGTTGACCAGAACCTGGGTGACCCGGTCCGGATCACAGGACGCCACCACGGGGCTGTCCGCCGCGACCGACAGGGTCACCTGGTGGTCGTCGTACTGTGACCGCAGCCGCTCGGCGACTGCCCGGGTCAGTCGCGCCATGTCGGTGGTCCGCCGGTGCAGCACGAACGCGCCCTCCTCGGCCACCGACAAGCTGGACAGGTCACCGGCCAGCCGTTCCAGCCGAGCCAGATCGTCGGTCAGCGAGGCGAACATCGCCTCGTCCGACGGGAAGATCCCGTCCGCGATCCCCTCGATCTGGCCGCGCAGGATGGTGATCGGCGTCTTCATCTCGTGCGCGATCTCCGAGACCAGCCGCGCCCGGCGACGCTCGGTGTCGGCCAGCGCCGCGGCGAGGGTGTTGACGTCGCCGACGAGCGCGGCCAGCTCAGGCTCGTTCGGCACGGCCAAAACGTCGCCGTAGTAGCCCTGAGCCAGGCGATGGGTGGCCGCACGCACCGCGTCGAGCGGACGCAGCAGAAACCGGGAGAGCAACACCCCGGCCAGCAGCGCGGTGACCACGCCGACCAACAGGCCGACCTCGACGGCGAGGTCGACGTCGAACGGCGTGTGAGGCGGACCCTTCAGCAGTTCGACGGCGATCCACACGGTGCCTGTCGTCATCACCAGCACGAAGACGTGCGACAGGGCGAGGCGCGTACGCAACGACAGACTCACTGCGCGATCCCGACGAAGCGGTAGCCGACGTTACGGACGGTGCCGGCGAACCGTGGCGCCGCGGCGTCGTCGTCGAGCGCCTTGCGCAGCGTCCGGATGTGCACGTCGATGACCCGTTCGTCGCCAAAGAAGTCGTCGCCCCAGACCTCGGCCAGTAGGCCACCCGGGTGAGACTCGGCCGGGCGCGCGGGCCATCGCCATCAGCAGGTCGAAGTCCAGAGCCGACAGCTCGACCGGGCGGTCGCCGTCCAGCCGCACACTGCGCGTGCCCGGATCGACGGTCAGGCCGTCGAAGCGCAGCGCGGCGTCCGGTTCGGTGCCGCCGGGCTCGATGCGCCGCAGGATAGCCCGGGCCCGCAGAGCCAGCTCGCGGGGACTGAACGGCTTGGTCACGTAGTCGTCGCTGCCGGCGGTGAACCCGATCAGACGGTCGATCTCGTCCGCACGAGCGGTCAGCAGAATCACCGGCACCCGGCTGCTCTCCCGCAGCCGGCGCAGCACCTCGAACCCATCCAGGCCGGGCAGCATCACGTCCAGAATCACCAGATCCGGGCGTTGGTGCAGGGCGGCCTTCAGACCGGTGGGGCCATCGGTCGCCTCGATCACGGCGAAACCGTCGGCCTCGAGGTAGCCACGCACGGTCATCCGGATCTTGGACTCGTCATCAACGACCAGGACACGCTGCACACTCACACCCTTCCCGACATAACATCCTATTCAGTAAATATCGCGACGAGGCTGGCGGTAGGTCCAGAACACTCGAAAGACATCAAGCTCCTACCGCGACGGATATGAAGCTTGTATGAAGGCGGCTCATCGCCGGCCCGTCAGGCCCCGCCGCGCGTACGAGAAAGAACGTTGGCCTACGCGGCGACGTCGATGGTGACGCGTGGACCGCATACCACCAGTCCAGGTAACCCCCGCCGCCTGAACCCTGTCGCCTGCCGCGGCCGTCCTACCGGTCAGACCGATGGCCGCACTTCGCTCACGTCGGCGCTCACGGTCGCGGCGAACGGCAGCCAGGCAGCGCAGAGTGCCAGCCGGAGCACCGCGCTGTCGCCGCCGCAGACCGTCGATGATCGGTACTGGCATTCCACAAAAGCCACCCCTGCTCGCGGATCTGCGCCACTCCAAATCCCGCTCGGCGCGCCGTGGTTTGCGCTTCAGGGATACCCGGCCAGCTGGTCGATCTTGCTGCGGCGAAGCCCGGCTACCTAGCGCCCAGGGCCGGAAACGCAAATGATCACCGGCGAGGACAACTCTTTCATGGCTATGTCATGACTCCCTAAGCATCCTAGGAACCTGGGCTACGACGGGGCGTCAGTCTCGGCGCAAAGCGCCCCAGGAAGCACCTGGTAGAAATTCCATCGAGCGATAAACAGACCCCTTTACTCTCGTGCGCTACATTTTTCACTGAGCAAAAAATCCGTTTAGCAAATTTGGGAGAAGATCGGCAAGCCGCCTTTCCAGAAGAGACCACTCACCCTCCCCGACCCCCACACTGCCAGTGTGTTTCACGGGACCGAGCGGGCCGGGTTTCAGGGGGCCTGGCCGCACTCGTGTGCGTGTATCAGCGACGACTGAGCAGGTCAGCAGGTCGTACGCCGGTAGAGGGCCGATGCGTCAGGGTGTCCGCCGACTGCAACGAGACGCCTGCCCATGCACGACATTCGATGGTGAGGCCGAGCTCGCATACCCCTGGATCGGCATGTCGGAGCGGTACGAATCGCGGGTGCCGGCGCGCGGCCTGTCCTTCAAATCCGCTGTAGTTGTACAGCTACATGAGCCGCTCGGCGTGTTTCTCCGCCTCGGCGCGGACAGCGGCGCAAAACTGCCCCTCAACATCGGAAGCCGCCTCGTCATCCCCGGCGTCGACATACTCCTCGTACAACATCCGGCATCCCCAGATCGCCGACACCAGATCTTCGAGGAGGTCGAGGGCGGGCCTGCGCGGGTCGAGTAGCGTCACGCGCACCGGCTCGGCAACGTCGTCCTCGGCGTCGTCGGGCTGATCTGCCTCCCGCGCGATCGCGATGGCATCAAAGTCCGAGACGAGCCCTTCGGCGACCAGCATCGCGTCGGCGACCATCTCAACGATTACCTGATACACCGACCGGCTGAACTCCAGCAGGCTCAGCACCTCAGCCGGCGACTCATACGGCAAGGCCTCGATGCCGTCAGCAGCGGGAAGAACCTGAGACTCCTCCAGCCCGGACGCCTGCCCCACGACATCGACTGCGGCTTTCAGCCAGTGAGCGGCGGCCACCGACGCCGCGGTCGGGTCGAACGCCTCGAACAACTGCCGGCCACCCAACGGGTTGTCCCGCAACACAGCGTCCGCCGCAGCCACCTGGACCGGGCTCGCACCGGCACGGCTGAGGACCACAGCCTGTACCGCGCGGCCCGTCAAATCGCCGCGCTCGGCCATCTTCACTGCTTGGATCTCTGCCTCGACCTCCGCGCGCACCGCATCGCGCAGCCCCGGATCGTCGACGGCGTGCAGCGCTCGGCCTACCCGATGCGCGGACTCCTCCACCAGGTCATAGCTGACCAGCAGCATCCCGTCCTCATCCGGCAGCTCCGGATTCTGCACGTTGCCCATCACCGAGCTGAAGGCGTCCCGCTCCTGTTGACGCCGCCAACCCTCTGAGTTCACTTCCATGCTCGCCGCAGCACTGGCAGGATGGGTATAGCACCGCCATAACGCCGCAGACAGGCCAGTCAGCTCAGCCGCCAGGGCGAACGCGTCGCCCGCACCCGCCTGCGACGGAACCGCGCTGACCACTGCGGCACGAAGCCCACTGCCGGTAGGCCATGTCCGGATCAGCGCACGGCCCTCAACGTCAACGGCATAACTAGTCACGCCGCACCTCCCTAGAAATGATCCGATAAATCTCTCGTCCCGGCGAGCAGCCCATCACGAGCCTCGCCCGACACCAACAACCCGAACGGGTGTCACCTCAACCGTCGGCAGAACGGCGCGCCCGCGCCTTCGCAGACTTCTCTGCCAGTTGCAACATGTACGCCCGCCGGGCATGGACAGCCATCTGCGTCCGGATCTCCGGTTCCAGCACACCCAGCGGATCCACCTGCTTCTCGAACCGGGCCAAAAACGCCGACGTTGCCGGAGCGGTCCGCCCTTGCCTGTCCGCGGTGTTCGCCCACGACGCATGCGCCGCGATCCGCGCCCGCCGCACTCGTTGCCGCTCGGTCAACGCCATGTCCGCCCTCCCCCAAAGTCAGATCCGGTCACCGATACGCAGCCGGGCATGCGTCAGCTGCGCCCGCTCCGCCGCCGCACTCGCTCCATAACGGCGCGGCATATCATCGGACGACCAGCCCAGGACCAGCATCAGATCCCCCGTATCGCCCCCGGCCAGCTTCCATTCGTGGGCAAAGTTGTGTCGCCAGCGGTGCGCATGAACGTTCGCCACTCCGGCCTGCTCGCCGCGGCGCCGCAGCATGATCTTGATGCCGTTGGCGGCCAAGGGCACCTCGCCCTTCGCCGGCAGCCACAACGCCGGCGTGCCGGAAACGCGACGACGTTCACGCTGCCGCAGATATCGGCTCAACGCCCGGCCGGCCTTGGACCCGAGCCGCACCCGGCGGTCCTTCATGCCCTTACCGTGAAACAGCAACGTGTCGTTGTTGAGGTCGACCTCGGACATTTGTAGTCCCGCGACCTCGGACAGTCGGGCGCCGGTGCTGTAGAAGACACGGATGATGGCCTCGTCGCGCAGCGAGAGGAAGTCCTTGCCCTTGCACGTGGTCAGGATCTTCGCGGTGTCGTCATCGCCGAGGATCGGGATCAGCGTCTGCCCGGTCTTCGGCTGCTTCACCCGATCCAGCGGTGACCGCTCCAGGTCCTCTTCCTCCACCAACCACTTGAAGAACTGCTGCAAGCCCTTGTGCTTGTTCAACGCCGTCGACGCCGACCGGGTCCGCACCATCCACGCCTGGAACTCCTCGACATGACCGCGCTCGACCTCGGTCGGATCCCTCGCCGCCTCCGCCGCTTCCAGACCCCCAGCATCCTCAGCCAGGAAGCGGCCCAACTGCGCGCCGGCGAGCAGATAGTTGTATCGAGTCGTCTCCGGATAGTTGCCCGACCGTAGAGATCGGTCCCAGTCCCGCAGGTAGCCGAACCAGACCGGGGTGAGGCCGTGGCAGACCTTCTCAAGATTCAGCAAGGCCTCATCTCCCAAATTGACGATTAAGCCCTCGCCTGAAAGCAAAGGAAGACACCTTGACTCGGCGAAGGAACGCGTACTGCATGAGCAGTCCGCTCTACGATCATCAATCAGATCTGGCCACCGGAAAAGTTGTCTCCGGTTGCCGGGAGTTGCCGCACCCAACAAGATGTCCCGACCAGAGGCCCCGTGGAATCGCGACGAACGATGATGAACGCTATCGCTACGGTCAATTTTCTAGCGGCTTAGCGACAGCCCGTTGCACTCGCCCCGATCACCAGAAAATAAGGCGCCCAAGGTGGACGTATCCGAATTCTCGACCTATCGTGGAACCGGCAGGCAGGACAGTGGCACCGAGAATTCATCCGGTGACACCCGGCGGCGTGAACCAATAACCTGCCGGTTAAAGTAGGGTCGGCATCCCACATTTTCGCAGGTCAGAGCGTTGCCGCCTCACCGTTGAGCCGCTCTCAGCTACCGGAACCAGTCCAGCTCCTTCAGCTTCGGGACAGAGGCCGGGAGCACCCGCAGCGCGTGAAGTTCACCGCGCTTGACCGGGTGGACCACTTCGATCCATTCGCGGCCGCCACCTTCGGTTAAAGCCCAAGGTATGCCTCGCAGATAAGACATGGCGAAGCTGGCAAAGTATGGAGTCGCTCCACGACCGACCTTGCGCTTGTGCAGGACCAACCCGGCAGGGTCGACCCCTCGATCGATCAGATACGCGAAGACCGCGCCCGCCGAACGATACAGAGGACTCGTCGGCGGCCAGCGCATCCAAAGATGCTCATCCACCACGGGGTGAGCCAGATGTCTGGGCTCGGCATCCGGAAGGGTCAGCCGCTCAACGGTGATCGCGCCCCGATCGATGGCCTCAACGAAGTGCGCGCGAACAAAACGCGGCAGCCACCGGTCCAGCCCCTCGAACTGCGGCAACATCGCGTGCCGTTCGGCCCGACCCGCCGTCGGATCCGGCTTGATCTCATGAAGCCGCGCCAGCGCAGTGCTCAGATCATCCCCGCGACGCCACAACAGCGTCATCGGGAAGTCCGCCGCCTCATGGCCGTTGAACATGAACTGCATCCCACGCCTGCGTCCCGCGAGCGGCCGGCGAAGCGCAAGGTACCCGTCGTGCCCCGCGCTCAGCGCGTCAACGAACGCCGACGACCACGCCCAGTCCTTGTCGAACTCCACGTCCAAGTCGACGTCACCCGGCTGCAGAGCACCACGCGCGAAGGACCCGAAGACGTAAACCTCGCGGATCAGGCTCAAAGGCCGCTCCCCCTGACCTTCCAGCAGATGGCCCAGCAGCTCCTCGATCAGCGCCACCGCACGCGAGCGCTCCACGGCGCCTCCCCTCCCCCGTTGTCGGCCGCAGACGTGCGCCGGACGAACCCTCCGAGAGCGCGGCTGGCAATCCTGTACGGGTTACCCAGCCGCGCTCTCGCTGCCGGCGTGCCTCGATCGTGGACACCTTGACTAGATGAAAGTGCACGTAGCGGCCTGCCTGCGGTGCGTGGTTCCATCCTCGGCCAGCGAGCCGCCACACCGATAGTTGTCTCCGGTTGTCGGGGGTTGCCGGGGGTTGCCGCCCCTCTCCTTGGTGAAGATCCGAAGGCGGCCGGCCTCTTGTCGGGACTGGCCTTGGCTCAGACGCGCTCGCCGATGCCCATCTGGGACTGGAGTTCCTGTGCCCGCTCCGCGGCCGCGCTCGCCCCGTACCGGCGTGGCATGTCCTCCGACGCCCAGCCGAGCAGCAGCATCAGGTCG
Source organism: Actinoplanes palleronii (assembly GCF_016862315.1). GTDB lineage: Bacteria > Actinomycetota > Actinomycetes > Mycobacteriales > Micromonosporaceae > Actinoplanes > Actinoplanes palleronii. The sequence continues at coordinate 70,104 of NZ_BOMS01000136.1, read as the reverse complement.
CCGGTGTTGCCGCCCTTCTTGTGCCACTCGTGGGCGAAGTTGTGCCGCCACCGGTGCGCGTGCGTGCCTTCGACGCCGGCCGTGGCTCCGCGTCGCTTCAGCATGATTTTGATGCCGTTCGGGGCGAGGGGTTTCCCGCCTCGTTCGGCCAGCCACAACTGCGGCACCTTGTCGGCGTCTTTCCGCTTGGCGCGGGCCCGTAGATAGCGGGCGATGGCCCGCGACGTCTTCGGACCGAATCGGACCCGGCGGTCTTTGGCGCCTTTGCCGTGCAGCAGCACCGACTCGGTGTTCATGTCCAGATCGGTCAGCTTCAGGTTGCCGATCTCGGACAGACGGGCGCCGGTGTTGTAGTACAGCCGGATGATCGCTTCGTCGCGCAACGCCAGGAACGTTTTGCCTTTGGTCGAGTCGAGCAGCTTCTTCGTGTCGTCGTCACCCATGATCGCGACGAGCTTCTGCTCAACGATCGGCTGCTTCACCCGCGCCATCGGGGACTTGTCGATCTCCTCTTCCTCGAGGAGGTACTTGAAGAACTGCTGCAGGCTCTTGTGCTTGTTCAGCGCGGTCGACGCCGAGCGGGTTTCGATCATCCAGGACTGAAAGGACTCGACGTGTCCCTTCGTCACCAGGGTCGGGTCTTTCGCGGCGTCGCGGGCGTCGTAGTCCGGAGATTCCTGCGCCAGATATTTACCCAATTGGGCGGCTGCGAGGAGGTAGTTGTAGCGGGTCGTTTCCGGGTGATTCCCGGCCCGTAGGGCGCGGTCCCAGTCGCGCAGGAAGCCGGCCCAGTCGCCCTTCTCCAGGCCTTCGCACAGTCGGTCGAGCTTCAGTAGGGGCATCTCTCGTCACCTGCCGAGTCAAGGGGTCTACAAGCGGCGTGCTCGATCCCGGTGACGTCGTCAGACACGAAAAAGGGGCTCCCGCAAGTCGCTGACCTGTGGAAACCCCTCCGCTGTCGGGCTGACAGGATTTGAACCTGCGACCCCTTGACCCCCAGTCAAGTGCGCTACCAAGCTGCGCTACAGCCCGATCCCGCCCGGAACCTCAGCCCCGCGCGACATCTCCTAAAGCTTACCAACCTCACCCATGCGCTTTTCCGCGACCCCCCGGCCCGGTCTTCTTCCTCGGCTTCACCGAGATCTCGATCGGCGTCCCCTCGAACCCGAACTCCTCACGGAGTTTGCGCTCGATGAACCGCAGGTACCCCGCGTCGAACGGCCCGGTCGTGAACAGCACGAACCGCGGCGGAGCAGCCCCGGCCTGGGTCGCGAAGAGCACGCGAGGCGCGCGCCCACCCCGAACCGGGTGCGGCGTCCCCTGCGTCAACGCGGTCAGCCACTGGTTCAGCGCACCGGTCGGTACCCGCTGCTCCCAGCCGGCCAGCGCCCGGCGGACGGCCGGCGCGAGCTTGTCGACCGCGCGGCCCGTCTTGGCCGAGATGTTGACGCGGATCGCCCAGGTCACTCGTTTGAGGTCGCGGTCGATCTCTTTGTCCAGGTAGAACCGGCGGTCCTCGTCGACGAGGTCCCACTTGTTGAAGGCGATCACCAGGGCGCGACCGGACTCGATCACCTGGGTGATCACTCGCTGGTCCTGCTCGCTGATCACGTCGCCGGCGTCCAGCAGGACGACGGCGACCTCGGCGGCCTCGACGGCGCCGGCGGTGCGCAGGGCGGCGTAGTACTCGGTGCCGGACGCCTGGTGGACGCGCTTGCGCAGGCCCGCCGTGTCGACCAGCTGCCAGATCTCGCCGTCCATCTCGACCAGGCTGTCGACCGGGTCGACCGTGGTGCCCGCGACCGAGTCGACGACCGCGCGCTCCTCCTTGGCCATCCGGTTGAGCAGGCTGGACTTGCCGACGTTGGGCCGGCCGACCAGCGCGATCCGGCGCGGGCCACGCGGGGCGCCCTCGATGATCGGCGGGGTGGGCGGCAGCGCGCGGAGGATGTCGTCGAGCAGGTCACCGGAGCCGCGGCCGTGCAGCGCCGAGATCGGGTGCGGCTCGCCGAGGCCGAGCGACCACAGCGACACCGCCTCGAGCTCGAGGTTCTGGTTGTCGGCCTTGTTCGCGATCAGGATGACCGGCTTGTGGCTGCGCCGCAGCATCTTCACCGCGGCCTCGTCGACGTCGGTGGCGCCGACCGTGACGTCCACGACGAAGATCACCACGTCGGCGGTCTGCACCGCGATCTCGGCCTGGGCGGCGATCGCGCCGGCCCGGTCCTTGGCGTCGGGTTCCCAGCCGCCGGTGTCGACGACGGTGAACCGGCGACCGGTCCACTGCGCGTCGTAGGGCACCCGGTCCCGGGTCACCCCGGGAACGTCCTCGACGACCGCCTGGCGGCGGCCGATGATGCGGTTGACCAGCGTCGACTTGCCGACGTTGGGGCGGCCGACGACGGCGACGACCGGCACCGGTCCGGTATGGGACTCGTCATCGATCGGCGATGAGGAGTCAGAGGCGTAGTCGATCCCGCCCTCGAAATCATTGATGTCGAGGCCGGCGGGGAATTCAGTCACTTACTTACCTTGCTGTCGAGCAGACTCAGGAGGTGCTGCACGACCTCGTCGATACCCATTCCGGTGGTGTCCACCTCGAGGGCGTCGGAGGCCTGACGCAGCGGGTCGGTAGCACGGCTGGAGTCCAGCTTGTCGCGGCGCGCCAGGTCCGCTTCGGTGGCCGCCACATCGGTGGCGTCCTCGGCGCTGCGCCGCGCGGCGCGGGCGGCGGCCGAGGCGGTCAGATAAACCTTCAGATCAGCGTCCGGCGCGACCACCGAGGCGATGTCCCGGCCCTCGACGATGATCCGCGGCTGCGACGCGATGATCGCCTGCTGCAGCGCGACCAGGTGTTTGCGGACCGCCGGCACCGCGGCCACGGCGGAGACCGCTCCGGTCACCTCGGCGCCCCGGATGGGTTCGTCGACATTCGTCCCGTTGGCGGCGAAATGCGGTGCCGCCGGGTCGGTGCCGATCGACAACTCGGTCTCCAGCGCGATCTTCGCGATGGCGTCCGGATCGGTCAGATCCACACCGGCCTGCAGCACCGCCCAGGTCACCGCGCGGTACATCGCGCCGGTGTCCAGATACACGCCGTCGACCGCGGTCGCCAGACGACGGGAGACGGTGGACTTGCCCGAGCCGGACGGGCCGTCGACTGCGACGACGCACTCCTTCGGCCGTACCTCTAGCGCCACCGTTCCTCCTGACATCCCCACGGCAACAACCCTCCCATTGTGCCCGCCGTCGCGGCGCCCGACGAACCTGGGGCACCCCGCGACCTGCGGGTGATCACCACGACACGCTCACGCAGCACCGGGACCGGACCCGGGCGACGCTGCGGAGAACGGCCGCTTTCACTCCGTACAAAATCGGGGTTGAGACCGCCGCGCCTGCGGCGCCGAACCAACCGCATCGCTTGCGGCCGACGGTGGTCCTTGTTCTTTCCCGGGTACGACGTGAGCCTCCCCCGTCCACGACTGAGATCCGCCGTGGGGGATTTCGGATGCCAGGTCCAGCCTACCGGACCCGCCAGACCCGCGACGATCGGGCGAAAAGCCACCTTGACCAGCAGTTTCGTCGACTTACGCTGGCACTCACGTCGATCCGTCAGGGGGCCGGATGCACGTGGGTGAGGCCTGGAGCCGTTCGTCACACGTGAAACGCCACTGGCCGGCCCTGCCGGAGCCGGACGTCGTCCTGGAGGGCCTCGCGGTGAATCCCGCGTTGCCCGGCCCTCTGTGCTCCGGCTCATCGCGGAGCACGGCGGGGCCGCGGCCGACGGGCTCGCCGAGCGCGAGCCACTGTCCGCCACGGCCGTCACCGCGATGGCCGGGCACCCCGATCCGTGGGTGCGCGCCGCTCTCGCCGGCAACCGATCGATCGCCGCGGAGATCCGGCTGCGGCTGCACGACGACCCGGACCCGCTGGTCCGGCAACGGATCCAGAACGTCCGCGACCTGCCCCGCCCGGAGTCCGCGTTGTCGCGGATCCTGGAGCGGTATCTGAGCTGGAGCGAACGGGGGATGCTCACCGACGAGGAACTGATCGGTGAGCTGATGGAGGAAGCCACCCGCGACCCGCTCGCCCATCCGCTGCCCGCTGTCCGGCGGGCGTTCGCGGGCCGTCGGCAGCTGACCGCGGCCCAAGCGGTCCGTCTCGGGGCGGACCCGGACCCGTCGGTCCGGACCGCGGTCTCCCTGCACCCGGTGCTGACCGAGGAGCAGTTGTCCGCCATCGACATCGACCCGGGCAGCGCGGGCTCCGACAGGCACTCAAGCCGGTCCGGCCCTGCTGGACGACCTGCTCACCGATCCGGACGAGCAGGTCCGCCGAGCTGCGGCACGGTCCCGGCAGCTCCCGGTGGCCCGGATCGTCGCCCTGCTCGACGACCCTGAGCTGCGCGGCTTCGCCGCCGCCAACCCCGCCCTGCCGGTGACCGAGATGCCCCCCGCCTCGAGTTCCCCCGGCTGGTCCCCAGAGGTGCCTCCGCACCTCCGAGACACCCCTAGCAACCAGCCCGGACCCAACGACCCCGCAACCCCAAGCGGACCGCGGGCCAAACGGACCACGCAGGCCGCCACGGCCCCGGCTGGTCCCCAGGGGTGCCTCCGGGCCTCTGACACACCCCTGAGGACCAGCCACGGCCCCGGACCGGGCCACGGTCTGGACCACGGCGGGCCGGCACGCCGGCGGCCCTCGGCCGCCCCGGCGGGCCCGGCCGCCCCGGCGAGGGCGGCGAGGGCGGGGTTACCAGACGTCGCCGTCGCGCCAGTCGCAGATCAAGAGGGCGGCCTCGTTGAGCGGGGTGCCGTCGGGGACGGGGCGGACCAGGGTGCTGTCGTCGTCCTCCTCGGTGCGACGGATGCCGGTGGGGGTGACTACCGCCGTGCCGCCTGGCCACAGGTGCCAGCCGCGGGTCAGATAGAGGGCCCGGCCGGCCCGGGACGCTGACAGGGCGCCGAGGGCGTAGCCGTTGTCGATGATGCGTTCGGCCTCGGTCATCACCGCGGTGGCGAAGCCGCGGCGCCGGTGGGCCGGGTGCACGGCGACCGCTTCGACGTAGCCGCACCGCCAGGAGCGGCCCTGGTGCAGGAAGCGGCGCTGCACCACCGCGCCGTGCGCGATCAGGGTGCCGTCCACAGAGATCAGGATGTGCAACCCGCCGAGGGTGTGCTCCCAGTCGTGGTCGTCGAAGTTTCCGGCGAAGGCGTCGTCGAGCAGGGCGCGCAGACGGGCACGATCGCTCGATGTGAGATCGGCGGTGGCCACCGTGCGAAGGACAGTCATGCCGCATGGTCCCAGAATTCCGGCGCCATTTCGGTAATCGCCACGGATACGCACTGTCACTTTTTCGCACAGAAGCGGGCCGGGTCGCGCACAGGGCCCGCCAAGATTGCATTTCTAGGTTCCTCACCCAGGGATTCCGGGCCGTTCCGGAAACGAAAGGGAAACTGTGCCGAAGGAACCGAGGAGAATTCACCGGCCGCGTCCACGATGGATCGTTTTCGCCGTGCTCATCAGTTTGTTCGCGAGCATTCTTCTGGTGAACGGGCTCGTTCAGGGTGAATTCACGCAGGACGGGGCGACCGCGGCCACCACGCAGACCTCGCAGGTGCCGGCCGAGGCGCTCACCGGCGGGCCGCTCATCGCGACCGACGGGACCACGACCACCAGCGTGTCGGTGCCGGACAAGCAGATCGTGCTCACCTTCGACGACGGGCCCGACCCCGAGTACACCCCGGAGATCCTCGAGGTGCTCGCCGAATACGGCGTCACCGGCACGTTCTTCATGATCGGTTCACAGATCAGCGAGTACCCGGACCTGGTCAGACAGGTCGCCGAGGCGGGCAACGAGATCGGCATCCACACCTACACCCACCCCGAGCTGTCCGGGGCGAGCGAGTGGCGGCGCACCGTCGAGATGCGCGAGACCCAGCTCGCGCTGGCCGGCGCGGCCGGGGTGACCAGCGTGATCTTCCGGCCGCCGTACTCGTCGACGGTGGCCGCGCTGGACGACGACAGCTGGGCCGTCATGCAGGACATGGGTGAGCAGGGTTATCTCACCGTGGTCAACGACCTGGACAGCCGGGACTGGGAGGAAGACGTCACGGTCGACGACATCGTCGAGGCGGTGACTCCGGACGACGGCGCGGGGGCGGTGCTGCTCTTCCACGACGGCGGCGGGGACCGGTCGCTGACCGCCGACGCGCTGCGCGAGGTGATCCCGGCGCTGCTCGCCGAGGGGTACACGTTCACCACGGTGGCCGCGGTCTCCGGGATGGCGACGGTCAACCCGGATGCGACAGCGGGTGAGCAGGCGCTCGGGCTGGGCCTGGTCGGCGCGGTGCAGATCGCCACGCACGTGTCGGTGTGGTTCTCCGGGCTGCTGCTGATCTTCGGGGTACTGACCGTGGCGCGGTTGCTGTTCATGCTGGTCCTGGGCCGGCGGCACGCCCGCCGCGGCAGGTCCGGGCACCGCTGGGGGCCGGTGTTCACCGAGCCGGTCACGGTGATCGTGCCGGCCTACAACGAGAAGGAATGCATCGCCGACACTCTCGGTTCGCTGGTGGCGAGCACCCATCCGGTACGGATCATCGTGGTCGACGACGGGTCCACGGACGGCACCGCCGAGATCGCCGAGTCCCTCGGGCTGCCCGGCGTGACAGTGCTCCGCCAGCCCAACAGTGGCAAGCCGGCCGCCCTGAACGCCGGCATCGCGGCCGCGGACACCGACGTCGTGGTGATGATGGACGGCGACACGGTGTTCGAGCCGGACACCGTACGCCTGCTGGTCCAGCCGTTCGCCGACCCCGCGATCGGGGCGGTCGCCGGCAACGCGAAGATCGCCAACCGGACCGGGATGATCGCGCTCTGGCAGCACATCGAGTACGTGGTCGGCTTCAGCGTCGACCGGCGCGCGCAGGACGTGATGGGCTGCATGGCGACCGTCCCGGGTGCCGTGGGCGCGTTCCGGACCGAGGCGTTGCGGCAGGTCGACGGGCTCAGCGACGACACCCTGGCCGAGGACACCGACCTGACCATGGCGATCGTCCGGGCCGGCTGGCGGGTGGTCTACGAGGAGCGGGCGCGGGCCTGGACCGAGGCGCCGGCCACCGTCGGGCAGTTGTGGCGGCAGCGCTACCGGTGGAGTTACGGCACCATGCAGGCGATGTGGAAGCACCGCCGGGCAGTGGTGGAGAAGGGCAGTTTCGGACGGCGGGGATTGCTCAATCTCGCGTTGTTCCAGACCCTGATGCCGTTGTTGTCGCCGCTCATCGACGTTTTCCTGATTTACGGGCTGCTGTTCCTGAATCCGGCCGAAACGGTGCTCGCCTGGCTCACCATGCTGGCCGTCCAGGTGTTCAGCACGGTCTATGCGTTCCGGCTCGACGCGGAATCGCTGCGGCCGATCTGGCGGGTGCCGATCCAGCAGTTCGTCTATCGCCAGCTGATGTATCTGGTGCTGATCCAGTCGACCCTCGCGGCGCTCGGCGGCATCCGCCTCGGCTGGCAGAAACTGCAGCGGGCCGGGGGCCTGAGCGCCCTGCTCGGCGCCCGCGCCCGGTGATCCCCGGCCGTCGTCGCGATACTGCGGCGACGGCCGAACAGTTCCGGCTCTACGGTGACCCCATGTCCGTCCCCGCCGTGTCCGACACCCGCGTCCGCCCACCCGTCACCGTGCTCGTCGCGGTCCTGATCACCATCACCGCCTGGGCCTCCGCGTTCGTCGCGATCCGCGCCGTGCACGCCCACTTCGACGCCGGCCCGCTCGCGCTCGGCCGCCTCGCCACCGGGACGATCGCGCTCACCCTCGCCCTGCTCGCCACCCGCAGCTGGGTGAAACCGACCGGACGCGAGTGGGCTCTGGTGATCGGCTGCGGGATCGTCTGGTTCGGCTTCTACAACGTCGCGCTGAACGCCGCCGAGCAACGCCTGGACGCCGGCACCTCGGCCATGCTCGTCAACGTCGGTCCGATTTTGATCGCTCTGCTGGCGGGCGCGTTCCTCGGCGAGGGCTTCCCGCGCAGCCTGCTGATCGGCATCGGCGTGGCGTTCTGCGGCGTGCTGCTGATCGGCTTCGCCGGGCACGGTGACACCGCCGCCGACCCGCTCGGTGTCGCGCTCTGCCTGCTCTCGGCGGCCGCCTGGGCGATCGGCGTCACCCTGCAGAAGCCCGCGCTGCGGCGGCTGCCCGCGCTGCAGGTCACCCAGATGGCCTGCACGGTTGGCATGATCACGACGTTGCCGTTCACCGGCGGGCTGATCGACGACCTGCGGGACGCGCCGGCCGGTTCGATCGCCGGGGTGGTCTATCTCGGCGTGGTGCCGACCGCTGTGGCGTTCGGCACCTGGGCGTACGCGCTGACCCGGATGAACGCCGGGCGCCTCGGCGTCACCACCTACCTGGTGCCGCCGCTGACCATCCTGATGGCGTGGCCGCTGCTGTCCGAAACTCCCCATCCCCTGGCCCTGGCCGGTGGCGCGGTCGCCCTGGTCGGCGTGGCACTCAGCCGGCGCCGCTGAGCACGGTCACGCCGCGGCCGTCAGCCACCCGCACCTGCGGGTCATGATCACGCCTAATCCGCCCGGTACCCCTCGAACAGCGGGCCGCCCGCGCTCGTCAGCACCTCGCCGGCGAGCGCGGCCGGGTCGTCCCGCGCCGCGAGCCAGCGCTCGGCGAACTCCGGGTCGTGTTCGCGCAGCTCGCGCAGCAGCCACTTGCCGGAGCTGACCCACCGGCCGGCCAGCGACAGCACCGCCTCGCCGGTGCCGGTCCACAGTCCAGCGGCGATCACGGTGCGTTCACCCGGGTCGGTCGCGTGCTGGAGGTCGTCCAGGCCGTCGGTCAGGCTGTAGCGCAGCCAGTCGTGCTGGGCGCCGGTCAACGGGCCCGGGCCCTCGGCGAGCACCCGCGCACACCGGGACGGCAGGTCGCCCGGGTCGCCGAACAGGACCACGCCGTGCGCCAGCATCCGGTGCGCGCTCGGCTTACGCTGGGCCTTCTCCCGCTCCAGGAAACCGTCGAGCCGTTCCCGGGTGTGCACGAACAACTCCACCGGCCACCCCCGGTAGCGCAGGCTCTCCCGATGCCCCGGATCGGACTCGTCCATCACCACGATGTCCAGATCGGAGCCGGCGGTCCGGTGCGGTCCGACCACGCTGCCGGTCAGCAGCGCCCACGCGGCGTCCGGGAAGCGATCAGCGACGAGTTCACGGGCGACATCCACCGGTTCCATACCCGTGATCATGCCGGAGTGACCGGTTCCGGTCGCCGCGGACGGAATCCGGCGTATCGACACCACCCGTTCGCTCGAATCCGGCAAATTTTTTCAGCGGTTGCGGAACACGCCTCTGACCTGCGCTTTTGTGACCGCTTCGAGGGGCTCCGGGAGGGCCTCCGGCGAAACCGCGTTGAACCGCCCACGCCGCAGGCCCCGTATGGCCCCCCAACCGGTGAACATCGACGTCCAACGACGAGGAGTGATCATGAGGTCGCGCACGTACCGACGTAACCAGGGCAACCCGGGGAACCGGCGGAAGACGATCGGCGCGGTAGTGGTCGCGGGGGTGCTGGTGGCCACCGGAGTGGCCGGGGTTCAGCTCGCCAACGCGAGCACCCAGCCCAAGGCAGCCAACCTGGTGAGCGTGGACGGTCAGCAGTTCGACGTCTCTCAATGCCAGGACCTGCAGGTGAACGCGGGCAGTGTGGTCTGCGACGGCGAGGAGCTGAAGCCGGTCGCGGCGGAACAGGACGCGGGCCAGGCGGCGGTCGCCTCGGCGCAGGCCCTGGAGGCGTCGTGCGACCAGTTCGCGCTGGACGCCGCCGCGGCCGCCGGCGAACAGGCCGGGGCTGCCGCCGAGCAGAGCGCGGCGGAGAACAAGGCCGCGAACAAGAAGCTGGCGAAGAAGTACGTGAAGTCGCTGAAGGGCAAGGCCGGCAAGGCCGCGGACAAGGGCGCCGCCGCCGCGCCGTCCGAGGCTGCCGCCGACGACGCGGCCGGTGCCGCGGAGGAGCAGGGCGCTGCCGGCGAGCAGGGTGCTGCCGAGGACCAGAACGCGGGCGACCAGGGTGCGGCGGCGAACGACGCCGCGGCAGCCGCGGTGACCTCGGCACAGGCCACCCTGCTGCAGGCGTGCCTGGCCCTCGCCGACGCGAAGGCCGTGGTGGCGGCCGGTGCCGGCGCCGCTGACGACCAGGGCGCCGCCGAGGACCAGAACGCGGGCGAGCAGGGCGCGGCCGGTGACGACGCCGCCGCCGGTGACGACGCGGCCGGTCAGGACGAGCAGGGCGCGGCCGACGAGGCCGGACAGGAGAGCGCGGCGCCTGCCGCCCACAAGAAGTAACCGGAGGCAGGCGGGCCGGGGCGACCGGCCGGCTGTCCTTCGTACCAAAGGCGGGGTGAACCGATGCCCCGCCTTTGGGTGCGTCGCGGCATGGCCGCGACCCACCGCGGTCCCGGCGATTCTGCTGCGGTGACCGGTACCGCATTCCTACAGTCACAACCTATGCGTCGAATCACCCGCCTTCTCGCCACCGCGACCACCGGCATGGTGGCGGCCGCGCCGATCCCGGCACCGCCGCCGCTGCACCAGGGCTGGATCGTCACCCGGGCGGACAGCGCGCGGTGCCTGACCGGCGGGACGATCGGCACGGTCGTCAGCACCCGGCCCTGCGGCGGCGACACCCCCGGGCAGGCCTGGTTCCAGGCCAGCGCCGGCACGTTCTACAACGGGGAGAACTGCGTCCGCGCGGATCGTGCGGTGATGCGGGTGGCGGCGTGCGACGGCGGTGATCCGGCCCAGGAATGGTCGTTCGTGACGGTGCTGCGCAGCGAGGCCTCCGGCGCGTGCCTGACCGAGGAAAACATAAATTCTCTGGGGTACGGGACGGTGCGCCTGCGCGACTGCACCTGGCAGCGCAACCAGAAGTGGCGCTCCACCTCTTAATCGGTTGACCGTCCGATCCGGCGCTCCCTACCGTCGCGTGCCATGAAGGCACTGGTAGCCACCGACTACGGCCCGCCCTCGACGTTCACCGTCGCCGACCTGCCGATCCCGCGGCCCGGTGACGGCCAGGTGCAGATCCGGGTCGCGGCGGCCGCGCTCAATCCGGGCGACCTGGCTCTGCCCCGCGGCGACCTGCGCTCCATGATCGAGCTGACGTTCCCGCACGTGCTCGGCAACGACTTCGCCGGGACGGTCACCGAGGTGGGTGACGGCGTGACCGGTTTTGCCGTCAGCGACGAGGTGTTCGGGCATGCCGTGCCCCGGGTCATGCGACCGCTGGCCGCCACCGATCGGCCCGCGCTGGGCACCGGCACGCTCGCGGAATACGTCGTGGTCGAGGCCGGCACGCCGTTCCTCGCGCACCGGCCCGCGACCCTGCCCGCCGCCGACGCGGCCGCGCTGGCCACCAGCGGCCTGACCGCTCGCGCCGTGTCGATCACCGCGGGGGTCGCGGCCGGGGAGACGGTGCTGGTGGTGGGCGCCAGCGGGGGGATGGGCACCGCGCTGATCCCGCTGCTCGCCGCGGCCGGCGCCAAGGTCATCGCCACCGGCGCGCCGGACGACGTGGCGGTGCTGCGGGAACTGGGCGCGGCCGAGGTGATCGGGTACGGGGACTATCCCGCCGGGGCCGACGTGGCGGTCAACTTCGCCGTGCCGGGCACGGAGCTGGGGCCGATCGCGGGTGCGCTCCGCCCGGGTGGGCGGCTCTACACCGTGACGTTCCCGGTTCCCCGACCGGAATGGATCGGCCGCGACGACATCTCCTGCCAGGTGGTGCTGGACAAGGACGCGTCCCTGGGCGGGATGGCCGAGGTGGCCGCTGACGCCGTCGCCGGGCGGCTGCGGCCGTACATCGCCGCGAGTTATCCGCTTGCCGACGGCGTCCGCGCCTACACCGATCTGGCCGGGCGGCACACCCTCGGTAAACGGGTCATCCGGTGTGGGGAATGAGCCTGGACAGCGCGTGGGTGCGGTGGTGGCGGGACGATATGCGGGCGCTTGCCGAGCGGATCAACGGCGGGTTCCAGGAACGGTACGGATTCGCGCCCGGCGAGCACCGGACAGGCGGGCCGGCTGCCGATGAGGAATGGCCGGGCGTACCGGAAGATCTGGCGATTTTTTATTCCGTCGTCGGGGAGGTGAGCCTTCCGGATGTGCATGTCGGGTATTGGGTTCACCGGCCGCCGCTCGACGGTTTTCCGGAGGCGTTGAGCGACGGCCGGCGCATCGTGGTGTTCGGCACCGACGGCGGTGGCGGGATGTTCGCGCTGCCCGACGCCGGCAAGCCGGTGCTGCACCTGGTCGAGGGTGGTCTGCACGACGGTGTCCACGACGCCGACCACGTCACCGAGGTGGCGGCTGACCTGAGCGAATTCCTGGTCTTCCTGCACCGGCAGGCCGCGGACACCGCCGGGGACTAGGCGGTGAAACCGCCGTCGACGTTGAGCGTGGCGCCGGTGACGTAGCGGCCGTCCGGACCGGCCAGGTAGGCCACGGCCGCCGCCACGTCGGCCGGGTCCGCGTAGTGGCCGAGCGCGGTGAACCCGTTGATCGTCTCGGCCATCGGGCCGTCGGACGGGTTCATGTCGGTGTTCGTGGGACCCGGGTTGACCAGGTTAACGGTGATCGCGCGCGGGCCGAGTTCCCTGCCCAGGGCCGTGGTCAGGCCGATCAGCGCGGTCTTGCTCAGCGCGTAGAGCGAGAAGCCCGGGAACGGCACCCGCTCGGTCATGTTGCTGCCGATGGTGATGATCCGGCCGCCGGTCGTCATGTGCCGGACCGCGGCCTGCGCGGCGACGAACGGTCCCCGCACGTTGACCGCGACCATCTGCTCGAAGTCGTCCGGGCTGACCTGCTCGATCAGGCCGGTCTGGAAGACCGCGGCGTTGTTGACCAGGATGTCCAACCGGCCGAGCTCGGCGACCGTGCGGGTCAGCGCGTCGACGAGCGCGTCCGGGTCGGCACTGTCGGCCTGCACGGCGATGGCGCGCCGGCCGGTGTGGTGGATGCGCTCGACGATGTCGTCGGCGTGCGTTTTGTTCTGCTGAAAGGTCAGCGCCACGTCGGCGCCTTCTGCGGCGAGGCGCAATGCGATGGCGGCGCCGATTCCCCGGCTGCCCCCGCTGACGAATGCGACCTTGCCCTCGATCGTGTTTCCCATGCCGACGATCCTGCCGTCGGCAATGGCGGTGGTCTGGCGGCGATCGGACTTCGCATTCGCACACGGAAAAGCGACCCGCGTTTTCTCACGGGCCGCTTTTATCTGCTTATCAGGCCGCCCGGCGGGTCAGGGCGACGACCCCGCCCAGCAGGGCCAGCATCAGCACCACGAAGCCGGTCATCGCGGCGAGCGCGGTGAACGCCTGCGTCGCGAGTCCGAGTCCGATCACCGGGGCGGTCAGGCCGAGATAGCCGATCAGGAACAGCCCGGCCAGGGACTCGCCGCGGCGTTCCGGGGCGGCCAGCGCGGTCACGGTGCCGACCGCGGTCTTGAACAGGGTGCCCGCGCCGATCCCGGCGATCACGCCACCGGCCACGAAGACCGGCAGGCTGGTCAGGTACATCCCGGCGAGCAGGATCAGCACGCCGGCGCCCTGTCCGACCAGGCCCAGGGTGAGCTTGGCGCTCGCGGTGAGCCGGCCGGTCAGCGCCTGTGCCACGGCGGCCGCGCCGAAGACCGCGAAGACCAGGCCACCGGCCAGCGCCCGGGACGGGTGGTGCAGGGTGCCGGCCACGAAACCGGGTGCGACCGAGGTGAACAGGCCGAACACCGCGAACGCGGCGAACCCGGCGGCGAGGTAACCGGCGACGGCGCGCTCCGCGGTGATCCGCTGCGGGCGGTAGGCCGGCTTGACCGGGCGCTCCAGCACCGTCTCCGGAGTGAGCGCGACCGCGACCATGGCCACCACGAGCAGGACCGCGAAGACCACGTACGGCGTACGCAACGGGGTGTGCACAAACGAAGCGAGCAGGCCGGCGACCAGCGATCCGGCACCGAGACCGCCCGTGTTCGCCGCGGTCGAGACCACCTCGAAGCGCTGACGCGACGCCCCCGGCCGATGCGCCGCGTGCAGTTCGTGCAGGTACGCGGTGGCCGTCGCGGTGATCATGCCGACGCCGAGCCCGGTCAGGAACCGGGCGGCGAGCAGCACCGGCAGCGTGGTGCCGGCCAGGAAGAGCGCCGCCGCGGCGAGTTCGAGGCCGAGCGCCGGGATCAGGATCTTCTTGCGGCCGACCCAGTCCGAGACGTGCCCGGCGAGCAGCAGGCTGATCACGACGCCGACGGCATAAACGGCGAAGACGACGGTCACGGTGAACGTAGAGAAGCCGTCCCGGGCCACGTAGAGCGGGTAGAGCGGTGTCGGGACGGTGGAGAACGCCATCGCGATCAGGAACGCCGCGGCGATCATCCAGAACCCGGCGCCGTGCCGGGTCTTCACAGGTGTCGCGGTGAGACGCGGAGCGGAAGCCAGAAGTGTCATGCCTTGAGCATCCGCACCAGCAAGCATCACGTCCAACGAAAGAATCAGCTAGCAATCATCAGTATCGGTGATACTTGCGGGCGTGGAGCTACGCCAACTCGAGTACTTCGTCGCGGTCGCCGAGGAACAGCACTTCTCCCGGGCCGCCGCACGCCTGCACGTCGTCCAGTCCGCGGTCTCCGCCGCGATCAAGACCCTGGAACGCGAGCTCGGCGCCCAGCTGCTGGACCGCAACGCCAAGCGGGTGCTGCTCACCGACGCCGGTGCCGCCCTGCTGCCCCGGGCCCGGATCGCGCTGGACGCGGCCCGCGACGCCCGGGACGCGGTCGACGAGGTGCGCGGCGGCCTGCGCGGCACGCTGCGGCTCGGCGTGCTCACCTCGATCCGGCTGCTCGACCTGCCCGCGCTGCTCGGCGAATACCACCGGCGTCACCCCGGCGTGCTGCTGCAGACCAGCGCGGCGCCGTCCGGGTCGGCCGGGCTGGTCGCGGCGCTCACCGAGCACCGGCTGGACCTGGCGTTCGTGGCGCTGCCCGGCCCGCCGCCGCCCGGCGTCCGGCTGATCGACCTGGCCCGGGCGCAGCTCGACCTGGTGGTGCCGGCCGATCATCGGCTGGCCGGGCGGACGACGGTGCCGATCGGGGAGCTGGAGGGGCTGGACTTCATCGACTCGCCGGTGGGGTTCGGAAATCGCGGGGTGGCGGATCGGGCGTTCGCGGCGGCGGGCGTGCGGCGGCGGGTGACGATCGAGATCAGTGACATCGGGACCGGGGTGGCTTATGCGGAGCATGGGCTGGGGATCGCGCTGCTCCCCCGGTTCTTGCTCGCCGAGGTGACGGGGGTGGCGGTGCTGTCGGTGACCGGGGCGGATCTGAGTTGGCCGCTGTCGCTGGCGATCCCGGCGGATCGGGCGGTGGGTGCGGCTACCCGCGCCTTGATCGACCTGGTGCTGGCGGTGTTCCAGATCAAGGGGTAGTCCTGGCACTACCTTTTATCGTGAGGCTGGCCGGATCGAAGTTGATCACTGGGGTGCCTAGCGTTTCTCCCATGCGGACACTTCGACGAATCATCGCGGCGGGACTGCTCACCGCCGTCGCGGCAGCGACCATCGGCGGCCCGGCCATCGCCGCTCCAGCACCCACCCGGGGCTCGCTCCTGGCAGAAAACCCGCTGGCGACGTATGCCACCCCGGGCGAGGTCGACACGCTGCTGGCGGACGGCAAGTTCGATCCGGCCACCGACCGCTACGGCGTCAGCCTCCACCAACTGATCTACCGCACCATCGACACGCGCGGAAGACCCACCACCGCCAGCGGCCTGCTCGTGCTCCCGATCAACGGCGACCGCCGGCTGTCCACGGTCTCGTTCGCCCACGGCACCTCGGTCTACCGCGGCGACGCCCCGTCACTCGGCGAGGACACCTTCCTGACCGGTCCCGCGATCACCTTCGGCTCCGCCGGTTTCGCCGCGGTCGCCCCCGACTACCTGGGCCTCGGCACCGGCACCGGGCCGCACCCGTGGATGGACGTGCCGAGCGAGACCAGCGCGTCGCTCGACCTGCTCCGGGCCGCGCGCACGTTCGCCGCCCGGCAGGGGCGCACGCTGGACCAGGACGTCTACGCCTCGGGCTTCTCGCAAGGGGCGTCGGCGGCGCTCGGCCTGGCCCGGGCGCTGCAGGAGGGCGCCGACCCGTGGTTCCGGCCGGCTGCGGTCGCTCCGATCAGCGGGGCGTACGCGATCCGCCGCGCCGAGATCCCGGCCGTGTTCACCCCCGAGGTGCAGCCGAGGTTGGCGTCGATCTACATGGCGTATCTGCTGACGTCGTACGACCGGCTGCACGACATCTACCGCGACCCGGCGGACGTGTTCCAGAAGGACTACGTCGGGATCGGTGACCTGCTCGACGCCAGCCACCCCGGCGTGGAGGTGCTCGAGGGCGCGCCGCCGACGGTCGGTGACCTGCTCACCGAGCGGGGGCGGGAGTTGCTGTTCCACCCGACACCCCGGTTCGCGGCCGCGCTGCGCGAGGCGGACAGCGTCTGCGAGTGGCGGCCGGGCGTGCCGGCTCGGCTGTACTTCAGCCCCGGCGACGAGCAGGCCGTGAACGCCAACACGACGGCCTGCCGGGACTCCTTCGCCACGCACGGCGTCCAGGTTCCGGTGGTGGACGTGGGGGTGGACACGTCGTACAGCGGCATGGTCCACGAAGGGTCGGAGCTGCTGGCCGTGCCCCGGATCACCCGCTGGTTCACCGAGCTGGCCGGCTCACGCTGACGGACTACCGGCTGTCCACCGGTGGGATTAGATCCCTCGGGTGGACAGCCCTATCAGCACCTTTAACCTGCCCCGCCGCGACCCGGCGCCGGTGGGCGTTCGTCCTGCTGCTCGCCACCACCGCCCTGCTCGGCGACGTCCAGAACGCCGTGTCCACCCCGCACACACCCCCGGCGACCAGCGCCGCCCCGTAATGTGAGTCCATTCCGGATTCGGGGTGGGGGCACGCATGGGTTACGACCTGCACATCAGCCGGGCGATCTTCGATCCGTACGCGGAGCGGTACCCGATCGCCATCGAGGAGGTCCGGCTCCTGGTCAGCCGGACCCCCTGGCTCTCCATGCCGAACGGCACGGTCATCGTGCCCGACGGCAGCGACACGCTCTGGATGTGGCACTTCAACGGCCAAATCTCCGCCAAGAACCCGTCCGATCACCTGAAGCGCCGCATGGTGGAGATGGCCGGTCTCCTCGACGCGTGGGTCACCGGCGACTACGGCGAGCTCTACGAACTTCACGACGGCGAGGTCACCACGCGGGAGGCGACCCCCGACGAGCGGTTCGGGCCGTCGGGCTGTATCACCCGGGGCCGCGGCATCCCCGGCATCACCGAACAGGAGTGGCTGCGCCTGGTCGCCGCCCAGCCCGACTTCACGCTGATGACCACGATCACGGCTCGGCTGCCGTCCGGCCCGAAACAGATCCCCTGCCCACCGGTGCCCTGCTGGACCGCCCACCCGTCCGGCCAGCCGATCCCGTTCTTCTACGACGACCCCGACATCCAGGTCCACCGCCCGGACCCGCCGATCATCCGCCGCATGCGCGACCTGGCCACCCACCTGAACGCCCGCGCCGTCGACGACTGGGACCACGACCTCACCCCTTGACCGCTGTCACTCCCGGTCAACCCGTTTGGCGCCCACTCCCGGTCAACCCTTTTGGCGCCCGCCCGCAGGCCACAAACCAAGCCCCGCCCGGGAGGCCGCGCAACACCGCCCCCACTCGCGGCCGCCACGCGCCTCCCGCCGGCCGGCTGGCTCCTGGGGGTGCCTCACCACGCCGGACACACCCCTGACAACCAGCCCACCGCCGGCGGCTGCCTACAGGCTCGGCGGCTTGACGACCAGCTGACCACCGGCGGCTGGCTTCTGGGGGTGTCTCACGGGGACGGAGGCACCTCTGGCAGCCAGCTCGCGGGTGGGGGCTGGTTGTCAGGGGTGTGTCCGGCGTGGTGAGACACCCCTGGGGACCAGCCGGGGGGTGAGAAGGGTGCGGCCGGGAGCGGGCGGTGGTCTGCGTGGCGGGCGGTGGTAGAACGGCTTGGTGGGTTATGAACTGCACATCTGCCGGTCGGTGAGTCACAGTCACTCGCTGCGTTATCCGATCTCGGCCGCCGAGGTGGAAGCCCTGGTCCAGCGGTCGCCGGATCTGGGATTCACCGACGACCGTCAGGCGATCACGGTGGCCGGGACTGACCGCGTGCTGCACTTCTGGGAGAACTCGCTGGAGGCCAAGCACCCGCCGGATCACCTGATCCGGCGAATGGTGGCGATCGGCGAGGAGTTGGACGCCTGGGTCACCGGGGACGAGGGCGAGATCTACTCCTGGAACGGGCAGGAGATCGAGACCCGGGACCCCGACGAGGACGACGAGCCCGGCGAGGGCGCGGCTTGGATCACCCGGGGTTGCGCGGCGGCCGGGCGCAACGACTTCGCGCCGATCGTCGAGGCGGAGTGGCTGGCGTTCGCGGCCGAGCTTGACGGCTTCGAGGTGCGGAGCGAGATCGGGGCGCGGTTGCCTTCCGGGCCGCGCCCGATCCCCTGTCCGCCGATCGCGATCTGGACCGGTCACCCATCCGGCGAGCCGGTGCCGTTCTGGTTCGACGAGGACCTGCTCGAGATCGACGTCCTGGACGAGCCCACCCTGCGCTGCATGCTGCTGGTCGCCGCCGGGCTCGACGCCGAGGTCCAGGACCGCGACGACCAGCAGCTCACGGTCTGAACGCCGGTCGGGCGCTGGTTACGGCCCGCGGCCCGGCCGGCCGCAGGTCACGATCCGCGGACCGGCCGGCGGTGGGTCATGGGCGGAACACCCGGGCGGGGTCGCCGCGGATCAGGTCGTCGTGGATTCGCCAGCGGGCGGTGATCGTCTCCTGGCCGGCCGCCGCGTCGCCGGCTTCCAGTTTGCGGCGGAGCAGCTGCATGGCCAGGCTGCGGTTCAGGGTCAGCTGGCGTTCGGTGTCGACCACCACCACCAGCCCGGACGGGCGATGCGTGGCACGGACCGCGGTGCTCGCCTTGTTGCGGTGCTGGCCGCCCGGACCACCGGTCCGCACCGCCACCACCTCCACGTCGGACTCGGCGAACGTGGTCCGCGGTGCACCGAACGAGCAGGGCTGCGCCGTCACATACCAGTTCTTGCGCCCCGGCCCGGTCCGATACGGGCTCGGCGCCTGCCAGCACAGCGTCCCGGTCCAGGACGCGGCGAACGCCTCCGCCTCGTCCCCGCTGATTCGCACCAGCACGGAACGGAACGTGCCGGGCCGCTCCCCCGCGACGGTCTCCACCCGCTCGACCGTCACCGAGCGACCGCGGGCGTCCGCCTCCAGCCGCTTCGCCAGCTGGGCGAGCGCCCACGAGCACTCCTGCGGCCCCCGCCCGGCCGACATCAACAGATGCACGCTCATCGCCGACGCTTCCGATCCCGCGACGCGAGATCACGCGGCGCGAGGTCACGCGACGCAAGATCGGGCGACGCAAGGTCACACGACGCAAGATCGGGCGCCGCAAGATCGGGCGACGCAAGGCCGGGCGACGCAAGGCCGCGCGATGCAAGGCCGCGCGACCCAAGACCGCGCGGGGCAAGGCCGCGCGACGCAGGGCCGCGCGGGGCGAGGTCGGCCGTTTTGTACGTGACCAGCGGGACCGTGCTGGCCACCCGGGTCGCCAGGCCGTGGTCGACCAGGTCACCGACCACCTGCTCGATCCGTTTGTACGCCGTCGGCGCCTCCTCGAACAGCAGCTGACGGTCCCCGCAGACGACCAGCGACCCCACCGGCGTACGACGAAGCTCCTCGACCGTGTGTTTGGCCTTGCCGCGCCGCAGGGCGTCGGACCGGGACATCTTGCGTCCGGCCCCGTGCGCGACCGAGAATCCGGCGTCCGAACCGGCGTGCCCGGCCACCAGGAACGACGGCGTGCCGCGGGTGCCGGCGATCAGCACGTCCCGCCCGTCGCCGTTCGCGGCGCCCTTGCGGTGCAGGTAGAAACCGTCCCGGATCTCCACCGAGTTGTGGCACTCGTCGACGATCGGCGCCTCGGCAGGAGCGCCCAGCGCGTCGGCGACCCGGGCGGCCATCAGCCGCCGGTTGAGCGAGCCCCAGCGGACCGCCTCGTCGTGCGCGGCCAGGTACGCCGCCGGGTCGGCGGCCGGCCCCGCGCCGTGCACTTCGGTGTGCGCGCGCAGGATCCGCTCGCCGAGACCGCGCGAGCCGCTGTGCACGATCAGCACGAGGTCACCGGCGCCGAGCCCGAGCCGCTCCGCGTGCGTGGAATCGAAAACGGTCGCGACCCGCGCCAACTCCACGAAGTGGTTGCCGCGGCCAACGGTGCCGAGGCTGTCGGTGTAACCAGCAGGGATATCGACGTCCAGCGCAGCCGGGTCCAGCGGGACGTCCAGATCGGGGAAGCGGGCGGCGATCTTCTCCGGTACCGCGCGCTTGAGACGGAAAGGGAAGACCGCGATGCCACAGCCGATGTCCGAGCCGACCAGGAACGGGTACAGCACGGACGAGGTCATCGCCGCGCCGATCGGTGCGCCCTTGCCGGGGTGCAGGTCGGGCATGCCGGCGACGTGCCGCATGCCAGGCAGCGCGGCGACCTGGTGGCACTGGTCGAGCGCGCTGGACTCGATCCAGCTGGACGGGGAGGCAAAAACGGACACAGTCGCGGAAGGGGACTGATCGGAAGTAGACGGAAAAGACAAAACGAATGCTCCAGGGTGAACCGGCGGCGGGCACAAGCCATCGCCGACAGAGAGAAACAGGACCCGGGGTGGAGACATCAGTAATTCGTCATGCCCGGAAGCCTGCCGGACCGCCGCAATAATCGGCAACCGATTTAGCGCCCATGGGCCAGAATCGATCCCATGGAAAACGCCACCCGGTTCACCGACCCCGGCTACGGGCTGTGGCCGTTCACCGCGGAGATCCTGGTGCGCTGCCCGGCCTGCGAGGGTCTCGCCACGGTCACCAAGGCACCGGATAGCGACAACGGCCGGACCCGCCGGCTGACCTGCACCGGCTGCGGCCACAACACGTCCTGGACCGCACCCACCCTGCCCGGCGGCAACGGCTGGTCGATGCCGGGCGCGCGCGGCCCCTACGATCCGTATTTCCACCGTCCGGTGTGGCTGCGGGCGGGCTGCGGCGGCGGGCACTCGCTGTGGGCGTACAACGTCGCGCACCTGGACCTGCTGGACCGCTTCATCGGGGCTGAGCTGCGCGAGCGCGGCCAGTGGGCGAGCTGTGGCGAGTGGACACTCATCGAGGCGCTGCCGCTGTGGATGAAGGCGGCGAAGAACCGCGACGAGCTGGTCCGGACGATCCAGCGGCTGCGCGCCACACTCCCGGGGTGATCGATTCAGGTCGCGCTCAGCAATCCCTGGCATGATCCACACATGCCGTTGCTCGCAGCGCTGCTTCAGGACGCCGACCTGGCCGACTTCGTCGTCACCCCGGACCGGCGGATAGGCCGCCACGAACTGCTCGGCTGGGCCTGCGGGCTGGCCGCCGAGATAGCCGGGCGGCGGATCGTCGCGGTGCACGCCGCACCCGGGTTGCCGACGATCGTGGCGGTGACCGCCGCGCTGCTGGCCGGGGTCCCGCTCGTCCCGATCCCGCCGGACGCGGGCGCGCTGGAACGGGCGCACATCCTCGACGACTCCCGCGCCGAGCTGGTCCTCACCGACGATCCCGCGCCGTATCGCGATCACGGCGTACCCATCATGAAAATCAGCGGAGTGCGGCCCGGCAGCGTGCCGCCGGACCCCGGCCCCGAGCGGCCCGGTCTGGTCCTCTACACCAGCGGCACCACCGGCGCGCCGAAAGGCGTGGTGCTCTCCCGCGCCGCGCTCGCCGCCGACCTGGACGCGCTCGCCGCGGCCTGGCTCTGGACCCCGGACGACACGCTCGTGCACGGCCTGCCGCTCTACCACGTGCACGGCCTGGTGCTGGGGGTGCTCGGCCCGCTGCGGCTCGGTTCGCGGCTGGTGCACACCATCAAACCAACCCCTTCGGCGTACGCGGGGACTGCCGGCAGCATGTACTTCGGCGTGCCAACGGTCTGGTCCCGGATCGCCGCTGCCCCCGCCGAAGCCCGCGCACTGGCGCCGGCCCGGCTGCTCGTCTCCGGCAGCGCACCCTTGCCGGTACCGGTCTTCGACGCGATCGCCGAGCTGACCGGCCAGTCACCGGTCGAGCGCTACGGGATGACCGAAACCCTGATCACGGTCAGCGCCCGTGCCGACGGTGACCGCCGCGCCGGCCAGGTCGGCCTGCCCCTGGACGGTCTGCACACCCGGATCGTCGACGACATCGGCAACCCGCTGCCCGACGACGGGGTGAGCATCGGCAACCTGCAGGTCTGCGGCCCCACGCTGCTCTCCGGATACCTGCGCGACGGCGAGGTGCGCCCGCCCGAGCTGGTCGACGGCTGGTACCCGACCGGCGACGTGGCCACCATCGGCCCGGACGGCTGGCACCGGATCGTCGGCCGCGCCTCCACCGACCTGATCAAGAGTGGCGGGTACCGGATCGGCGCCGGCGAGGTCGAGGACGCGCTGCTGCTGCACCCCGCGGTGCACGAGGCGGCCGTGGTCGGCACCCCGCACATGGATCTCGGTGAGCAGGTCACCGCGTTCGTGGTGGCCGACCCGGTCACCGCGGAGGAGCTGATCGCGTTCGTGGCCGAACGGCTGGCCGCGCACAAACGTCCCCGTCTGGTGCACCTCGTGCCCCGCCTGCCACGCAACGCCATGGGCAAGGTCCAGAAAAAGCTGCTCACCGCCGGTTAGCGTTTGGCCCGTGAGTCTTACGGTCGACGAGTTCAGCGAGTGGAACCAGAAGCTCCTCGCCAGGCAGCCGGTGACCCGGCGGTCGCTGCTGCTGGTGGCGATGGCGGCCGGCCTGGGCGGGTGTGCGGACCAGCAGCACCGGCTGGCCGAGCGGGCCTTCACCGCCGGTGGTGGCACACCCGGCAAGACCGGCGTGGTGATCTCCGGGCGGCACCTGTCGTTCGTGCCGGGCGCCCGCGACGTGCCCCGGCACGCGATGGCGGTGACCGCGCAGCTGGCCAGCAAGACCGGGTCGCTGCCGGCGAAGCTGCGCGCGTTCGTCGACGTCGGCGACGCGCCGGGCACGTACGGCACCCAGGTTGAAGCCGGCATCAAGCACCTGGTCGGGTTGTACGCGATCCCCGGGGGCCCGGCCGGCAGCCAGTTCTACGCCAAGGCGAAGCTCACCGGGCTCAAGCCGGACACCGTCTACCACTACCGGGTCCGGCTCTCCGACGGCACGGTCAGCGGCGACGCGCACTTCACCACCGCGCCGGAGACCGCCAAGGCGTTCACGTTCACCGCGTTCGCCGACGTCGGCACGCACACCGCGCCGACCGACCCGAAGGCCGCCTGGCACGCCGACCCGGCCACGGTCACCAAGGCCGGCGGCAAGTGGCCGAAGGGGATCTTCGACAACAACGAGTACAGCGCGAGCGACCCGATCGGCGGCAAGGGCGGCACGGATCGCAAACCGGCGGCCAGCATGACCAAGCTGATGAGCACCCAGCGGCCGGCGTTCACCCTGCTCGCCGGGGACATCTGTTACGCCAACCCGTCCGGGACCGGGCTGCCGGCCGACGACACCACGGCGCTGACCACCGGGCGGGCGCCGGCCGGGAAGAACCTGTACAACCCGTACGTCTGGGATGTGTTCCTGAATCAGATCGAGCCGCAGGCGGCCTACACGCCGTGGATGTTCGCGACCGGCAACCACGACATGGAGCCGATCTACGGCGACACCGAGTACCTGGGCGGCAGCCCGGCACACGGGTACGGCGGGCACGTGCAGCGCCTGGACATGCCGGGCAACGGGCCGAAGGGCTGCCCGTCGGTCTACAAGTTCGCCTACGGCAACGTCGGGGTGATCTCGCTGGACGCCAACGAGCTGTCCTGGGAGCTGCAGTCCAACACCGGGTACTCCGGCGGGGCGCAGCTGACCTGGCTGACCGACACGCTGCGGGACTGGCGGGCGGGCGGGTCCGGTGTCGACTTCATCGTGGCCTTCTTCCACCACTGCGCGTTCTCCACCGCGCACAACCACGCCTCGGACGGCGGTGTGCGTGCCGCGGTCGAGCCGCTGTTCACGAAATACCAGGTGGACCTGGCCGTGCAGGGGCACAACCACCTGTTCGAACGTACCGACCCGATCCGGCACGGCAAGCGCACCAAGGCCGCCCCGGACGGCGCGACCGTGCACCCGGCCGAGGACGGCGTGACGTACATCTGCGTCGGCTCCGGCGGCCGGCCCCGCTACCCGTTCCGTCCGGCGCCCGGCGCGGAGGCACCGGCGCCGGCCGGGGTGGTGCCGAAGGGTGAGCAGAAGCTGCGCGAGGGCCAGCGCTATCGCGGCTACCAGCCCGACGGCAAGGAGAACACCGGCTCGACCGTGGTGAACAGCTACTTCTGGGAGAAGGAGAAGGACAAGCCGAAGAAGGGCAAGGGCGCGCCGACCGGTCAGCGGGTGGCCGAGGCGGTGGAGTGGTCCCAGGTGCGCTACGACGGGTACGCGTTCATCGCCGTCGACGTGGCACCGGCGCTGGCGGCCGGGGGCAACACCACGATGACGATCCGCACGCTCGCGGACGCGCTGCCCGGGAGCACCGAGCCGTACACCGAGATCGACCGGATCACGCTCAAGCGCCAGGCCGGGCTGGTGGTCGCGCGCTGAAACGGCCACAGCGGCGACATTGGATCTTCACAACCGCGTCCCGGATTCCTACCGTGTCAGCATGACGCGCACGGCAGAGGTCAACGGGATCACGGTCAGTTTCGACGACACGGGCGACGGGCCCGCGTTCGTGCTGGTGCACGGCCACCCGTTCGACCGTTCGATGTGGTGGCCGCAGGTGGCGGCGCTGACCGCCGAGGGCTACCGGGTGGTCACCGCCGACCTGCGCGGCTACGGCCGCAGCACGGTGGTGCCCGGGCTGACCACGCTGGAGACGTTCGCCCGGGACACGTTCGCCCTGGTCGACCACCTGGAGATCGACGACGAGGTGGTGCTGGCCGGCTTGTCGATGGGCGGGCAGATCGCGATGGAGTGCTACCGGCTGTTCCCGGAGCGGATCGCCGGGCTGGTGCTCGCCGACACGTTCCCCCAGGGCGAGACCCCGGCCGGGCACGCGCACCGCAACCAGGTCGCCGACCGGCTGCTCGCCGAGGGGATGGCCGGGTACGCGGCGGAGAACCTGCCGAAGATGATGGCCGCGTACAACGTCGAGAAGATGCCGGAGGTGGCCGAGCACGTGCACGCCATGATGGCGCACACCGCCCCGGAGGGTGCCGCGGCCGCGCTGCGCGGGCGGGCCGAGCGGCTCGACTACCGGGAGCTGCTGACCACGGTGGCGGTGCCGGCCCTGGTCGTGGTCGGCCGCGACGACGAGTTCACCCCGGTCGCCGACGCCGAGCTGATGCACGGGCTGATCCCGGGGTCGCAGCTGGCCGTGATCGACGGCGCCGGGCACCTGCCGAACCTGGAGCAGCCGGCCGCGTTCAACGCCGCCCTGCACGACTTCCTGGACCAATGACGGTATGGTCCCTCGATCATGAGCGAATCTCCTGACCAGCCGGCCGCGGCCGCCCGCTCCCGCCGCGGTGTGCCGCCCGCCCTGGCCGCCGTGGTGGCGCTACTGGTCGGCGCGGGTGGCGCCGCCGGCGGGCTCTACCTGGCCGGCTGGCGGGAGGTCCCGGAACAGTCCTACAACGTGATGGTCATCCTCAAGCAGGAGGCCACCCCGGAGCAGAAGGCCGCGGTCAAGGCGGTGCTCGAGAAGCTGCCCACCCCCACCGGCCTGCACCTGGCGACCCGGGCCGAGGCGTACGCCGAGGCCAAGCAGGCCTACGCCGGTGTCGACTCGGAGGCCGTGGACGCGCTCACCGAGGAGAGCATGCCGGAGTCGTACCGGGTGACCACCTCGAGCCGGGACTTCGACTGCGCGCCGCTCAAGCCGCTGACCAGCCTGCAGGGCATCTCGAAGCTCTCGATCGTGCGGCCGAACACCGCGGACTCCCCCGGCGCTCAGATCATCTGCTGAGCCCGGGGATCGACCCGGCGCGCCACCGCGGGCGCGCCGGTCAGATCACTTGCGGTCAGACCTCGTCGCCGACGGCCTTGAACAGGGCCGCCTTCTCCGCGTTCGACAGGTGCCGGAAACCGCCGGGACGCAGGTCACCGAGGCGGATCGGGCCCACCGACGTGCGGATCAGGCGGGTGACCGGGTGACCGACCTCCTCCATCATCCGCCGCACGATGTGCTTACGGCCCTCGTGCAGGGTGATCTCCACCTGCGCGGTCTTGCCGATCGCGTCGATCAGCTTGAACGTGTCGACCTTCGCCGGGCCGTCCTCCAGCTCGACGCCGCTCTGCAGCCGCCGGCCGACGGTGCGCGGCAGCGGGCCGACGACCTCGGCCAGGTAGGTCTTGGCGATCTCGTAGGACGGGTGCATCAGCTTGTGCGCCAGGGTGCCGTCGTTGGTGAGCAGCAGCAGACCCTCGGAATCGGCGTCGAGCCGGCCGACGTGGAACAGCCGCTGCTCGAAGTTGACCTGCAGGAAGTCGGCGAGCTCGGAACGGCCCTTCTCGTCGTCGAGGCTGGAGACGACCCCGCGCGGCTTGTTCAGCGCGACGTAGACGAGCTTGGTGTTGGTGATGATCCGTGAGCCGTCGACGTAGATCTCGGCAGTGGCCGCGTCGACCTTGTCGCCGAGCTTGGCGACCCGGCCGTTGACCATCACGCGCTTGCGGAAGATCAGGTCTTCGCAGGCACGGCGGGATCCAACACCGGCCAAGGCCAGGACTTTCTGGAGGCGTTCGGCGGTGTCAGCCTGAGGCATCGAGTACTTCTTCCACATCGTCGGGCAGGAACGGAGCGAGCGGCGGCAGCTGATCGACCGAGTTGAGGCCGAGCTTCTCCAGGAACAGAGCGGTGGTCCGGTACAGGTATGCCCCGGTTTCCGGCTCGGTGCCACACTCCTCGATCAGGCCGCGAGTGACCAGCGTACGCATCACGCCGTCACAGTTCACACCGCGGATGGCCGAGATGCGCGACCTGGTGACCGGCTGCTTGTACGCGACCACGGCGAGTGTCTCCAGCGCGGCCTGGGTCAACCGCACCGACTGGCCGTCCAGGACGAACCGTTCGACGTACTCGGCGTACTCCGGACGGGTGTACAGCCGCCAGCCACCGGCCGCGCGCCGCAGATCGAAGCCGTGCCCGGCCGCGGTGTAGCGCGCGGAGATGTCGTCGAGCGCCCGCGCCACCCGCTCCACCGGCTGCTCCAGCACCTGAGCGAGCTGAAGCTCGCCGGTCGGCTCGTCGACGACCAGCAGGATCGCTTCCAGGGCCGCGGTCAGCTCGGCGTCGTCAAACACCTTTTCGGTACGGTCGGAGTCGTCCGTGACCGGCTCCGCGGCGCGCTCCTTGGCACGCTCCTTGGTGCGCTCCTTGGTGCGCGGACGGACTGCCTGCACGGGCACCGCCGGGGCGGGCGGTTTCTCCGGCGTGACCTCCGCAACGTTCCCGCCGAGCGCGACGGCCGTGTCCGCGTAACCGGACAGACGGGCCGTCGTCTCGGCCTCGGTGCTCTGCTCGATCGGGGCGGACTCGTCGATCGGGGCGGGCTGCTCGATCGGGGCGGGCTCGTCGATCGGGGCGGGGGCCTCCCCCGGCTCGACCGGCGCGGCCACCGGGGCTTCCTCGATCGGCTCGGGCAGCGGCACCTCCGGCTCGATGTCGAGCTCGGCCGGCTCCACGTCGTCACCCGGAATCTCGAGCGGGGCGTCGATCGCCTCCGGAGCGCGCTCGGCCGCCGCCGTCGTCTCCTCCTCGGCTTCCGTCGCGTCCTGGAACTCGCGGTCGGGCTCGTCGCGCTTGCGCTCCCACGGCGGCACCCACGCGCCCATCTGCGAGGCCAGGGACTCCGAACGCTCGTCGCTCACTGCTTCTCCTCCAGGTCCACCGGCTGACCAGCCGTCGCACCCTCGTCATCGTCGGACCCGGCACCCTCCGGACGGTCCGGTTTGTCGGTGATCTTCTCGGGGCTGCCCTCGTAGTCGTCGACCTCGATCTCGGCCGCCACGTCCTCGCCGCCGATCCACCGCACGGTCAACTCGTCCAGCGACACCGGCTGCTCGAAGTCGATCAGGTCCTGCCGGTACAGCTCCAGCAGCGCCAGGAACCGGGCCACCACCTCGAGGGTGTTCTCACAATCCGCGATGAGCAGGCTGAACGTGGCGACACCGGCCCGGCGGATCCGCTCGCGCAGCAGCTCGGCGTGCTCCCGGACGCTGACCCGGGTCTGGTGGATGTGCGCGATCGACACCTGCGGCGGCCCGGGCCGCGGGCTGAACTGCCGGAGCGCCAGCTTGAACAGCCGCTGCGGCCCGATGCCGAGGACCAGCTCGGGCAGCGCCTCCGCATACTGCGCCTCCAGGGTCACCAGCCGTGGCCAGCGGCGCGCGCCGGTCCCCTCCAGCTCGGAGAGGTGCGCGGCGGCCTCCTTGTAGGCCTTGTACTGCAGCAGGCGGGCGAAGAGCAGGTCACGGGCCTCCAGCAGGGCCAGATCCTCCTCGTCCTCCACCTCGGCCGAGGGCAGCAACCGAGCCGCCTTGAGATCCAGCAGCGTCGCCGCGACCAGCAGGAACTCGCTCGTCTCGTCGAGATCCCAGTCGTCGCCCATGGCTCGGATGTAGGAGATGAACTCGTCGGTCACCTTGTGCAGCGCGACCTCGGTGACATCCAGCTTGTGCTTGCCGATCAGCTGCAGCAGCAGGTCGAACGGACCCTCGAAGTTGTGCAGCTTGACCTTGAACTTGCCGGAGTCGGCCTCCGCGGACTTGTCGGCCTCGGCCTGCACGGCCACGCCGACGGCCGCATCATCGGATGCGGCAGGCTCCAGCTCAGGCGGGAGGTCGTCGGCGAACCCCGGCTGGGCAGGCTCTTCAAGCACGTGCCGACCGTAGACCATGCCCATGACACCGTGCTCCGCGCTCACGCCCGTACCAACGGCACAAGTGATCAAGGGTTGCTGTCCGGACGGAGGGTCGACACCCGGGGTGCGTGCCCCGTCCGGCCCGCGGACCGCCGGAATCCGCCAGATCCGCGGCCTGATGATTATCGGTCAGATCTTTTACGGTACGGATGAGAGCACCCGGATCGATCGACCACGGTCATTGTCCCGTCGCCGCACCCTCCACTGCCCCGCCATTGTCCCGCCGCCGTCCCGCAGCCGCGACCGCCGCTGTCCCGCCGCGCATGGTGCAGCGCGTTGCCGCAGGAAGATCGGGCCGCCACGCTCGAAGCGCGGCGGCCCGGAAAGTCACTTCTTCTTGGCTTTCTTGGACTTCTTGTCCTTCTTGTCCTTCTTCGACTTCTTAGCCATAGCCGACCTCCCTCTCGTCAGTAACCGAGCCTGGACGCCCTAGACATTAGATGACCGGAGAGTGAATTCCCCGTTATCGGACCGTAATTGAGACGTTTACCATCAGTGAATCCGGGCATCCCCGAGAACCCCTCACCGCCCCGGCCCAAACGTAGATACCCGCCCAAACCCCAACACCACCCCAAGCGTGTGAAGTTGTGGTGCGGAGCCCACCCAAAGTCCCCACGCAACCCTCAAAACCACGATGCGTGTGAAGTTGTGGCGCGGAGCGCACCCAAAGTCCCCACGCAACGGTCGAACCCACGAAGCGTGTGAAGTTGCGGTGCGGAGCGCACCCAAAGTCCCCACGCAACGCTCGCAACCACGAAGCGTGTGAAGTTGCGGCTCGCTCCGCACCCCAACTCCCCACGCAACGGGGTGGCTGCGGACCTCGGCACGTCTCGCGGGCGCCGCGACCAGCCGGGTCAGCGACCGGCGCCACGAACCGCAACCGGCCGGCTCCCTCTCCTGGCCAGCCAGCCCCAGCCAGCCGCCAGCCGCTACCGACGGGGGGATCGGTCAGGCGCGCGGTTCGGGGTTGTCCGGATGTGACGGGGTGGCATCAGGAAGCGGCGCGGGAGCCTGAGCGCCCGGGGCGGGAGCGCCGGAGGTCGGCATGGTGGCCGGGGAGCTGGGAGTGCTCGGCGGCGGGGCGAATGTGGTGGGCGCGTGGCCACCCGGCGCGGGCGGGGCCGAACTCGGGGGCGCGGACGCGGGCACCCCGCTGACCGGGCCGGTGGGCGCGTAGCCGGGCTGGGGGCCATACCCCGCCTGCGGGCCGCCGGGCGGCGGGCCGTAAGCGCCGCTCGGGTCGGCGTAGCCGGTGGGCGGCGGGCCGTAAGCGGCGTTCGGGTCGGCGTAGCCGGTGGGCGGCGGGCCATAACCGGCGGGCGGGGGGCCGTAGCCCTGGTGCGCCGCCTGCGCGCGCAGGTCCTGGACCGGGACCTCCTGGCCGAAGGCCGACGCCACCGGGACCACGATCCCCTGCGTGGCCACCTCGGCGCCCTCCCGGACCGCGGAGTGCACCGCTTCGCGCAACGCCCGCACCCGCTCGGTGCGCAGCATCGCGAGCGCCGGTGTCACGCGGCCGAACATCCCGCCGACCAGATCCTTCAGGAAGTGACCGATCAGGATCACGCCGCGCCGGCTGCGGGTCAGGGTCCAGCCCAGGTAGAGGCTGCTGCCGTACGGGAAAATGGTGATCTGGATCTGGTAGCCCCGCTCGTGGATCAGCAACCGGTTGTTGACCGCCTCCGGCGGGAGGAGGTCGCTGCGGATCCGGCCCGCGGTCGTCTCCACCGGGACGCCGCGGCGGCGCAGCGTGCCGTAGACCGCGGCGTACGCGGAGTCGGCGCCCTGCCAGCGGTCCTCGAGCAGGGTGTGCCAGCCGGCGACCGGCTCGTCGATCCGGGCGGCCAGCAGCACCACCCAGAAGACGATCACGCTGAGCAGCGAGCCGACCGAGAACACCCCGTCGCCGGGGGTGTCCGCGCTGAACAGGGTCGGCTCCGAGGCGGCGTGCACGAGCAGCGCCAGGAAGACGAAGAAGGCCCAGAGCACAAACGCCGGCACGGCCGCCCACAGCCACAGCCGGATCAGGGTGCTGACCGAAACCGACTCCTCCGCCCCGATCTCCTGGGGGCCGGCCTGCAGGCCCTGCATCCGGTAGGCGACGTCACCGTTGCCCGGCCCCATGGCCGCCCATTGTCGTTGCGGCTCGCCGGTCACGCTCATTCGTCCTCCATCGATCGTCAGGTCAGGGACACCTGGATGCCGTTCGGCGCCGCCTGGGCGCTTCCGTTGATCCGGAACGGGGTGTCGCCGCTCTGCGACTTCGTCGTCCCGCTGTAGTCGGTGTAGCCGGCGCTCCAGTGCACCCGCCCGGCACCGTCGTCGGTGAGCTGCACCGCGCCGGCACCGAACCACATGGTGCTGTCGGCGCGCGCGCTGACCGCCGGGTACGCCGTGATCGACCACCGCACGGTCACCCCCGTGCCGGGCACGTTGAGCCCGAACGGGCAGCCGGGCGGTTGCGCCTGGGCACTCGTCGCGCACTGGTCGAGGGCGGCACGCACCTGGCCCTGAATGGCCTGCTCCGCCCCGGCGGCCAGCTCCGGCGCCCCGAACTGGAGGGACGCGGCATACCCGGAGAGCCCGTTCGGCTGGGCGACCGCCGTGGTGCGGCTCTCGGCCAGCAGGGTGTTCGCGGCCGCGGTGGCCTCGTACGTCCCGGGGAACGCCACGGTCGGCTGGGCCGCCGTGCCGAGCGAGACCCCGTTCACCCGGATCTCCCGGCCGCGCTGCCCGTCCACGCCGAGCACCACGAACGGCAGCCGCAGCCGGAACTCGCCGTCCTCGGGCAGCAGGATCACGTCCTGGCTGACCGTCTGGTCGCCGGTCCGGTACCGGACCTCGACCCGCTGGGCCTGGGAGCCGTACTGCACGGCGCTGCCGGCGTCGCCGACCCGCACGTCCCGCGGCCGCCACCGGTCCTCGGCCAGGGCCGCCGCGGTGAGCAGCGGGTACGGCGAGGGGTCGAAGTGGTCGGCGGTGGCGATCAGCTTCAGGGCCGCGGCGGCGTCGCCGTCGGTGAGCGCGCCGAAGTAGTCCTCGGTGGCCGACTCCGGGGTGCTGCGGGTCAGCCGGGCCACCCCGGCGACCACCCCGCCGGAGAGCAGCAGCAGGCCGACAACGGCGGCCGCGATCAGGGCGGTGCCACGGCGGTGTGCCGGTGCGGGCGGCGGTTCCCAGGGCGGCGGCGGACTTGCCGGCTGCACCCGTGGCGGGGAGCCGACGACCGGCGTGCCGCAGTAGGGACACCACTCCTGGGCTGCGGGGATGTCACCCCCACAGCGGAAGCAGAGGCCGTTCTCCATATCCGCAACTCCTGGGACGGTCACCGCGAGACACCGGAACGGTACCCGAATCGGCGGGTACCGGATACCAGGATCAAGATCGCTCAACCGTACGGGAACCGCCCGCTCCCTACACTGGCGGGCATGCCCGAGCGTGTGTTCCTGGTCGTCGCGTACGACGGCGCGGAGCTGCTCGACATCGCGTGTGTCACGTCGGCCCTGGACATCGCGAACCGGATCGGCGCCGACCCGCCGTACCGGACCGTGCTGGCCACCCTGGGCCGCCGCACCGTGGCCTGCGACTCCGGTCTGCGCCTGGAGTCCGGCGCCGCGCTGGAACGGGTGAACGAGCCGCTGGACACCGTGCTGGTCACCGGCGGCCTCGGTCACGAGCGGGCGGCCGCGAACGTGCACCTGGTCGGGCACGTCCGGCGGCTCGCCCCACTGGCCCGCCGGGTCGCCTCGGTCTGCACCGGCTCGACGGTCCTGGCCGAGGCCGGCCTGCTCACCGGCCGCCGCGCCACCACCCACTGGCTGCACGCCGCGGCGCTGGCCGAGCGGTATCAGGACGTGCTCGTCGACGCGGAGCCGGTGTGGATCCGGGACGGTCACGTGATCACCTCCGGCGGCGTGACCAGCGCCCTCGACCTGGCCCTGGCCCTGATCGAGGAGGACAACGGCCCTGCGGTGGCCCGCGGGGTGGCCCTGGGCACGGTCGCCTACCTGCAGCGGCCCAGCGGGCAGGCGCAGATCAGCATGTTCCTGGCCCGGCGCGGCACCGACGACTTCGTGGTCCGCCGGGCCACCGACCACATCGCCGGGCACCTCACCGACGACCTGACCGGCGGCGCGCTGGCGCACCGGTTCGGGGTCAGCGAACGGCACCTGTCCCGGCTGTTCCGCACGTACGTGCAGCTGACGCCGGCCCGGTACGTGCGCCGGGCGCGCACCGAGGCGGCCGCCCACCTGCTCACCGCGACCGTGCTGCCGCTGCCGGCGGTGGCCCGGCGCTGCGGGTTCGGCTCCACCGAGTCGCTGCGGCAGGGGTTCCTGGAGCGGTTCGGGGTGCCGCCGTCGACGTACCGATCGCAGGGATCCGGCACGGCTGCCCACGGTTCCGGACCGGTGGCCCGCTAGGCGGTGCCCGGGGCGCGTCACGGGCGGCAGCATCGGCGCCATGCAGATCGCGATCGTCCTCTATCCCGATGTGACCGCCCTGGACGCGGTCGGCCCGTACGAAATCCTGCGTTTACTGCCGGAGGCCGAGGTGCGCTTCGTCGGCGCGGCGACCGGGCCGCTGCTGACCGACAGCGGGGTGCTGACCCTCGGCGTCACCCACACGTTCGCCCGGACGCCCCGGCCCGATCTGGTGCTGGTGCCCGGTTCCGGGCCCGGCACCGCCGCCGCGATGGCCGACCGGGAGCTCACCGGCTGGCTGGCCCGGGTGCACGACACCACCACCTGGACCACGTCGGTCTGTTCCGGCGCGCTGATCCTGGCCGCCGCCGGCCTGCTCGGCGGACGGCCGGCCACCACGCACTGGATCGCCCAGGACACCCTCGGCCGGCTCGGCGCGCAGCCGCGCCGGGACGAGCGGATCGTGTGCTCCGGGAGGATCGTCACGGCGGCCGGGGTGTCGGCCGGGCTGGACCTGGCGCTGTGGCTCAGCGGTGAGATCGCCGGCCGCGACCACGCCGAGGCGATCCAGCTGTGGACCGAGTACGACCCGCAGCCGCCGTTCGACGCCGGCCACCCGGCCAAGGCCCGCCCGGAGATCCTCGACCGGGCGAGAGGACTCGCCCCGGTCAGCCCCACACGCGCAGGAAGAAGTTCCCCAGGACGTCCAGGATCAGCGTGATCAGCGGGTAGCCGCCCGGGAACAGGCTGAAGAGCAGCAGCAACAGGACGCCGATGTTCTTGTCCTCGAACCACAGCCGCATCCACTGCATGCCCGCGCCGGGCTTGCGCAGCGCGCAGTAGAGGATGCCGAAACCGTCAAGTGGCGGGATCGGGATCAGCGCGAGCAGTCCGAACGCGAGCAGCCCGCCACCGAAGGCGAGCAGCGCCTGCTCCCAGTACGGCTCGATGGCCACCCCGTGCAGCACGTCGCCGACCCGGATCGCCTGGAACACGTCGGCGTACGGCTCGGTCAGCGCCAGCGCCGCCAGCATCAGCTCACCGGCGAGGATACAGGCCACCGGCCCGGCGGCGAAGACCGCGGCGGCCCGGCCCCGGCCCCGCCAGCGCGGCACGTCGTCGACACTGAGCTGTTTGCCCCAGCCCATCCCGCCGAGCGCGGCGCCGACCGCGCCGAACGGGTCGATGTCGTTGCGCAGGGTGGGCCGCAGGGACTCGTTGCGGTCGGCCAGGCCGACCGTCCGTGCGGTGAACCGGATGGCGACCGCGCGCAGGAGCAGGCCACAGATGAAGGAGACGACCAGCGCGACGAACGCGACCGGTGTCCCGAGCGCGAAGAGCACGGAGCCGGAACCTACCCTCGTTCAACCTTGGCGGCGATGACCTCGCGAGCGAGCTGGCGGTAGTTGCGGGCGCCGGACGACGCCGGGTCCAGCGTAGTGATCGGCGCACCGGCCACGGTCGACTCCGGGAACTTCACCGTCTTCGTGATCACCGTCTGGTACACCTTGTCGCCGAACGCCTCGACCACCCGCTGCAGCACCTGGCGGCAATGCGTGGTGCGGGAGTCGTACATGGTGGCCAGGATGCCTTCAAGCTCGAGGTCGAAGTTGAGCCGCTCGCGCACCTTGTCGATGGTGTCCAGCAGCAGGGCGACACCGCGCAGCGAGAAGAACTCGCACTCCAGCGGGATCAGCACCGCGTTCGCGATGGTCAGCGCGTTGATCGCCAGCAGGCCCAGCGAGGGCTGGCAGTCGATCAGGATGAAGTCGTACTCCTTGCGGACCGAGCGCAGCGCCCGGGCCAGCGCCATCTCCCGGGCGACCTCGTTGACCAGCTGGATCTCGGCCGCGGAGAGGTCGATGTTGGCCGGCAGCAGGTGCAGCCCGGCGATGTTGGTCTTGATGATGACGTCCTCGGTGGCGACGTCGTCCTGCATCAGCAGGTTGTAGACGCTCAGGTCGAGGTTGTGCGGGTTCACACCCAGGCCGACCGAGCAGGCGCCCTGCGGGTCGAAGTCGACGAGCAGCACCTTGCGCCCGTACTCCGCCAGCGCGGCGCCCAGGTTGATCGTGGTGGTCGTCTTGCCGACGCCACCTTTCTGGTTGGCCAGCGCGATGATCCGCGCCGGGCCGTGCCGATCGGTCGGCATCGGCTCGGGGATCGGGCGGCGCATCGTGTACGCCGTGGGGTCGGCCGGACCCAGTTCGGCGCCGAGGTCGAGGGAGTTCTGCTGGTCGCGGAGCGCGGTGGTCCAAGCCTCCGCACGCTGGCCGTGCCCTGACATCGCCCTCGCCCCCCATCCGACTCTAAGTCGGAACCGAAGCCCGACTGTACGCCACCCACGCCGCGCCAACGGGGTCAGCCGTTCGGCGTGTCGCACCTAGGGATGCGTACCTTCTAACGAGCGCGCGGGTGAGAAGTCGCGTAGACCTCCCGCAGACGCTCGACGGTCACCAGCGTATACACCTGCGTCGTGGTGACCGAGGCGTGTCCCAGCAGTTCCTGCACCACTCGCACATCGGCCCCGCCGTCGAGCAGATGCGTGGCGTACGAGTGACGCAGCGTATGTGGACTGACCGCGTACGGGCCGTCGATCGGCAGGCCGGCCACGGTGGCGCAGCGGTGCAGGACGGTCCACGCGCTCTGCCGGGAGAGCCGGCCACCACGGGCGTTCAGGAAGATCGCCGGGGTGCCCCGGCCGGCCTCCGCGAGGGTCGGCCGTGCTCGTACCAAATAGGCCTGTACAGCGGTCCGGGCGTAACCGCCGACCGGGACCAGCCGGGTCCGCCCGCCCTTGCCGCGCAGCAGCGCGGCGCTCTGCTCGCCCAGGTCGAGGTCGTCGATGTCGGCGCCGACCGCCTCGGAGATCCGCGCACCGGTGCCGTAGAGGAACTCCAGCAGCGCCCGGTCGCGCAACCCCAGCGGGTTGTCCGCGGCCGGCACCGCGAGCAGGCGGCTGACCTGATCGACGTCGAGCGCCTTGGGCAGGCGTTTCGGCGGGCTGGGCGGGCGCACCTCGGCGGCCGCGTCGTGGGTCACCAGCCGTTCGCGCAGCGCGAACCGGTGCAGCCCGCGCACCGCGCTGATCGCCCGGGCGGCCGACGACGACGCCAGGCCCTCGGCCCGCAGCGCCGCCAGGTGCCCGGTGACGTCCTTCGGGCGCACCTGCGCCAGCTCGGCGATCCCGGCGGCGGTCAGTTGCTCGGCGTAGCGGTCCAGGTCGCGGCGGTAGGAGGCGAGCGTGTTGCGGGACAGGCCCCGCTCCACGCTCAGATGGTCCAGGTAGGCCTGGATCGTCCGGTCGAGACTCAGCTCAGGACCTCCTCCAGCGATGTCGCCGTCATGCCGTGCGCCTCGGCGACCGGGCCGTAGATCACCTGCCCGCCGTGCGTGTTCAGGCCGGCGGCGAGCGCCGGATCACGCCGCAGGGCGTCGCGCCAGCCGCGGTTGGCCAGTTCCAGAGCGTACGGGAGTGTCACGTTGGTGAGCGCGTAGGTGCTGGTGTGCGGCACCGCGCCGGGCATGTTCGCGACGCAGTAGAACATCGATCCGTGCACCCGGTAGGTCGGATCGTCGTGGGTGGTCGGCCGGGACGCCTCGAAGCAGCCACCCTGGTCGATCGAGATGTCCACCAGCACACTGCCGGGTTTCATCCGGGACACCAGGTCGTTGGAGATCAGCCGGGGCGCTTTCGCGCCGGGCACCAGGACCGCGCCCACCACCAGGTCCGCGTCGAGCACGGCACGTTCGATTTCGTACGCGTTGGAAGCGATCGTCTGCAGGTGCCCGCGGTAGTCCTCGTCGGCCGCGCGCAACCGGGCGATGTTCTTGTCCAGCAGCAGCACCTCGGACTGCATGCCGAGCGCGATCGCGGCCGCGTTCATCCCGGACACTCCCGCGCCGATCACCACGGTCTTGGCCGCGTACACCCCGGGCACCCCGCCCATCAGCACGCCGCGGCCACCGCCCTGGCGCATCAGGTGGTACGCGCCGACCTGTGGCGCGAGCCGGCCGGCCACCTCGGACATCGGGGCCAGCAGCGGCAGCGAGCGGTCCGGTAGCTCGACCGTCTCGTACGCGATCCCGGTGACCTTGTGGTCGACCAGCGCGTCGGTGCACTCCTTGGACGCGGCGAGGTGCAGGTAGGTGAAGAGCACCTGACCCGGGCGCATCCGGTGGTACTCGCTGGCCACCGGCTCCTTGACCTTGAGGATCAGCTCGGCGGCGGCCCACACCGCGTCCCCGTCCGGCAGGATGGTGGCGCCCGCGTCCCGATAGTCGGCGTCGGTGATCGACGATCCGAGCCCGGCGCTGCTCTGCACGAACACCTGATGTCCCGCGCGGTCGAACTCGAACACGCCGGCCGGGGTGATCGCGACCCGGAACTCGTTGTTCTTGACCTCGCTGGGAATGCCGACCTTCACATCATTCTCCCTGCGTCACCGCGACGTTGCGCTGCGCGATATGTCCCTATCTGCCGCAGACTACCGCTGAGCAGCGCATCTTTCCCGTCTGATGGGGCCTGATCCCCTCAATGTCGGCGCAATGCCGACTTACCGGTACGGTCGCCCGATGACCGGCTTCCCCTGGCTTCTCGTCGACCAGAACGTCGACGACGACGACGCGGTGGTGGCGGCCTGCACCGACATCGACGGCCTGTTCACCGACCCGGGCGAACCGCCGGTCGAGCGGTACACGCTGCACGGATGCGCGCCGGCCGGGCTGCTGCGCGCGGCCTGTGACGGCTTCGGCCCGCCGTGGCTGGGCAATATCGGTCTCGAAGCGATCCACCGGCCGGAGTCCAAGCACCCTCGCGAGTGCTGGGAGTGCACCGAGGAGCTGCTCGACCTGACCGTGGTGGAGGCCCGCCCGGCCGGGTTCGGCGTGTTCGACGTGACCGTCGAGGGCCGGCTGCGGATCGACCCGGAGCACCGCAAGCGCCGCCGCCGGCCGTCCCGCGCCCCGGAGGCCGACGGGTACGTGCTGACCGGCATCACCGGCGTGGGCGAGGAGAAGTTCGGCACCTGCCAGGACGTGTCCGGCGTGTTCCGGCCCCGGCCCGAGCCGATGCCGAAGCCGGCCACGCTGATCGGCTGCCGGCCCGAGCCACGGCTGCAGCGGGCCATCGACGCGCTGCAGCGGGGCGCCGCCAAGCACCGCCGCATGATCATCGCGTCGATATACAGCGTCGCGCACGACGGCACCGCCACGCACATGCTGGACAGCGGGCTGGGCGCCGAGGTGTCCGGGGTGCAGCCCTCGGTGCTCGGCGACGGGCTGGTCGACGTGACGTTCGAGAGTTCGTACGGCGACGCGATCAAAGGCGGCCGCTCGACCGGGGCCCGGGAGATCTGGGAGCACTGGCGGGGCGGGCGGCCGACCGAGTCCGGGCTGTGGGCGGCGTACCCGCCCGCGCTGCGGCACGAGTGGGCCGGTGCGGCGCTGGCGCACCACCGGCCGGGACCGGACCGGGCCGCCGGCACGACGTACCACCTGGACGGGCGGCACGTCACCGACGAGGACAGCTTCTACTGCGCGATCGGCGAGGCGATCAACGGGCCCGGTGGGTACTTCGGCTGGAACGCCGGAGCGCTGCACGACTGCCTGCTCGGCGACTGGGGCGCGGCGACCGGGTTCCGGCTGGTCTGGCACGACGCCGAGGTGGCCGCGCGGCACCTGGTGCCCGGTTACGATCAGCGCGACTGGTGCCCGGCGGTGACCATGGACCATCTGCTCGCCTGGCTCGCCGAGGACGGGGTCGAGGTCGAACTCCGTTGATCCGCTGACTACATTGCACCCATGGCCGTCGAGCTGAACACCGCCGTCCCGCACTCCGCCCGCATCTATGACCACCTGCTGGGCGGCAAGGACAACTTCGAGGCGGACCGCGCCGCCGCCGCCGAGATCGTGAAGTCCTCCCCCAGCCTGCCGATCTCGATGCGCGCGAACCGCAACTACCTGGCGCGGACGGCTCGCTATCTGGCCGCGGACCTGGGCATCCGGCAATTCCTGGACATCGGTGCCGGGCTGCCCACCGCACCCAACCTGCACGAGGTGGTGCAGGGCGTCGACCCCACCTCGCGGGTGGTCTACGTGGACAACGACCCGATAGTGCTGGTGCACGCCCGGGCGCTGCTCACCTCGGCGCCGGGGGGCTCGACCGCCTATCTGGACGCCGACCTGAACGACGCCGAGCTGATCATCAACTCGCCGGAGGTGCGGGCGCTCGACTTCAGCCGGCCGATCGCGATCAGCCTGATCGCGGTCCTGCAGTTCGTCACCGACGAGGACCGGGCACACCGGATCATCGACACGCTGATGGCGCCGCTCGCGCCGGGCAGCGCGCTGGCGATCTCCACGGTCACGGCGCACAACGAGCAGGCGGTGCAGGGCGCGAAGGTCTACACGGCCCGCGGCATCCCGGCCAAGCCGCGCACCGACGACGAGGTGGCCGGCCTGTTCCGCGGCCTGGAGCTCGTCGACCCGGGTGTCACGCTGGTCAACCGGTGGCGCCCGGACCCCGCCGCCCCGCCCGTCGACGACTCCCACGTCCAGATGTCCGGCGGCGTAGCCCTCAAACGCTGACCCACCACCCCGCGGACTCCGCACCCAAACTCCCCACGCAGCAAGCAGAACAACCGAGCGAGGGGACTTTCGGCGCGCTCCGCACCCAAAAACCCCACGCAACGCTCGGAACGGCCGAACGTGGGGACTTTCGGCGCGCTCCGCACCACAACTCCCCACACAACGCTCACAACGACCGAGCGCCGGCCGGATCTGCGGGTCGAGAGGGAGCTGAGCACTCCGTGAGGGAACCGGCCGTGGGGTGCCGTCTCCCCACGGCCGGTCGTCTCCCCCTGGGGCGTGTTCCGGACGCCGGTCGGGGCTCCGGCCGGCGTCCGGACAGCCCTAGTCGGACACCCGAGCCAGGCGGTCCTTGAGGCCCTGACCGAAAACGGTCGGAGTGCCGTTGTGGTTGCTGATCAGGGACGGGCCGGTGGCGCAGTCCCAGGTGTTCCAGGTCCAGCCCAGGTAGCCGACCCGGTTCGCGTCCGCCCAGTCCATCAGGCCGTCGATGAAGCCGTGCGCGCAGTCGTTCTCACCGATCTCGCTGAGCGTCAGCGGCACCTGCGCGGCGACCGGCGCCAGCTGGCTGGTCCAGCAGGACGTGTTCGCGCAGGTGTTGAAGTTGTAGATGTGCGCGAACGCGGCCAGGTTGTTCAGCGGGTCGCTCGGCTTGTAGGTGAGCCACTGGCTGAGGTCGTTCGAGTAGGCCAGCCCGCCGATCATGATGATGTTGGTGGCGCCGGTGGCCCGCACGGTGTTCACCAGGCCCTGGAAACCGGCCACCTGGTACCCGATGCCGGCGCAGGTGCCGCCGTCGCGCCAGCACTTCCAGCCGCTCGTCGCGTCGCCGGTGGCCCGCTCCGGGTAGGGCTCGTTGAACAGGTCGAGGATGACCGCGTCGTTGCCCTTGAAGGCGGTCGCCACGCCGGTCCAGAACGCCGGGGCGTACTGGGCGTCGGGCATCGGCTTCTGGCACGTGGCCTTGACGTCGGCGCAGCCGGACGAGGTCCCGGTGTAGAGGCCGTAGTTCCAGTGCATCTCCACGATCGGGGTGATGCCGTTCTTGACCAGCAGGTTCACGTAGTCCTTGACCGCGGCCTGGTAGACGGCGCCACCGTACGCGGCCGGCACGTCGGCGGTGCCGAGCCAGCACTCCTCGTTGAGCGGCACCCGGACGGTGCGGATCTTCCAGGAGCGCATGGCGGTGATCGAGGCCTGGTCCATCGGGCCGTCCCAGATGCCGTTGCCCTGGATGCAGGCGAACTCGCCGCCGGAGCGGTTCACGCCGTAGAGCCGGTGCTCGGCGCCGGCCGCGGTGACGAACTTGTTGCCGGACACCCGCAGGACGGGCGCGGCGCCGCTGGGCGCCGGAGTCGGCGAGGACGTCGGCGAGACCGTGGGGGACACGGTCGGTGAGACGGTCGGCGACGAGGTCGGTGCTGACGTCGGTGCGGACGTCGCCACCGCGCCGGTGCAGGTCACGCCGTTGAGGGTGAAGGCGGCCGGCACCGGGTTGGCGCCGGTCCAGGCGCCGGTGAAGCCGAGCCCGGCCGAGGCGTTCGTGGCGAGCGAGCCGTTCCAGCTCATGCTCGCCGCGGTGACCCGGGTGCCGGACTGGCTCCAGGTGGCGCTCCAGCCCTGGGTGACCTTCTGCCCGGCGTCGGCGAAGTCGAAGCCGAGGGTCCAGGAGCTGAGCGGGTCACCGAGGTTCTTCACGGTGACGTCGCCCTGGAAGCCGCCCTGCCACTGGCTCGCGACCTTGTACGTGACGGTGCAGCCGGCACTGGCCGCGGACGCCGGGGGCAGCGCCGTGACCAGCGTGCCCGCGGCAGCCAGGGAACCGGCCGCGAGCAGCGCCATGGTGCGAAGTCTCATGGGGATGACCAATCGAGGGAAATGGATTGGGAGCGCTCCCATTCTGTCCGCCGGTCACACCCGTGTAAAGAGCCGGAAACATCAGCCGGTCAGCCGGGCCCGCAGCACCGCCACGCCACTGCCCTCGAGCTCGGCCAGCACCACCGGGCGGCCGGTCAGCGCCAGCAGCAGCGCCTCACCGGTCCCGCGCACGGTCAGCCCCTGCCCGCCCTCCCAGTCCAGGTCGGTGGCGATGAACCGCAGCCCGTCCAGCCTGCCACGCGGCACGAACGAGCCGCGGGCCTTCGGGCTGACCAGGAAATCCAGCGACAGCAGCACCCGCTCACCGACCAGCTCGCGGGTCAGCCCGAGCGGGCGGCGGATGTCCTGACCGTGCACCTGCAGGTCGGTGAGCTGCCCGAACAGACCGACCACCGGCGGCGAGAACGGGAACTCGGCGCGCGCCCGCAGCTCCTGGGCGATCTCGTCGGCGCTCAGCTCGACGGCCAGGTCCTGCACCAGCTCGGCGTTCGCCCGGTGCACCCGGAAACCGTGCCGGATCAGCGCCGGCACGATCCGGCCGGCGCCCATCATCCACGGCGAGCACAGGTGCGCCGCGACGTCGTGCACCGTCCAGCCCCGGCACAGGCTGGGCGTCTCCAGCTGGGCCGGTGTCAACGACTCGATCAGCTCCGCCATGCCGCGGCGCTCGTCGGCGATCATCGACAGCATGTCCACGATGGACAAGTTACCGTGCGGAACCGCCCGGCTACCGGAATGCGGCCAGATTGCGTTCCAGCCAGCCGTCGAAGCCGCCGGCCGGCCGGCCCAGCACCCGCGCGACGTCCGGGCTGACCCTCTGCTCGGCCGGGGTGGGCGTGCCGATGATGTCCAGCGTGCCGTCGACCACCGGCGGCGGCATGAACGCCAGCAGCTGCTCCCGGGCCTGCGCGCGGGTCTGCTCGGTGAAGCGCACCGGCTCGCCGAGCGCCGCCGCGATCCGGGCCGCCCGCTGCCGGGGCGTGCTCGGCTCGGGGCCGGTCAGCTCGTAGACGCGGCC
This sequence comes from Actinoplanes palleronii, assembly GCF_016862315.1. Classification (GTDB taxonomy): domain Bacteria; phylum Actinomycetota; class Actinomycetes; order Mycobacteriales; family Micromonosporaceae; genus Actinoplanes; species Actinoplanes palleronii. Next base: position 27,107 of record NZ_BOMS01000136.1, on the reverse strand, counting down.
GGCGTGGGCCGGGTCACGCAGCGCCACCGCGGCCACCGCGGCGATGTCCGCCGGGTCGACGAGCGGCAGGCCGACGTCACCGAACGGCGCCGCCACCGCGCGCCGCACCCGCACCGGCTCCGCCCAGGCGAACGTGTTGGACATGAACCCGCCGGGCCGCAGCACCGTCCAGCCCAGGCCGGAATCCCGCACGGTCTGCTCCAGCGCGCGCCGCGGGGCGTGCGACGCCGCGTCCGGCCGGGTGCCGGCCGCCTGCGAGGAGAGCAGCACCACCCGGCGCACCCCGCCGGCCCGCACCACGTCCAGGATCGCCGGGCCGTCCAGGTGCGCGCCGGCCCCCGCGACCAGCAGGAAGAACGCCTCGGCGCCGGCCACCACCGGGCGCAGGCTCGCCGGGTCGGCCAGGTCGGCCCGGTGATGTCGCGCCCCGGGCAGCTCCCGCCCGGGATCGGTGCGCGACACCGCCCGCACCGCGGCGCCCGCCGCGGCCAGTGCCGCCACCAGCGGCCGTCCGACGTTGCCGGTCGCACCCGTCACCACGTACATGTCGTCTCCCTCCGGGTCCCTTCCGGACCGCTCGGGGAGACGCTAGTTTCCTGAAGACAGTAGGTACCTAGAGGAAAGTGACCCGCTTGTGAGGAGTGCCACCGTGACGGATCCGGAACAGGCCTGCCCGATCGCGCCGGCCGTCGACATCGTCTTCAGCCGGTGGACCACGCCGATCCTCTGGGCGCTGCACGAGCACGGCCGGCAGCGCTTCGTCGAGTTGCAGCGCCGGCTGCCCTCGATCACGCCGAAGGTGCTCACCGAGCGGCTGCGCCGGATGGAACGCGACGGCCTGCTCACCCGCACCTGGTACGCCGAGGTGCCGCCCCGGGTGGAGTACGAGATCAGCGACCTCGGCCGCAGCCTCAGCCCGGTCTTCGCCCAGCTGGCCACGTGGGCCGGTGACCACCTGGACGAGGTGGCCAAGGCGCGCGACGCCTACGACGCGACGAAGATGCAGAACGTGTGACCGGCCGGGTCGGCATAAACCCGCAGCGGCTCCTCCGGGTCGTGGCTGCGGTCGGAGCGCAGGGTCGCGCCGAGGCTCAGCGCCCGCTCGTGCTGCCGGTCCAGCTCCTCGACCGAGGGCACCGTGGTGTCCAGGTGCAGTTGCTGCGGCACCTCCGGGTCGGGCCAGGTGGTCGGTTTCAGCTTCGGCTCCTGCTGGAACGCCAGCCGGACACCGCCGTCACCGGTCAGGACCAGCCAGTCGGCGCCGTTCACGTCGGGCTCACCGGCGGCCGGCGGCTCGTCGCCGGGGCGATATGTCAGCCCGAGCAACTGGCGATAGAACTCGGCCAGGCCACGCGCGTCCGGAGTGTCCAGCACGATCGATTGCAGCTTCGGGAAACTCACGATCCCTCCTCCACTTTCGGGGCGTCGTCACGCTACTACCGGGGTCCGACAGAATTGCTGCCGTGCTGCTCAAGTGGGTGATCTGCGAGGTCGGCGACGCGGCGCGGTTCACCGCCGGGCAGTCCGGCTGGGGCTCGCTGCGACGGTGGCCGGGCTTTCTGGGGCAGGCCGGCGGCTGGAGCACGCGGGTTCCGGGCCGGGCGCACCTCCTGGGCTGCTGGCGCGACCGGGCCGATTACGGCGCGTTCATGGCCGCCGGGCACGACCGGATCGCGGCCGGTCAGGCGGGCAGCTATCACGGCATCGAGGTGCGCCTGTGCGACGACGCGCGCTCGGTCGGCCGGTCGATTCCGGAGGCGTTCGCCGCGGCCGAGGTGGTGCGGTTCGCGCACGGTCCAGCCCACCACCACACTGCTTATTTCGTACGAAATGAGCAGTCGACCTCGGACGACCGCCTCGTCTGGCAAAGCACGGACCCGGACCCGAGCGGACCTGGTGACGATGTGTTCGCGCTGGTCCCGGAGTGGACCGTGGTGCCGCGCGCGGACTGACCGCTGTCAGACAGCGCTGCTGCGGGCCTGCAGCGCGGCGGTACGCGGGGTGCGCTCGATCCACGCCATCACCGGGCCGACCGCGAACCCGCACGCGGCGAAGATCCCGGTGAGCACCCACCAGCCCCACCCACCGGTCTCGATCACCAGGAACGTCAGGCCCGCCGGACCGGCCAGCCGGGTCACGCCCTGCACCGACTTGTCCAGTCCGACATAGAGGCCACGCTGGGCCGGCGGCGGGATCTCGGCCTGCACGAACCACTGCCCCGCGGAGATCCACAACTCGGTGCCGGTGAACAGGGCGACGGCCACGAACAGCAGCACCACGGTGAGCCAGCCGTGGGTCATCCCGGTGGCCGCGGCGACCGGGCAGGCCAGCGCGGCGCTCACCGCCGCGGCCCGGGTCAGCCGCACCACACCGGGCAGCGAGTCGGCGCCCCGGGTGGCCCGGACCTGGAAAACCACGGCCAGCACGGTGTTCAGCGCGACCAGGCCGCCGAGCACCGGCTTCGGCACGTCGGTACGGGTGATCACCCAGAGCTGCAGCACGTCGTTCCACGCGAACATGTGCAGCCAGAGCACCCCGAACACGGTCGAACCCGCGGTGTACGGCAGGTCGCGCAGCACCCCCCACGGGCTCGGGCGTGGGCCGTCCGCCGCACTCCGCACCGCGGGCAGCCGGGTGACGTACCAGCCGTTGACCGCGGAGGCGCCCGCCGCGACGAAGACCAGCCACAGCAGGCCCGGACGGGAGTCGAGGGCCAGCGCACCGGCGCCGAGCCCGGCACCGACGGTCCAGCCCACGTTCAGGTACGCCCGGCTGAACGCCATCACCCGGACCCGGTCCCGCGCCGGCACCGCGGCGGCGGTGTAGACCACCCGGCCGCTGGTCGACAAAGTCTCCGCGGCCGTCTGAACGCACATCAGCAGCACGAACACCCAGAACTCCCGGCCCAGCGGGTACGCCGCGAACGCCGCCGCCCGCACCAGCGCGCCGATCGTCCAGGCCCGCCGCCCGCCGATCCGGTCGGTCAGGTGCCCGAGCGGCAACGACCCGACCAGCGCGGCGAACCCGGCGCAGGAGAGACCGATACCGATCTGCACCGGGGTGAGCCCGACGTAGAGGCTGTAGAAGACCACGCTGCCGGCCAGGAACGTGCCGGTGCCGACACCCCACAGCGCGTTCTGGGCAGCGAGCATCCGGGGCAGTCCGGGCGCCGGCAGGATCTTTCCGAGGACACCCCGCATATCGATCATCGTGATACATCGGACCATCAAGCGCCCAACGGATCAATGGCTACCACGTTGCGCCAAATATCACCAGATGGGGGACCGCCCGGCCCCGTGGATTCGTGTACCGGCCGCGGGTCCCCTGTACTTTCGTTCCTGTGCTGAACGATCTTGCTTTGGTGGACCCTTTCCTGTGTTGAACGATCTTGCATTGGTGGACTGGGCGGCACTGACCGCGGAGAACGTCCCGGACCTGCTCCGGTCGGTCGCCGCGGGTGACTCCGCCGCGTTCGACGACCTCTTCGGCGAGCTGTGCGACCAGGGCACGCTCGGCGAAGCGACGGCGTCGTCGGTGCCGTTCCTGATCCGGATCCTGGACGCTCCGGCCGCTGACCCGCAGAGCCTGCTGGTGCTGCTGACCGACATCGCGAGCGCCAGCTCCCCCCGCGGGCAGCACCTGACGGCCGCCGCCCGGACCGCGGTCACCGTCGGCCTGCCCAGCTACCTGCGGCTGCTCGCCGCGCACCCGGACGACGAGGTGCGCGCCGCCGCCGCCACCCTGATCGGCGCGCTCGGCCCGGCGGTCGCCGGCGGCGCGTCCGCGGCGCTGCGCACGGCCTCGGTCGCCGACCGCGCCGACCGGGTGCGTGCCGCCGCCGTGATGGCCCTCGGCAGCCGCGGTGACACCGCCGACGACCGGCTGGCCGACCCCGCGCCGCTGGTCCGGCTCGCGGCCGCGCTGGTGCTGTCCGCGGCGGACACCGCGACGCCGCTGCCCGGCCCGGTGGTGCAGATCCTGGAACGGGACGCGCCGGACGCGCTGGAGCTGATCGAGCAGCTGGCCGGAGCCGACTACGACGACGCGCTGGTCTGGGTGCTGCGCCGGCTGCGGCCCCGCTGGGAGCTGCAGGTCCGGCTGGTCACCGGCTGGCTGCGGCACCCGGTGGAAGCGGTCCGGGAGGCCGCCGCGTACGCCGCCGACGAGCCGCTGCTGCTCTGGCGACCGGCGGCGGCGCTGCTGACCGGGCCGCTCGCCGACGCCCTCGACGACCCGGCCGGCAAGGTCAGGTACTGGGCCCGGCAGCACGTGGCGGCGGCCGGCTCGGCCACCGCCGCGATCGCCGACCGGCTGTGGGCGGCGCTACCCAGCGACGAGTACACCGGCCTGCTGACCGCGCTCTGCGCCCTGCACGACCCGCGCGCCGACGCCCACCTCGCGCAGATCATCGCGGCCGGACGCCTCGACCGGCTGGGCGACGCCCTCAAGGAGCTCGGCCCGTGGGCGGTCGCCTGCCGCGGCGTGCTCGCCGCGGCGATCGAGGCCACCCCGCCGGGCCACCGGCGGAGCTCGCTGATCGAGGCGGCGGGGCGGGCCGGCACCCCGGCCGGCGAGCTGATCCCGGTGCTGCGGCGGCAGGCGGCCACCCACCCGGACGCGGTCTGCCAGGTCCTCGGCGACCTCGGGCCGGGCGCCGCGGCGGCGCTGCCCGAGCTGGCCGCGCTGCGGGCCGGTGACAACCACCGGACCCGGTTCCAGGCGGCCCGGGCGATCTGGCGGATCACCGGCGAGCCGGCCGGCGCGCTCGAGCTGCTGCGCGCCGACGCGCACGGTGCCGACGCCCGGGCGCTGATCGGCGACCTGGGACCGGCCGGGGCCGAGTTCGCCGGGGCGCTGCGCGCGCTGTTCGGCTCGGAGGACTACTGGGAGCCGACCGAGGCCGCGATCGCGTACTGGGCGGTCACCGGGGATGCCGGACCGGTCGTCCCGGTGCTGCTGCCCCACCTGGAGTGCAACCCGCGCGGGCGCAAGGCGCTGGCCTGCCTGGCCGAGATCGGCCCGGACGCGGCGGCCGCGATCCCGGTGCTGCGCGCCGCGGTCGACGCGCCGCTGCGCCAGTGGAAGACGTCGGCCGGCAACAACGGGGTGCGGCAGGACGAGGCGTGGCAGGCGGCCTGTGCGGCCGCCCTTCGCTCTTTAGAGGCGGATCGCTCTTAGAGACAGTGCCGCCGCCGGGCACGAGGTGCCCGGCGGCGTCTTTCAGCCGGCGTCGCTTCTCAGCCGGCGTCGCGGAACCGGGCCGCGGCGAGCAGCCCGGCCACCGCGGCCGCATTCGTGATCTCGCCACGCAGCGCCATGGCGACCGCCTCGTCCAGGTCGACCCGGACCACCTCGAGGTCGGCCTCCTCCTCGGTGCGCCGGTGCCGTTCGGGCGCCGGGACCTCGGTCAGGTCCCGGGCCAGGTAGATCAGGACGTGCTCGGTGCTGAACCCGGGCGACGTGTGCAGCTCGACCAGCTTGTCGAAGCGGCCGGCCGCCAGGTCCACCTCCTCGGCCAGCTCGCGGGCCGCGGTCAGCGCCGGCTCCTCGTCCTCGACGTCGCGCAGCCCGGCCGGCAGCTCCCAGATCTTGGCGCCGAGCGGGTGCCGGTACTGCTTGATCAGCACCACCCGGCCGTCCTCGTCGAGCGCCACCACGACGACCGCGCCGCGGTTGCGCACCACGTCGCGCTTGGCGGTGCCGCCGTCCGACATGGTCACCTCGTCGGTGAACACGTCGAAGATCGGACCCCGGTACCGCTCGGTCCGGGTGACCGTCTCGTGCTCGAACGCCATCAAGAGGCCTCGACCGGCTCGACCGGCAGCTCGTCGGCGGCGGCGTAGACCACGGCGGCCCGGACCAGGCCGTCGAAGAGCGGGTGCGGGCGGGTCGGGCGGCTCTTCAGCTCCGGGTGCGCCTGGGTGGCCACGAAGTACGGGTGCACGGCCCGGTCCAGCTCGATGAACTCGACCAGCCGGCCGTCCGGCGAGGTGCCGGAGAAGATCAGGCCGGACTGGGCCAGCTTGTCCCGGTAGTCGTTGTTGACCTCGTACCGGTGCCGGTGCCGCTCGGAGATGTCGGTCGAGCCGTAGACCTCGGCCACGATCGAACCCTCGGTGAGCGTCGCAGGGTAGGCGCCCAGCCGCATGGTGCCGCCCATGTCGCCCTTGCCCGCGACGATGTCCTCCTGGTCGGCCATCGTGGAGATCACCGGGTACGTCGCGGTCTCGTCGAACTCCAGCGAGTTCGCGCCGGCCAGCCCGGCCAGGTTGCGCGCCGCGTCGATGGTCATGCACTGCAGGCCGAGACAGAGGCCGAGGATCGGGATGCCGTTCTCCCGGGCGTACCGGGAGGTGTTGACCTTGCCCTCGATCCCGCGGACGCCGAAGCCGCCCGGGATGACGATGCCGTCGACGCCCTTGAGCGCGGTCGCGGCGCCGGCCGGCGTCACGCAGTCGTCGCTCGGCACCCAGCGGATCTGGATCTTCACGGTGTTGCCGAAGCCGGCCGCCCGGATCGCCTCGGTGACCGAGAGGTACGCGTCCGGCAGGTCGACGTACTTGCCGACCAGCGCGATGGTGATCGTCCGCTTCGGGTGGTGCACCCGCTCCAGCAGGTCGTTCCAGGTCTTCCAGTTCACGTCGCGGAACGACAGGCCGAGCCGGCGCACCACGTAGGCGTCCAGGCCGCCGTCGTGCAGCACCTTCGGGATGTCGTAGATGCTCGGCGCGTCCGGGCAGGCGATGACGGCTTCGACGTCCACGTCGGTGTAGAGCGACAGCTTCTGCCGCATCTTCTCCGGGATCTCCCGGTCGCTGCGGCAGATCAGCGCGTCCGGCTGGATACCGATGTTGCGCAGCGCCGCCACCGAGTGCTGGGTCGGCTTGGTCTTCAGCTCGCCCGACGGCGCGAGGTACGGGATCAGCGACACGTGCAGGTAGAACACGTGATCGCGGCCCACCTCGTGGCGGACCTGCCGGATCGCCTCGAGGAACGGCAGCGACTCCATGTCACCGACGGTGCCACCGACCTCGGTGATCACCACGTCCGGGACGTTGCCGTTCTCGTCCGGATCCGCCATCGCGAAGATCCGGCTCTTGATCTCGTTGGTGATGTGCGGGATGACCTGGACGGTGTCGCCGAGGTACTCACCCCGCCGCTCCCGCGCGATGACCGCCGAGTACACCTGGCCGGTGGTCACGTTCGCCTTGCCGGACAGGTCCCGGTCCAGGAAGCGCTCGTAGTGGCCGACGTCCAGGTCGGTCTCCGCGCCGTCCTCGGTGACGAAGACCTCACCGTGCTGGAACGGGTTCATCGTGCCCGGGTCGACGTTCAGATAAGGGTCGAGCTTCTGCATCACGACGCGGAGTCCGCGGGCGGTGAGCAGATTGCCGAGGCTAGAGGCGGTGAGGCCCTTGCCCAGCGAGGAGGCGACGCCCCCGGTGACAAAGATGTGCCGAGTGTCGCGCACTGTTGAGGCCAAGGCCCGCTCCCGTGGTCGCCGTATTCCGGTTCGTGCAGACCGGGCGTCAGCGCCCATCCACGGGAATTCACCGTAACACTGATTGCCGGGCGCGCGGCGTTCGGGCTGGTCGGCGCGCGTGTCAGCCGGCCGATTCGGTCACTGTCAGTTCACCCTCGTCGGCTTTGCGCAACAACGGGCCGCCCGGACCGTCGCTCTCGCCGGGTGGCGTAGTCCGATCCGCGGCATGCAGCAATACCCGCAAAGCAGTCAAAACGGCCACCGGAACCGCTGTCGCGGCCGCCGCGCCGGCCACCCCGAGGGCGGTGCCGCCGAGGATCCCGGCCGTGATCGACGCCACCGCGGTGCCGGAGATCGCCGCCCGGACCGCCGGGTGCAGCCCGTAGACCCGGTTCAGGCCGCCCCACGGGGAGAACTGGCAGAAGGCCAGCATCACCGCTCCGGCGACGGCCAGCAGGCTCAGCGGGCTGTCCAGCAGGGCCTGCCCGTTCGCCGCGGCGGCGCGCTGCATGGCCGGGCCGGCCGTACCGCTGCCCAGCGCGGACAGGAACCGGCCCAGGGTGCCCTGTTCCAGGGGCGCCCGGTTCAGGTCGAGCACCGCGAACCCGGCGGTCACCGCCAGCCCGGCGACGGCCGACCAGGCGAACCGCGGGAACGTCAGCCAGCCCCCCGAGCTGATCGCGGCCGCCACGCACACCCCGGCGGTCACCGCGATCGCGCCGACCGGGTCGGCGCCCAGGTACGGACTGCCCACCATCACCACACCCAGCCCGCCGAGCAGCACCACCACCACCGGCCGCCAGGTCCGGCCCACGTACTGGGCGACGGAGCCGGCGGTCAGCAGCAGCCCGGCCACGAACACGCCCAGGCCGACACCGCCCAGGCCGGTGTAGCGCACCCCGTGCGTCGCCGAGTAGCCGGCCACGCCGTTGAGCTGCAGCCGCGCCCCGGTCAGCAGATCCACCACGATCACGATGGCGCTGATCGCGGCCACCGCGCCCATCGGCCACAACGTCATCCGGTACCGCGGCGTCAGCCGCACCGCCAGGGTGCCGGCCAGCATCAGCCCGAACGTCGCGCCACCGAACATCCAGGCCGGATGCGCACTGCTCCACCACGGCGCCACGTCGGCGACCAGCGCCGCCGGGATGGCCAGCGCGGCCGCGATCAGGGCCGCCTCGGCGAGCGCCACCAGCCGCGCCGGCGGGCCGGGCGGTGCGGCCGGACCGGCGTGCCGGCGGGCCCGCATCAGCAGCGGCACGATCGCCAGGAACAGCAGCACCTCGATGCCGGCCAGCACGGCGAAGAAGATCGACGCCACGCCCCGCTGGGCGATCGCCCGCTGGTCCGCGTCGTTGCGCCCCTGCATCGCGGTGGCCACGTCGGCCGGGCGGCCGGTGGAGACGCTCGCCGCGTACCCGGCGAACAGCTTCTCCGGCGCGGACCGGCTCAGCGCCGCCAGCACGGTCGGCGCCAGGTCGACCAGTTGCAGGTAGCCGTCCCGGCCGGTGCCGGCCGAGGTGAGCCAGCCACCCTCCCAGCCGTCGCCCTCGGCGATCGCCATGTGCAGCCGCGAGGTGCTCTCGGTGTCGGCCACCCCGGCGATCAGCATCAGCGACCGGTCCGGGCGGGCCGCGAGGATCCGGGCCAGGGTGGCGTCGGCGGCGGCGACCGCGGCCTGCCGTTCCGCGCCGGAACCGGTGATGGTGCCCAGGTCGACGAAGCTCAGCACGCACTCGGAGAGCAGCTTCTTCGGGTCGGCGGGCAGCGTCTCGGCGTACTGGTCGACCCGGCCGAACGGGCGGGCCGCCGCGATCGCCGCGTTCGCGCCGATCGCCACCGTGCAGCGGACCGACTCGGCCAGGGCGCCCGGGGTCGTACCGTAGGGCAGCTTGTCCTGATTGGTGCGCACCACGGCGCGCTGCGCGGTCACGTTCGCGCCGATGGCGTCCGGGCGGGTCACCTCCGGCACGGCGGCCGGGCACTTGCCGTGCACCGCCTGGGTGTCCCAGGCCGCGTAGTTGCCGGCGCCCAGCGTCAGCCAGCCGTCCGACGGGCAGGTCGCCTGGTGCGCCGAGCGCACCGACAGCCAGCCGGTCGAGCCCTTGCCGGCCTCCGCCCAGAGTGCCGGGGTGCGCTGCGGGTCGAGGTCGTCCCAGCGCAGACCGGCCGCGGCGGCGACCACCACGAAGTCCGCGGTGCCACGCTTCGTCTCGCCGGTCGGGCGGATGGTCAGCCCGATCAGGCTGGCCACCGCGACCAGCACGACGAGCAGGTAGGGCACCCAGTCCGCGGCGCGACGATCACGCGGGGCACCCGGCGGGCGGACCCGCTTGATCCGATCGAGGCGGCCGGTCACGACGCGGTCACTTCGGCGTACGCGACCCGGACCGCGGTCACCACGGCCAGCTCGTCCGGCCAGGTCGCGGCCTGCACGGGACCGCGGGCGGCCAGGTCCGCGCGACGCTGCGGATCGTTCAGCAGATCGCGTACGGCCCGGTCCAGCGCGTCCAGGTCCTTCGGCGGGATCAGCACCGCGGCGTCACCGACCAGCCCGGGCAACCCGCCCACGGCGGTGGTGACCAGCGGCACACCGGCCCGCAACGCCTCCTGGGCGAACAGCTGCCGGGCCTCCCAGTCGCTGGTGACCACCGCGAGGTCGGCGCCGAGCAGCAGGTCGGGTACGTCCCCCCGGTGCCCGAGCAGGTGGAACGGGGCGTGTTCGCGCGACGCCCGCTGCGCCAGCGGCATGTAGCTCGGCCCGGAGCCGGCCACCACGACCACCGGCGACGGGTCCAGGTCACGCCACCGGGCGGCCGCGTCGACGAGCAGGTCGTAGTGCTTCTGCGGGTGCAGCCGGCCGACCGACAGGATCAGCGGGGTGTTCCCCTTGATCCGGAACTCGGCGCGGACCGCCTGCCGGGTGCGCTTCGGCGAGCGCAGCTCGGGTGCGGCCACCGGGCCGAGCCGGGCGTTCTTCGCGCCCATCAGCACGGCCCGCTCGACCAGGTCCTCGGAGGCGCCCAGGGTGAGATCGGCGTTGCGCGCCACGATCCGTTCGACCAGCGCGCCGGCCTGACCCCGAAGACCCTTCGCCAGTACGGCGTTGTGCCAGGTCACCACGAGCGGCACCCCGGTGCGGGCCAGGGACACCACGAAGGCGGCGCGCAGCCCGTGCGCGTGGATGACGTCGGCGTCCCGCCCGGCGATCGCGCGGCGCAGCGCCCGGATCGCGCCGGAGTCCTGCGGGCCGGGGTCGGCCGGGATCTCCAGCGGTGAGTACTCCACTCCGGCCGTGGTGAAGCCGTAGTGTTCGTCGTTGGCGGCCGGGCCGCAGACCAGCACCCGGCAGCCGGCCGCGACAAGTCCGCGGGCCAGCGAGAGGACGTGCCCGCCGGTGCCGCCGGTGGCGGAGCCGAGCACCAGCACGACCGAACCGCTCCAGCCGTCGTCGCTGCTCACGAACGTCATACCCCTCTCTGGGCGGATTTCCGCGTCCCGGCAATCCGTCGGACAACCCTCACACGTCCCCGTCCCCGCCCGTTCCCCCGGGGTCCGTCAACCAGCCCACCCACCGCAAGCCGGCTGGCTCTCAGAGGTGCCTCAACCACCGCGACACACCCCTGACAACCAGCCCACTCACCGCTCGTCGGCTGGCTCTCAGGGGTGCCTCAACCGCTGTGACACACCCCTGACAACCAGCCCACCCACCGCTCGTCGGCTGGCTCTCAGGTGTCTATCACGGGCGGGAAAGACCTCTGGGAGCCAGCCGGATCATCTGCGCAACCGTCTCGTCAGCGTGCCGGCCAGCGGGCTGAGGTCCCGCCGGTCCAGCAGGAAAGCCACCGCGACGAAGACCACGACGACCGCGAGGCCGCCCAGCACACCCTCGACCAGGCTGCCGAGGATGCCCGCTGCGGGCCAGAAGGCCGCGGTCAGGCCGGCCACCACACCCCACCCGGCCAGACCGGCCGCAGCGGCTGCGACGACAGCGGCGATGAGCGCGCGCGGAAGCCCGGCCAGCGCGTCCGAGCCGGCCTGCCGCCGCACCGCGAGGACCAGCAGCAACCCGGTCACCGACATGCCCAGCGCGTTGGCCAGGCCCAGCCCGGCGAGTTCGGCCCGGCCCGAGGCCATCGTGGTGACCACCACGACCGCGACCCCGGCGAACAGCCATCCGGTCCCGGACGCGACCGCGGCCGCGACAGTCGCGCCACGCGCGTAGAGCGCCCGGGACAGCAGCGCGAACAACGCGTAACCCAGCAGCCCGGGGGCGAAGCCCACGATGCCCGGCGCCGCGCCGCGAGCGCCCATCAGGACCGCGGCCGGACCGGCCAGCCCGGCCAGCGCGGCAGTGCCGAACCCGGCGAGCAGCACGATCGACCGGGCGGTGCCGGACAGCGCGCCGGCGTAGGCCGCCTCGTCCTTGCGCACCGCGGCATCCGCCAGCCGCGGGTAGACCGCGGTCGCCAGCGGCACCGCGAGCAGCGCCCAGGGCAGCAGGAACGCCGTCTGCGCGCCGGTGTACCGGCCGAGCTGCTGCGCGCCCAGCGTCACGATCAGCGCCACCACCACCTGCTGCGCGCCGACGGTGACCGCGCCGGCCCAGCCGAGCCGGACCGCCTGGCGGCCCTCGTCGCCGGGGAACCGGAGGCCGGGCCGCAGCCGCACCCGCAGCTTGCGCAGCGGGATCAGCAGGCTCAGGGTCAGCACGACCACGCCGAGCGTGGTGCCGACCAAGAGGATCAGCTCGCCGGCGGTGGTCAGCCCGGGGAAGTCGGTGCGCGCGCCGTCGACGGCGGCGTAGGTCAGATAGGCGGCCATCACCGTGACGCTGGACAGCAGCGGCGCGATCACCGGCCAGGCGAACCGGTGGTGCGCGTGCAGCACTCCGGTCAGCACGATGCCGACGCCGTAGAGCGGCAGCTGCGGCGCGAAGATCCGGAGCATCCGGGCGGCGATCTCCTGGTGCTCCGGCGTCACCCCGTCCAGCAGCCCGGTGATCGGGCCGGCCGCCAGAGCGATCACCACGGCGAGCGGGACGGTCAGCACCAGCATCCAGGTGAGCAGCGCGGAACTGATCTGCCCGACCCGGCGACGGTCACCGGCGGCGACCGCGCCGGCCAGCAGCGGCACCACCAGGCTGGCCAGGGCGCCACCCGCGACCAGCTCGAAGATGACGTTCGGCACCGTGTTGGCGGCGAAGTAGAGGTCGGGCAGGTTGGCGTCGCCGCCCTCACCGACGGTGTAGAAGAAGACCAGGGTGCGCCCGAAACCGGCGATCCGGGCCAGCACGGTGAGCAGAGTGATCAGGACGGCTGCGCCGGCGACTTTGGCCGCCGTACCGGAAACGGAGCGGCCGGAAGCGGCATCGGACCTGGCGGCGGGCGGCGAACCGGGAGTGGCGGGGTCGGCCGGCGTCGCGGGGGCGGCGTCGGCGTCGTTCGGGGACGTCACGCCTGCGGAGGCCGGCGGCCGAGCTCGTCGAGGCGCCGCAGCCACGGCGTGTCCTGGATGACCTTGGTGAAGCTGACCTTCTCGCTGGCCGCGGTGAGCGCGGCGAGGGCCGCGAGCGCGGTCAGCCGGCCGAGCGTGCCGGTGCGGGCGGTGAACGCGACGCCGAGCAGCGCGCCGAGGGCGTTCGCCCCGGAGTCGCCGAGCATGATCTCTTCGTTCAGGTCGGCCGGGAGCAGGGCGGCGCTCGCGCCGAGCGTGCCGGCGGTCATCGACGCGCCCCGGCCCACCGCGAGCGGCGCGCCGAGCAGCAGACCGGCCTTGATCGCCCGCCCGGGGCGCAGGTCGAGCAGGTTGAGCAGGTTCGCCGTCCCGGCGATCACGCCGGCGCCGAGCAGCACGTCGGCGCCGCGGCCGAACCGGCCGGTGCGACGGCTGCCGATCAGCGCGGAGGCGACCAGACCGGCCGCGCCCACCCCGCCGATCTTGACGAGGCCGCTGGTGACCCGGCCGTCGCGGAGCGCGCCGAGGTGACCGGCGAAACCCTTCGCGGTCTTCTGCTCCGGGCGGTTGCCGACGATGTCGTCGTAGAGGCCGACCGCGCCGCTGACCGCACCGGCCGTCACCGCGGCGGCCGCGAGCCGGCCGGTCGGTGCGCCGGCAGCCGCGCCGAGGGTGGCGCCGGCCGCCAGGGCCGGACCGCCGGCCAGGGTGACCGTCCGCCCGTGGAAGTTGGTCCGGCGCAGGTCACCGGCGTTCGGGTCACGACGCACCCAGCCGAGCACGGCACGTGCCACAAGCGCGCCGGTCCCGAGCGAGCGGAGGAAGGCCATGGCTGGAGTCTGCCCTACGGGCCCGCCGACGGCACCACCGAGGTGGCTCCCGCGGCGAGGCCGTACTGACCGATCCGGCTCAGCACCAGCCGCTCGTGAGTGGCCATCGCGGTCACCACCTGACCCTGCACGGTGCTCACGTTGTCCACCGTGGAGATCTCCTTGACCAGCGTCGGGTCGCTGCGGACCGCGGCGACCAGGTTGCTGTCCCCGGCGCTGTCCCCGGCCACCACGAGCGGGCGGTGGTTCTTGCTGAACTGGTCGGCCACCTTGACGTTGTTGGCCGCCTTCTTCGAGGCGTCCTGGTCGGTCGCCGGAGCGCCGGCGACCAGCACGACCACCTCGGCGCCGCCGACCGCGTCGTCGTCCACCGAGATGTAACCGGCCTTGGTGAACGCGGTCAGCACCGCGGTCACGTCACCCGGTGCGGCCGGTGTCGCCGGCGCCGTGCTGCTCTGCAGGGTGAGCGCGAGCAGCGCGCTGGCGGTCTCCACGCCGTCGCTGTTCTGCGGCAGGCCCACCGCGCCGATGGTCGGCTGCGACGACTGGTCGGCCAGGTCGAGCAACTCGTTGGCGAAGTTCGGGTCGATCAGCTTGTCCTCGAAGGTGACCCGCGCGGTGATCGTCGCACCGGCCACGTTGAGCATCTTCACGACGCCCTCGACCGAGTCCTTGGCGCCGGGCAGCCCCACCACCGCGACCTTGCGGGCGGTCAGCTTGCCGGCCAGCACGTACGGTGCGATCCCGCCGGCGAACTCCTGGTTCCGGCTGAGCTCGTCCTTGTACTGGTTGACCTGGTCGCGCTTGACGTTGTTGTCCTTGTTGAGCTCGGTGAGCCGGTTCTTCAGGTTCTCCGAGACCGGACCGTTGAGCGCGGCGGTGCCGACCACCAGGCCGATCGCCAGGGCGAGGAATACCGCGGTGAGTGACACCACGTGGTACCGGAAGTTGATCACGACGCCCTCAGAAAAGATTGCCCAGCTGGAAGACGAGATTGTCCCACCACTCGGACACCACGGTCAGATAGGCCTTGCCCACCGTGGAGACCGCCACCGCCGAGGCCATCGCGGCCATCGCCGAGAGGACCAGCAGCAGCAGCGCCGAGCCGGAGATGTTCTGCCGGTAGAGCCGGCTGACGCCCTTGGCGTCGACCAGCTTGCCACCGACCTTGAGCCGGGTCAGGAACGTCGACGCCATGCCGCCACGGCCCTTGTCGAGGAACTCGACCAGGTTGGCGTGCGTGCCGACGGCCACGATCAGCGACGCGCCCTTCTCGTCGGCGAGCAGCATCGCGAGGTCCTCGCTGGTCGCCGCGGCCGGGAAGGTGAGCGCGTCGACGCCCAGGTTGCTGACCCGCTCCAGACCCGGCGCGCGCCCGTCCGGGTACGCGTGGACGACCACTTCGGCGCCGCAGCGCAGCACGTCGTCGGTGACCGAGTCCATGTCCCCGATGATCATGTCGGGGGTGTAGCCGTTCTCCACCAGCGCGTCGGCGCCGCCGTCGACACCGATCAGCACCGGCTTGTACTCCCGGATGTACGGCCGGAGGACGTCGAGGTCCTCCTTGTAGTCGTACCCCCGGACCACGATCAGCACGTGCCGCCCGGCGATCCGGGTCTCCACGTCGGGCACGCCGACCCCGTCGAGGAGCAGGTCACGCTCCTGCTTGAGGTAGTCCATGGTGTTCGCGGCGAACGCCTCGAGCTGCACCGACAGGCCCTCACGCGCCTCGGCCATCGACGCCGCCACGGTCTCCGCGTCCTGCCGGATGCCGGTGGCGACCGGCTTGCCGTCGAGCAGCACCTGGTCGCCCTCGATGCTGATCACCTGGCCCTCGCGCAACCCGGCGAAGACCTCCTCGCCGAGGTTGTCGAGCAGCGCCACGCCGCCCTGGATCAGCACCTCGGGGCCCAGGTTCGGGTACCGCCCGGAGATCGACGGCTTGGCGTTGAGCACCGCGATCACCCCGGACGCGACGAGCGAGTCGGCCGCGACGCGGTCCAGGTCGACATGGTCGATCACGGCGATCTCGCCGGGCCGCAGCCGCCCGGTCAGCCGTTTGGTGCGCCGGTCGAGCCGGGCAACGCCGGAAACCCGGCCCGGCTCGCTGGTGCGCACACGGCGCAAGGTGGGAAGTCGCATCCCGGCCATCCTGACACGCCGCTTCACACGGCCCCCGTTAGACATGCTCTAGCTCATTGACAAAACGGTCTTTTCAACCACGTTTCTCACGCCCGGCGACGGCCAGCAACTCCTCCGCATGGGCGATACCCAGGTCCGAATCCGGCAGGCCGGCCAGCATCCGGGACAACTCCCGCGCTCGCTCGGTCTCCTCAACGATCCGGACACCGCTCGTGGTGATCGCGCCACCGGTGTCCTTCGCCACCACCAGGTGCCGGTCGGCGAACGCGGCGACCTGCGGGAGGTGCGTGACGACAAGGACCTGATGCGTACGGGCGAGCCGCGCCAGCCGCCGGCCGATCTCCACCGCGGCCGTGCCACCGACCCCGGAGTCGACCTCGTCGAAGACCAGCGTTGGCGGTCCACCGGCCCCGGCGAACACCACCTCGATGGCGAGCATCACCCGGGACAGCTCACCACCGGAAGCGCCCTTCTGCAAGGGCAGCGACGGCGCGCCCGGATGGGCCAGCAACCGCAGCTCCACCTCGTCGGCGCCGTCCGCGCCGGCGGCCAGCTCCTGCCCGTCGACCGTCACCGACGGCTCGTCCCGGCTCGGCGCGCGGGTGATGACCGCCACCTCGACCCGGGAGTGCGGCATCGCCAGCCCGGCCAGCTCCACGCTGACCGCCTCGGAGAACCGGACCGCGGCGTCGCGCCGGGCCGCGGTCAACCGGCCGGCCAGCTCACCGACCGTGGCGGCCAGCCGCTGGCGCTCCTTGTCCAGCTCCTCGAGCAGCTCGTCGGAGTTGTCCAGGTCGGCCAGCTTGGTCTTCGCGTTCTCCGCCCAGACGATCACGCCGTCGATGTCGTCGGCGTACTTGCGGGTCAGGCCGCGCAGCGCGGCCCGGCGCTCGTAGATCGCCTCGAGCCGGGCCGGGTCGGCGTCCAGCTCGCTCAGATACGCCGAGAGCTCCGAGGAGACGTCGCCGACCAGGGTGGCCGCCTCCTCGATCCGCAGGGCCAGCTCGCCCAGTTTCGGGTCGACGCCGGACTGCCCCTCCAGCGTGCGCCGGGCGGTGCCGAGCAGGGTGGTGGCATCCGGGGTGTCGTCGGCCGACTCCACGCCGCCGGCGAGCGCCTGAGCGGCCAGGGCGGCGGCAGTGCGCAGCCCCTCGGCGTGCTCCAGCCGCTGCACCTCGGCGCGCAGGTCCTCGTCCTCGTTCGGCTGCGGGTCGACCCGGGTGATCTCGTCGAGCCCGAGTTTCAGCAGGTCGGCCTCCTGCGAGCGCTGCCGGGCGTTGCGCCGGCGGTCGGCCAGGTCGTCGACCACCCGGCGCCAGCGGCTGAACGCCTCGCGATAGCTCTCCACCAGCTTTTCGTGCCCGGCGCCGGCGAACCGGTCCAGCGCGGACCGCTGCTCGCTCGGGCGCAGCAGACGCAACTGGTCGGACTGGCCGTGCACGGCCAGCACCTGCTCGCCCAGCTCGGCGAGCGTGGACACCGGCATGCTCCGGCCGCCGACGTGCGCCCGGGACCGCCCCTCGGCGGTCACCGTGCGGCTCAGCAGCAGCGACCCGTCCTCGTCGGTCTCACCCCCGGCGTCGGTGATCCGGGTGCGGACCGCGTCGCCGAGGGTGCCGCGCAGCTTGAGCCGGCCCTCGACGACGGCCCGCCCCGGATCGGCACGGACCCGACCGGCGTCGGCCCGGCCACCGAACAACAGTCCGAGACCGGTCACCACCATCGTCTTACCGGCGCCGGTCTCGCCGGTGATCACGTTCATACCCGACGTCAGCCGCAGCGTCGTGTCGTCGATGACGCCCAGTCCGGTGATACGCAGTTCCTCCAGCACAGGGCAGAGGGTAGTGGTGCCCCCCGACAATTGCCCAGCGTGGGTGTTTCTGATCAGCGTCGATTACCCCGCCAGCCGACCACCGGCAGCTCGAACTTCGCCACCAGGGTGTCCGTGAAGGGACGCGGGGCCAGGCGGACCAGCCGAACGGGCAGCTGGCCCCGCTCGACGGTCACCTGCGAGCCCGGCGGCAGGTCCCAGGTGCGTCGGCCGTCACAGCAGAGCACGGCAAAAGACGTGTACGGGTCGACGGTCAGCACGAACGTGGACGTGGGCGCGGTCACCAGCGGCTTGCTGAACAACGCGTGCGCGCTGATCGGCACCAGCAGCAGCGCCTCCACCCCGGGCCAGACGACCGGGCCACCGGCCGAGAACGCGTACGCCGTCGACCCCGTCGGTGTGGCACACACCACACCGTCGCAGCCGTAACGGGACAGCGGCCGGCCGTCCACGTCGACGAGCAGCTCGAGCATCTGCGCGCGCTGTCCCTTCTCCACGGTGACCTCGTTGAGCGCCCAGGACTCGGCGATCAGCCGGCCGTCGTATTCGGCGCGCACGTCCAGGGTGAGCCGCTCGTCCACGTCGTAGCCACCGGCGATGATGTCGGCGATCACCTCGTCGATGTGCTCGACCTCGGCCTCGGCCAGGAAGCCGACCTTGCCGAGGTTGATGCCGAGCAGGGGTGCCTTGGCCGGGCGGGCCACCTCGGCGGCGCGCAGGAACGTGCCGTCACCGCCGAGCGCCAGCACGATCTCCACGCCCTCGGCCGCGTCCGGTCCCTCGACCGCGATCACCTCGTCGGGCAACGCCAGGTCAGCCGCCTCGTCGGCGATGACCCGGACGTCGAAACCCGCCGCGATCAGGTCGAGAGCGACCGTACGGGCGTGCTGCGTACTCTGCCGGCGCCCGGTGTGCGTCACCAGCAGGGCCGAGCGGGTCATTTCTCCTCCAAGGTGGCCACCACCGGCTGCTCCGTGCCCGGCTCCACTGCCGGCACCGGCTGATCAATGTGCGCCGCGGGCGCGGGCACGGTCCTCCGACCGGCGGGCGCGGTCACGCCGCGGGCTCCGGGCCGGCGGTCGCCGCAGCGGCAGGCTCCGGGCCCGCGGGCGCAACCGCTTCGACGGCGCCGGGACTGCTGGGTACCCGGATCGCGTTGTTCACCCGTGACCCGGGGGCGGCCTCGGCAGACGGCCCGTCCTCCGGGGTCTCCTCGCCGGACGGGCCGGCGGCGACCACCGCTTCCACGTGTTCCCGGTCGGCGGGCGGGGCGTCCCGGCGGAACCAGACGAAGAACTCGACGTTGCCGCTCGGCCCGGGCAGCGGGCTCGCGGTCACGTCCACCACGCCCAGGCCCAGCCCGGCGGCGACGGCCGCGACGTCCAGCACGGCCTCGGCGCGCAGCCGCCAGTCGCGCACCACGCCACCCGTGCCGACGCGCTCCTTGCCGACCTCGAACTGCGGCTTCACCATCAGCGCCAGGTCACCCTCCGGCCCGGTGCAGGCGGCCAGGGCCGGCAGCACGAGGCGCAGCGAGATGAACGACAGGTCGGCCACGGTCAGGTCGACCGTTCCGCCGATCTTGTCGGGGGTGAGGGTCCGCACGTTGGTCCGCTCGTGCACGTCGACCCGGTCGTCGGTACGGATCGGCCAGGCCAGCTGGCCGTACCCGACGTCGACAGCGACCACCCGCTCGGCGCCGGCGCGCAGCAGCACGTCGGTGAACCCGCCGGTGGACGCGCCGGCGTCCAGGCAGCGCCGCCCCTCGACGGTCAGCCCCTTACGGCCGAACGCGGCGAGCGCGCCGGCCAGCTTGTGACCGCCCCGGGAGACGTATTCGGTCTGCGGGTCCTCCCCGGTGACGAGCACCGGGTCGGCCGGGTCGACCATGGCCGCCACCTTGTGGGCCACGGTCCCCCGGACCTGCACCCGGCCGGCCGCCACGAGCTGGGCAGCCTGTTCCCGGGAGCGGGCGAGCTTACGACGGACGAGCTCGGCGTCGAGACGCGCACGGCGGGCCATCAAGATCCTTTTTTGGTACGTCGGTCAGCGATCGATGCTGGCCAGAGTCTCCTGGAGCACCTGGTGCGCGGCCTCGTACTCGGCGATCTGCTCGCCCGGTACCAGCCGCGCGGCATTGGCGAGCGAACTTAACACCGCGTCCACGGCCGGGTGACCGGTCTCCTCCACCAAGCCGTCCGCGCCGATGCGGTATTGCGGCCCCGGAGCCACCGCCTCAGCCGGCGCATGCGGCATCGGCGGCCGCTGCCCACCCTGCGGCGGACCAGGCCGGAACCCACCACCCGGCTGCCCCGGCCGCACACCTCCGGGCTGCTGCCCCGGGTGTTGCCCCGGCTGCTGCCCGGGCCGCATGCCACCCGGTTGCGGGCCGGGCCGCGCCCCGCCCGGCTGCGGTCCGGGGTAAGGACCGCCCGGGCGCGGCGCGCCGGGCACGGCGTTCGGGAACGTCACAGGATCACGCCTCCGTGCTCTCGGTCCGGCCGGCGTTCTCCGCCACCGGTTGCGCCTCGGCGGGTTGCGCCTGACTCGGCACCTGAGCGGCCTTCTTGGCCGCCCGCCGAACCGGCGCCGCCTTGCTCGCCGCAACCGGTGCCACCTTGCTCGGTGCGGCCTTGCTCGGCGTCGCCTTGGCCGCCGCTGCCTTGCCCGGCGCAGCCTTGCGCCGAGTCGGCTGGCTCGGCGCCGCCTTGCCCGCCGTGCGCGACGACTCCGTCGCGGCCGCCGCTGCCGTGACCGCCGTGGGCGGCAACTCGGTCACGGCCGCCGCCTCCTTGACCTCGCTCACCGGTGACGCCACGGTCCCGGCCGGAAGCGGGCTGCCCACCGGACCCGGAGAATCCGGAACGCTGGAACCAGCCCGCTGGGCCGCTGTCTTCCGCGGCGCCCGCTTCGCCGGAGCCTTCTCGGCCGGAGCCTTCTCGGCCGGAGTCTCCGCAGCCGATGTGAATCCCGGCGCGGTCGCCTTCGCCGACGGACGCGGAGCCGCACTCTTCTTGACCGGCGCAGGCCGCACAGCCTTACCAGCCGGCGCAGCCTTGTCAGCCGGCGCAGCCTTGTCAGCCGGCGCAGCCTTGTCAGCCGGCGGAATCGAAGGCGCGGCCTTCTCAACCGGCGCAGCCTTCTTGATGGGTGCGGCTTTCTTGACCGGCGCAGCCTTCTTCACCGGCGCGCTCGACAGCGCCGCAGAGCCCACCCCAGCAACCGACGCCGCCGCGTTCCCGGGCGGTCCGGCCTGCAACGTCCCGGCCGACGGCATCGCATTCGGCGTCGCCTTCACGGCCTTCTTGGCGATCGCCTTCTTGGCGATCGCCTTCTTGGCGATCGCCTTCTTCGCAGGCCGAGCCGAAGCGGCAGGCCCACCCGACGAGACAGGCCCACCCGACGAGACAGAGCCACTCGACGAGGCAGAGCCACCCGACGACACAGAGCCGGCCGACGAGGCCGGAGACGCGGAGGCACCAGGCGAGGCGGGAGCGATCGGACCACCGAGCCCACCCCCGTCCGCGCGAGCCTGAGCCTCCCGCAGCCGCTTCTCCAGATCGTGGAGGCGTGTGGTCAGCTCGGCCACCTCGTCCGCGGTCGCCAGGCCGACCCGCCCGAGAGCGCGGTCCACCTCATACCGCACGATGTTGGTCAGCGCCTCACGGTTGGCGATGCCCGCCGAGAGCAGGTCCTCGACCAGCCCCTGCACCTGCGCCGCGGTCGCACCGCCCCGGTTGAGCAACTCACCGGCGACCTTCTGCGCCTTCTTCCGGGGCGTCTCGGTCAGCCCGAGGGCCAGGTCCAGATAAGCCCGCCATGCATCCGGCATGATCTCTCCTCCTCTCGCCACGTCGGGTGCCACGCTACCGGGAGCTCCCGACAACTTCCTGGGGTACGGTGCTGGTGTCGCGAGGGGAGATGCCGATGGCCACCGTGGACGAGTGCCGCCAGGCGTTGCACGACCTGGCCGCCAAGCTCGCGGCGAATGCCGAGGCTCGCGGCCGGCTCGACCTCGATCGCACCCTCGCCTGCCGGGTCACCGACCTGGACACCGCCTTCCACGCCCGGATCTCCGGCGGCCTGCTGGTCGACATCGCCGACGGCGACGACCCCAAGGCGAAGATCGCCCTGATCGCCGGCGGCGACGACCTGATCGCGCTGATCCAGGGCAAGCTGGATGTCACCCGCGCGATCGCGTCCCGCCAGGTCACCGTCAAGGCGAACCCGTTCGACCTGCTCAAGCTCCGCAAACTCCTCTGATCACATCTGCGGATACGAGCCGAGACCGCAGATCGTTCAGATCAGGAACGGACACCCCGAAATGATCGGGAACGAGACCCCGGAAATTCGGCTGCCCGCCACACTCCTCGCCCCATAATCTCGCGGAATGCTGATACGCCCCGAGACTCCCGCCGACCACGCCGCCGTCGACCACCTCGTCGCCCGCGCCTTCGGCCATCGGGGCCGAGTCGTCGCCGACCTGGTCACCGCCCTGCGCCGCGACGACCCGGAATTTCACGCTTTGGTGGCCGACGACGACGGCGACCTGATCGGGCACGTGATGTTCACCCGCAGCATCCTGGACGCGCCGGACCAGCTCGTCCCGGTGCAGGTCCTCAGCCCGCTCTCGGTCATCCCGGAGCGGCAGCGCCAGGGTGTCGGCACCGCCCTGATCCGGCACGGGGCCGCCGACATGGACAAGCGCGACGTCCCGCTGGTCTTCCTCGAGGGCGACCCGGCGTACTACGCGAGGCAGGGTTTCGTCGCCGGCGACGGCCTCGGTTTCCGCAAGCCGTCGCTGCGCATCCCGGACCCCGGCTTTCAGGTCATGCCACTCGCCGCGCACCGCCCGGAACTCACCGGCACCCTGGTCTACCTGCACACTTTCTGGGACCTGGACTGCGTCGGGCTGCGTGACGACTAGCCGGCCTTGGCCGCCAGCGCCTCCAGCCCCACCAGCACCTGATCCGCCGACGCCGTCGCCGTGGAGAGCTGCTTGGTCACCTCGGTCAGCACCGCCGCCTGCTCCTCCACCGACGACGCGATGTTCAGCTGCAGCGCGTGGATGCCGTCCACCGACCCGGTCGTCGCGGCGAACGTCTGCGCCACGTCGTCGGTCTCCGCCACGATCGCGGTGATCACCTTGTTCACCCGTTCCACCGACGTCGCGGTCTCCCGGGCCAGGTCCTTGACCTCGCCGGCCACCACCGCGAACCCCTTGCCGACCTCGCCGGCCCGGGCCGCCTCGATGGTGGCGTTCAGCGCGAGCAGGTTCGTCTGGTCGGCGAGCGACGCGATGATCGCGTTCACCGCAGCGATCTCACCGACCGAGCGCTCCAGCGCCCGGACCTTCTCCCCCGCGGACGCCGCCGCGTCCTTGCCGGCCGACGCGGTGCCGGCCGCGGCCGCCGACCGGGCCGCGATGTCCTGGACAGAAGCGGTCAGCGCGGCCATCTCCCGGTCCACCGCAGCGACCGCGGAGATCGCCGCGTGCGCTTCGGCGCTGATCGACGCCACGTCCGCGTTCATCTGCCGGGCCTGCTCGGCCGCTTCCTCGGACCGGATCCGCAGATCCTCGGCGGCCCGCTCGCCCGCCGCCCGCTCGGCCCGTTCGGTCTCCGTCCGGGCCTGCTCGGCGTCCGCAGCGAGTTGCTCGTTCTCCCGCTCCGCCTGCTCCGCGAAGTGCCAGAAGATCACGATGCCGACCACCTCGACGGCGGCCAGCCCGGCGTGCACCGCGACCTGCTCGATCGCCGCGGGCACCCCCATGTGGTGCATGCCGAACACCCGTTCCGGCGCGAGCAGGCCGAGCACCCCGTGGTGCACCACCACGACCACCACGGCCGAGATCAGCGGCGCCCACATCTGATAGAGCGCCACGTAGATCAGAATCGCGTACAGATGGATGTGCGCGGTCATCGAGCCGCCGGACAGCTCGATCGCCACGAACGTGCAGGCGATCAACCCGACGCTGGTGTGCGACGCCTTCGCCTGCGTGCTGGGCAGCACCGGGATCAGCGCCGCCCAGCCGGCCACCGCCGCGGTGAGCAGCACGACCTCCCAGCGCGGCCGCGGCCCGATCATCCCCACTACCAGGAACGCCGGCACGTGGAACCAGAGCAGTCGGCTGATGATGTGGTGCCGGGCACGCCACGACCCCTCGGAGAGCCGGGCACCGCGCGGCAACGTAATTGAGCTCACACCACACCCTTCGACCGCGACCCGGCCTAATTGACCTTTCCTACGCCAATCGCATCATTGCTGGCCTCGCCGCTTCGGCCGGTGCGACGATGAAAGGACAGCGAGCGACCGCCGGACGACGGCCGCCCCGGGCAACTGGGAGGCGATCATGATTCACGTCCGCCCCGACGTCCCGTGCATCGACGGCACGGTCACCGCCGCGAACGTTCACCAACGCGCTGAAAGCGTCGCGGTGCCCGATTTTGATTACATGAGCTCCACCATGGTGGCGATAGTCGACGGCATCTTCCACATCGACCCCGAAGCGCCCTTGCTCCCCCGTCGCCGCCACCAGCCCGACCACCGGCGCTACCACCACTGAGCCCGCCCCCGGAAGGCGGCCCACCTCCCGCTTCACCCTTTTCCGGTACGAATACGGAGCGCCCGTCCGCAGGCTACGAGCCGAGTCCCGCCCGTGAGGCCGACGCGAGACCGCGGCTCCTCCCGGCCGCAGCGCGCCTCCCGGTCTTGGCTGGTTCTCAGGGGTGCCTCCGGCACCCTGAGGCACCCCTCACGCCCAGCCGAGCACCGTGCGCTGACCGGGCACCGTGGCCGGAAATGGACGTAGCCCCGGCCGAAGGCCGGGGCTACGTTGTCGCATTCTGTTCGTCAGCTGGTCAGAGACCCCAGCCGTTCAGCACCTTGGTGGCCTCGTCCGAGTCCGCCGCGATGTTGGCCACCGGGACGCCGTCCCAGGTGACCCCGCACAGCAGACGCAGGGCGTCGACCGGGTCACCGGACCCGGTCAGCACCGCACGGTCACCGTCGCGGGTGACCTGCCAGCCGTCGACCTCCGCGGCCGGCACCCGAGCCTGGTCCGCCGGGCGGAACAGGCCGGACAGGTCGGCGGACACGAAGGTCGGCCGCCGCTCGGCGGACGCGGCCAGCAGATCCGCCGGGCCGCTGACGCCGGTCAGCACCAGCAGGCTGTCCATCCCGGCGCCGACGGCGCCCTGGATGTCGGTGTCCAGCCGGTCCCCGATCGCCAGAGGCTTCTCCGCCTTGGCGAGCGAGGCCGCCGTGGTGAACAGCGCCGGTTGCGGCTTGCCGACCACCACGTCCGGTTCCCGGTCCAGGGCGGTCCGCAGCACCGCGACCAGCGAGCCGTTCCCCGGCAGCGGGCCACGCGGGCTCGGCAGGGTGCGGTCGGTGTTGGTGGCGTACCAGGTGGCGCCCGCACGAACCGCGAGCGCCGCCTCGGACAGGATCTTCCAGCCCACCTCGGGCCCGTACCCCTGAACCACCGCGACCGGCGCGTCGTCCGCCGATTCCACCGGGGTGAGCCCGGCGTCGCGCACCTCGCCACGCAGTGCCTCCGCGCCCACCACCAGCACCGGCGAACCGGCCGGTACATGTTCGGCGATCAGCGCGGCGGCCGCGCCGGCCGAGGTCAGGACCTCGGCCGACTCGGCGCTCACACCCATGCCGTTGAGCAGCGTGGCGACGTCGGCGGCGCGACGGGACGCGTTGTTCGTCGCGTACGCGATCGACGTCCCGTCCGCGCGCAGCCGCTCGACCGCTTCGGCCGCGCCCGGGATCGGCTTGTCGATCAGGAAGACGACGCCGTCCAGATCGAAGACGGCCAGGTCGTAACCGCCGGCGAGGTGGTCACTCATGCCTGCGACCGGTCGTCCTCACCGCCGGTGACCTCATCGGCGGCCTTCTCGTCCGTGGCCGGCTCGGCCTTCGCCTTCTTCGACTTCGCCTTCACGGGCTCGGCCTCGACGGCCTCGTCAGCGTCAGCGTCGTCCTCGTCAGCGTCGAACGTGCCGGCGTCGACCTTCTCGACGGTCAGAGCGTCGGTGTTGACGTCGGTCTCGGCCACCGCGGCCGGCACCTCGTCGTCCTCGTCCTCATCATCGTCGTCTTCGTCGTCATCGTCGTCGTCGAAGTCCTCGTCGTCCTCTTCGTCCTCGAGGTCGTCTTCGTCGTCGTCGTCCGTGTCGGCGGCGGCAGCGGGCTGGTCGCCCTCGGCCTTGGCCTCGTCGTCCTGCTCCTCGTCCTCGTCGTCGTCACCCTCGATGGTGACGCCGTCGAGCTCGAGCACCCGGTCCGCCGCGTCGGTGAGCTGGTCCTCGTCGACCGTGGCCGTACGGACGAACCACTCACGCGCCTCGTCCCGACGACCCGCCGCGAGCAGAGCGTCCGCGTAGGCATACCGCAGTCGCGCCGCCCACTCGGCAGTCTCCTCCGCGGTCAGTTCCTTGACCTGGAGCATCGCGACGGCCGCCTCGTGCTGACCGAGGTCACCCCGCGCGCCGGCCGCCACGATCAGCAGCTCGATCGCACCGGCCTTCTCCAGCTTCGCCACGTCGGCGCCGCGGAACAGGTCGATCGCCCGCTCCGGCCGGCCCAGGGCCCGCTCGCAGTCGGCCAGCTCGGCCAGGTGCGTCTGCTTGCCACTCATCCGGTGGTACGTGCGGAGTTCGGCGATCGCCGTCGTCCAGTCGCCGGCCGCGTACGCCGCGAGGCCGACAGCTTCCCGGACCACAGCGATCCGCGAGGCCAGCCGCCGCGCCGCGAGGGCGTGCTGCAGAGCCAGCTCGGAGTCCTCGTCGATGATCTGACCGGCCGCCACCAGGTGCCGGGCGACGGACTCGGCCATCTCCCGGGAGAGGCTCACCAGCTCGGCGCGCACGTCCTGGTCCAGGTCGGTCGCGACGATGTCGTCCGGGATCCGCGGGGCCTGGAACGAAGGCTGTCCGCTCTCGTCCTGTACACGCTCGGTCTCCCGGCCCTGCGGCGCGGAACCCTGGTAGCCGCCACGGTCACGGTCGCCACCACGGGAAGCCCCACGGTCGCCGCCACCCTGGTACGCCGGACGGTCACCGGTCGGCCGGTCACCAGCGGGACGGTCACCGGTGGGACGGTCACGGTATCCACCGCGGTCGCCGCCACCCTGGTAACCGGGACGGTCACCGGACGGACGGTCACCACCGCTACGGAAGCCGCTACGGTCGCCACCACCCTGGTAGCCCGGACGGTCACCGGACGGACGGTCCCGGTCGCCACCACGGAAGCCACCGCTCTGCGGACGGTCGCCACGGTCCCGGTAGCCGCCACCACTACGGTCGCCGCCACCCTGGAAGCTCTCCCGCGGGCCACCGGTCCGGTCGCCACC
>NZ_BOMS01000135.1 GCF_016862315.1 Actinoplanes palleronii | reverse complement strand
CCGCAGGCTACGAGCCGCGTCCCGTGGTGGTCTCGCGCTGCGCAGTCCCGGTGCCCGGTCCGCAGCGCGCCTGCGGACCCCGGCTGGTTCACAGGGGTGCCTCCGGGCGCTCGAGACACCCCTGAGCACCAGCCGGGGCCGGGGGGGCCTCGGCCCGGACGGGCGTGGTGTCGCGCCTCGGCTTACCACCGCGCCCGGCTCACCGCACCGGGATCAGATCTCCAGGACCAGCTTGCCCCGGGTGCGGCCGGTGGCCATCAGGCGGTGCGCCTCGGCGGCCTCGGCCAGCGGCAGCACCGCGGCGACCTCGACGTGCACCTGTCCCGCATCGATCAGCCCGGCGATCGTCGCCAGGGCCGGGCCGTCCGGCTCCACCAGGAACGGGACGGCGCGGACGCGGGCCGCCTCGGCTGCCTCGGCGACGGCCGGGGCGACACCGGCCGGGATCGCGATCAGCAGGCCGCCGGGTGCGAGCGCGGCCACCGACCGCACCCCGGTGCCCACGTCACCGACCAGGTCCAGGACCACGTCGACGTCCTTGGCGGCCTCTTCGAAGCGGGTCGTGGAGTAGTCGATCACCTCGTCCGCGCCCAGGGTCCGCAGCCACTCGTGGTTGGCCGCGCGGGACGTGCCGATCACGTGCGCGCCCAGGTGCTTGGCGAACTGCACGGCGAAGTGCCCGACCCCGCCGGCCGCGGCGTGCACCAGGACCCGCTGTCCGGGTGTGATCGTGGTCGCGGCGGTCAGTGCCTGCCACGCGGTCAGTGCGGCGAGTGGCACGGCGGCGGCCGCGGTGTGGCCCACCGAGGCGGGTTTGCGGACGAACTGGCGGGACGGGGCGGTGACGTACTCGGCGTAGGCGGCGGCCTGGCGGGGGAACCACGGCATGCCGTAGACCTCGTCGCCGACCGCGAGGGTGTGCACGCCGAAACCGACCGCCTCGACCACCCCGGACACGTCCCAACCCAGTACGAACGGCGGCGTGCCGAGAACACCGGCCATCCCGGCGCCCTCCCGGGTCTTGTAGTCGACCGGGTTCACCCCGGCCGCGACCACCCGGACCAGCACCTCGGTCGGCAGCGGTTCGGGCCGGTCCACCTCGGTCACCCGGAGCACCGACGGACCACCGAACTCCTGCTGCGTGACGGCTCGCATGACGTTTCCTTCCGAACGGGGGAGCAACGCCGGAAAGCTATCCCCGGAGCGGTAGTTACCCGCAAGGGCGGCTACTATCTATCGGAAAGTAAGGAGGTCGGATGACCAGCACCTGCGCCACCGGCGAACACGACAAGCACGACGTCTTCGCCGAACTGTGCCCCTGCCGCGGCCTGCTCGACCTGATCGCCAACAAGTGGACGACGCTGGCGGTCGGCGCGCTCGAGGACGGCCCGCTGCGCTTCGGCGCCCTGCAGCGCCACATGGAGGGCATCAGCCCCAAGGTCCTCACCCAGACGTTGCGCCGCATGGAGGACGCCGGCCTGCTGACCCGCACGGTCTACCCGGCGGTCCCCCTGCACGTCGAATACGAACTGACCCCCCTCGGCGCGAGCCTGATCCTCCCGTTGCGAGGCCTCCGGGACTGGGCCGAAACCCACCTCCACGACCTGACCATCTAGCCCACCCGCACCCCTGCGGCGGCCCCACCTCCAGGTCCGCGCCCGGGTCTGCCTCATGCCCGTGGCTGGGCCAGCCTTGGTGCCCGGGTTCGGGTTCGCCGCCATGCCGTGGCCGGAGGGGGTGGTCCTACCCCGCCGCGGGTGGCGAGTGGCAGGTGGTCGGTCTTGCTTCCGCCCATGGTCGGCCTTTTGCCCGCTCGCGGTGGGTGGATGGCTGGGGTGGCTGGCCAGGCAGGGTTGCCGCTGGTCGCGGTCCGGTGCGCCGCTGACTACCCGCGGCCGGGATACCACCACCAGCACCAGCCGAGTGTTCCCCAATGCCGTTTGATCTCGGTGGGGCTCTGCGGTCGTGGGGTGGTTCCCGATGTGTTCGGGCGCAGGTGGGTAGGGGTGTTGTTGCGGGCCGGGATGTCCCGTCGCTCGGTGTTGTTGTAACGGCCGGGGTCCGCGCTCGGGACCGGTGGGGCGGCAGCCGTCCGCGCTCGGCGCTGAAGGGGCGGCAGGGGTCCGCGGTGGGTCGGGTTCGGGGCGGTGGTGGTCCGCGGTCAGGTGGTGCGTGCGGCTAGCGCCCCCAGGTGGGCGGCGAGGGCACGCGATCTGGCAACGCGGACTCGCACAGCCCTGCCCAGCAGCGACAGGCACATCCGAGCGGGCATGTGCACCCCTCGCCGCCCACAGGGTGATCGAGGGGGCGGCCAGCCGGCGATCATCGGGCCCGATGCTCCCCGGGCAGACACCGTGTTCACCCCCCCCGGCCGGGGTCGGTTACATCCCGGCCGGGTCGGTTGCATCCCGGCCGGGGTCGGTTACATCCCGGCCGCGAGCGCACGGCCGTGTACTCGCCGGTATCCGGTCACCCGCGCCACCGCCCGGACCGGGACGACCTCGCGGGCCGGGCGGTTCCGGCCGCCGGCGCCCATCAAGATCAACTTGAGGTGAGCGGCATTGGAGGACATTCAGGCGGGGGTGGGGGGTGCGGGGGTGCGGGTGGTGTGGTGGGCGGCGAAGGAGCGGCGGTCGCCCTGCCAGGCCGAGCGGGGGGCGATCTCGTTCAGGTCGGCCAGGTCGGCCGGGGTGAGGGTGACCTGCGCGGCGGCGGCGTTCTCGAGGATGCGGGTGGGGTTGCGGGTGCCGGGGATCGGGACCACGTCGTCACCCTGTGCCAGCAGCCAGGCGAGGGCCAGCTGGCCGGTGCTCACGCCGTACCCCTGAGCCTTGGCCTCGAGAGCGGCGACGACCTGGAGATTGGCCGCCAACGACGAGTTCGCGAAGCGGGGGTCGCCGGCGCGGAAGTCGCCGGGGGCGAACGGGCCGGTGGGCAGCGCGCCGGTCAGCAGACCGCGACCCAGCGGGCTGTAGGCGACGATCCCGGCGCCGGCCGTGCGCGCCGCCGGGATGATGTCGTCCTCGGGTTCGCGCCAGGCCAGCGACCACTCCAGCTGGACCGCCGCGATCGGGTGCACCGCGACGGCGTCCGCGAGCTGGGCCGGGCTCACCTCGGACAGGCCCAGGTGCCGCACCTTGCCGGCGGTGACCAGGTCGGCCATCGCACCGACGGACTCCGCGACCGGCACCGAAGGGTCGACGCGGTGCAGGTAGTAGAGGTCGATGGCATCGACGCCGAGCCGGTGCAGGGACGCGTCGCAGTAGTCCCGGACCCGGTCCGGGTGGGCGTCGAGGCGGGTGCCGGACGGTTCGCGGACGATGCCGAACTTGGTGGCGATCACGGCGTCCGGGCGGCCGGCGATCGCCTTGCCGATCAGCTGCTCGTTGTGGCCGGCGCCGTAGCTCATCGCGGTGTCCAGGAGCCGCACGCCGTGGTCGAGCGCGGTGCGGATGGCGCGGATCGACTGCTGGTCGTCGGCCGGGCCGTACGCCTGGGAGAACCCCATGCAACCGAGACCGACCGCGCCGCGGGTGATCGTGCGAAGGGAAGCCATGCGCCAAGCGTGGTCCCGGGAGATTGATATGTCCAAGACACGTTCCCGATGGCATTCATCGTGCGTCACGATGAACGGGTGGAGCTTCGACAACTCACCTACGTGGAGGCGGTGGCCCGGCACGGCGGGTTCACCCGGGCCGCCGAGCGCCTGCACGTCGCCCAGTCCGCGGTCTCGGCGCAGATCCGGTCGCTGGAGGCCGAGCTGGGCGTGGCCCTGTTCGCCCGGACCACCAGGCGGGTGGCGCTGACCCCGGCCGGGGAGCTGTTCGTGGCCCGGGCCCGCCGGGTGCTCGCCGAGCTGGACGGCGCCCGGCTGGAGCTGGGGGAGATCACCGCGGTGGTGACCGGCCGGGTGACGGTCGGCGCGACCGCGGTGCTCGGCCGGTACGACCTGCCCGCTGCCCTGGCCCGGTTCCACGATCAGTTCCCGGGTATCGCGCTGCGGCTGCGGTCCGGGCTGGTCACCGGTCTGCTCGGTGCACTCGACGGCGGCGAGCTGGACCTGGTGATCGGCCCGGTGCACAGCGACCTGCCGCCCCGGTTCGACGCGCTGCCGCTCGCGGAGGAGCAGCTGGTCCTCGCGTTACCCCCAGGGCACCCGCTCGAAGGTCCCGGACGGATCACCCTCGGCGAGCTGCGGGACGAGTCGTTCGTCTGTCTGCCCGAGGGCAGCGGGCTGCGCTGGATCCTGGACGACGCGGCCCGCACCGCCGGGTTCACGCCCCGGGTCCCGTTCGAGACGCACAGCCCGCAGAGCATCCGCGAGCTGGTCGCGGCCGGCCTCGGGGTGGCACTGCTGGCCCGGTCGGTGGCGGAAAGTGATCAGGGCCCGGCGATCGTCGTCCGGGCCCTGCACTCCGCTCCGTCCCACCCGCCGATCGGCGTGATCCATCACCGGGACCGGCCGCTCACACCCGCAGCGCAGGCCTTCCGGCACGTGTTGTCGACCGGTAGGCCGTGAAGTCCACGTGCCGGCGCAGCTCGAAGCCGAGCTTCTCGTAGAGCCGGATCGCCGTGGTGTTGGCCGCCCCGGTGTGCAGGAACGGTGTCTCACCGCGGTCGAGGATCCCGGCCGCGACCGCCCGGACCAGCCGGGTGGCCAGCCCCTTGCCCCGGTACGCCGGGTCCGTGCAGACCGCGCTGATCTCGGTGAACCCGGGCGGGTGCAGCCGTTCCCCGGCCATCGCGACCAGCCGCCCCTCGTCCCGCAGGCCCAGGTAGGTGCCGAGTTCGACGGTGCGCGACAGATACGGGCCGGGCTGGGTACGCCCGATCAGGTCGAGGATCTCCGGCACGTCCTTCGCACCCAGGACCTCGGCGGAGGGGTCCGGAGCCGCCCGCAGCGCCACGTCGATCAGCTGCACACCGGGGATGCTGCGGGTGGGTTCCCAGCCGGGCCGGGCCTGCCCGCCGAGGCCGGCGAGCATCACCTCGGTCTCCGGCTCGACCAGCGTGGCCAGGTCGGCCCAGGACCGCGGATCCTCCGGAGTGCCGAGCGCGTGGAACGGCGCCACGTCGCTCTGATATCGGCCCGCCCGGCCGTGCACCTGCGCGAACCGGGCGTGCACCCCGGTCAGCGAGTGCCAGGCCGGGTTGTCCAGCACGTCGTCGAAACCGATGAACGTGGTCACTTGCCCTCGATCGGGAGTCCCTCGGGGTTCACCTCGGACGTGGCGACGGCCTCGTTCGTCAGGTTCCAGCGCTGCAGGATCCTGGTGTAGTCGCCGCTCTGGATCAGCTTGTCGGTCGCCGCGCCGAGCGCCTTGACCAGGCCGTTGTCCTTCTTCGTGGTGAACGCGATCTTGCCTTGCCGGGCGGCGCCGGCGCCGGAGTAGGTGCCGACGATCTCCAGGTTGCCGTCGACCGCGACCTGGTAGGCGACGCTCGGGTTCGGGCCGAGGTAGGCGTCGATCTGGCCGGAGCCGAGCGCCAGGTAGGTGGCCTGGTTCGTCTGGTAGTACAAGATGTCGACCGGCTCGAGGCCCTGCTTCTCGGCCTCCTTGCTCCACTCGACCAGGATCTTCTCCTGGTTGGTGCCGGAGCTCACCGCGACCTTCTTGCCGGCCACGTCGGCCGGGCCGGTGATCTTCAGGCCGGCGCCCTTCTTGGTGACGAAGGCCAGGTTGTCCAGGCGGTAGGTGGCGAAGTCGTACTTCTTCTTGCGCTCCTCGGTGACCGTGATGTTGGAGACGCCGACGTTGTACTTGCCGCTGTCCAGGCCGATGAACAGGTTCTCCCACGAGGCGTTGTCCACCTGCGGCTCGAGGCCGAGGATGCCGGCGACCGCGTAGGCGAGGTCCGGCTCGTTGCCGATCAGGGTCTTGTTGTCGGTCGCGGTGAAGGCGAGCGGCGGGAAGCCGGAGCCGGCCGCGCCGACCCCGACGGTGAGCTTGCCGGTGGCCCGGATGTCCGCCGGGACCAGCGCCGCGATGGCCTCGTCCTTGGCCGGGACGATCCGGTTCTGCTCCGGGCCGAGGTTCAGCGCGGGGCCGGCCGACGCGGATGGATTGCCGGCCGCGGCCGCGGGTTTCTCCTCCGGCGCGGCGCAGCCGGTCAGGCTCAGCGCCGCCGCGGTCACCAGGAAAAACACCAATTTTGTACGCATGGGAGCTCCTGAGAACGGGTTAAAGGACTTTGGACAGGAAGGACTGGGTCCGCTCGTGGCGGGGATGGTCGAGGACCTGCGCGGGCGGGCCCTGCTCGACGATCCGGCCCTCGTCCATGAAGATCACGGTGTCGGCGGCCTCCCGGGCGAAGCCGATCTCGTGCGTGACCACGATCATCGTGGTGCCCGCCGCGGCCAGGTCGCGGAGCACGTCGAGCACCTCGCCGACCAGTTCCGGGTCGAGGGCGGACGTGGGCTCGTCGAACAGGATCAGCCGGGGTTCCAGGGCGAGGGCCCGGGCGATCGCGACGCGTTGCTGCTGACCGCCGGAGAGCTGCCGGGGGTAGACGTCAGTCTTGTCGGCCAGGCCGACGCGGGCCAGCAGCTCGCGCGCGTGGTCGTACACCTGGGTTTTGGGCTTTTTCAAGGCCGCGATCGGCGCTTCCGCGACGTTCTCCAGGGCCGTGAGATGGGGAAACAGGTTGAAGTTCTGGAAGACGAAGCCGATCCGGGCCCGCTGTTCGAGGATGTGCCGCTCGCCGAGCTCGTGCAGTTTTCCGCCGGCCTGCCGGTAACCGATCAGCTCGCCGTCGAGCCGGACCCGGCCGCGGTCCACCTTCTCCAGGTGGTTGATGCTGCGCAGCAGGGTGGACTTGCCGGAGCCGGACGGGCCGAGGATCACGGTGACCGTGCCGGCCTGCGCGGTCAGGTCGATGCCGCGCAGCACGTCCAGGGTGCCGAACGACTTGTGCACGCCGTGGATCTCCAGGACCGGGGTGCTCATCGGCGGATCGCCGCCTTCAGACGCTGGAACGGGGTGGGCGGCAGGGTGCGGACGGCGCCGCGGGCGAAGTGGCGCTCCACGTAGTACTGCAGGATCGAGAGCAGCGCGGTGAGGATGACGTACCAGACGGTGGCGACCATCAGCAGCGGCACCACCCGCCCGTTGCGGCCGTAGACCACCTGGACCTGGTAGAACAGCTCGCCGATCGCCAGCACGTACACGATGGACGTGCTCTTGAGCAGGTTGACCAGCAGGTTCGCGGCGTTCGGCAGGATCGCCCGCATGGCCTGCGGGAGCACGATGCGCAGGAACTGCCGGCGCCGGGGCAGGCCCAGCGCGGCGGCCGCCTCGTGCTGGCCCTGGTCGACACTGAGCAGCCCGGCCCGGATGATCTCGCCGGCGAACGCGGCCTCGTGCAGGGCCAGTCCGAGCAGCGCCGCGCCGAACGAGCTGATCAGGTTGGTGGTGCTGAACGACCAGCCGGGCCCGAACGGGATGCCGATCTGCAGGGTGTCGTAGAGGTAGCCGAGGTTGGCCCAGAACAGCAGCTGCACGATCAGTGGCACGGACCGGAACACCCAGATGTAGGTCCAGCTGACCGCGGCCAGCACGGGGTTGCGGGAGAGCCGCATCGCGGCCAGGGGGATGCCGCCGAGGAAGCCCAGCACCGCGCCGGCCAGGGTCAGCTCCAGGGTGACGAGCAGCGCGTCGATCACCGACTTCTCGAGGAAGTAGCCGGTGAAGGTGCCCCACTCCCATCCGGGGTTGGTGGCCAGGCCGTGCCCCAACTGAGCGAGGAGCACCAGCACCAGGGCGGTTCCGGCCCAGCGCCAGGGGTGGCGGGCAGGCACCACCAGTTCGTCGGTTGTCTTGGTCTCGCCGGTCCCGCGAGGTGGGGAGAGGACGCTCACATCGCTGACCGTAGGTAAGCCTCCCCATCTCCCACAAGTCCTACAGAACTAATATGTTTTACGAAGTTGTTCCAGGACGGCTATTGCCATAAACCCCATAGACACGATAGGAATAGCAGGCATTGCCACGTACCTCTGCCTGGAGACCTTCCGTGACCACCTTGCTCGCACCGGCCCCCGCGCCGGAACGCACCGCCAAGCCGGCGCCGGCGCTCGCGCCCGGTGGCGGCCTGCGCCGACGTGTCGCCCTGCGGCTGCTGGCGCTCGTCGCGCTGGGCCTGCTGTGGGAGATCTCGGCCCGGGTGCTGAACAATCCGGCCTTCATCCCCTCGCCCGCCGCGGTCTGGCACCAGCTGATCGTGACGTCGACGACCCACGACGGCATCCGCGGCTACAGCGGCCACCTGCTGATCGAGCACCTCGGCGTCAGCCTGCGGCGCATCGTGATCGGCTCGGCCATCGGCATCGCCGGCGGGCTGGTGCTCGGGGTGCTGCTCGGCACGGTCGGCTGGCTGCGGGTGATCGCCGAGCCGGTGGTCACGTTCGTCCGGGCGCTGCCGCCGCTGGCCTACTTCAGCCTGTTCA
Source organism: Actinoplanes palleronii (assembly GCF_016862315.1). GTDB lineage: Bacteria > Actinomycetota > Actinomycetes > Mycobacteriales > Micromonosporaceae > Actinoplanes > Actinoplanes palleronii. The sequence continues at coordinate 77,323 of NZ_BOMS01000135.1, read as the reverse complement.
TCATCTGGTTCGGCATCGACGAGACCCCGAAGCTGTGGCTGCTCTCGATCGCCGCCCTCCCGCCGGTCGCGGTCGCCACCGCCGCCGCCGTGCACGGCGCCCCGTCCGGCCTGGTCGAGGCGGCCCGGGCGCTCGGCGCCAGCCGCTGGCAGTCGACCCGGGACGTGGTGCTGCCCAGCGCCCTGCCGGAGATCTTCACCGGGATCCGGCTGGCGGTCGGCGTGGCGTACTCCTCCGTGGTGGCCGCCGAGACGATCAACGGGGTGCCCGGGATCGGCGGCATGATCCGCGACGCGCAGCGCTACTCGCAGACCGACGTGGTCGTGCTCGGCCTCTTCGCCATCGGCCTCTCCGGCCTGCTCATCGACGCCCTGCTGCGGATCGCCGAGGAACGGCTGATCCCGTGGCGTGGCATTAGCTAAAAGGGTTCCTCTCATGAAGAAGTATCTCGCTCTTGTCTCGGTTCTTGCGCTCGCGGCTTGCGGCAGTGGCGCCGCCAGCGGTGGTGGTGACCCCGAGAAGAAGGCGATCCGGATCGCCTACCAGGCGTTCCCCAGCGGCGACCTGATCGTCAAGAATCAGGGGCTGCTGGAGAAGGCGCTGCCGGACTACAAGATCACGTGGACCAAGTTCGACTCGGGCGCCAGCATCAACACCGCGTTCGTGGCGAAGAGCCTGGACATCGCGGCGATCGGGTCCAGCCCGGTGGCGCGCGGGCTGTCCGCGCCGCTGAACATCCCGTACCAGGTCGCGTTCGTGCTCGACGTGGCCGGTGACAACGAGGCGCTGGTCGCCCGCAACGGCAGCGGGGTCACCGACGTGGCGTCGCTGCGCGGCAAGAAGGTGGCCACCCCGTTCGCCTCGACCGCGCACTACAGCCTGCTCGCCGCGCTCGCGCAGGCCGGCGTCAAGGAGTCCGAGCTGACCATCGTGGACCTGGAGCCGCAGGACATCCAGGCCGCCTGGACCCGCGGGGACCTGGACGCGGCGTACACTTGGCTGCCCTCGCTCGACGAGCTGAAGAAGACCGGCAAGGTCCTGATCAGCAGCCGTGAGCTGGCCACCGCCGGCAAGCCCACGCTGGACCTCGGCGTGGTCTCCACCGCGTTCGCCGGTGCGCACCCGGAGGCCGTCGACGCCTGGCGCAAGGTCGAGGCGCAGGCCCTGGACATCATCGCGAACGACCCGGCGGCCGCGTCCAAGGCGGTCGGCGCCGAGCTCAACCTCTCCGCCGACGACGCGCTCAACCAGCTCAAGCAGGGCGTCTTCCTGAAGCCGGCCGACATCGCGTCGCCGGAGTGGCTGGGCACCGAGGCCAGCGTCGGCAAGCTCGCCGACAACCTGGTCGCCGCCGCCGAGTTCCTCAAGGGTCAGCAGAAGATCGACGCGGTGCCGGCCCTCGCCGACGTGCAGAAGGCGATCTACGTCAAGGGGTTGCCTGGTGTCCTCAGCTGACGCTGACGCGGTCGTCCCTTCTCCTGCGGGCCCGGTTGCGGCCGCGGTCGCGATCGACGCGGTCACCCGCTCCTACGGTGACGTCACCGCGGTCGGGCCGGTCGACCTGACCATTCCGGCCGGTGAGTTCCTGGTGCTGGTCGGTGCGTCCGGCTGCGGCAAGAGCACGTTGCTCCGGCTGATCGCCGGCTTCGAGCAGCCGACCACCGGCACGGTCCGCACCGCGGGCACCGCGCCGGTGCCGGGCCGGGGCGCCGGCCTGGTCTTCCAGCAGCCGCGGCTGTTCCCGTGGAAGACCGTCGGCGGCAACATCGCCCTGGCTCTCAAGTACGCCGGACAGCCGGCCACCCCGTCCCGGGTGGACGACTTGCTGGCCCGGGTCGGCCTGCACGACGTGGCGCACCGCCGCACCTGGCAGATCTCCGGCGGCCAGCAACAGCGGGTCTCGATCGCCCGCGCGCTGGCCGTGGAGAACCCGCTGCTGCTGCTCGACGAGCCGTTCGCGGCCCTGGACGCGCTGACCCGGGAACGGTTGCAGGACGACCTGCGCCAGGTCAGCACGGAGTCCGGGCGGACCAGCGTCTTCGTCACGCACAGCGTCGACGAGGCGGTCTTCCTCGGCAGCCGGGTCGTGGTGCTGACCCCGCGTCCCGGGCAGATCGCCCTGGACCTGCCGATCGACCTGCCCCGCACCGGCGTGCCGGCCGACGAGCTGCGTGGCTCGCCGGAGTTCGCCAGGCTGCGCGCCGAGGTCGGTCACGCGATCCGGGACCGGGCCACGGTCTGACCCGATCGGGCGTGCGTGGTTCCGGCGGTTTTCGGCGTGCGTCGTTCCGGCGGGCTTCCGGGCGTGCGTGGTTCCGGCCACGCGCGCCCGGCCGGCGTGGTGTACTCGGCGGGTGAACAGGCGCCAGGCCCTGGCCGGGCTGTCGTCCGCGGTTCTGCTGTCCGGGTGTGCCCGGCGGGGCACGCCGTCACGGTCCCCGGCACCCTCCCGGCCGCCGTCCGCCGAGGTGACCGCGGCCGACTTCGCCTGGTTCGAACGGTCCGAACCGCGCCTCGCCCAGTGCTTCACCCTCACCTGGCTGGCCGGTCTCGTCCCGGAACGGGTGGTGCGCCGCATCGACGGGCGGCCGGTCGGCTACTACGGCTGGGCCGACCTGCCCGCGGCCCCCGACGACGGCGTGATCGTCGCGGTGACCCAGGCCGCCGGCTGGGCCCTGATGGTCGAGACGTACACCCGGTACGGGGTCGCCGACGCGGTCGCCGAACTGTCCAAGGACACCCGGCTGGTCGCCGACTTCCGCAACGTCGAGCTGGACGGCCGGTTCCTGCTCGCCGAGAACGGGCGGACGCTGGTGGAGTTCGATCCGTACACCGCGTACGCGCGCACCGGCGCCCGCCCGGACCTGCTCGTCGACCAGATGACCGCGGTCGGCCTCAAGGTGACCGGCCCGGACCTCAGCGTGCCGAGCCCGCCGGAGATCCCGGAGACCGAGGCCGCGTTCGCGCTGACCGAACGCCTGGTCACGGTCCCGTTCACCGAGGACCTGCTGAGCTCGTCGAAGTATCTGGCCGCGGTCGTCCCCGACCCCTACACCTCCCGCCCCTCCTGACCGCTCCGGCCTGGGAGTGCACAGCCGAGTCCCGTGGTGGTCTCGCGCCAGGTCCGCCCCGCTCCCGGCCCGGCCGCGCCTCCCGGCCCTGGCTGGTCCGCAGGGGTGTCTCGATCCTGTCGAGACACCCCTGCGGACCAGCCGCCGACCCGGGGGCATCACCTCGGTGTCCGGGGTGGATTGGCATGGGGTAAACATCGACGAATGTTGATGCAATGAAGGGATGAGACGACGCGCCCTGGCGGCACTCGCCGCACTGACCCTGGCTCTGATCGCCACCGAACCGGCCGCGGCCGCAGTCGACGAGAGCTCGGCGACCGCGTACGAGGTCTACGACGTCTACACCGCGACCCAGCGGAACGCCATCGCCCGCAGCGGCGCGGCCATCGACGGCGTCGAGCACGCCGTCGTGCAGATCACCGCCACCCCCGCCGAGGTGCGCCGGCTGCAGCGGCAGGGGTTCACCGTCGAACCGGCGAACCGGATCCTGGACTTCCCGTCCGCCGACTCCGCCTACCACAACTACGCCGAGATGATCGCCGACGTGAACGCGATCGTCGCCAAGTACCCGGCGATCGCCAGCAAGCGGGTGCTCGGCAAGAGCTACGAGGGCCGCGACATCGTGGCCGTGAAGATCTCCGACAACGTGGCCACCGACGAGGCCGAGCCGGAGGTGCTCTACGACGCGAACCACCACGCCCGCGAGCACATCACCGTCGAGCAGGCGCTCTACCTGATGCACGAGTTCACCGACGACTACGCCTCGGACAGCCGGATCAAGACCATCGTGGACAGCCGGGAGATCTGGATCGTCCCGTCGGTCAACCCGGACGGCTCCGAGTACGACATCGCCACCGGCAGCTACCGCTCGTGGCGCAAGAACCGCCAGCCGAACTCCGGCTCCACCGCGGTCGGCACCGACCTGAACCGCAACTACTCGTTCCGCTGGGGCTGCTGCGGCGGCTCGTCGACCACGCCGTCGTCGGCGACCTACCGTGGACCGTCGGCCTTCTCCGCGCCGGAGACCAAGGTGATCCGGGACTTCGTGGCCGGCCGGGTGGTCGGCGGCAAGCAGCAGATCACCGCGACGATGGACTTCCACTCGTACGGTGAGCTGGTGTTGTGGCCGTTCGGCTACACCACCGCGAAGACCGCGACCGGGATGACCACCGACGACAACAACGCGCTCGCCACCCTGGGCAAGCAGATGGCGGCCACCAACAGCTACACCGCCGAGCAGTCCAGCGCTCTCTACATCACCGACGGCGACCTGCTGGACTGGATGTGGGGCACCTACAAGATCTTCGCGTACACGTTCGAGATGTACCCGAAGGGCACGTCCGGCGGCGGCTTCTACCCGCCGGGCAGCGTGATCACCGCGCAGACCGCCCGGAACCGGGAGGCCGCGCTGCGACTCGCCGAGATCGCCGACTGCCCGTACCGGGTGATCGGCAAGGAGTCCACCTACTGCTGAACCGCGTGCTGCAGGTCCAGCGCCGTGTCGATCAGCGCGGCCGGGCCGGGCCTGGCGAAGTAGTACCCCTGCGCGTACCGGTAACCGAGGGCCTCGAGGCGCACCGCCTGCGCCTGCGTCTCGACGCCCTCGGCCACCGCGCGCAGCCCGAGGGTCGCCGCGATGGTGCTCAGCGAGGTGGCGATGGCCTCCTGCTCGGCGGTCCCGTTCAGCTCGTCGATGAACGACTTGTCCACCTTGAGGGTGGTGACCGGGCAGGTGCGCAGCAGGGTGAGCGAGGACTGCCCGGTGCCGAAGTCGTCGAGGGCCACGCCGACCCCGAGGTCCCGCAGCTCCCGCACGGTGTTCAGCGCCGCGCCGCCACCGAAGACCGCGGTCTCGGTGATCTCCAGAGTGATCTTCTCGGGGTCCAGCCGGTAGCGGGCCATCGTCGCGGCCACCTGGTCCGGCAGGTCCGGGTCGAGCAGCTGGCGCGCCGACACGTTGATGTTGACCCGGGGCGCGTCCGCGCCGTGCCGCTGCTGCCACCGGGCCGCGTCCGCGCAGGCCGTCTCGATCACCCAGAGGCCGAGGTCGAGGATCAGCCCGGTCTGCTCGGCGATCGGGATGAACTCGACCGGTGAGACCGGGTCGCCGCCGTCCGGGTACCAGCGGATCAGTGCCTCGACCCCGGTGATCCGGCCGCCGGGCAGCTCGACGATCGGCTGGTAGGCCAGCTGGAACTCGCCCATGTCCAAGCCCCGGCGCAGCGCCGAGGCCAGGTCGGCGTCGTGCTGCGCGGTCTGGTCCAGATCCGCGGTGTGCTCCTGGTGATGGTTGGCGCCGGCGCGCTTGGCGGCCTTGAGCGCCAGCTCGGCGCGGCGCAGCAGGTCCGGCACCACCTCGTCGCGGCCGGCGGCCACCCCGACGGTCACCGTGACCAGCAGGTCGTGCCCGTCCACCTGCAGCGGCAGCCGGAACGCCCGGACCAGCCGCTCGCCCTGGTGGTCCTGGTCGCCGGGGATCAGCACGCCGAACTCGTCGCCGAGCAGCCGGGCGACGAACGCGTCGGCGCCGAACGTCTCGGTGATCCGGGCCGCGGCCGCCCGCAGCAGCGCGTCGCCCCGCTCGTCGCCGAGCCGGTCGTTGAGGATGCCGAAGCCGTCCAGGTCGCAGACCGCGACGGTGGCCGGCGCGGTCCGCCGGTGCAGGGTGGCGGCGAACATCCGCCGGTTCGGCAGGCCGGTCAGGTCGTCGTGGTTGGCCTGGTCCTGCAGCTGGTCGGTGAGCCGGGTGTTGTCCGACAGCGCGGCCAGCTGCCGGATCACCACCAGGGTGGTCAGCACTACCGAGCCGCCGGCCAGGTCGGCCGGCAGGTAGCCGAGGCGCAGCGTGACGGAGACCAGCAGGACGGCGGTGACCGTGATCGCCGCGATCGGGACCACGCTGATGCCCCGCCAGCGCCGGGCCCGCCGCTGGTCGACCGGCTGGGCCGGGCGCCGCTGGGCGCGCACCTGGGAACGCGCCGCGAAGGCGAACATCAGGCCGAGCGGGATCATCGTCATCGCGGTGGCGCTCAGGTACGGCCGCCCGGACGTCCACGGGGTGAGCATCCAGCTGGCCGGGGCCAGCAGCCCGATCGGGGCGAGGAACCACAACGCCGGTCCGTGCACCGGCCCGGCGCCCATCACGCCGACCCGGATCACCGCGAGCGTCGCGGCGCACGCGGTGATCAGGACGATCAGGCTCATCGCGGCGGCCAGCGTGCCGGTCGAGGCGGGCACCGCGGTGCTGCTCAGGAAGTGTGAGGTGACCAGCGAACCGGCCACCCCGACCACGGCGACGTCCAGGAAGTTCGCCAGGTTGGCCCGCCAGCTGCGCGGTGCCCGGGGCAGCCGCAGCATGGCGTGCACGGCGCAGGCCACCGCGCTGATATAGCAGGTGGCGGCGAACAGGTCCATCGATGTCGGGTGCCCGGCGAGCAGCGTCCGGGAGGCGTGCTCGACGGTGCCGGTGGTCAGCACGAACAGGCCGATCATCATCCGGCGCCAGAAGACCCGTGCGGCGCCGAGAGCGTCCGCGGCGGCGACCCGGCAGGCGTACGCGGAGGTGGCCGCGGCCCCGATCCCGGCCGGCCAGAGCAGCCAGGCCGGCCCGTGCACGGCGGCGCCGAGGAAGCCGAGCAGCACGCTCAACACGGCCCAGACGGCAGCCAGGAGCAGAACCCGGTCGGCCGTACCGGCCGCTCGTCCCACTGGTCGCATGCTCCACCGCCTTCAGGTCAATGAGCCTGATCGGTGAGCGGGCGCGTGATCTGAGCAAAAGTGCGGGCATGACAACGTCCCCCAGGACCGTGTCATGCCCGCACCTCCCGCCCACCCGCACCGTCCGCGGGTGGCCGGGGTGATTCAGATCAGAGGGACCACCACACGGTGGTGTCCGGCGGCAGCACGACCTGGTCCGGTCCGGCCTCCACCGGGCCGCTGGTCAGCAGCAGCTCGCCGGGCCGGTCGACGGTCACCGGCTGGTCGCCCAGGTTGACCGTGCAGCGGAACACCGGCGCGCCGTCGGCGAACCGTTCGAACGCCAGGACCCCGGCCGGCGCGGTCACCCAGCGCAGGTTGTCGATCGGCTGCAGCGCCGGGTGCGACCGGCGGACCGCCAGCGCGGCCCGGTAGAGCTCCAGCGTCGAGTCCGGCACGCCGGCCTGGGCGGCCACGCTCAGGCCCGCCCACGAGTCCGGCTGCGGGAGCCAGCTCGCGCCGCCGTCCGGGCCGAAGCCGTACGGGGCGACCTCGCCGCTCCACGGGATCGGCACCCGGCAGCCGTCGCGGTACCCGTCCTGGCCGGCGGCCCGGTGGAACGCCGGGTCCTGGCGTGCCTCCGCCGGCAGGTCGATGACCTCCGGCAGGCCGAGCTCCTCGCCCTGGTAGATGTACGCCGAGCCGGGCAGCGCCAGCATCAGCGCGCTGGCCGCCCGGGCCCGGCGCAGACCGGCGACCGGGTCGACCTCGACCGGCTTGCGGCCGGCCACCTCGCCGTCGGCCCGCTGCAGCAGCCGGGTGGTGTGCCGGACCACGTCGTGGTTGGACAGCGTCCAGGTGGTCGGCGCGCCGACCGCGTTCATCGCGGCCAGCGACTCGTCGATCATCTGGCGCTGCTCGTGCACGTTCCACGCGGTGCCCAGGTAGCTGAAGTTGAACGCCTGGTGCAGCTCGTCCTCGCGGACGTAGTGCGCGACCCGGGTCAGGTTCGGCGCCCACGCCTCGGCGACCGCGATCCGGTCACCGGGGTACTCGTCCAGGATCTGCCGCCAGGAGCGGTAGATCTCGTGCACGCCGTCCCGGTCGAAGCACGGGCTCTCGCCGACGCCCAGCAGGTGCCACTCGGCGTCCGAGCCGACATCCGGCAGGCCGTCCTCCTTGATCAGGCCGTGCGCCACGTCGATCCGGAAACCGTCGACGCCCAGGTCGAGCCAGAACCGGAGGATGGTCCTGAACTCGTCGCGGACCGCCGGGTGCTCCCAGTTGAAGTCGGGCTGCGCCGGGGCGAACAGGTGCAGGTACCACTCGCCGTCCGCGACCCGGGTCCAGGCCGGGCCGCCGAAGATCGACGGCCAGTCGTTCGGCGGCAGCTCGCCGTTCTCGCCCTTGCCGGGCCGGAAGTGGTAGCGCTCGCGGAACAGTGACCCGGGGCCCTCGGCGAGCGCCTTCTGGAACCACTCGTGCTGGTCGGAGGAGTGGTTCGGCACCAGGTCGACGATCACCCGCAGGCCGAACGCGTGCGCGCCGGCGATCAGCTCGGAGGCGTCCGCGACGGTGCCGAAGATCGGGTCGACGGTCCGGTAGTCGGAGACGTCGTAGCCCGCGTCGGCCTGCGGCGACGAGTAGAACGGGGAGAGCCACACCGCGTCCACGCCGAGGTCCTTGAGGTACGGCAGGCGGCTGCTGATGCCGGGCAGGTCGCCGATGCCGTCGCCGTTGGAGTCGGCGAAGCTGCGCGGGTAGATCTGGTAGATGACCGCGTTGCGCCACCAGGAAGCCGGCGGCGCCTCGACGGTGGGCGGTGCGATCAGTTGATCGGTCATGGCGAGGAACGCTAGCAGGCAACTAACACGTGTTACATAGCCCAACGGTTGCTTTCTTTCTGCAAGTTTTTGCAACCGCAGCGCTATGCCGGTTTTGTGGCGGAATCCCGGATGACCAGTGCCGTGCCGAGCATCTGGTGCGGATGCTGGTCCTCACCCCGGATCGCGGACATCAGGAAGTCCGCGGCCATCCGGCCCTTGGTCACGATCGGCTGTCGTACGGTGGTCAGCCGCGGCCGGAACCACGCCGACTCGGCGAGATCGTCGAAGCCGGTCACCGAGACGTCGCCGGGCACGTCGATCCCGAGCTCGCGCAGGGCGTCGACCGCGCCGTAGGCGAGCACGTCGGACAGCCCCAGGATCGCGGTCGGCGGCCGCGGCCCGGCCATCAGCTCCCGGGTCGCGCGGTAGCCGTCGGCCCGGGTCACCGGCACCTCGGCGAGCGCGACGTCGGCCATCGTCAGGCCGGCCTCGGCCAGCGCGTCGGCGATGCCAGCCAGGCGGCGGCCCAGCGGCCCGCGATAGCCCCGCTCGGCCACGTCCGGGCCGGGGTCGATGGACAGCACGGCGAGCCGCCGATGGCCGAGTTCCAGCAGGTAGCGGGCCACTTCGCGGGCGCCGCCCCGGTCGTCCACCTCGACGTGCGGCGCGCCCTCGTGCCGATCCGAGTCGATCAGCACGAACGGGATCTGGCGCCGGTCCAGCTCGGCCACCTCGCCGCGGTCGATCTCCAGCCCGCACACGATGAACCCGTCCACCGCCGCGTACGGGATCGCCTTGAGCACCGAGTCCCGCAGCGGCGGGGTCAGCAGCAGCGTGTACCCCTCCCGGTCGCAGACCTGCCCGGCGCCCATCAGGAACCGCGCGTAGTACGGGTTCTCCAGGATCTGCGCCAGCCGCTGCGGCAGCAGCACCCCGATCGAGTTGGTCGTGCCGGCCTGCAGCATCCGGCCCAGGGTGTTCGGGGTGTAGCCGAGCGCCTCGGCGGCCGCCAGGATCCGCTCCCGGGTCGCGGTCGAGATCCGCTGCGGGTTGTTGAACGCGAACGAGACGGCCGATCGGGACACGCCGGCCGCTGCCGCCACGTCACTCGAGGTGGTTTTGCCGGTTTTGGCCGTGCTGCGAGAAGGATCTTTTGCTGCGTCCTTGAAAGATTTGCCGGTTCTTGCATCAGTACGCGGAGCGGCCGTCCCGGCGGCCGGCGGACCGCCCGTGCGCCCGGCCCGTGGCGCGGCCTTCGCTGTGCCGACGGCCTTCCTCGGTGGCATCCGCGCTCCCTGTGGTCGGCGCCCACCATATCGCCGCACCCACCCCCGCGAGGTGACCGAGCCTCCGGACCGCCGCGCGTCCCACGATCCCGGCTGGTGCTCAGGGGTGCCTCCGCGCCGCGGAGGCACCCCTGAGCACCAGCCAACCCCCGCAAGGCGCGCGGCGGTCCGGATTGGCAGTCACGTCGCGCGGCGGAGAGGCGGCCGGCGGCGCGTGGCGGTCCGGGGTGGCAGGAACGTCGCGCGGGGGAGGGGCGGCCGCGTGGCGCGTGGCGGTCCGGGCCCGGGACGGCGTCGCGCGAGGCCACCCCGGGACGTGGCTCGTAGCCTGCGGGCGTGCGCTCCGTATTCGTACCGGAAAAGGGTTAACCAAAAGTGGACCGCTGGCAGTTTCCTGAGAAGGGTGTAGCGCGGCGGCGGCGGGGTATCTCGATTGTCGTAGACATCTAGACCCCGGAGGCACACCATGGCTTTTGACGACAAGGTCGACAACAAGGCTGAAGAAGTCGGCGGCAAGGTCAAGGAGGGCGTTGGCAAGGCCACCGACAACGAGCAGCTCGAGGCCGAGGGCCACGCCGACCAGGCCAGTGCCAATGTCAAGCAGGCCGGCGAGAAGATCAAGGACATTTTCAAGTCCTGATCGTTTTTCGTGAAAAAGGGCTGGCGCATTTCGCGCCGGCCCTTTTCGCGTCCGGAACGTCGACCGGAAATGGTCAGGCGGCGGTGACCGGGACGCGGACCACCGCGTCGAAGAGGTAACCGAGCGTGTTGTAGCGGGCCACCTCCGGCTGGGTGTGACCGTGCACGTCGGTGGCCCGGGCCAGCAGCTCGTGCGCGCCGGCCGACGGCTGCCAGTCCAGCTCCCAGCGCTGCCACGCGCCCTCGATCGAGGCACCGACCCGGTGGGCCCGCCGCCAGCTCGCGCCGCCGTCGGTGCTCACCTCGACGTGCCGGATCGGGCCGTTCGCCGACCAGGAGCGGCCGGTCAGTGTCGTCCAGCGGCCGGCCGGGAACGTCGCGCCCGGGTCCAGCTCGAACGCGCTCTTGATCACCTGGCGGTCGAACGGCTGGCCCTCGGCCGGGAACTCCGGGCCGAACAGGCGGTAGAACTGCGTGTTCCACGGCGAGAACAGCGGCTCGGTGGACACCTCGATCTTGCCGACCCACTTGATCGAGGCGATGCCGATCCAGTGCGGGACGATCACCCGGACCGGGAAGCCGTGGTCGGGCGGGAGCGGCTCGCCGTTCATCTCGTAGGCCAGCAGCACGTCGTCGAGCGCCTTGGTCAGCGGCATCGGGCGGCGCACCGGGCCGAGGTCGACCCCGCCGGTCACGTAATGCGGGTCGAGGCCGCTGGGCTGCACGTCGAGCGCGTCGCGGCGCAGACCGGCCCGGCGCAGCACCGTCGACAGCCGCACGCCGCGCCAGCGGGCGACGCCGACGGCGCCCAGGCCCCAGGCCGTACCGGAGACGGTCTGGCCCTGCTGCGACGTGTAGTAGGAGCGGCCGTTCCCGGCGCATTCGACGGTGACCGCGTGGCTCTCGGCCGGCAGCCGGCGCAGGTCGTCCAGGGTGACGTGGGCGGCCGGGCCGCGCAGCCCGGAGCCGGAGATCTCCAGGCTCCAGTCGGCGGCGTCGATGATCGGTGTGCTGGTGTGGTTCCGGACGAAGAACCGGTCGATCGGCACGTAGTAGCCCTGGCCCTTCAAGGCCGACCACTTCGTCTCGGCGTTCGTGCCGAACACCTTGAACAGTTCCGGTGGCAGCGGCTTGACGATCGGTGCGTCGGCCGCCTGCGCCGGGCTCGGCAGCAGACCGGCCGTGCCCGCCACCGCGGCGAGGGCGAACAGGTCCCGGCGGGCGAACCCGCGTGCCCGGCCGGCCGCCCAGTCGCGCAGCCGGGCCTCGTCGTATGCAGCCTCATCGATCATGTGGGCCATCCTATTGAACCGATGGGAGATCTGGGTAGGCTCGCGCCATGGACTTCCACTGGTTTCTTCCCACCAACGGCGACAGCCGGGACATCGTGGGTGGCGGTCACGGCACGCCGTCCGGTTCGGCCGGCGGGGTGCGCCCGCTGACCATCGGCTACCTCGGGCAGATCGCACGCAGCGCCGAGCAGCTCGGCTTCGTCGGCGCGCTCACCCCGACCGGCGCCTGGTGCGAGGACGCCTGGCTGACCACGGCCATGCTCAGCGAGGTCACCGAGCGGCTGAAGTTCCTGGTGGCGTTCCGGCCCGGGCTGATCTCGCCGACCCTGGCCGCGCAGATGTCGTCGACGTTCCAGCGGCTCTCCGGCGGCCGGCTGCTGCTCAACGTGGTCACCGGCGGGGAGTCCGCCGAGCAGCGCCAGTTCGGCGACTTCCTGGACAAGGACGCGCGCTATGCGCGCACCGCGGAGTTCCTCGGCATCGTGCGGCCGCTGTTGCGCGGCGAGACTGTTTCGTACGACGGTGAGCACCTCAAGGTCGAGAACGCCACACTGGCCCGGGTCCCCGAGACGCCCCCGTCGATCTACTTCGGTGGCTCGTCGAAGGCGGCCGGCCCGGTCGCCGCCGAGCACGCCGACGTCTACCTGACCTGGGGTGAGCCCCCGGCCCAGGTCGCCGAGAAGCTGGCCTGGATCCGGTCCCTGAAGCCGGACATGAGGTTCGGCATCCGGCTGCACGTGATCACCCGGGACACCGCCGAGGCGGCCTGGGCCGAAGCCGCCCGGCTGCTGCAGAACGTCTCCGAGCAGGACATCGCCGCCGTCCAGGCCGGCCTGCGCACCAGCGAGTCGGAGGGCCAGCGCCGGATGCTCGACCTGCACGGCGGCGCCCGCGACGGCCTGGTCGTCTCGCCCAACCTGTGGGCCGGCGTCGGCCTGGTCCGCGGCGGCGCCGGCACCGCCCTGGTCGGCAGCCACACCGAGGTCGCCGACCGGATCGAGGAGTACGCCGCGCTCGGCATCGACGAGTTCATCCTGTCCGGGTACCCGCACCTGGAGGAGGCGTACTGGTTCGGCGAGGGCGTGCTGCCGGAGCTGGGCCGCCGCGGTCTCTGGCGCCACCCGGCTGGCGAGAAGAACACCGCACCGACCTCGATCCCGTTCGCCGGCGTTGCCGCCCCGGCGTCGCCGTCCTGAGCCGGCGACAGGAGAAGGGCGAGGGCCGGGTGACCGTGGAGGTCGCCCGGCCCTCGTCCTGTGCGGGTCAGCCGTGGTCGGCGGACTCGGTCGCCTTGGGGCGGTCGGCCTGGTCGCCGTCGGCGCGGGCCGCCGGCTTCGCGGCGTCCTCGCCGGCCGGGGCCGGGATGTGCGGGTGGCCGGGCCACCAGAATCGGTCACCGAGGATGGTGGCCAGGGCCGGGACCAGCACGGTTCGTACGAGCAGGGTGTCCAGCAGCACCCCGATCATCACGATCACGCCGATCTGGGTCAGGGTGATCACCGGGAGCACGCCGAGCACCGCGAACACCGCCGCGAGCAGGATGCCCGCGCTGGTGATCACCGCGCCGGTGACCGCGACGGCGTGCACCATGCCGTCCCGGGTGCCGCGCTTGCCGGCCTCCTCCCGGGCCCGGGTGACCAGGAAGATGTTGTAGTCCACCCCGAGCGCGACCAGGAACAGGAACGAGAACAACGGCACCTGGTTGTCCAGCGCGTGGCCGAACAGGAACGACCCGGCGCCGAGCGCTGCGCCGTAGCTGGCGATCACCGTGACGATCAGCAGCAGCGGCGCGACGAGCGCGCGCAGCAGCACCACCAGGACGAGCAGCACCACCAGCAGGATCACCGGCGCGATCACCCGCAGGTCGTGCCGGGTGGCCTCCCGGGTGTCCAGGCTGGTCGCCACGCTGCCGCCGACGAGTGCCTGCCCGTCCAGCTCGGCGCGCAGCGCGCGGATCGCGTCGAACGCCCCGGTGGTGTCCGGCGCCGCGTCCAGGATCACCTGGATGCTGGCCTGCTCGGCGTTCTGTTCGGCGATCCGGGCCTGGGCGACCCCGGCCGTGCCGGTGACCGTGGCCAGCACCGCCTGCGCCTTGTCCGGGCTGGTCAGCACGATGGTCGGGCTGGCCGAACCGGCCGGGAAGTACTTCGACAGCGTCTCCAGACCGGCCACCGACTCCGACTTCACCCGGAACTGTTCGGTCTGCGACAGCCCGAGCCGGGTGCCGAGGGCGCCCACCGAGAGCACGCCGAGGATGATCACCGAGGCGAGCGTGACCGCGACCGGCTTGCGGGCGACCGCCCGCCCGATCCGGGCCCACACGCCCTTCTCCGCCTCGACGCCGGCCTGGCCGACCCGCGGCACGAACGGCCAGAACAGCCCGCGGCCGCAGACCACCAGCGCGGCCGGCAGCACGACGAGGGCGAACACCGCGGCGACCGCGATGCCGGCGGCGGCCGTGACACCCAGCGACACGTTGCTCTGCAAGCTGGCCAGCAGCAGGGTGAGCAGACTCAGGATCACCGTGCCGGCGCTGGCCGCGATGGCCGGCCCGGCGCCGCGCAACGCCACCCGCATGGCCTCGAACCGGTCCTCGTGGTGGTGCAGCTCCTCGCGGTACCGGGAGATCAGCAGCAGCGCGTAGTCGGTGCCGGCGCCGAACACCAGCACGGTCACGATGCCGGTGGTGGAGCCGCTGATCGGCAGGCTGGTGTGCTGCGAGATCAGCGCGAGCAGGCCGGTGGTGAGCCGGTCGGCGAGCCCGACCACGGCGAGCGGGACCAGCCAGAGCAGCGGGCTGCGATAGGTGACCAGCAGCAGCAGCGCGACCACCACGACGGTGACCAGCAGCAGCCGGGTGTTCGCCCCGGTGAAGCTGTCGGCCAGGTCGGCGGTGAACCCGGCGCCGCCGGTGACCTGCGCGGTCACCCCGTCCGGGAGCCCGGCCACGGCCTTGGCCCGCAGCTCGGCGACGGCGGCGATGATCTCGTCGGACGAGATCCCGGCCGGCAGCGGCACCGAGACGATGGCGGCCTTGCGGTCGGCGCTGACGATCGGCGTGCCCAGGGTCTTGGCGACCGCCAGGTCGGCGTCGGTCAGCGGCTGACCGTTCTTGGCCACCACGACCAGTGCCGCGTTGGTCCGGCCGGACGGCAGCTGCTTCTGCAGCTGAGCCACCCGGGTGGACTCGGCGGACGATGGCAGCGAGGCGTTCGGATCGTTGGTGACCTTGGTCGACCCGGAGAGGCCGATCACCAGACCGCCGAGCACCAGGGCCAGGAGCAGAGAAGCCCATGCCCGTCTCATGAATCCTCCAAAACAAAGAATCTCGATAATCGAGAGTCTCCATGACTGGCACGGGATCTGCAACACTTACCCGCGTGGAGGACCTGAATGACACGGCGGAGCGGCAGAGACTGCGCTCGCGGCTCGTCGACCTGCTCAACGCGTACGCCAGCGAGGCCAACCAGATCGGGCACGCCTTCGCCGGCCGGAACCACCTGCACGGCCCTGACCTGCACGCCCTGCTCGCGGTGATGCACGCCGAGCGGGCCGGTACGCCGCTGACGCCGGGCCGGCTCGGCGAGGCGATGGGGCTCTCCTCGGGCGCCACCACCGCGATGATCGACCGCCTGGAGAAGGGCGGCCATCTGCGCCGCAGCCGGGAGAGCACCGATCGCCGGGTGGTGCACCTGCGATACGGCGACGCCGGGATGGCTCTCGCGGTGGCGTTCTTCACACCGATGGCACCTCGGACGACAGCGGTCATGGATCAGTTCGACGTCGCGGAGCTCCAGGTGGTCGAAAGGTTCGTGCAGGGCATGGTGGAGTCGCTGACCGCCTATCGGGACGAGCTGCGGTCCTGACCGGGAAAGTCGCACCTGGGACGCAACGTTCGCTTTCCCCAGCTCGGACCGTTGAGCGCCGATCAGAGGCCTCGTGCGAACCGAGCCCCTTCTTTCCCAGGCCGACGACCTGCTCGCCCGTGGTCGTGCGGCGAACGCCGCCCATCTGCTCGCGCCGATCGTCGGCCGGCAACCGGAGAACGTCGAGGCCTGGCACCGGATGGCCCGGGCCCACCTGGACATGGGTGACCTGGACGGCGCGCTGCGCTCGGCCAAGGCCGCCTGGCTCCTCGACCCGCACGGCCCGGAGACGCTGTACTGGCTCAGCCGGACCGCCACCGAGCTGGGCCGGCACCGGGAAGCGATCGAGGCCGCGTCGGCCGCCTGCCGGGAGGACCCGGGCAACCCGCGGCTGCACAACCGGCTCGGCGAGGCCGAGCTGGCGGCCGGCCGGGTCGGCGACGCCCTGGACGGGCTGAAAGTGGCGATCGAGCTGGCCGGCTACGACGCGGATCTGCACGTCACGTTCGGCCGCGCGATGTTCGCCGCGGGCCGCCCGCTCACCGCGCGGGAGTCGATCGGTCGCGCGCTGGCGCTGGAGCCGGGCCACGCCGGGGCGCACCGGACCCTCGCGCTGTTCGAGATCGCGATGGAGTCGGTCGTGGACGCGGCGTCGCTGGCCCAGGCCGCCGACGAGTTCGCCGAGTCGATGCGGGTCGGCCCGGACGGCCGGGTCAACGAGCGGGCGGTGCTGGCCCGTGACGCGCTCGGCTACGTCGCCCGGGTGAGCCTGACCTGGTGCCTGATCGCGCTGCTCGCCCTCGGGGTGCTGAGCGCCACGTCGCTGGTGGCGGTGCCGGCGGTGCTCTATCTGGCGCTGCTCTGCCTCGGCGGGGTCGCCGCGTGCGGGGCGGTCACCTTCCGCCCGTCGCTGGCTCGCCGCTTCTGACGGCTGGTCCCGCTTCTGAAGCCGGCTGTTTCTCGGGGGTGCCTCGCAAGCTCGGACACACCCCTGAGAACCAGCCTGCTTCCCGCCGCCGACCGGCTGCCGGCGCGGCGGGCCGGGTCAGACCAGGCTGCGGAGGATGCGGCCCAGCTCCGCGCGGTCCGTGTCGTTCAACGCCGCGAACAACCGCTCGCTCGCCGCGGCCCGCGCGGCCCGGATCCCGTCCCCGGTGGCCCGGCCCGCGTCGGTCAGGGCGACGAGTGTCGCCCGCCGGTCGCCCTGATCGGGGCGGCGCTCGACCAGGCCACGCTCCTGGAGGTCGTCGACCACCTCGGTGGCCGAGCGCGGCGCGATCCGCAGGTGCTCGGCGAGCGTGCTCAGGCGCATCTCGCCGTGCGACAGCAGCACGTTCAGCGCGCGGAACTGGGAGGGCGCGACACCCCACGGCTCCATCTCGCGCTTGGCGTGCTCGCGGATGCGCCGGCTCACCGCCCAGAACGCCTCGTGCAACGACTCTTCCTCCACGGGAACATCCTAGCCGCGATTACCGTTGCTCCCTCATGTTGAGGTAACCTCAGCTTATTGAGGGAGGCCCGGGCGGCTTCCACCCGTACGAGGAAATGGTGTTGAATTTGGCTGAACGACCTGGTCGGGGCGCGGGACGAACCGTGACCCCGGCGGAGAAGGCGCAAGCCCGATCCGTCTCGCTGCGCCGCATCGGCGCGCTCTTCACCGGTCACCGCAACCAGCTCACGCTGGTGGTGACGATCATCGTGGCGTCGTCCGTGCTCGGCATGGCGTCACCGTTCCTGCTCCGCGAGGTCATCGACGTCGCGCTGCCGCAGAGCGACCTGCGACTGCTGGTCTACCTGGTGCTCGGCATGGTCGTGGTCGCCGCGGTCACCTCGGTGCTCGGCGTGATCCAGACCTGGATCTCGACAGGCGTCGGCCAGCGGGTCATGCACCGCCTGCGGGTGGACGTTTTCAGTCACCTGCAGCGGCAGTCGGTGAGCTTCTTCACCAAGACCCGCACCGGCGAGGTGCAGTCCCGGATCACCAACGACATCGGCGGCATGCAGTCGGTGGTCACCTCGACCGCGACCAGCATCGCGGCCAATCTGACCACCGTGGTCGCCACCATCGTCGCGATGGTCGCGCTGACCTGGCAACTCACCCTGATCTCGCTGCTCGTGCTGCCCCCGGCGATCTATCTGACCCGCCGCGTCGCGAAGATGCGCCAGCAGATCACCGCGGAGCGCCAGCGGGAGCTCGCCGAGCTCAACGTGATCATCGAAGAGGGCCTGTCGATCAACGGCGTGCAGCTCAGCAAGACGATGGGCGCCGGCGCCGCGCAGGTCGACCGGTTCACCGGCTCGTCGAACCGGCTGATCGACCTCGAGCTGCGCTCCGAGCTGTCCGGCCGCTGGCGGATGGCCGCTATGAACATCATCTTCGCGGTCATCCCGGCGACCATCTATCTCGCCGCGGGCCTGCCGTTCGCGGCCGGCGGGATGAGCATCGGCACGCTCGTCGCGTTCACCGCGCTGCAGGGCAACCTGTTCCGGCCGCTGATGAGCCTGCTCGACGTGAGCGTGACGCTGACCAGCTCACTCGCGCTGTTCGCGCGGATCTTCGAGTACCTCGACCTGCCGGTCGACATCGCTTCGCCGGTCCGTCCGGTCTGTCTGCCCGAGGTCCGTGGCCACTTGCGGTTCGAGGACGTCACTTTCGCGTACGACAGCAGCCCGGCCGCAGCCCTCGCCGGTGTGACGCTGGACGTGCCGGCTGGCAGCTCGCTGGCCCTGGTCGGGGAGACCGGGTCGGGCAAGAGCACCATCGCGGCCCTGATCACGCGCTTCTACGACCCCACCGCCGGTCGGATCACGATCGACGGCGTCGACCTGCGTGACCTCGACCTGTCCGACCTGTCCGACATCGTGGGCGTGGTCAGTCAGGAGACGTACCTGCTGCACACCACGATCCGGGAGAACCTGCGGTACGCGAAGCCGGACGCCACCGACGCGGAACTCGTCGCGGCCGCCACGGCTGCCCAGATCCACTCGCTGATCGCGGCTCTGCCGGACGGGTACGACACCATGGTCGGCTCGCGGGGTCACCGCTTCTCCGGCGGTGAGAAGCAGCGGATCGCGATCGCCCGGACCCTGCTGCGCGACCCGCGCATCCTGGTGCTGGACGAGGCGACCAGCGCGCTCGACAACGAGACCGAGCGGGCCGTGCAGCGGGCGTTCGACGAGCTGGCCCGCGGCCGGACCACGGTCACCATCGCGCATCGGCTGTCCACGGTCCGCGACGCCGACCAGATCGCGGTCATCGACCACGGTCGCATCCTGGAGTCCGGCACCCACGAGTCCCTGCTGCTCGACGGTGGCCGGTACGCGACCCTCGCGGGGTAGGGGGTCACCGTGTCGCGACGACCGCCCAGACCCGGTGCGGGATGATCAATTGGTCGTGGGTGATCAGGGCGGTCAGTTCCTCGGAGAACCGCTCGACCGCGGCCGGTGGCAGGCTCGCGGCCACGCCGGCGCTGGCCCGGATCCGGCCGACCCAGTCCACCCGCGAGTAGGGCACGTCCACGTCGAACGAGAACGTCTCCACCCCGCCGAACCCGGCCACCCGCAGGTCGGTGAGCCAGCGCGGGTACAACCCGGTCCCGCCGCCCATCGCCCAGGCCGGGTTGTGCGCCCGGATCAGCTCCTCGGTTCTTGCCACCACGCCGCCCGGCAGCGGCAGCCAGTCGAAGTGCGCGATCACGATCCGGCCGCCCGGCCTCAGCAGCCGGCGCGCCTCGGCGGCCGCCTCGCCCGCGCGGAACCAGTGCCAGCACTGTCCGGCTGTGATCACATCGAAGGAGGCGTCGGGCAGGCCGGTCCGCTCGGCGGTGCCGACCGTGTAGGTGACGGCGACGCCCGCTTCGCGGTCGAGCCGGGCGGCTTCGGCGAGCAGGGACGGCGCCGGATCGAGGCCGGTCACCGTCGCGCCGCGGGCGGCGAGGAGGCGGGCCAGGCTGCCGGTCCCGGTGCCCAGATCCAACATCTTTTGGCCTGCGGCGCCGATGCGGTACGACGTGAGCCGGTCGGCCAGCGCGGGCGGGAAACCGGCCCGATGCCTTGCGTAGTCCTGGGCCGTGCGTCCGAAATCGATCCGCTGCTCGGCGGTGCCTCTGTCGTCGCTCGTCTTGTCGGCGCTCTTGTCGCCTTTGCCGTGGTCTGTGGCGTCGGCGTCGTTGCTCCTGTCGCCTCTGTTGTTGGCGCTTTTGTCGGTGGTGGTGCGGCCGGCTCGGTCCTGGGCCGGGGTCATGCGTTGCGCCGGGTGGCGTCGGTCCAGCCGGGCAGCTCGGCGGCCTCGCGCGCGCCCGGGCCGACGTAGTCCGCGGACGGTCGGATGATCTTGCCGAGGCGCTTCTGCTCGAGGACGTGTGCGCTCCAGCCCGCCGTCCGCGCGCAGGTGAACAGCGCGGTGAACAGCTCGGCCGGCACACCCGCGAAGTCCAGCACGACCGCGGCCCAGAACTCGACGTTCGTCTCCAGCACCCGGTCCGGCTTGCGCTCCCGCAGCTCGGCGAGGGCGGCCAGCTCCAGCTCCCGGGCCACCTCATAGCGCGGGGCACCCAGCTCGAACGCCGCCGCCCGCAGGATCCGGGCCCGCGGGTCCTCGGCCCGATACACCGCATGACCGAAACCCATCAGTCGACGGCCGCTGTCCAGGACGCTCTTCACGTAGGCGCGCGCGTCACCGGACCGCTCCACCTCCTCGACCATCCCGAGCACCCGGGCCGGCGCGCCCCCGTGCAGCGGGCCGGACAGCGCCGCGATCGCCGCCGACAGGCAGGCCGGCACGTCCGCGCCGGTGCTCGCGACGACCCGCGCGGTGAACGTCGACGCGTTCATCCCGTGCTCGGCCGCGCAGACCCAGTAGCGGTCGAGGGCGGCGACGTGCCGCGGATCCGGCTCGCCCTGCCAGCGGATCATGAACCGCTCGGTGGCGCTGCGTCCCGCGTCGACCAGCCGCTGCGGGACGGCCGCGGTGGTGTCCTCATCCATCGTGCGGGCCGCCTGGGCGACGTAGTCGAGGACCGTCGCCGACGTGCGGGCGAGGTCGTCCCGGGCCTGCGCGTCGTCGATGTCGATCAACTGCCGCAGGCCCCGCTGCGGGACGAGCATCGCGATCGCGGCCTGCACGTCGACCCGGACATCCCCGGAACGCACCGGGATGTCGAACGGCTCGGCCGGCGGCAGCGGCCTGGTGAAGTCGCCGTCGGCGAGCAGCCCCCAGACGTCCGCGTAGGACACCTGACCGGCCAGCGAGCGGAGGTCGACACCGCGATAGCGGAGCGAGCCGCCATCACGATCGGGTTCGGCGATCTCGGTGTCGAAGGCGACGACACCGGCAAGTCCTGGGTTGACGGTGAGCATGCCCTCACGATGATGACGTGACGCCGAGCCGGTCAATGTTGATCCGGTCAACATGAGACGATCTGCACATGCCCGACCAGCTGCTCACCACCGACCAGGTCGCCGAGCGTCTCGGCGTGAAGCCGGCGACTGTCTACGCCTACGTGAGCCGTGGCCTGCTCCCCAGCCGCCGCAACGCCGCCGGCAAGGGCAGCCTGTTCGCCAAGGCCGATGTCGACGCCCTGATCGCCGGCCGTAAACGGGTCACTCCGAACATCCAGACCGGCATCACCCTGATCAAGGACGGCGGCCTGTTCTATCGCGGTCACGACGCGACGGCGCTGGCGGTCGAGGCGACCTACGAGGCGGTCGCCGGGCTGCTCTGGACCGGCGAACTGCTGGACGAGCCGTTCACCGTCGACGAGGAGATGGCCGCCCTGGCCCGCCGGATCGGCAGCGAGTTGCCCCCGGCGGCCCGCCGTACCGACCGCCTCCGCGTCACGGTCGCCGCCCTCGCCGCCGCCGACCCGTTCCGCTTCGACACCAGCCCCGCCGCCGTCCTCACCACCGGCCGCACCCTGCTCGCCACCATGGTCGCCGCCCTCCCGCTGACCCCCGGCTCCGCCACCGGGACGGCCGCAGCGAGCGACACCGGCTGGTCTCCAGGGGTGCCTCCGGGGTGCCCAGGCACCCCTGGAGACCAGCCGGTGTCGCTCGCCGGGTTGCTGTGGCCGCGGCTCACCGCGCAGCCGATCTCCGGCACCGGCCGGCGAACCCTGGAAGCCGCCCTGATCCTGCTCGCCGACCACGACATGGCCGCCTCGACCCTGGCCGCGCGGATCGCGGCCTCCACCCGCGCACACCCCTACGCGGTGATCAGTGCCGGACTGGCGGCCCTCGACGGCCCCCTGCACGGCGCCGCCAGCGAGCAGGTCCACCCGCTGCTCGCCGCGGCACTCACCGGCACCGACCCGATCGAGGTCATCTCCGACCGCCTCCGCGCCGGCGGCGGCCTCCCCGGCTTCGGCCACCCGCTCTACCCGTCCGGCGACCCCCGCGCGACAGCCCTGTTCGCCCTGCTCGGCGACCACCCGGTGACCGCCGCCGCGACCCGCCTGGCCACCGCGGTCCGCACCAGATCCGGCATCCTGCCCAACATCGACCTGGCCCTGGCCGCCCTCACCCTGCGCTACGACATGCCCGCCGACGCCGGCGAGGCGATCTTCGCGGTCGCCCGGACGGCCGGCTGGCTGGCCCACGCCCTGGAGGAATACGCGAACCGCCCCGCCCGCTTCCGCCCCACCGGCCAATACTCCGGCCACCCACCCACCACCCCGAAAAACACCCGCGTGTGAAGTTCGGGTGCGGTGCGCACCGCAAGTCCCCACGCAGTGTTCGGCGGCGGCGTGTGTGTGAAGTTTGGGTGCGGTGCGCGCCGTAAGTCCCCACGCAGTGTTCGGCAGGGGCGTGTGTGGGGAGTTTGGGTGCGGGGTGCGCCGTAAGTCCCCACGCAGGGTTGGCGGGGCTTGCGGCGGGGGTGCGTTGCGGTGTTAGGGGGCTTGGTAGCGGTCGAAGAAGATCACGTCGTCCAAGGGGCGGCGCTTGGGCTGGGCCCAGCGGCCCTGGCTCGGGTAGCCGAGCGGGACGATCGCCATGGTCAGGGCGTTGTCGGGCAGGTTGAGGACGCGGCGGACGTCCTCCTCGTGGCCGATGTGCAGGGTGGTGAGGGTGGAGCCGAGGCCGTGGGCGCGGGCGGCCAGCATCAGCTGCTGGACGGCGCCGTAGATCGAGGAGCCGAGGCGGGGGTTGCTGGACTTGGCGGCGCCGAGCAGGACCGGGACGATCCAGACCGGGGCTTCCTCGAAGTGGTTGGCCAGGTGGTCGGCGGCCAGGAAGCTGCGCTTGCTCATCGGGCCGTCGGTGGCGTTCAGGATCTGGTCGCGGCGGGAGCCGTAGTGACGTTCCCAGCCTTCGCGGTACCAGCCGGCGATCTGCTTCTTGATCTCCGGGTCGCGGACGACGATCCAGGCCCAGCCCTGGCTGTTGCCGCCGGACGGGCCGCGGACCGCGGCGTCCAGGATGTCGCGGATGATCTCGTCGGCGACCGGCTCGGTGGAGAGGTAACGGCGTGCCGGGGTGGAGTGCAGGGCCTCGATCAGGCCAAGCTCCTGGGGAGCGGGAGTGGTCATGCCACGGAGCCTAACGACGGCCGGGCCGGAGTCGTGCCGGCCGGGTGATCTCAGCGGGTGGTCCAGGCGGCCAGGGTGGTGCCGGTCGGGTCGGTGAGCAGGAGCTGCGCGCCGGCGCCGGGCGCGTGCTCGAACGGGATCCGCCAGGACAGGGCGGTGCCGGGGTGCAGGGTCATCGCGGGCGGGATCGCGCCGCCCTCGATCGGGGTCGTGTCGACCGGGGAGCCGCCCGGCTGTGCGGTGTACCGGAGGCGGATCAGCGCCGGGCCGAACTCCCAGGTGCCGCGCAGGACGTGGACGCTCACCCGCACGGCATACGCCGAGGCGGTGGCCGTACTGCCGGTCACGGTGACCCGGGCGGCGAGGCCGGGCGTCCGGATGTCCTGCCCGGTACCGAGGAGAAGGACCGCAGGCGACCCGGCACCGGCGTGATCCGCGGGTGAGGCGGTCGATGGGCGGGCGGCGACGGGGGAGGCGCGGACCGAAGGCGGGTGGCTGCCGCAGCCGGTGAGGGTGGTTACGGTGAGCAGTCCGGCGAGCACGATGCGCATGCATTCATCCAACCGTGGCCGCCGGGTTCCGCAAGTCCACAAACGAGGGACAAAAAGCGAAGTCCACTCCGGAGGGACGGGTCCGGGCGGCGTCCCTCTGCGCCGCCGCCCGGACCCGGGTTCAGACGGCCACCTCGGCGAGCATCGGACGGAGCAGGCCGGCGAACTCGTCGGGCTGTTCGAGCTGCGGCATGTGGCCGGTGTTCGGGAACAGGTGCGCGCGGGCGTGCGGGAACGCGGCCCGGGCGGCGGCCAGGTGGGTGCTCGGCAGGATCATGTCGCGGTCGCCCCAGATCAGCATGGTGGGTGTCGTCGACGCGGCCAGCGAGGCGAGCAGCGCGGTGCGCCAGCCCGGTGCGATGCCGCGGAACCCGCCGAGCTCCTTGGCGATCTCCAGGTAGACCGGGGCGAAGTCCGGCTGCTGGGCGATCCTGATGGCCATCGCGACACGTTCCGGGGTGACCAGGGCGCGGTCCCGGAACAGGGTGCGCTCGACCCGGGGCGCGGTGCGCGCGTCGATGCGCCGGAGCATCTGCCGGCCCAGGCCGGGCACGGCCAGCAGGCGCAGTGTCCAGGTCACCTCCTTGCCGAACCCGGCGCTGTTCACCAGGGTCAGCGTGGCCACCCGCTCGGGTGTGCCGGCCAGCATGGTCATCGCGACCGCGCCGCCCAGCGAGTTGCCCATCAGGTGTGCCGGGCGGGTCTCGCCGAGCGCGTCCAGCGTCGCCGACACCCCGTCGGCCAGCACCGCCAGCGAGGTGGGCGCGGGCATCCGCTGGGACAGCCCGAAACCGGGCATGTCGATGCTGATCACCCGGTAGTCGGTGTCGAAGCGGGAGTGCTGCGGCGCCCAGTCCTCCAGGCTGCGGCCGATCCCGTGCAGCAGGACCACCGGCGGGGCGGCCGGGTCGCCGGTCTCGTGGACACGGATGCCGGCACCCCGTACAAGCAAGGTTTTCATCGCCCGGCACCCACCCCGGCGCGGCCCGCGGTCTTGACCGAAGCGGCGGTCAGTGCCCGGATGATCGCGGCGGAGCCGACCGGCATGAGTCGTTGCAGCAGGTCGGGGGCCTTCGCGTTGATCGCGATCAGCAGGCGGGCCTGGCGTTTCCGCACGGCGCGCAGGATCAGCTCGGCGGCCTTCTCCGGCGGGAAGCTGAGCAGCGCGGCGAAGAGCTTGCGGTTCGGCTCCACGTCGGACTCCGGCACGTTCGTCCCGACCAGCGCGCTCTCCGCGATCCGGGTGCGGATCCCGCCCGGGTGCACGGTGGTCACCCCGATCCCGTTCTCGAGCAGCTCGCTGCGCAGTGCCTCGCTCAGCCCGCGCAGGGCGAACTTGCTGGCGCTGTACGCGCTCTGCCCGGGCGGGGCGATCAGTCCGAACAGGCTCGACACGTTGACCAGGTGGCTGCCCGGGCTCGCGGTCAGCGCCGGGAGCAGCGCGTGGGTGAGCAGCATCGGTGCCCGGAAGTTCACGTCCATGACCTTCTCGAACTGCTCGACGCTCACCTGGTCGAACCGGCCGCCGAGCGCGATGCCGGCGTTGTTGACCAGCAGGCCGATCGCCGGGTGCTCGGCGAGGACCTGGGTGGCGACGCCCTCGACGGCGGACCGGTCGGCGAGGTCGGCGACGATCTGCTGGACGTTGCGGCCGGGGTGCGCGCCGCGGATCCGGTCGGCGACCGGGGTGAGCCGGGCGACGTCGACATCGACCAGGATCAGGTCGCTGCCGCGGTGTGCCAGGCCGTAGGCGAGCTGCTCGCCGATGCCGCTGGCCGCGCCGGTGAGGACCGCGGTGCGACCAGCGAACCGGTAGGGATCGAGTCGGGGCATCAGACCACCTCTGTGGAAGGGAGGACGGGAGCGGTGCGCGGGGTGAAGGTCATGTCCTGGGTGACGTCGGCACGCGGGGTGGCGACCACGTCCCGCAGGTAGTTCTGCCGGACCAGCCACGGGTCGCGGTCGCCCTGCCGGGGGAACTTGTCCAGGGCGCGCTGGACGTAGCCGGAGGAGAGGTCGAGCAGCGGGGCGCCGGTGCCGGTGGGGCGGGTCGGGGTGGCGACCGAGTGACCGTTCTTGGCCATGTGGTCGAGGAGCTTGAGGACGTAGCGGTGCGACAGGTCGGCGCGCAGCGTCCAGGAGGCGTTGACGTAGCCGATGCAGTAGGCCAGGTTCGGCACCCCGGAGAGCATCAGGCCGCGGTAGGCCGCCTGCTCGCCGAGCTTCACCGGCACGCCGTCGACGCCGATCTCGACGCCGCCGATCGGCAGCAGGGTCAGGCCGGTGGCCGAGACCACCACGTCCGCCTCGAGCACCTTCCCGGACCGCAGCCGGATCCCCTCCGGCACGAAGGTGTCGACGTGATCGGTCACCACCGACGCGCGGCCGGACGTGATGGCACGGAACAGGTCGCCGTCGGGTACCACGCAGAGCCGCTGGTCCCACGGGTCGTAGCGGGGCTTGAAGTGCTCCTGGACATACCCCGGGTTGCGCAGGGAGCGCCCGGCCAGGCCCTGCAGGATCCAGCGGACCTGTTTCGGGCGCTTCCGGGCCAGCTGGTAGAAGAGCTGCGTGACCAGGATGTTCTTGGCGCGGGCGACCCGATTCGCCGCCTTCGGCGGCAGGATGCGCCGGGCCAGGTCCGCGAGCACGTCACGATTACCCAACGGGATGACGTACGACGGTGAGCGTTGCAGCATCGTCACGTGCTGCGCGTCCTTCGCCATCTCGGGGACCAGGGTGACCGCGGTGGCGCCACTGCCGATGATCACGACACGCTTGCCGGAGTGATCGAGATCGGACGGCCACGCTTGCGGGTGCACGAGCCGGCCCTGGAACTCGCCGAGTCCCGGGAAGTCCGGGAGATAGCCCTCGGCGTAGCTGTAATAGCCGGCACACGCGTACAGGAAAGTCGCCGTGACGGTCTCGCCCCGCGCGGTCCGCAGCGTCCAGCGAGCCTGCGCCGACGACCAGTCCGCGGTCGTGACCCGGCTGCCGAACCGGATGTGCCGGGTGATGCCGGCCTCCGCGGCGGTGTCCTCGATGTACGTGCGGATCTTCTCGCCGGACGCCAGGGACTCCGGCTCGCGCCACGGCCGGAACGGGTAGCTGAGTGTGTACATGTCCGAATCGGATCTCACGCCGGGGTAGCGGAACAGGTCCCAGGTGCCGCCGATCGCGTCGCGGGCCTCGAGGATCGTGTACGTGTCGTGCGGGCGCTGCCGCTGCAGTCGCCAGGCGGCGCCGATGCCGGAGAGCCCGGCCCCGATGATCACCACGTCGAAGTGGGTCATGCGTCGCCCCCGGCCGCTGCCGGAAACCAGGGCGGAGTGCCGGCGCCGCTGATCCGGACGCCGCCCCACGGGTCGGGCTCGCTCAGCTTCACCGACGTGTCCGGGGCGCCGGGGATCGTGATGGTGGCCGTGCGCAGACCGGCGCTGACCCGTTCGCGCAGGTCGTCGACCGGATTGGTGCGCCCGGCCCAGCGGAACCGGCCCTCGATCGGCTCGAAGCGCGCGGACATCCGCACCTCGACCGCGATCGGGCCGTCGTCGAGGGTCAGCGTGGCCGGGCCGCGATATTCCTCCTCGTCGGTCACGTCGTGGACCACCCTTCTGCTTGAGCCGCCAGGCCACCCGGGGTGTCGGCCGCGCGGTTGATGCCGGCGACGCCGGTCCAGAGGAACGTCGTCAGGTACTCGCCGAGCGCCTCGCGGCTGATCGGCTGCTGCTGCCGGAGCCACCAGTCGCCGACCGACTGGACGTAGCCGACCACCCCGTACGCCCAGGGCAGCGACGCGCCGGAGTCCAGGCCGCGGGCCCGCAGCCGGTCACCGAAGATCCGGGCCAGGCCGCTGGCCACGGTGTCCATCACGTCGGCGACCACGTCCCGGCCCCGGGCGATGTCCGGCTGGTGGACCACGAACCGGTACAGGTTCAGGTCGTTCTCGATGTGCGCCAGGTAGACGTCGATGGCGGCGCCGATCGCGGCCCGCTCCTCCCGGACGTCCGCGACGGCCGGGATCATCGCGGACAGCACCATCGCACCGGCCTCCCGCCCGACCGCCAGCCACAGTTCGGACTTGTCGGCGAAGTAGCGGTACAGCACCGGCTTGCTGACGCCGGCGTGCGCCGCGATCGCCTCCATGCCCACCTCCGGCCCGTGCTGCCGGATGGCGTCGATGGCCGCGGCGGTGAGCTCCGCGCGGCGCTGCTCGCGGTGACCTTCCCAACGGCCGCGGCGGCCGTCGGTATTGACGGGTGGGGTGACCGAGTTCATAGTACGAGTAGTAACTGTTACCGCCGGTAACGTCAAGCCTTGGCCGGTAACGTCAAGCTTTTGGAGGGCGCGATGACGACAGTGACCCCGCCTGATCGGGACCGTACCGCCACCCGGCTGCTGCGTTCCTCGGCCGAGCACTCCTACGACCCGGCCGTCGAGATCGACTGGGACGCGCCGTTCGTGGAGGGCAAGTACTTCGTCCCGGCGCACCGCTCCAGCCTCTACGGCACCGCGCTCTGGGACCGGATGACCCTCGATCAGCGCATCGAGTTGACCAAGCACGAGGCGGCCAGCATCGCCGGGCTCGGCGTGTGGTTCGAGACGATCCTGATGCAGCTGCTGATCCGCGGCTACTTCAAGGACGACCCGACCGCCGCGCACGCCCAGTACGCGCTCACCGAGATCGGCGACGAGTGCCGCCACTCGGTGATGTTCGGCAAGATGATCGCCCGGCTGGACACCCCGGTGTACCGGCCCGAGGGGATCAACCAGTACCTCGGCACCTGGATCGCGCACACCGCCACCGGCCCGCGGATGTTCGCCGCCATCCTGATCGCCGAGGAGATCCTGGACACCCTGCAGCGCGAGGCGATGGCCGACGAGACCGTGCAGCCGCTGGTCCGGATGGTCTCGCGGATCCACGTGGTCGAGGAGGCGCGGCACGTCCGGTTCGCCCGGGAGGAGCTGGCCCGGCAGATCCGGCTGGCCGGGAAGTCCCGGCTCGCCTTCGACCGGCTGGTGATCGCCCGGGCGGCCTATCTGACGGGTACGCGGCTGATCGATCCGCGGGTGTACCAGGCGGTCGGGATCAGGCCTCGGGACGGGCTGGCGGCGGCTCGGGCCAACCCGCACTACCGGGAGACGATGCGGTGGGCGGGGGAGCGGATCGTGGGGTATCTGAGTGAGCTCGACCTGATCGGCGGGGGTGCGGCGAAGGCGCTGTGGAAGGCGTCCGGGCTGCTACCTCGGTGATCCTCTTACGGGCGGTGGTGCTTTCACGGGCGGCTGGCTTTTCACGGGCGGCTGGGCTTTCACGGGCGGCTGTGCAGGAACCATGCGGTGCCGTGGCTGACCGCCAGCGCGATCTCCCACGGGTTCATCTCGAGGTGGCTGGCGAGCGCGGCGATCTGCAGCGCCAGCTCCCAGGCGTCGTCGGGGGAGGCCGGGGGCCGGCCGACGGTGAACTGCAGCATGGTCTCCCAGCAGGCGACCACCTCGGCCTGCCAGGACTCGTGCCACTGCCGGAGCACGGCCGCGAGCACCTGCTCCTCGCCCAGCGTCTGGTGGTAGCTGATCCACGCCGCCACCAGGTGCGCCTCGGTCGTGGGCAGGAGCAGGAGGTGCACGTCGTCGGGTTGGTACCAGGTGGCGGTGCCGGTGAGCTGATCGGCGCGGGGGTCGAGCTGGGCGAGCAGGGCCGGGTCGGTGCGGACCCGGTCGTAGACGTACCGATTGATGGTGCGCACGGTCGGGCCGGTGACGTGCCGGCGGACCTCGGCCAGCAGATCCACGCCGCTGAAGTCCCCGACGGTGAACTCGGGATCGTCGTCGGGCAGGTCCCACCGCAACGGGTCGAGGGAGGTCCAGGGGTTCAGGGTGCGGGCGTTGTCGTCCATCAGATGGACCGCGGTGGCGACGTCGTCCTCGCCGTCCTCCTCGTCCTCGTCATAGCCGTCCATCAGGGCCGACTCGCCGGAGATGAAGACCGGGCGGCGGCCGGTGGCCGGCATCAGCTGCCGTGCCGCCCGCCAGGCGGTCAGGACGTCCGCCGGGTTCAGCCCGCTGATCACCAGGGCGTCGCCGCCGGCCGGGGCGAGGGGCAGGTTCGCGAGCATGGTGCCGGCGAGCGCCTGCCGGACGCCGTCGATGTCCTCCGCCACGCTGCCTCCGTCGGTCCTTTTCGCGGCCGTCTCTCCTCGGCCATGCGCTGAGTATCCGGTCGATCACCGGGGCGGCGGGGTCGAACGCCGGACGTGACGGGTGTCGCCCGGGTGCGGGACGGTTTCAGCTCGGTTGCCGCTTGCGGGTGACCGGCGGGTGGCCGGGACCGCCCGAGGGGTGGCGGACGGCGACCGAAGGGGCGGTGGGCGCGGTGCCGGGGGCGTGCGAGATTGACGCCCGACGTACGCCGTAGGGGGAAGCAGGATCGATGGATGACGCGCTGGTGGCCTACAACTCCGGACGCTTGGACGGGGCTGCCGGATGCCGCGACGAGCAGATCGCCGCGGACACCGAGGTGGGTGCGGACTACCGGATCGGCCTGCTCGACGGGCGGATCGCGGCGTACCACCTGATCAGCGAGGTGCGGGACATCCTCGGGGTGACCGGGTCGCTCTTCGAGGGGCCCGACGACTTTCGGTAGCGGTGGAAGCGCCGGCTGGTCCTGAGGGGTGTCTCCGCACGGCAGAGGCACCCCTCAGGACCAGCCGGACCGCCTGGGCGTGGTGCCGCCGCGGCTGGCTCCCACGGTCGTCATCCGACCGTTTTTACGGCCGTCAGCACCAGCCGAGTTGCCCGGCTGGTGCTGACGGCCGTTTCGCGATGTGTGGGCGCACGCCGGGTTGTCCGGCGAGCGCGGGGCTCGGCAGGTGCCGGGGTGCGGGCCGGCTGGTGTGGGCGCCGGGGCGGATCGGGGCTTTCCCGGCGTACCCGATGGGGGTGATGGCCTGGAGGGGGATCGGTCGTAAGCGAAGGCAGGGGGTGAGGGTGACGGGGGAGACTGAGCGGCGGAACAGGGGAAGATCACCGGCTCACAACCGGGTTCACCTGGGAAGTGACCTGCCGTTATCGGGACGGAAACATTCGCCTACCGTTTCGGAAACCAGGTCTTAGGACTCTTGCAGCGGAAACAGCGGCACGGCACAGGACGGAGACCGGATGACCGAGGGCGCACTGGCCGGGTTCACCGTGGCGGTCACCGCGGAGCGACGCCGCAGTGAGATGACCGCACTGCTGGAACGGCGCGGCGCGCGGGTGGTCAGCGCTCCGGCGATCACCATCGTGCCGCTGATCGACGACGACGCGTTGCGGGCGTCCACCGAGGCCTGCATCGGGCTGGAACCGCACATCGTGGTGGCGACGACCGGGTTCGGGTTCCGCGGCTGGCTGGAGGCGGCCGAGGGCTGGGGGCTGGGCGACACGCTGCGGGCCTCGCTGAACAACGCGAAGATCATCGCGCGAGGGCCGAAGCCGTGCGGGGCGATCCGGGCGGCCGGGCTCTCCGAGGACTGGGCGGCCAAGACCGAAGGCTCCGAGGAGGTGCTGGAACGGCTGCTGCACGACGGCGTGACCGGCCGGCGGATCGTGGTGCAGGAGCACGGCGAGCCGCAGGTCGAGTTCGTCGAGGCGCTGCGCTCGGCCGGCGCCGCGGTGGTCGAGGTGCCGGTGTACCGGTGGGCGCTGCCGCCCGACACCGCCCCGATCCGGCGGCTGACCGAGCAGGTCGCGGCCGGGCAGATCGACGCGGTGACGTTCACCAGCGCGCCCGCGGTCAAGGCGTTCCTGCAGATGGCCGGGGAGACCGGGGCGGACGTCGTCACCGCGTTCCAGAGTGGCACGCTCGCCGCCGTCGTGGGGCCGGTGACCGCGGCGCCGCTCGTGGCCCGGGACGTGCCGGTGGTGATGCCGGAACGGTACCGGCTCGGGGCGCTGATCAAGACGGTCACCGATGAGCTGCCGCTGCGGGCGCTGCGACTGCAGGTGGCGGGGACGACGCTGGAGGTGCGGGGTCACGCCGTACTGATAGACGGGGTGACGCACGGGCTTGCGCCGGCGGCGATGGCGATCCTGGTGTCGCTGGCCCGGCGGCCGGGGGCGGTGGTGTCCAAGGAGCAGCTTGCGGCGGCGTTGCCGCGCGGGAACGACGGGCACGCGGTGGACGTGGCGGTGGCGCGGCTGCGGGCGGCGCTCGGGTCCGGGAAGCACATCGAGACGGTGATCAAGCGCGGGTATCGGTTGCGGGTGGACGAGGCGGCTTGATCGCGAGGCCGGCCGTTTCGGGGGGCGGTGGCGGGACGCGATCGCGTTGTGCGGACTGCTGTCGCCCACCTGGGGGCGGCGGGCGTCCGCGAACGGGGATCGCGGATTCGCACCGTCCTTGCTCGGGCCGAGACGAACGGCCGCTGCCCATTCGAGCGTCATGGTGACCGTGCCGCCCGGGTGCGGTGCCGCAGCCTCGTGAACCCGATCACGCAGAGCCCGCCCTCCCTGGGGGCTCCCCCTTGGACAGTGTGGCGGGGGAGGGGTTTGGGGGTTTGGGGGGCTGTGTACAGCGGCTGACTGTGGATGTGGTGACCGTCATCGGCGACGGCGCTGCCAGGGGTTTTTCCGCAACCACCCGCGGACGTCGCCCCGGAGGGTTTCGCGTTCGGGACGCGCCAGCGGCCTGCGAAGCCCGCCGGGGTCCCGGCGGGAGCGACGATCCGGACCCCGGCGGACGCACGACAAAAATCTTTTGATCTTGATCTTCCGTGAGGAGACCCCGTGACCACCTTGATCGCTGTCGCGCACGGCACCCGTTCCGCGAACGGGCGCCGCCAGCTGCAGGAACTCGCCGCCGCGGTGGCCCGTCGCCGGCCGGGCCTCGACGTCCGCCTGTGCTACGTCGACGTGCAGGAGCCCAAGGTCGCCGCGATCGTCCCGGCCACGCCGGACGCCGTCGTCGTTCCGCTGCTGCTCTCCTGCGGTTATCACGTCCGGGTGGACATCGCCGCGGCCGTCGCGGGCACCGGCATCCCGGTGACCGCGCCGCTCGGCCCGGACCCGGTCCTGCTGGCGAGCCTGACCCGGAACCTGCCCGCCGCCGACGCGGTCGTGCTGGCCGCCGCCGGTTCCTCGGACGCGGCGTGGCGGGCCGATGTGGAGGGTGTCGCCGCCCAACTGCCCGGTCCGGCCCGCGTCGCCTACGTCTCGGGCAGCGGGCCGCGCGTCCCGGACGTCGTCGCCCAGCTGCGGGCGGAGGGTGCCGAGCGGATCGCGATCGCGGCGTATCTGCTGGCCGACGGCCTGTTCTACCGCTCACTGGGCGATGCCGGCGCGGACTCGGTGACGCCGCCGCTGTGCCACGACCCCGCGGTCGCGGACCTGGTGCTGCAACGATTCGACGCCATGCGCCTCACAACGGCCGGTAGCCGGTTGTAGGGATTTGCGAACAGCAGTGTCACGGTAAGTGGTCGGATCGGGAAACGGCAGCCCGGCAAGGTTCCTCTCAACACAGGAGGGACCGAGCGCAGTGACTCAGAAACTTGTCGTGATCGGGAACGGCATGGCGGGAGCCCGCACGGTCGAGGAGATCCTCGCCCGCAACGGGGACTACGCCGTGACGATGTTCGGTGACGAGCCGTACGGCAACTACAACCGGATCATGCTCTCCAACCTGCTGGCCGGGGTGGAGACCGAGGACGGGATCTTCCTCAACGACCTGGCCTGGTACCGGGAGAACGGCATCACGCTGAACACCGGCACCCGGATCGAGCGGATCGACGCCTCGGCGCGGACCGTCTACGACGCCGAGGGCAACGGCACCCGCTACGACAAGCTGATCATCGCGACCGGCAGTCACGCCTGGGTCCCGCCGATCAAGGGCATCCACCGGCCGGGCCGGGGCTACCACCAGGGTGTCTTCGCCTTCCGGACGCTCGACGACACGCGCGGCATGATCCGGTACGCCCGCGACCACGAACGCGCGGTGGTGATCGGCGGCGGCCTGCTCGGCCTGGAGGCGGCCCGCGGCCTGCAGAGCCACGTCAGCCACGTGACCCTGCTGCACGCCATGGGCCACCTGATGAACACCCAGCTCGACGAGCGCGCCGGTGAGATGTTGAAGGGCAGCGTCGAGAACAAGCTCGGCATCGACGTGATCGTCAACGCGATGACCAGCGAGATCCTCGGCAAGGACCGGGTCACCGGGGTGAAGCTGGGCGACGGCACGGTCATCGAGTGTGACGTCGTGGTGGTCGCGGCCGGCATCCGGCCGAACACGGCGATGGCCGCCGACAGCGGACTGTCCGTCGAACGCGGCATCGTGGTCGACGACCAGATGCGGGTGGCCGGGCACGAGGACGTCTACGCGGTCGGGGAGTGCGCCCAGCACCGCGGCGACCTGTACGGCCTGGTCGCCCCGCTCTGGGACCAGGCCAAGGTGCTCGCCGACCACATCACCGGCACGACCGGCGTGGCCTACGAGGGCTCCCGGGTCTCGACGAAGCTCAAGGTGGCCGGCATCGACGTCGCCTCGATGGGTCTGCGCGAGCCGGAGACCGACGAGGACGAGGTGATCGTCTACAACGAGCCCCGCAAGGGCATCTACAAGCAACTGATCATCCGGGACAACGTGCTGGTCGGCGCGACCCTGGTCGGTGACAACCGGAAGGCCGCGGCGCTGATCCAGGCGTTCGACCGGGGCCTGCCGCTGCCCGACGAGCGCGCCGAGCTGATCTTCGACATCGGTGGTGCGGTCGAGGAGTCGCCCGCGGACATGCCGGACGACGTCCAGGTCTGCAACTGCAACGGGGTCAGCAAGGGCGCCATCTGCGGCGTCGTGACCGGCGGCTGCAAGACGGTCAGCGGTGTCATGGACGCGACCCGGGCCGGCAAGGGCTGCGGCACCTGCAAGCCGCTGGTGCAGCGGATCGTCGAGTGGGCGAACGGCGGCGAGGCCGAGGAGGACCCGGCCGCGTCGTGGTACGTCCCCGGCGTGCCGATGCCCAAGCCCGAGCTGATGATCGCGATTCGCAAGTACCGGCTGACCAGCGTCTCCTCGGTGTTCGAGAAGCTCGTCCCGGGCGGCACCCACGACGCGAAGAGCAAGATGGGCCTCGCGTCGTTGCTCAAGATGATGTGGGCCGACGAGTACGTCGACGAGCGCGACGCCCGGTTCATCAACGACCGGGTGCACGCGAACATCCAGCGCGACGGCACGTTCTCGGTGGTGCCGCAGATGAAGGGCGGCGTCACCACCCCGGGCCAGCTCCGCAAGATCGCCGAGGTGGCCGAGAAGTACGACGTGCCGATGGTCAAGCTCACCGGCGGCCAGCGGATCGACCTGCTCGGGGTGCCGAAGGAGAAGCTCCCGGCGATGTGGGCCGACCTGGACATGCCGTCCGGGTACGCCTACGCGAAGAGCTTCCGCACCGTGAAGACCTGTGTCGGCTCGGACTTCTGCCGGTTCGGGGTGGGTGACTCCACCGCGCTGGGCATCGCGCTCGAGGAGCGGTACCAGGGGCTCGAGGGCCCCGGCAAGATGAAGCTCGCGGTCTCCGGGTGCCCGCGCAACTGCGCCGAGTCGTACGTCAAGGACGTGGGTGTCGTCGCCATCGACGGCGGCAAGTGGGAGATCTACGTCGGCGGCGCGGCCGGCGCGCACATCCGCAAGGGCGACCTGCTCACCACGGTCTCGTCGGCCGACGAGGTGATCACACTGACCGGCCGGTTCCTGCAGTACTACCGGGAGAACGCCAACTGGCTGGAGCGGACGTACTCGTTCGTGCCGCGGATCGGCGTCGACCGGATCCGGGAGATCGTGGTGGACGACGCGGACGGCATCGCCCTGGCCCTGGACGCCGCGGTCCAGCAGGCCGTGCAGGCGTACCGGGATCCGTGGAAGGAACGCAGTGACCCGGCGACACCGGGCCAGTTCCGCACCTCGCTGCCGCTGACCGTGCTGCCCCAGGTCCCGGTGCGCGGATGAACGTCCTCGGTCCCGTCGACGACATTCCCCTCGGTGAGGGGCGCAGCTACACCGTGGACGGCGAGATGATCGCGGTCTTCCGGCTGCGGGACGGCTCCCTGCGCGCGGTCTCCGCGGTCTGCCCGCACCTGGGTGGCCCGCTCGCCGACGGCCAGATCGACAACCGGGTCGTCGTCTGCCCCCTGCACCTGAACGCCTGGGATCTCACCACCGGGTGCTCGAAGTCCGGACAACCCCCGATCAGTGTCTACCCGGTGCGGGAAGACCACGGTCGCATCCTTCTCGGAGAGTGACATGACCGCTGTTGCAGAACGCCCGGCAGCCGCCCGGTTGAAAGGCCATTGGATCGACGACTGGAAGCCCGAGGACCCCGCGTTCTGGGCGAACGGCGGGTCGGCGATCGCCAAACGCAACCTGATCTTCTCGATCTTCTCCGAGCACATCGGCTTCTCGGTGTGGTCGCTGTGGTCGGTGATGGTGCTCTTCCTCGGACCGCAGTACGGCTTCGACCCGGCGCAGAAGTTCCTGCTCACCGCGGTGCCGACCCTGGTCGGGGCCGGGCTGCGGATCCCGTACACGTTCGCGGTGGCCCGGTTCGGCGGCCGCAACTGGACCATCGTGAGCGCGTCGCTGCTGCTGATCCCGTCGGTCCTGGCCGCGGTCCTGATCGAGCCGGGAGTGTCCTACACGACGCTGCTGATCCTGGCCGCCACCGCCGGGGTGGGCGGTGGCAACTTCGCCTCGTCGATGGCGAACATCAACGCGTTCTACCCGAACCGGCTCAAGGGCTGGGCGCTCGGCATCAACGCCGGCGGCGGCAACCTCGGCGTCGCGGCGGTGCAGCTGATCGGCCTGTTCGTGCTCGCGGTGGCCGGCGCCGGGCACCCCGGGTACGTGGCCGGCGTCTACATCCCGCTGATCGTGCTGGCCGCCCTCGGCTCGGCGCTGCGGATGGACAACCTGTCCCAGGCCCGCAACGAGAAGCGCGGCATGCGGGACGCGGTCAAGGAGTCGCACACCTGGGTGATGTCGCTGCTCTACATCGGCACGTTCGGCTCGTTCATCGGGTTCGGGTTCGCGTTCGGCCAGGTGCTGCAGGTGCAGTTCGCCGACCAGTTCAACACCCCGATCAAGGCGGCGTACCTGACCTTCCTCGGCCCGCTGCTCGGCTCGCTGATCCGCCCGGTCGGCGGGGCGCTCGCCGACCGGCTGGGCGGGGCCCGGGTCACCTTCGTGAACTTCATCGCGATGGCGGTGGGTGCGTCGGTGGTGCTGGTCGCGGCGCAGCAACGGTCGCTGCCGCTCTACATCGCCGGGTTCATCAGCCTGTTCGTGCTCAGCGGGCTGGGCAACGGCTCGACGTACAAGATGATCCCGGCGATCTTCAAGGCCAAGTACGCCGGCGACGACCACCAGGCGCGGCGGATCTCGGGCGCGGTGATCGGCATCGCCGGTGCGGTCGGCGCGGTCGGCGGGGTGCTGGTCAACCTGGCCTTCCGGCAGTCCTTCCTGACCTACAAGGACGCGGACGCGGCGTACCTCGGGTTCATCGGGTTCTACGCGCTCTGCGTGCTGGTGACCTGGGTGGTCTACCTGCGGCCCGGCGCCCGCCGGACGCTCGCCGTCTGATCCGCGGGGGCGACCCCGACCCGCGTGGCCCGGTGCGTGTCAGCACCGGGCCACCGGCATGTCCAGGTCCGCGATGGTCGGCCCCCAAGCAGGATCGCGTTCCGGTCATTCTTTGCGCACTCAGTGTCCGCCGGATGGCTTGACGCTTGATAAATACGTAATGACCTGCAAGAACGCTTGTTTGATCAAGCTCCATCAACTCTCTCACCACCTCTCGCCATCACTCGATCGTGCGTGAGTGTCGCCTAGCCGAAGGCGATATGACTCATATGATCAGCTTGTCCGAAATTACCTTTCTTACGGAAATGGTGATCCATGAACAAGGTGATGCGCGGGTTCACGATGTCCGGGCTGGCCATCGCGGCCGGCCTCGTCGTCAGTGCCGGCCCGGCCGCGGCGTCGTCCGCCGCGCCGCAGCCTGCCGCTAAGGCTCCGGCCGCGGCGCAGTCCGGTGCGAAGGCGAAGTTCCGGGACGGCCGGATCGTCGGCTACTACCGCGGCCCGATCTCCTGTGAGCGCGCCGGCCGCTCCGGCGAGTGGCGTGACCAGTGGGAGGACCACGACTGCTTCCCGATCCGCGGCGGCTTCCGCCGGGGCTCGTGGGCGCTGAAGGTCTACTACGGCTGGGCCGGCCCGCAGGGTGGCCACGGTGGCCACGGCGGACCGCACGGTGGCCCGGGTGGTCACGGTGGGCACGGTCCGGGTGGGCACGGCCCGGGTCACGGCCCGTGGAAGAAGAACTGATCAAGGAAACGCTTCTCGGCCGAGGGCCGCATCCGTCACGGATGCGGCCCTCGGCCTTTCCTGGCTCTTTCCGGTGACCTATTCGCTGCGAGGTTTCCGGCCGCTTAAAAAACGGGAATATCAGACTTTTTCTGTACGAAAGCAGCCAAATGGCCGATGGGGTATTCGCCCGTTCGGCCCAGGGGTGAAGAGAATTACGTCAAGGGTCGCCGCCCCCACAGCACCAGCCCGGTCAGCAGCATGGCGGCGCCCAGTCCCACCATGCCGAGCGCCACCCCGGTGCGGGCCCCGCCGGCCAGGTGGGACGCGACGATCCAGCCGCCGCGGATGTCCAGGACCAGCACCAGCAGCCCCTGCGGGAGCACCGGGATCCAGCCGGCGGTCAGCAGCACCAGCGCCCAGGCGGTGGAACGGTTCTCCCGGTACCACTGGGGATCCCAGGTGAGCGGGACCGCGGGCGGCGGCGGAGCGCTGCGGTCGCCGGCCGCGGCCAGGACCTCGGTGCCGCGCCGGGCGAGCCGGTCGTCGGCCAGCCACAGCGCGCCCCGGCCGACGGCGAGCCCGGCGATCAGCCCGGCGACCGGGGCGAGCGGGCGCAGGCCGTCCGGACCCCAGACCACCAGGGCGAACGCGGGCGCGGCGGCCAGCAGCGGCCCGGCCAGGGCGAGCAGGACACTGACGATGTCGGTCGGGTTGTCGGCGGCGGTCGGGTGCCGGGCGTCGCGGACCGGGCGGACCCGGAGCAGCGCCACCCAGACCGGGGTGGTCGCACCGGCGGCCAGCACGGCGGGCAGCACGGCGAGCGCCGGCAGCGGGTCGACCCCCGGCGCGACCAGGATGCCGGCGACGGTCAGCAGCACGCCGATCGGCAGCGCGACGACCAGCCAGGCCAGGGCCCGGCCCCGGGTCTCGGCGATCTCGCCGCCGGGGGTGAGCAGCGGCATCCACAGCGCGGTGCCGTCCAGGCCGACCAGGCTCGCGGCCATCGCCGACGCCCACAGCACGGCGAGCGGCCCGGCCCAGGGCGCGAGCAGGTCGACGTGCGCCAGCAGCGGCAGCATGCCGAGCAGCAGGCCGTAGACGACGGCGAAGGTGAGGTACTGCAGGCGCAGCGGGTGGCGTGCCCAGGAGCGCAGCTCGCGGTGCAGGACCGCGACCACCGCGCCGCGCTGCAGCCCGGTCGGGACGACCGGGACGGGCACGGCGGCGGGCGGAGGAGCCGGGGGCCCGGGGGTGGCGTCGTTCAACGGGGCCGGTTCGGGTGGGGTGACCAGGTCGATCTCGGCAGCGTCCTGGCGGTCCAGCTCGGCCCAGGCCGGTCCGCGGATGACCGTCGCGGCCTCGGCCGGGCGGGCGGCCGGCGAGATCGGCCGGCTGATCGGCGTGAGGTCGTCGTCGGCGGGGACCGCAGCGGCGGGTGAAGCGGCGGGCGCCGCCGGCGGGGCGACGGCCTCGGCGGGCGCCGGGGTGCGGTCGGTGCGGCGCGGGAGGAACGGCGCGCCGGCGGCGAGGACCCGGCGGACCAGGGTCGTGTACGCGGCGACGCCCACGCCGACCAGCAGCGTGAGCCCGAGCAGGAGAGCCGTGGCCGGCCCCGGTGCGGCGGTGGCGGCAGCGAGCGGCCAGTCGCTGGGCACCCGCCGCAGCACGGTGATCGCCGACGGCGGCGGGCCGGTCACCAGGACCTGGCCGATCCAGGGGGCGACCGCCCACACCGACCCGGAGATGCCCATCACCGTGCCGGTGAAGGTGCCGGTCAGCACGGCGCCGACCGGTCCGGCGGCCCGGCCGACGGCCTCCAGGGCCACCGCCGACCCGACCAGGCCGAGCAGCCAGAGCAGCAGCGCGCCGGCCGCGGCGATCACGGCCGGGCCGGCGCCGTGCCGGACGGCGGCGTGCACCGGGAGCGCGGACAGGGCGAGCAGCGAGACGGCCGGGCCGATGCCGACCGCGGAGGCGGCCAGCAGACCCGTGGTCATCGGCCCGGTGGTGATCGGTTCCAGGCGCAGCTGGGCCGGGCGCAGGCGGCCACGCACCCCGCCGAGCAGCAGCGGGAGCACGATCCAGCCGAGCACCCAGGCCCCGGCCAGGACGGTGAGGGTGTGCCGGTCGCCGGTCACCGCGTACCGGATCAGCCACGCGGCCGCGAGCGCGCCGGCCAGCGCGGCCACCATCGGTGCGGGGTTCTCGCGCAGCGCGCGCCGCAGCATCGTCGCGCGCATCCGGACCAGCGTCGCGACGGCCGTGAACGGCGGTGTCGCCAGGCTCGGCGCGGTCATCCGGAGATCAGCCAGGACAGGTCGGCGGAGCCGGGGGCGTCCGCGCTGACGAGCTCGACGAAGCGTTCCTCGAGGCCGATCTCGCCGGCCACCTCGCTGACCGGCCCGGCGGCCACCACCCGGCCCTGGTGGATCACCGTGACGTCGTCGCACAACTGCTCGACCAGCAGCATCGAGTGGGTGGAGAGGACCGTGGTGCCGCCGCCGGCCACGAACCGGCGCAGCACCCGGCGGATCGCCGCGGCCGACACC
Organism: Actinoplanes palleronii; assembly: GCF_016862315.1. Classification (GTDB taxonomy): domain Bacteria; phylum Actinomycetota; class Actinomycetes; order Mycobacteriales; family Micromonosporaceae; genus Actinoplanes; species Actinoplanes palleronii. Next base: position 36,698 of record NZ_BOMS01000135.1, on the reverse strand, counting down.
GGGTCGACCGCCTCGAACGGCTCGTCGAGCACCAGCAGCCGCGGCGCGTGCAGCAGCGCCTGGGCCAGGCCGACCTTCTTGCGGGTGCCGGTGGAGCAGTCGGCCAGCGGCGTGGCGGCGCCCTTGACCAGGCCGAGCACCTCGATCAGCTCGTCGATCCGGGCGGCGGCGTCGCGGATCCCCCGCAGGCCCGCGCAGTACCGCAGCAGCTCGGCGCCGGTCAGCCGTTCCGGGAAGTCGAGGCCGTCCGGCAGCACCCCGGTCAGTGCCCGGGCGCGCGGGCGGTCGGCGAGCGCGTCCGCGCCGAGCAGGTCGATCGTCCCGGCGTCCGGGTTGATCAGGCCGACGGCCATCCCGATCGTGGTCGATTTGCCGGCGCCGTTCGGGCCGACCATGCCGTGGAACGTGCCCGAGCGCACGGTGAGATCAACCTGATCCACCGCCCGATAGGTACCGAACGTCTTGGTCAGTCCACGGATCTTCAGAGCGGTTTCGTCCACAAAGCACACCCTAAGCAATGACTCCGGTGCGGTCTGCAGTGGACGGTGAACGGTGCCCGGCGTGCGCCGAACGGCAGGAAGGCCGCCACCGGAGCCCGGCGGCGGCCTTCCTGGAGAAGGATCAGAACTTCTTGAAGATGGTCTTCAGGTTGACCGTCGGGACCCAGTGGCTCGCGCCGTCCGACCAGTGGTAGCCGTACTTCGGGTAGTTGGCGCTCATCGAGAAGGTCGGCTTCACGCCTTGCTTGACCTTCTGCATGTAGGTGGTCTCCACGTGGGTGAAGCCGCCGATCTTCGGCATCTTCCAGTACCCCGCGGTGTTCGACGCGCGGACCTGGTCCATCTTGTAGCTGGAACAGGCCTGGATCGGCGTCGACGCCGAGAACGCGCCGATGCTCACCCCGACGTCGATCTGCCGGGAGCAGGAGGTCTTCGAGGTGTAGTCCTTGGTGCCGGCGAAGATGCCGCCCCGGGCGGTCTTGTTCGAGGAGATCTGGTGGTTGGCCAGGGCCACGTAGGACGCCTTGCCCTTCTTGTCGGTACGCACCCAGTACGTTTCGACGCTGGCGCCCCAGTAGTCGTAGTTCCGGTCCTGGTCACTGAACTTGTATTTCCAGAAACAGGCGAAAAGCTTGCCCTGCACGCGGGTCTTCACGTAGGCCGACTTCAGCGGGACCTGCAAGCCGGAACCGACCCACGAGATGGTCGGCTTGCCGGTGCTGCTCTTGCCGACACAGGCGCTCTTCACGATGTCGACCTTGGCCCCGCTCGGGACCGCTGCGGCCGGCGAGGCGCCGATGGCGAGGGCCGGGCCGAGTAGTCCCAGGGTGATGACCCCCGCGGTCAGCACCCTCGCGCCACGCCCTTTGAGGCGTTCGATGATTCGCATGGCGGGAACCATTCACCAGGATGATCAGGACCACAAGGCCATTCCGTCCGGACCGACTGTCGTTCATCCGTCAACATCTTTGCCTGAAGGGTGTAACCCGGTAGAAACGTCCCGGTTCCCGAATGGCTCTTCCCATTGGTGATGGTGGATGGCAGCGTGTCCACATGAGATGGCGTACCCCTTTCCTCGCGACGCTCGTCGTAGCCCTGGTGGCGGCGTCGGCGGGACCCGCCGGCGCGACCGGCGCGGCGCCGCGGCTCGGCTACCTCGATCCCGGTGGACAGCCCCGACTGGCCGAGAAGGTGCCGGTCAACGTGGTCTTCCTCGGCTACACGCCCGCTCAGGCGGACAAGAACAAGTTCCTGGCCGGGCTGGCCAAGAAGTACGAGCCGGTGGTCCGGTCCCGGCTCAGCTACGGCGTGACCGAGAAGCTCGGTATCAGCTACACCTACGACTACCGCCTGACCTACACGAACAAGGCGTACCAGGACACCTTCTTCAAGCAACTCGGCAAGCTGGCCACGCCGGCCCCGCTGACCGCGTACCAGCAGGCGTACAACGACCAGGCGAAGAACGTCCTGGACATCACCGGCAACAACACCATCGACGCGCCGAGCGTGGAGAAGTGGCTGGCCTTCCACCCGCCGTCGGGTGTGGACACCCGGCGCAACACGATCTACTTCATCAACTGGTTCGGCCGGTCGGACTTCAAGTTCCACGTCTATACGAAGATCGGTGAGCCGGATCCGGACACCGGCTACGACTTCGGCAAGAACCGGGACAGCCGCAAGATCATCGCTTGGGGCGGCACCACCGCCGACGACGAGGAGACCGGCCTGGGCGCGACCCGGCGGGTCTGGTTCCACGACCTGTCGGCCGGCCCGGAGTCCTGGACCTCGAACTACGACGTGGACAACGCGGACGTGGACGGTGACGGTGTTCCCGACTACCGGATGCCGCCGACCTGGGAGTACGTCAAGGGCGGCTTCCGCGACCCGGCCGCGCTGGCCGGCGACCTCAGCAAGCTCACCCGGTACGTCGCGCTGAACCTGCTGATGACCACGTCACCGCTCTACCCGGTCGAGCTGACCGGCGGCACGCTGCCGAAGAGCATCAACCTCGACAGCAACACGTACGAGGGCTGGCCCGGCGTCGACGCGTCCGCCCAGTACATCAAGCCGGACCTGGTCACCGAGGAGCTGTCCGAGCTGCGCTGGCGCAACCGGCTCTCCGAGGATCAGCAGGACCTGCCGTACACCGCGGAGAACCAGGCCTGTTACGTCGCCGAGCTGAACGACGAGTCGTGCTACCCGGAGCTGGGCCTGCCGGCGTTCGCCAACCTCTATCTCTACACGCGCGAGCACCTCGACGGCGTGCTGGACGGCAACGCCGACTACGAGGTGCCGGTCTTCAACTACGCGGTCGGCCCCGGCGTAGGGGTGCCGGCGCTCGGGTACGCCGACGACGACTACGCCACCGGCGACCAGTCGTACGTCTTCAACTTCATCTCGCCCGAGGTGGTCGCCAGCGGGTACGGCCTGACCACCACGCAGATCCACGAGGTCGGCCACCACCTGGGCATGTCCCACCCGCACGACGGCTACGACAGCGCCACCGGGGTGGACTACGGCCCGTCCGGTGACTTCCTGTTCGCCAACGCCGGCGACGAGAACAACTCGATGATGAGCTACATCGACGTGAACTGGGACTTCAGCCAGTTCGACCGGGACAACAGCGACCGGTTCCTGACCGCCGCGTACTGGGAGGCGGCGAACCGGGTGGCGGCGACCGTGCCGAAGGGCAAGGGGCGCACCGCGCTGAAGGTGGCCGACGGCCTGCTCGGGCTGGCCGCGAAGGCGTTCGCCAAGCACGAGTACCGGGTCGCCTACGCGCTCGCCGAGCGGGCCTACTCCACCGTCGCCGGCATCCCCGGCGCCGGTGCGGCGAAGGTCGCCACCCAGCTCAAGGCCGAGGCGGACGCGGCCCGGCGGAACGCCGACGTGCACGACCCGCACGAGTTCATCGACACGCTGGCGCCGGAGAGCCCGCGCAGCCAGCCGTAAAATATTCTTTACAGTCGTAAAAGGGAACGGCGTGTGGGTGCGGGCACCCGTGCGCCGTTCCCATCTGGCAAGATCCGCCGCATGCTCGAACCGGGGCGCCGATGGCGCTGATCATCCGGCGTGCGGCGGTGGCGCGGGGGCTGCTGGCCGCGGCGGCAGCGGTCATGCTGGCCGCGGTGCTGCTGCTCGCGGGACTGACCGCGTACGCCACCGCCTCGGCCGCCGAGGGCATCCGTGCCGCGGTCGCCGCCGCCGACCCCGACGAACGTGCGGTCCTGGTGCACGGGGCGCTGGACACCGACGCGCAGGCCCGGGACCGGGCGGTGCGCGACGCGTACGCGCCGGCGCCGGTGAGCGCCGCGAAGTACGGCTCCGGCTGGGCGGTGCGGGGCGCCGGTGGCACCGCCGTACCGGACCAGTCGGGTGTCGTCTACGCCTCGCTGGTCCAGCTCGACGAGCTGCCCGAGCACGCCGAGCTGGTGTCCGGCGCCTGGCCGGCCGGGACCGGTGACGTCGCGCTGGCCCAGCCGGCCGCCGCCGCGCTCGGCCTGACCAGCGGGAAGACGCTGCGACTCGAGGACCGCCGGACCGGCAAGGTGCTGGCCCGGAAGGTCAGCGGCGTCTGGCGGCCGAAGGACACCACCGACCCGTACTGGCTGCTCACCCCGGACGTGTTCAGCGGGCACGCGCCGCAGACCGCCACGTACGGCCCGATCGTCAGCGCCGACCCGGTCTTCTTCACCGGTGCGTCCGGCGGCTGGCTGGCCGAACCCGACCTGGTGAACCCGACGATCGGCGCGGTACGGCGTACCGCTGACGCCGCCACCGCGACCAAGACGGACCTGCCACGGACCTCCGGCCTGGGCAACTCGGCGACCGTGAACACCGGCATTCCGGTGCTGGCCGACCGGCTGGAACGCGCCGACCTGGTCCGCCGCTCCACCCTGGTCACCCCGATGCTGCTGGTCGTGGTGCTCGGCGGCTACGCGCTGTCGCTGGTCGCGGCGCTGCTGGCCGAGGCCCGCCGGGGGGAGACCGCGCTGCTGCGGGCCCGTGGCGCGTCCCGCCGCCAGCTGGCCGGCCTGGCCGCGGCCGAGGGCCTGGCCCTGGTGCTGCCGGCCGCGCTGTTCGGCCCGCCGCTCGCCGTCGCCCTGCTGCACCTGAAATATCCCGAGGTGACCCTCTACGGCGGGGTCTGGCTGGTCGCCGCGCTGCTCGCGGCCGGCGGCGTGATCGCGCTGACCCTGCCGTCGCTGCGCCGCGGCGGCACCTACCTGGCCGAGACGTCCGGCCGCAAACGCCTGCCGATGCTCCGCAAGGCCGGACTCGACCTGGTCGTGGTCGCCCTGGCCGTGCTGAGCTGGCTGCAGCTGCGCCAGTACGCCGCGCCCACCGGCGCCGGCGGCCTCGGCATCGACCCGCTGCTCTCCGCCGCACCGACGCTGGGCGTGCTGACCGGCGCGGTGCTCGCCGTCCGGCTGCTGCCGCCGGTCGCCCGGTTCGCGGCCGGCCGGCTCAACCGCGGCCGGTCCCGGTCCGCGCTGCTCGGCACGTGGCAGGCCGGTCGCCGCGCGCACGCCGGCCCGATGGTGATGCTGGCCCTCGCGGTCGCCGCCGCCACCGTCTCCTGGTGCCTGGCCGCCACCGCACAGCAGTCCCGCGCCGACCAGGCCGTCCAGCAGGTCGGCACGGACGTGCGGATGGTCGAGACCGGTGGCACCGCGCCGGACGGCCGGGCCGAACAACTCGCCGCCCTGCCCGGTGTCCGCACCGTGGTCCCGGCGTTCCGTGACTGGGTGCCGACCACCGCCGGCAGCGAACCGGCCGAGCTGGTCGCGCTGGACCCGGCCGCGGCCGCCGGCGTGGTCCAGGCCCGCGACGACACCACCGGCGGGCCGCCCGCGGCGCTGCTCGGCAAGCTCGCCGCGGCGGCCGGTCCGGACACCACCGGCGCGCTGCGGCCCGGCCGGATCAGCAGTTCCGCCCCGGTGCACACCACCGCGGTCTTCGCCGGCGGCCGCCGCGTCGACCTGGGCACCAGCGCCCGCGGCAAGCCGGTCACGTTCACCGCGACCGGCACCGGCCTGCTCGGCTTCAAGATCGATTCGGCGAGCCCGGAACCGGTGCGCTGGCGGATCACCGGCCAGGACCCCGGCTGGCGGGCGATGAGCTCGGACGGCAACGTGGTCCTGCCCGACGACAACGGCGTCTACGACGTCCACGGCCGGCTCACCCTGACCACCGAGGACGTGCCGGTCAGCGTCCCGATCGCGCTCACCACGGCGGCCCGGGACGCGTTCAGCGATCTCACGTCGCTCACCGTCGGCGGGGCGGAGGTCCGGGTCGACGTGGTCGCCACCATCGACCGGGTGCCCGGCAGCGTGGAGAAGGCCGCCGTCCTGGTCGACCGCCCGGCCCTGGAGGCCCGGCTGTTCTGGAGCTTCGGCATCGTCCGGGACACCGGCGAGTGGTGGATCGCCGGCGATCCGAGTGACCTCACCGGCCTGTCCGGGCTGCAGGTGCTCGACCGCCAGGAGCTGGCCAGTGGCAGTGACCCGTTCAGCACCGCCGCCCGGGTCGCGCTCTTCGGCGCGGCCCTGGGCGCCATGCTGCTCGCCGCGGCCGGTATCGCCGCGGACGCCCGGGCCACCGCCCAGCACCGCTCGGTCGAACTGGCCGTACTGCACACCCTCGGCGCCGGTCCGCGGCTGCTGGCCCGGTCTCTGGTGATCGAGCAGGCGTTGCTGGCCGGGCTCGGCGCCCTCACCGGCCTGGCCGTCGGGCTGGTGGTGGCGGCCGCGATGGCCCCGCTGCTGGTACTGACCCCGGCGGCCGGCCGGCCGGTGCCGGACGCGCTGCTCGAGGTGCTCTGGGGCCGGACCCTGGGCAGCGCCGCCCTGCTGGTCCTGGTCGCTCTCGCGGTCAGCTCGGTCACCGCGCTGACCGCCACCCGTCGCCTGCCGGCGACCCGTCTGCGCCTGGGGGCGGACCAATGAGCGTGCTGCGGCGGGTCCGCGCCTTCCTGGGTCAGCTCCTGTTGCTGGCCGTGCTCGGCGGGCTGACCGCGTTCCTGGTCTCCGGCCCGGCCCGGCTGGCCAACGGGCGCACCGACGACGGCCTGCGCGGCGACATCCGGGCGATGGCCGCGGTCAACCGGGACATCACGTTCACCGGCATGCTGCCCGACGGCGAGGTCAGCTCGGCCACCGAGGGCGGCCGGCTCGGCGAGATCCGGCAGGCCATGCCGGCGCCGCTGCCCGACCTGGTCGGCGGCGCCTGGTACCTCGCCGAGAGCGGAAAGGTGTCGGTCATCCGGACCGGCAACACCCCGGGCACCTGCCCCAACCTGGCCACGGTCCGCTACGAACCGGCCACCGACCGAGCCGTCACGATCGTGGACGGGCGGATGCCGGAGTCCGGCGAGATCGCCGACGTGATCGTCGGCGAGGACGCGGCGAAGACGTTCGGGCTCAAGGTCGGCGACAGCTTCAGACTGCTCGCCCGGTTCGGCAGTACCCGGGTCCGGGTCACCGGCGTGTTCAGCCCGCGCGACCCGGCCGACCCGATCTGGGCTGACCAGAAGCTCACCCGCAGCCAGTGCCCGTCCCCGCTGGACGGCCTGCGTGACGAGGCGGTGCTGCTCACCGACGAGCGCGGCGCCCGGATGGCGGGCACCGAGCTCGCCGACCTCACCGACCGGTGGCGGTACCGCCTGGACGAGAACCGGATCACCGCCGACCAGGTCGGCGCGCTGACCAAGGCGGTCGCGGTGGCCCGGCGAACCCCGCCGGAGCTGACCTCCTTCCAGAGCGGCGTGGACCTCACTCTGGCCGAGTTCGATCAGCAGGTCCGGGCGGTGCGGTCGCTGCTCGCCGTGGTGCAGGCCGGCATCCTGGCCACCGCGGCCGGGCTGATCCTGCTCGCCGCGCGGCTGATGACCGAACGGCGACGGGTCGAGTTCGCGCTGCTGCGGGCGCGTGGCGGCGCGGTCCGGTCGGTGGCCGGGCGCACCCTGGTGGAGACCCTGATCGTGGTCCCGGTCGCGGTCGCTCTCGGCTGGCTGGCCGGCACGCTGCTGCCCGGCCGCGCGGACGGCTTCGAACCGCTGCTGGTCGGGATCGTCGCGCTGCTCGCGGTGCTGGCCGCCCCGATCCAGGCGGCGCTGCTGGCCCGGCGCCCGGAGTTCTCCGGGCACCGCACGGACGAGGCCGCGCTGCGCCCGTCGCCGCGCCGGCTCACCGCCGAGGGGTTCCTGGTGCTGCTCGCGGCCGGCGGGATCTACCTGGTCCGGCGGCGCGGGCTGGACGCCGGTGCCGGAGTGGACCCGTACCTGATCGGCGCGCCGATCCTGCTCGCCCTGGCCGCCTCGGTCGTCGCGCTGCGGGTCGTGCCGTTCCCGCTGCGCTGGGCCGGTCGGCTCGCCGCCCGGGCGCGCGGCGCGATCGGCTTTCTCGGGCTCTCCGGCGCCGGCCGCGCCCCGATGCACTCCGGCCCGCTCGCGGTGCTCGTGGTGGCGATCGCGACCGGCCTGTTCACCGGCGCGGTGACCAGCACGGTGAGCGACGCCCGGGACCGGGCCGCGCACCTGGCAGTGCCGGCCGACGCGGTGGTCAGCGGCTACTTCTTCACCCCGGAGACCGCGCAGCGGATCGCCGAGCTGCCGCACGTCGACGCGGCCGTGCCGATGCTCATCGCGTCCGGCGCCACCATCCGCGGCGACGCCAGCGTGATGATCCTGCAGGCACCGGCGATGCTGGTGAACGCGGACACCGCGGGGCTTGACCTGCCGGCCGTGCTCACCGGCGCGCGTCGGGGCGGCGACACGGTGCCCGCCGTGGTCTCACCGCACCTGGCCGCGCAGATCGGCACCGCGGGCACTGTCGAGGTGCAGGGCCGCGCGTACAAGTTCACCGTCGCGGAGACCGCGGAGACCGTACCGGGGCTGTTCGCCGGCATCCGGGACTTCCTGGTGCTGCCGCAGCAGGCCATGCCGGTCCCGGACTTCCAGCCGATCCAGCCGAACCGGATCCTGGTGAACGGCACCGGATTCGACCCGGCCCAGGTCCGCAAGGCCGCCGACGCCGGGCAGCGCGAGCAGCTCAAGGAGTCGACCGGGCGGATCGTCGAGGACTTCCAGCTGGCTGTGCCGTCGAACGTGGTCACCTGGACCGGCTACCGCGCTTCGCTGGAGAACCGCGGGGTCGACGGCGCGCTGAGCTTCACGTTCACCGCCGGGATGGTCGCGGCCGCGGTGCTGTCGCTGACCGCGGTGGCGCTCGCGGTGCTGACCGGGGCGCCGGCTCGCGGCCGTACGCTGTCCCGGCTGCGCACCATGGGACTGTCGTCGCGGCAGGGCCGCCGCCTGCTGGTCTACGAGCTGATCCCGCTGATCGCGGTGGCCGTGCTGTCCGGCGGGCTGGCCGGGTTCGCGCTGCCCGCGCTGATCGGCCCGGCCCTGGACCTGAGCGGGTTCACCGCCGGGGTGAGCGCCGGGAGCAGCCTCGACCCGTGGTTCGCCGGCGGGGTCCTGGTGATCGCGGTGCTCGCCGTGGTCGCCGCGCTCGCCGTGGAGAACGTCGCCAACCGCCGCCTGCGCCTCGGCACCGTGCTGCGGCTCGGAGAGGAGCCGTCGTGACCGATACCGTGCTGCGGCTCGGAGAGGAGCAGTCGTGACCGATCTTGTCGATCTGGAGCGGCGGGCAGCCGAACAAGCGGCCGCCCGCGCGGGAGGACAGGACCGGCTCAGCGGGCACATCGTCTGCGACGGCCTGGTCCGGATCTTCCGGACCGAGGGTGTCGAGGTGATGGCCCTGCAGGGGCTGGACCTGGTGGTCGACCGGGGCGAGCTGCTGGCCGTGGTCGGCGCGTCCGGCTCCGGCAAGTCGACGATGCTCAACATCCTGTCCGGGCTCGACGAGCCGACCGCCGGGGTCGCCAAGGTGGCCGGTTATGACCTGCTCGGCATGACCGCGAAGCGGCGCCTGGAATACCGGCGCCGGATCGTCGGCTTCGTGTGGCAGCAGACCGCGCGGAACCTGCTGCCGTACCTGACCGCGCGGGAGAACGTCGAGCTGCCGATGCGGCTGGCCGGCGGCCGGGCGAAGAACCGTGCGCTGGAACTGCTCGAGATGGTCGGTGTCGCCGACAAGGCCGGCCGCCGTCCCGCCGAGATGAGCGGTGGCGAGCAGCAGCGGGCCGCGGTCGCGGTGGCCCTCGCGAACAACCCCGAGGTGCTGTTCGCCGACGAACCGACCGGTGAGCTGGACGAGGCGACCGCCGACGAGGTGTTCGGCGCGCTGCGCACGGTCAACGCCGAGCTCGGGGTGACCGTCGTGGTGGTCACCCACGACCGCAACGTCGCCGACCAGGTCCGCCGGGCGGTCGCGATCCGCGACGGCAAGACCGCCTCCGAGGTACGCCGGTCCGCCCGCCTGGCCGCCGACGGCACCGAGCACCACGTCTCCGAGGAGTACGCGGTGCTGGACCGCACCGGCCGGCTGCAGCTGCCCGCCGCGTTCGTCGAGGCGCTGAGCCTGACCGACCGGGTCCGGCTCAACCTCGAACCCGACCACGTCGAAGTCCGCCCCGGGGAGTCCGCATGAGTGTCGTCGAGGTGTCCGGGCTGTCCCGGGACTACGGTGCCGGCGAGCGGGTCGTGCACGCGCTCTCCGCGGTCTCGTTCACCGCGGAGAAGGGTGAGCTGGTCGCCGTCCGGGGCCGGTCCGGTGCCGGCAAGACCACGCTGCTCAACCTGATCGGCGGGCTGGACCGGCCGACCGCGGGCAGCATCGCGGTGGCCGGTCGGGCGGTGACCGGCGCGGACGAGTCCGACCTGCTGGAGCTGCGCCGGGACACCATCGGCTTCGTCTTCCAGTCGTTCGGCCTGATCCCGATCCTGTCCGCGGCCGAGAACGTCAGCATCCCGATGCGGCTGGCCAAGCGCGAGCCGGCCGCCCGCGACGAGCGGGTCTCGGTGCTGCTCGAGCTGGTCGGGCTCGGCGGCCAGGCCAACCAGCGGCCCGGCGAGCTCTCCGGCGGGCAGCAGCAGCGGGTCGCGCTGGCCCGCGCCCTCGCGAACGACCCGGACCTGCTGATCGCCGACGAGCCGACCGGTCAGCTCGACTCGGACACCGGGCGCGCCATCATGGACCTGCTCCGCGCGGTGGTCGACGCCCGCGGGATGACCGCGCTGGTCGCCACGCACGACCCCAACATGATCGACCGCGCCGACCGGGTCCTCACCCTCCGCGACGGCCGCCTGGTGGAGTCTCTTTAACCCCCATCGTGTACGCGCGGTGCCCTGCGGAGCCGGGCCGTGACGCGACTCGCGGCGCGAGGCCGTGGGCGGTCCGGGCCGTGGCGCGGCCCGGGGTCCCGGCTGGTCCTCAGGGGTGTCTCCGGGGACCGGAGACACCCCTGAGGACCAGCCAACCCCCGCGAGGCGCGCTGCGGTCCTGCGCCGGGCGAGCCTCGCGCGAGACCACCACGGGACGTGGCTCGTAGCCTACGGACGAGCGCTCCGTATTTCGTACCATAGGGGGTTGAATGGGGTTTTCTGGAGCACGGAAAGGGCCGCACCGGAGAATCGGTGCGGCCCCGGGAAGAACCGACGATCAGCCCTTGACGCTGCCGGCCAGCAGGCCTCGGACGAAGTAGCGCTGGAGCAGCAGGAACACCGTGACCGGCACGATGATCGAGACGAACGTGCCGGACGCCAGCAGGTGCCAGGCCGTGCCCCGGGTGCCGGTGAGGTTGGCCAGCTGCAGGGTGAGCGGGGCGACGTCGTCACCACCGCCCACGAAGACCAGGGCCACCAGCAGGTCGTTCCAGACCCAGAGGAACTGGAAGATGCCGAACGCAGCCAGTGCCGGGGTGAGCAGGGGCAGCATCACCCGGAAGAAGATCGCCACGTGTCCGGCGCCGTCCACCCGGGCGGCCTCGATCAGGCCGGCCGGGATCTCCCGCATGAAGTTGTGCAGCAGGTAGATGGCCAGCGGCAGGGCGAACGTGGAGTGCGCCAGCCACAGCGCCCAGTACGTCCCGCTGATGTCCACCTTCACGAAGATCGTGAGCAGCGGGATCAGGGTGACCTGCAGCGGCACGATCTGCAGCGCGAAGATCGCCAGGAACAGGAAGTTCTTGCCGCGGAAGTTGATCCAGGCGAACGCGTACGCGGCGAGCGAGGCGAGGGCCAGCGGGATCAGCACCGACGGGATGCAGATGACCAGCGAGTTGATGAAGAAGTTACCGAGGTTGACGCCGGTCTCGTCGTCGAAGACCGCCCGGTAGTTGTCCAGCGTCATCTGCGGGTCGGTGAAGAACGTCCACCAGCCGGTCCGCTTGATCGCGGCTTCCGGCCGGAACGACGAGAGGAACAGCCCGAACGTCGGGATCGTCCACAGCACCGCGATGATCAGGGCGGCCACCGAGGCCATCGGCGAGCTGAGTTTCTTCTTCGCGACCGCGGCGGTGCTCTCCGGGGGAGCCTCGAGATCCGGCTCGGTCACGATCGGTACGGCGGCCGTCATCATGCCTCCTGGCGTACGGAGCGGATGTTGTAGATGACGATCGGCGTCACCAGGACGAACAGGATCACCGCGAGCGCGGCCGCGAGACCCTGGTTGTCCGCCCGGATCAGCTGGCTGTAGAACTCGTTGGCGATGACGCTGGTGTTGAAGTTACCGCCGGTCATCGTGCGGACCACGTCGAACACCTTCAGCGTGCCGATGGCGATGGTGGTCAGGACCACCACGATCGTCGGCCGCACGCTCGGCAGCGTGATCTTGACGAACATGGTCCAGGCGTTGACCCCGTCGAGCCGGGCCGCCTCGATGATGTCGTCCGGGATCGCCTTGACCGCCGCGGAGAGCACGGTCATCGCGAAGCCGGCCTGGATCCAGATGAACACCACGATCAGCAGCAGGGTGTTCAGGCCCCAGGTGTCGGTGATCAGCAGCTGCACCGGCTTGCCGCCCAGCCAGACGATGATCTGGTTGATCAGGCCGATCTGCTGCACCTTCGGCTGGTCGACGCGGTACTCGTACATGAACTTCCAGATGACGCCCGCGGCGACCATCGAGATCGCCATCGGCAGGAAGACCAGGGCCTTGGCGAACGACTCGAACCGCGACTTGTCCACCAGGATCGAGTAGACCAGGCCGATCGCGGTGGCCAGGAACGGCACCAGGACCACCCAGATCATCGTGTTGCCGAGCACCCGGCGCAGCTCACCACTGGTGAAGATGAACTTGTAGTTGTCGATGCCGATGAACCCGGTGCCGTGCGCGTCGAAGAACGACTCGTAGATGGTGCGCAGGCCGGGATAGACCAGGCCGACGCTGAGCATGAGCAGAACCGGCAGCAGGTAGAGATAACCGATCCAGCGGTCGGAGCCCTTGCCCCGGATCCGGCTGGCGATGAAGAGGACGATGCCCAGCACCGCGGCGAACAGCAGCAGTGCCGCGACCATCTGGAGAAGTTTTTCTGGGGTGGTGCTGACTGAACCGAACACGCGACCCGGACCTCCTTCGTGTTTCCGAGGGGAAAGAGGGTGATGCCGGCCGGGACAAGGCGTCCCGGCCGGCGTCGTGGTGGAACTCAGATCACTTGGGCCACGCGGTTTCGATGTTGTTCACCGTGGTGGTCGTGTCCTGGCCGCTGATCCACGCGGTGGCCTGCTTCCAGAACGCGTTCGAGCCGATCGCGGCGGGCATCATGTCCGAGCCGTCGAACCGGAACTGCGCGCTCGGGTCCTGCAGGATCTTGGCGGACAGCTGGTCGATCGGGTTCGTCAGGTTCTCGACCTTCAGACCCTTGTTGGCGCTGACCCAGCCGCTCGACGCCTTGGCCTTGAGGTTCGCCCAGGTGTCGGTGGACAGGAAGTACTGGAACGCCTTGACCTCGGGACGGTCGGCGAAGGCGAGAACGAACTCGCCACCACCCAGAACCGGCTTGCTGGTGGCGTCCTTGCCCGGCAGGTAGAACGCGTAGATCTCGCCGTCCTCGGCGATCTTGGTCTTCGCCGGGAAGTTGGCCGCGTAGAAGCTGGCCTGACGGTGCAGCGAGCAGGTGCCCTCGAGGATCTGCAGGCCGGCGTCCTGGAACGTGGTGCCCGCGATGCTCTTGACGTCGCCGAGACCGCCGTTGACGTACTTGTCGTTCTTCAGGTAGTCACCGACCGCGTTCCACGCGGCGGTCGACTCGGCACCGTTGAACGGGATCTCGTGGTTGACCCACTTGTCGTAGGCCTCGGGGCCGGACAGGCGGAGCATGAAGTCCTCGACCCAGTCGGTGACCGGCCAGCCGGTGGCGTCACCGGAGCCGATACCCGCGCACCACGGCTTGCTGCCGGTCGCGGCGATCTTGTCGCTGAGCTCCTTGAGCTGGTCCAGCGTGGTCGGAACGGTGTAGCCCTTGTCCGCGAACTCCTTGGGGGAGTACCACACCAGGGACTTCACGTTGGCGCCCAGCGGGGCGGCGTAGAACTTGCCGGCGACCGTGCCGTACGCCTTCCAGTCCTTGCCGAACCACTTGTCGACGTTCGTGGCGACCTCGGCCGGGGCCTCGACGGCCTTGCCGGTCTCGACGAGCTGCTTCAGCAGACCCGGCTGCGGCACGTACGCGACGTCCGGCGGGTTGCCGGCGCGGGCGCGGACCAGGATCTGGGTCTCGAAGGACTTGTCGCCCTCGTACTTGACCGTGACGCCGGTGCACTGCTCGAACGGCTCGTACGACTTCTTCTGCGGCGCGTCCTCCGGGGTGACGATGCCGGTGTAGACCGAGACCGTCTTGCCCTTGAGGTCGCCGAACTGGCTGAACTGTGCGCAGTCGATGGACGACGTCGCTGTATCGGTGGAACCGCTCGAGTCGTCCTTCTTGTCGCCGCCGCAGGCGGTCAGGCTGAAGGCCAGACCGACGCTGAGGGCACCGGCGAGCGCGACTCGGGATCGCGAACTCCCACTGTGACCGAACATACCGCTCCCTATGTCTTGACGCGCCTCCGGCGTCTGGCGACGCCGCCGTCCGAAGCGCTTCTTGACCAACAGTCAAGAGGTAACCGGGAAGTTGCGCAATGATTTCCGCGTGATCGAGTCGGTAACGATATAGCGGCGACACCCCGGCACCTTAACCGGTTAAGAAGATTGCCGGAAGAGGCCCTTGATGAACGACTTTTCCCGGGTGCTTTTAGCAGGATTTAGCCGTGGTTAACGGTCATCATACGAGCGGTGAGTCGGTTTTGTTGGGCTTCGCGGGAACCCGCTTCAGTCGGTAAGCGGCTAGGCCCGGGCAGAATCGGCCCTACGCCACAAAAAGGAAACGCCGCGACGGCCTGTGAAGGCCGCCGCGGCGGATGAAGCGGGAGAGTCGGTCAGCCGGCTACGGCCACGTACTTGTAGCCGAGCCGGCGCATCCGGTCGCCGTCCAGCACGTGCCGGCCGTCCAGAACGAGCGGATTGCGCATCAGGCCGACGAACTTGCTCCAGTCCAGTTCGAGGTACTGCGCCCACTCGGTGACCAGCACGACCGCGTCGCAGTCGGCGAACAGCTCGTCCAGGCTCTCGGTCAGGTACGGCGCGAGCTCCGGCTGCTCCTTGCGGAACCGCTCGCCGGCGATCGGGTCGTGCAGCTTGACCCGGGCGCCCCGGCTCAGCAGCGAGTTCGCGATGTCCAGCGCCGGCGCGTCGCGCAGGTCGTCGGTGTTCGGCTTGAAGGCCAGGCCGAGCAGGCCGATCTTGCGGCCCTTGAGGATGCGCAGCTCGTTCTGCAGCTTCTCCACGGCGATGGCGCGCTGCCGCTGGTTGACGTCCCGGGCGGCGGTCACGATCGGCATGTCGAGGTTGTACTCGGCCGCGGTGGCGATCAGCGCCTTGGTGTCCTTGCCGAAGCAGGAGCCGCCCCAGCCGACGCCGGGCTGCAGGAAGCGCGAGCCGATCCGCTGGTCGAGGCCCATGCCCCGGGCCACCTCGGTGATGTCGGCGCCGACCTTGGAGGCCAGCTGGCCGATCTCGTTCGCGTAGCTGATCTTGAGGGCCAGGAACGCGTTGGCCGCGTACTTGATCAGCTCGGCCGAGGCCAGGTCGGTGGAGACCAGCGGCACCGCGGTGGTGTCCTCCGGGCGCGACAGGAAGGTCGGCGCGGTGAAGGTCTGGTTGATGATCGGCCGGTAGAGCCGGTTCAGCACCTCGAGGCTGCGCGGGTTGTCCGAGCCGATCACGATCCGGTCCGGGAACAGCGTGTCCGCGATGGCGTTGCCCTCGCGCAGGAACTCGGGGTTCGAGGCGACCGCGAACTCGACGCCGGCCGGGCGGTCCTCGCGAGTCGCGAACGAGTCGCGCAGGATCGCGTCCACCCAGTTGCCGCTGCCGATCGGCACCGTCGACTTGTTCACCACGACGGTGAAGTCGTGGTCCAGCGAGTGCGCCACGCTCTCCGCGGCGCTGCGCAGGTAGCGCAGGTCGGGGCTGCCGTCGGCGGCCGACGGGGTCTGCACCGCAACGAAGACGACGTCGGAGCCGGGGATCGCGTCCGCGTAGCTGGTGGTGAACGTCAGGTTCGGCGACGCCTCGGCGAGGAGGTCCTCCATCCCGGGCTCGTAGATCGGGCACTTACCGGCGCGCAACATGTCGACCTTGGCCTGGTCGAGGTCGACGCAGGTCACCTCGTGCCCGAGGAAGGCGAGGCTGACGCCGGTGGTCAGACCGACATAGCCGGTGCCGACAACACAAACCTTCATGCAATCTCCTCCACCACTACGCCGGGCGGTTGTCACGCCGTGTACCGGTGCATATACCCGCTGACTGTTCGCGGGCCGCACCGGTAGGCGCCGCCCGCGCATTCCGCCGAATGATACACAGCCGCCCCTCCCGTCACTTGGTGCTGCTCACGGCACTCAGCCCGGCGGCAACCGGCCTGACTAGGGCTTTTACCCGTACGTCGGTGGATCGAACCCGGTCGTTCACTGTCATGTTGCTCTCCGTAGTCAGATGGCAACGATTGTCGAATGTTTCCGGCTCTTGACATGAAGATGTCGGGAACGGACGCTTTGGGAGCGCTCCCAGGTTTACGTACGTCAATGGAAGGGCTTCATCCATGAGAAGGTCCCCCGGCGGTGCTCTCGCCGCCGCCTTGGTGGTCGCCGCCACCGCGGTCGCCGTCGTCTCCCAGCCGATCTCCGCCACGGCGGCCGGCAGCGACCCCTACGCCTGGAAGAACGTCCGGATCGACGGCGGTGGATTCATCCCCGGCATCGTCTTCAACCCGGGCGAGAAGAACCTGATCTACTCGCGCACCGACATCGGCGGCGCCTACCGCTGGAACCAGACCAGCCAGAGCTGGACCCCGCTGCTGGACTGGGTCGGCCAGGACGACTGGGGCCACAACGGCGTGCTCAGCCTGGCCGCCGACCCGGTGGACACCACCCGGGTCTACGCCGCGGTCGGCATGTACACCAACAGCTGGGACCCGAACAACGGCGCCATCCTGCGCTCCGCCGACAAGGGCGCCACCTGGCAGCAGACCAACCTGCCGTTCAAGGTCGGCGGCAACATGCCCGGCCGGGGCATGGGGGAGCGGCTCGCCGTCGACCCGGTGAACGACAAGAACGTGTACTTCGCGGCCGAGGGTGGCAACGGGCTCTGGCGCAGCACCGACTTCGGCGTCACCTGGGCCAAGGTCGCCAACTTCCCGAACGTCGGCAACTACGTCCAGGACCCGACCGACACCAACGGGTACCTGAACCAGAACCAGGGCCTGAGCTGGGTGACCTTCGGCGCGGCCGGCCGGATCTTCGTGGGCGTCGCGGACAAGGACAACCCGGTCTACACGTCCGCCGACAGCGGGGCGACCTGGTCCCGGATCGCCGGCCAGCCGACCGGCTACCTCGCGCACAAGGGCGTCGTGCAGGGCGACTACCTCTACATCGCCACCAGCGACACCGGCGGCCCGTACGACGGCGCGGCCGGCGAGGTCTGGAAGTACCAGATCAGCACCGGCGCCTGGACGAACATCTCGCCGACCCCGGTCGCCGACCGGTACTACGGCTACTCCGGCCTGACCGTCGACACCCTGCATCCGGGCACCCTGATGGTCGCCACCCAGATCTCCTGGTGGCCGGACGCGATCTTCTTCCGCAGCACCGACTACGGCGCCACCTGGACCCGGGTCTGGGACTGGACCAGCTACCCGAGCCGGAGCAAGCGCTACACCCTGGACATCTCGGCCAACCAGTGGCTGGACTTCAACAGCACGTCCACGGCGCCGGAGGAGAGCCCGAAGCTGGGCTGGATGAACGAGTCGCTGCAGATCGACCCGTTCGACTCGAACCGGCTGCTCTACGGCACCGGCGCCACCCTCTACGGCACCACCGACCTGACCAAGTGGGACTCCGGCGCCACCTTCACGATCAAGCCGATGGCCAAGGGGATCGAGGAGACCGCCGTCCTGGACCTGGCCAGCCCGCCGACCGGCGCCCCGCTGGTCAGCGCGCTCGGTGACGTCGGCGGTTTCTACCACGCCGATCTGGACACCGTGCCGGCGAGTTTCCACGACACCCCGAGCCTGGGCAGCAACACCAGCCTGGACTTCGCCGAGCTGAGCCCGAGCTTCTTCGTCCGGGTCGGCAACAACGCCGCGGCGCCGCACATCGGCGTCTCCAGCGACGGCGGCAAGAACTGGTACCAGGGTCAGGAGCCGTCCGGGGTGACCGGCGGCGGCACCGTCGCGGTCGGCGCCGACGCCAACGCGGTGGTCTGGTCACCGGCCGGCACCGGGGTCTACTACTCGACCACGCGGGGCAGCAGCTGGACCGCCTCCACCGGACTGCCGGCCGGCGCGATCGTCGAATCCGACCGGGTCAACCCCAAGACCTTTTATGGGTACGCGAACGGAAGCTTCTACAGCAGCACCGACGGCGGGGCCACGTTCACCGCGTCGACCGTCACGCTGCCGGCCACCGGGCGGATCCACCTGAAGGCCGTGCCGGGGATCGCCGGCGAGGTCTGGGTGGCGAGCAGCACCGGCCTGGTGCGCTCCACCGACTCCGGCAAGACGTTCACCAAGGTCAGCACGGTGGCCGAGGGGATCAACGTGGCGTTCGGCAAGGCCGCTCCCGGCGCCACCCACCCGGCGGTGTTCCTGGTCGGCACGGTGGACGGCGTCGACGGGGTGTTCCGCTCCGACGACACCGGCGCGAGCTGGCTCCGGATCAACGACGACAAGCACCAGTACGGGAACATGGGCGACGCCCTGACCGGCGACCCGCGCATCTGGGGCCGGGTCTACCTGGGCACCAACGGCCGCGGCATCCTCTACGCCGACCGCACCGGCCCGGTGCCGTCGCCCAGCTCCGCCTCGCCCAGCCCGTCCTCGCCCAGCCCGTCCACCTCGGTCTCGCCCTCCACCTCCGCCTCCCCGTCCCCGTCGACGTCCCCCTCGGCGAGCGGCGGCTGCACGGCGGCGTACAAGGTGACCGGCTCGTGGAGCGGCGGCTTCCAGGGTGAGGTCACCGTGACCAACACCGGGACCACGGCCACCACCGGCTGGACCGTCAAGTGGGCCTGGACCGGCGGCCAGACCGTCACGCAGAGCTGGGGCGGCACCGCCGTCCAGTCCGGCACCGCGGTCACCGTCACCAACGCGTCCTACAACGGCGCACTCGCGTCCGGGGCTTCCACCACCTTCGGATTCCTCGGCGGCACCACCGGCACCACGAACCCCGTCCCGTCTCCCGTCTCCTGCTCCCGAACCCCCTAGGAGGAACACCCGTGAGACCGTTCGTTCATCGCCTGCGCCGCAGGCTGGCCGTCACCGGCGTCGCCGTCCTCGGCGCCGGCGCGGTCTTCGTGGCCGGCGGGCCACCCGCCTACGCCGCGGCCGGATGCGCCGTCGTCTACAAGGTGCAGAGCCAGTGGTCCGGAGGGTTCACCGGCGACATCGCCATCACCAACTCCGGTGACCCGCTGACCAGCTGGAAACTCGAGTACGACTTCCCGGACGCCGGCCAGAAGGTCGCGCAGGGCTGGAACGGCACCTACGCGCAGAGCGGCCAGCACGTCACCGTCACCAACGCGTCGTGGAACGGCACCCTGGGCACCGGCGCCACCGCCGGCACCGGGTTCAACGGCACGTTCACCTCGGCCAACCCGGTACCCACCGCGTTCACCCTGAACGGGGTGGCCTGCAACGGCTCGGCCGCCGCACCCACCGTGGCGATCAGCAGCCCGGCCGCGAACACCCGGTACAACGCGCCGGCGTCCATCCCGATCAGCGCGACCGCGACCCCGACCAGCGGGCAGACGATCGCGAAGGTCGAGTTCTACCACGACGGGTTGCTGCTGGGGACCGACACCAGCGCGCCGTACGCGTACACCTGGACCGGGGTGCCCGCACAGACCGCGGCGTACCACCTGCAGGCCATCGCGTACGACGGCGCCGGCACCCGGAGCAGCACCGCCGACGTCCCGGTCTTCGTCGACGCGTCGACCAGCCCGGCCATCCTCGCCGACGCCACCTCGGTGACGCTGGAGCCGGGCAAGAGCGGCACGTACAAGGTCGCGTTGAGCGCGGCGCCGAGCGCGAACGTCAGCGTCGCGGTGGCGCGCAGCACCGGGTCCACCGCGGTCACCGTCACGCCGGCCACCCTCACCTTCACCCCGTCGAACTGGAGCACCGGGCAGACCGTGACGGTCGCGGCGTCCACCGCGGCGACGGCCGGCTCGACTG
The DNA here is from genome assembly GCF_016862315.1 of Actinoplanes palleronii. Lineage (GTDB taxonomy): Bacteria > Actinomycetota > Actinomycetes > Mycobacteriales > Micromonosporaceae > Actinoplanes > Actinoplanes palleronii. Next base: position 16,527 of record NZ_BOMS01000135.1, on the reverse strand, counting down.
CCACCATCGCGGCCACCGCCACCGGCTACACCGCCGCGAACGTCGCCGTGACGGTTGTCGCGGTGGGCGCGGTCGACGCCCGGTTCACCCAGCTCTACACGGACATCAAGAACCCGTCGAACGGCTACTTCAGCCCGGAGGGGGTGCCCTACCACTCGGTCGAGACGCTGATCGACGAGGCGCCGGACCAGGGGCACGAGACGACCAGCGAGGCGTTCAGCTACTGGCTGTGGCTGGAGGCCGAGCACGGTCAGGTCAGCGGGGACTGGGCGCCGTTCAACAGCGCCTGGGCGACGATGGAGAAGTACATCATCCCGTCGCACGCCGACCAGCCGACGAACGCCAACTACAACGCGTCCAAGCCGGCCACCTACGCGGCCGAGTACCCGCTGCCCTCGCAGTACCCGTCGCAGCTCGACACGTCGGTGTCGGTCGGCACGGACCCCCTCGCGGCGGAGCTGAAGAGCGCGTACGGCACCGACGACATCTACGGCATGCACTGGCTGCTGGACGTCGACAACGTGTACGGCTTCGGGCACTGCGGTGACAAGACCACCCGGGTCTCGTACATCAACACGTTCCAGCGCGGCCCGCAGGAGTCGACCTGGGAGACCGTCCCGCAGCCGTCCTGCGACACGTTCACCTCGGGCGGCCCGAACGGCTACCTCGACCTGTTCACCAAGGACGCGTCGTACGCCAAGCAGTGGAAGTACACGAACGCGCCGGACGCCGACGCCCGCGCGGTCCAGGTCGCCTACTGGGCGCTGCAGTGGGCCACCGCACAGGGCAAGCAGTCGCAGATCTCGGCGACCGTGGCCAACGCCGCCAAGATGGGCGACTACCTGCGGTACTCGTTCTACGACAAGTACTTCAAGCAGCCCGGCTGCACCTCCACCGGGTGTGCCGCCGGCACCGGCAAGAACGCCTCCAACAACCTGATGTCCTGGTACTACGCCTGGGGCGGCGCCTACGACACCAGCGCCGGCTGGGCGTGGCGGATCGGCTCCAGCACCAGCCACTTCGGCTACCAGAACCCGATGGCCGCGTACGTGCTGTCGAACGTCAGCGCGCTCACCCCGAAGTCGCCGACCGCCAAGGCCGACTGGCAGGCCAGCCTGAACCGGCAGCTCGAGTTCTACCAGTGGCTGCAGTCGTCCGAGGGCGCCATCGCCGGCGGCGCGACGAACAGCTGGAACGGCAACTACTCGGCGCCGCCGTCCGGCACGCCGACCTTCTACGGCCTGTCGTACGTCGAAGCCCCGGTCTACGAGGACCCGCCGTCGAACCGCTGGTTCGGCATGCAGACCTGGTCGCTGGAGCGGCTGGCCGAGTACTACTACACGACCGGTGACGCCAAGGCCAAGTCGGTGCTGGACAAGTGGGTGACCTGGGCGCTGGCCAACAGCACCATCTCGGCGACCAGCTTCCAGATCCCGTCCGACCTGGCCTGGTCCGGCAAGCCGGCCACCTGGACCCCGTCCAGCCCGGCCGCCAACACCGGCCTGCACGTGACGGTCACCAGCAAGGGCAACGACCTCGGTGTGGCCGGCTCGTTCGCCAAGCTGCTCACCTACTACGCCGCGAAGTCCGGCAACGCGCAGGCGAAGACGGCGGCCAAGGGGCTGCTCGACGCGATCTGGGCGTACAAGGACGGCAAGGGCGTGTCGGTCACCGAGACCCGCGCCGACTACAACCGGTTCGACGACGTCTACAACGCCTCCACCGGCCAGGGCCTCTACATCCCCAACGGCTGGACCGGGACGATGCCCAACGGCGACGTCATCAAGCCCGGGGTGTCGTTCCTCGACATCCGCTCCTTCTACAAGAACGACCCGGACTTCCCCAAGGTCCAGGCGTACTTGAACGGCGGAGCCGCACCGACCTTCAACTACCACCGGTTCTGGGCCCAGGTCGACGTCGCCACCGGCTACGCCGACTACGCCCGGCTCTTCCCCCAGGGGTGAGAAGGACATGAAACTTCTTCGTTGGGTCGCGGTGGCCGTGCTCGCCGCCGCGGCCGGGATCCTGGCACTGCCCGCCGCGGCCGAGGCGCACGGCGCTCTGCAGATCCCCGGCAGCCGGACCTGGCTCTGCTACCAGGACGGGCGCAATCCGACCACCGGCGCGATCGAGCCGAAGAACCCGGCCTGCGCCGCCGCGGTCGCCCAGAGCGGCACCAACTCGCTCTACAACTGGTTTGCCGTGCTCCGCTCGGACGGCGCCGGCCGGGTGAACGGTTTCCTCCCGGACGGGCAGCTGTGCAGCGGCGGCACCGGGGGGCCGTACAACTTCACCGGCTTCAACCTGGCCCGCACCGACTGGCCGACCACCCACCTGACCGCCGGCGCCTCGGTCGAGTTCCACTACAACGACTGGGCCAAGCACCCCGGCACGTTCTACCTCTACATCACCAAGGACGGGTACGACCCGACCAAGCCGCTCGCCTGGAGCGACCTCGAGCCGACCCCGTTCGACCAGGTGACCAACCCGCCCGCGAACGGCGGGCCGGGCACCGACGACGGCCACTACTACTGGACCGGCAACCTGCCGTCCGGCAAGAGCGGCAAGCACCTGATCTACTCGGTCTGGTCCCGCTCGGACAGCCAGGAGACGTTCTACGGCTGCTCGGACGTGGCCTTCGACGGCGGCCACGGCGAGGTCACCGGGGTCGGCACCCAGCCGACCACGTCACCGACCCCGGCGCCGTCCAGCCCGTCCCCGTCGGCCTCCACGCCCGGTGGCGGGACCGGGACCGGCTGCACCGCGATGTACAGCATCACCTCCGCCTGGTCCGGCGGGTTCCAGGCCGAGGTGATGGTGCACGCCGGCACCGCCGCGATCAGCCGCTGGAACGTGTCCTGGACCTGGCCCGGCAGCCAGACCCTGGCCACCGTGTGGAGCGGTAAGTCGACGAGCAGCGGGTCATTGGTGTCGGTCGGCAACGAAACCTGGAACGGGACCGTGGCGGCCGGGGCGTACACCACGTTCGGCCTGCTCGGCTCCGGTACCGCACCGGCGACTGTGCAGAATCTCACCTGCTCGACCGGGTGAAATGTACGATCCGGGGGTGTGACATACCGTCACATCCCCGGATCGGAAACACGACCGGTGACTTGACGCCACTTGCGCCGATTTCCTACTTTGCCGGTATCTTGCGAAACGTATTCTCCGAACAGTTCCGCCGGGCGGCCTCGCGTCGCGCGCTCCTCCTCGGGGGCGCCGGCGCCGCCGTGCTGGCCGCCACACCGGGCGCCGCCGGGTCCCGCAACCCGGCCCGGTCCCGGCCGGCCTGGACCGGCAGCTGGACCGCGGCCTCCACGGCCACCGGCGCCCGCGAGCCGGCCCTGCCGGCCGACGTCACGCTGCGCCAGGTGGTCCGGCTCAGCCTCGGTGGCGCCGAGCCGCGGATCCGGCTGACCAACGAGTACGGCCCGTCCCCGGTGCGCCTCGGCGAGGTCTGGACCGGCCTGCGCGCCGGCGGCTGGGACAGCACCGCGATGCGGCCGGGCACCATCCGCCGGGTCACCTTCGGCGGTCTCGCCGACGTGCTGCTTCCGGCCGGTGGCACGCTGGTCAGCGACCCGGTGCCGGACCTGCTGCTGGAGCCGGGCGCCGACCTGGTGATCACCTGCCACCTGCCGGAGCGGACCCGGCTCGGCACGGTCAACCCGACCGCGTGGCAGAAGAACCGGGTCGTGCCCGGCAACGTGGCCGGCCGCCCGGACCCGTCCGGCGGCATCGTCACCACCCGGTACGCCCTGCTCGGCGGGGTGAGCGTGCGGACCGCGGCCCGGTCCTCGGCGATCGTCGCGTTCGGCGACTCGATCACCTGCGGTGCCCGCACCACGATGGGCGGCAACCACCGCTGGCCCGACCTGCTGGCCCGCCGGCTGCGCGAGACCGGCCGGCCGCTCGGCGTGCTGAACACCGGGATCAGCGGGAACCGGCTGCTCACCGGCCCGGACCTGCCGGCCCCGGTCACCGGCGGCGGCTCCGGCGGCGGTGGCGGCTCCGGGACCGGGCAGGCCAAGCTCGCCGTCTCGATGGGCCCGGCCGGTCTGCGGCGCTTCGACCGGGACGTGCTCTCCCAGCCCGGCGCCGGCTACCTGATCACGATGATCGGGGTGAACGACATCGCGTACGGGGTGCCCGGCGCCGGCGCGCTGATCGCCGGTCACCGGGAGCTGATCGCGCGGGGCCGGGCGGCCGGGCTGGCCGTGTACGGCGGCACCGTGCTGCCGTTCGCCGGCACCCGGCGCGACACCCCGGTCAACCGGACCACCCGGGCCGGCCTCAACGACTGGATCCGGCGCAGCGGCGAGTTCGACGCGGTGATCGACTTCGACGCGGCGGTCCGGGACGGCGCGTCGCCGGAGCGGCTCTACCCGGCCTACGACAGCGGCGACCACCTGCATCCGAGCGACGCCGGCATGCTGGCCCTGGCCTCCGCGATCCCGCTGGCCCTGTTCGACTGAGCTCTAGTCGTCGTCGTAGCGCTCAGTCGCTGAAGCGTTCCGGATCCCCGGCGCCGACCCGGAGCACCTCGGGCACCCCGTCGGACAGGTCGATCACCGTGGTCGGCACGGTGCCGCACTCGCCGGAGTCGACCACCGCGTCCACCACGTGGTCCAGGGCTTCCTTGATCTCCCAGCCCTGCGTCATCGGCTCCAGCTCGCCGGGCAGCAGCAGCGTGCTGGAGACCAGCGGCTCGCCCAGCTCGGCGAGGATCGCCTGCGCGGTGCTGTGCGCGGTGATCCGCACTCCGACGGTCTTCTTCTTCGGGTGCAGCAGCCGCCGCGGCACCTCTTTGGTGGCCGGCAGGATGAACGTGTACGGCCCCGGCGTGCTCGCCTTGATCGCGCGGAACAGCGAGTTGTTGATCTGCACGAACTGCCCGAGCTGCGCGAAGTCGTGGCACATCAGCGTGAAGTGGTGCTTGTCGTCCAGATGCCGGATCGAGCGGATCCGGTCCAGGCCGTCCTTGTTGCCCATCCGGCAACCCAGCGCGAAGCAGGAGTCCGTCGGGTACGCGATCAGCCCGTCCCCCCGGATCACCTCGACCACCTGGTGAATGCTGCGGGGCTGCGGATTGTCCGGGTGCACGTCGAAGTACTTCGCCACTTGAGGCAGCTTAGGCTTCCGGTCATGGAGCCCGCCCACCGCCCGGCAGTCCGGGTGATCTGCTACGACGCCGACGGCCGCATCCTCCTGCTGAACTGGCTCGACCCGCACGACCGCAGCCGCCTCTGGGAACCGCCGGGCGGTGGCATCGACCCGGGCGAGACCCCGCTGCAGGCGGCCCGCCGCGAGCTGACCGAGGAGACCGGCCTGGACCCGGCCCTGATCCGCCCGGACTTCCTGCTGGTCGAGCGGGACACGGTGTGGAAGGGCCGCCGCTGGCGAGGCCCGGAGCAGTTCTTCGCCGCCACCTATCCGACCGCGCAGCCGGAGGTCCGCCGCGACGGCCTGCTCCCCTACGAACAGACCGACCTCCAGGCCCACCGCTGGATCCACCCCGCGGATTTCCCCACCCTCCCGGACCGCCTCGAACCCCCGACCCTCGCGGACATCTGCGCAACCCTGCTCGCTATCTGACCGCAGCGCGCCCGCGGGTTGCCGGCTGGCTCTCCGGGGTGCCTCCGGCACCCCGAGACACCCCTCAGAACCAGCCAACCGCCGGGAGGCGCGCTGTGGTCCGGACTGAAAGCGGTGTCGCGTGGCCTCACGGGCGGGACTCGGCTCGTAGCCTACGGACGGGCGCTGGATTATTCGTACCATAAATGGGTGAAGCGGGAGAAAAACGCCTGCCTAGAGGTGAGGAGACCTCATCTCGAGGGCCTGGATGACCGCGGCCATGTCGTCGGATGCGTGGCCGGCCGAGGACGTCTCCGCGTAGAGCTCGAGGCACGCGTCGAGCAGCGGGGACGGGATGCCGGCCGTCTCGGCGGCCTCGACGATCAGGTGGTTGTTGTAGAGCACGTCGCGGATCGAGGCCTGCGCGGTGAAGTCGCGGTCGAGCAGTTTGCGGCCCTTGAGCCGGGAGACCGGGCTGGCCATCGGACCGGCGTCCAGGGCGGCGAGCAGGGTGGCGAGGTCCAGGCGGTGGCGTTCGGCGAAGTGGAACGCCTCGGCCAGCCCGGTGACCATGCTGATCAGGAACGTGTTGACGGCCAGCTTCATCAGCAGGCCGTTCGGGACCGGGCCGCAGCGGACGATCTCGCGGCACAGTGGGCGCAGCAACGGGGTGACCACGTCGAGGTCGGTGTCCGCGCCGGCCAGCATCGCGACCAGCTGGGCGGCCTCGGCCGGGACGCGGGAGCCGGAGACCGGCGCCTCGACGTAGTGGCCGCCGGCGTCGGCGACCTGCTCGGCCAGGCCCCGGGACCAGGCCGGCGCGGTGGTGCCCATCTGGACCAGGGTGCGTCCGGCGACCAGATCGGCGAACGCCGCGGAGTCGCGGTCCAGCACCTGGTCGGTGACCCGGTCGTCGGCCAGCATCATCAGCACGACCTCGGACCGGGCGAACAGGTCGGGCACCGCCGGTGCGACGGCGGCGCCCTCGGCCCGCAACGCCTCGGCAGCCGCGGGGGAGCGGTTCCAGACGATCAGGTCGGTCCCGGCTCGGGCCAGGTTGAGCGCCATCGGCCGGCCCATCGTGCCCAACCCGAGAAATCCCACGGTCACCCAGCTCACGCTAGCCGTCGGCGAGGTGCCCGTGGGGGTATGCCCGGATCAGGGGCGGCGCCGGTTCTGGAACTTGGTGACCAGGCCACGGAGGCGCTGCTGGTTCTCCGGCTTGGCGAGCTGCTGCCGGCCCTGCTGGACCAGCTTGCGTCCGCGCGGGCTCTGCAGGAAGGACTGAATGCGCTGCGTCAAGGTGGGCATGTGCTCTTACATGCCCAGAACGGCGCCCGGCCAATCGGTGGCGACGGCACGTGCCGCGGACCATGCTGGTGGCGTCAAGCGAACGTGAGGAGCTGTGGTGGAGACCGAACTGTTCATCGGTGGCAAGTGGGTGCCGGCGTCCTCGGCGCGCCGTTTCGACGTGCTCGACCCGGCGACCGGCGACGTGCTCGCCTCGGTGGCCGACGGTGGCGAGGCGGACGCGATCGCCGCGGTGGACGCGGCCGCGGCGGCGGGCCCGGGTTGGGCGTCGACACCCCCGAGGGTACGAGGTGAGGTGCTCCGCAAGGCGTTCGAGCTGATGACCGAGCGCGCCGCCGAGCTGGCCCGGCTGATCAGCCTGGAGAACGGCAAGGCGCTCGTCGACGCGAAGGGTGAGGTGACCTACGCGGCCGAGTTCTTCCGCTGGTTCGCCGAGGAGGCGGTCCGGATCGACGGGAACGTGGCCACCGCGCCGTCCGGTGCCAACCGGATCCTGGTCACCCGTCAGCCGGTCGGCGTGTGCGTGCTGGTCACGCCGTGGAACTTCCCGGCCGCGATGGCCACCCGCAAGATCGGCCCAGCGCTCGCCGCGGGCTGCACGGTGGTCCTCAAGCCGGCCAGCGACACCCCGCTCACCGCGCTCGCGATGGCCGCGATCCTCACCGAGGCCGGCGTGCCCGAGGGCGTGGTGAACGTGCTGCCGTCGCGCAGCTCCGGAAAGGTCGTGTCGGCGATGCTGCGCGACGCCCGGGTGCGCAAGGTGTCGTTCACCGGTTCCACCGAGGTCGGCCGGATCCTGCTCGCGCAGGCCGCGGAGAATGTCGTGAACACCTCGATGGAGCTCGGCGGCAACGCGCCGTTCGTGGTCTTCGCGGACGCCGACCTGGACGCCGCGATCGAGGGCGCGATGATCGCCAAGATGCGCAACGGCGGCGAGGCGTGCACCGCCGCGAACCGGTTCTTCGTCGAGGCCGGTGTCGCCGACGAGTTCTCCCGGCGGCTGGCCCAGCGGATGTCGGCGCTGGTGGTGGGCCCCGGCACCGACGAGAAGACGCAGGTCGGCCCGCTGGTCAACGAGGACACCGTGGCGAAGGTGGACTCGCTGGTGCAGGGCGCGCTGGCGGCCGGCGCGTCGGCGGTCACCGGCGGCACCCGCCCGGACGGGCCGGGCTTCTACTACCCGCCGACCGTGCTGACCGGGGTGGCCCCGGACGCGGCGATCCTGCGCGAGGAGATCTTCGGCCCGGTCGCGCCGATCGTCACGTTCACCGGCGACGACGAGGCCGTCCGGCTGGCCAACGACACCGAGTTCGGCCTGGTGGCGTACGTCTACACCAAGGATCTGGCGCGCGGCCTGCGGGTCAGCGAGGCGATCGAGGCCGGCATGGTCGGCCTGAACCGGGGCCTGGTCAGCGACCCGGCCGCCCCGTTCGGCGGGGTGAAGCAGAGCGGTATCGGCCGCGAGGGCGGCCACGAGGGCCTGTTGGAATACCTGGAGTCCAAATACATCGCCGTGAACTGGTAGTTCGCGCCATCTGCGAAAGGCGGCCCTTCCGGCCGCCTTTTTGCTGACCCTATTCTACTAGGCAACTAGTGAAATGGAGGAGCGAGATGATCGAGTTCCACTTGGACTCGCGGTCCGGGGTCGCGCCGTACATGCAGCTCATCCAGCAGGTCCGGCACGCGCTGCGGCTCGGCGTGCTGACCGAGGGTGACAAGCTGCCCACCGTCAAGGAGGTGGTGGCCCGGGTCGCGATCAACCCGAACACCGTGTCGAAGGCGTACCGCGAGCTGGAGTACGAAGGCCTGGTCACCGCCCGTCCCGGCCTCGGCACGTTCGTCACCCGCACGCTCGGCGCCGATTCGCTGAGCCGGCACGAGCCGCTGCGGCGCGACCTGGAGCGCTGGCTCGCCGAGGCGCGGGAGGCCGGCCTCGACGACGAGAGCATCGAAGCGCTCTTCCTCAGCGCCTTCCGGACGTTTTCGGAGGCCCGAGCATGACTAGCGCGCTCACTGCCACGGGCCTCACCAAAAAATACGGGCGGCGTACCGCCCTGGCCGACTGCACGCTCGACATCCCGGCCGGCCACGTCGTCGGCCTGGTCGGCCCGAACGGCGCCGGCAAGTCCACGCTGCTGCTGCTCGCCTGCGGGCTCCTCGATCCGACCGCGGGGCGGATCGACGTGCTCGGCGAGCGGCCGGTCAGCGGCTCACCGCGGGTCGGTTTCGTCGCGCAGGACACCCCGGTCTACGCCGGGCTGACCGTCGCCGAGCACCTGCGGATGGGCGCGCACCTCAACCCGTCCTGGGACTCCCAGCTCGCCGAGGAGCGGATCGCCCAGGTCGGGCTGGACCCGGCGCAGAAGGCGGGCAAGCTCTCCGGCGGGCAGCGCGCCCAGCTGGCCCTGACCGTCGCCGCCGCGAAACGGCCCGAGCTGCTGCTGCTCGACGAGCCGGTGGCGGCGCTGGACCCGCTCGCCCGGCGGACGTTCCTGCAGGGCCTGATGGAGCTGGCCGCCACCGGGATGAGCATCGTGATGTCCTCGCACCTGGTGGCCGACCTGGAACGGGTCTGCGACCACCTGATCGTGCTGGTCGCCTCGAAAGTCCGGGTGGCCGGCGACGTGGACGACCTGCTCGCCAGCCATCACCGGCTGGCCGGGCCCCGGCGCGATCCGGCCGACCTGGGTGCCGGCCGGACGGTGGTCGAGGAGAGCCACACCGGCAAGCAGTCGACCCTGGTGGTGCGCAGCACCGCGCCGATCGACGACCCGTCCTGGCAGGTCGACCGGCTGGACCTGGAGGACATCGTGCTGGCGTACATGAGCGGGGCGGCCGGCTCCGGACGCGTGCTGGAGGGACAGCGATGATCTGGTTGACCTGGCGGCAGTTCCGGACCCCGGTGCTGGCCACCGGCGGGCTGCTGCTGGTGCTCCTGGCCGGGATGGCGCTGACCTGGACCCAGGTGACCGACGCCGCGCTGAACGCCGGGTTCACCGGCTGTCAGGGCGCCGACGCCTGCGCCTCGGCCGCCGACACGTTCCTCTCCGCGCTGCGGTACGGCCAGGCCAAACCGGTCTACTACGGCGGCCTGGCGACCCTGGTCGTGCTGCCGGCCGTGGTGGGCATCTTCTGGGGCGCGCCGCTGGTGGCCCGCGAGCTGGAGACCGGCACGTACCGGATGGTCTTCAGCCAGTCGATCGGCCGGGGCCGCTGGCTGCTGGTCAAGCTGCTCGGTGGCGGGCTGGCCGCGGCGCTCGGGGCCGGCCTGGTCAGCCTGGCGCTGGGCCGGTGGGCGCACCTGATCGACGCCGCCAACGGCGAACGGATCCTGCCGACCACCTTCCCGGCCCGCGGGGTGGTGCCGATCGGGTACGCGGCACTGGCCTTCGTGCTGGGTGTCACCGCCGGTCTGCTGCTGCGCCGCACCCTGACGGCCATGGCGGTCACCCTCGTGGTGATCACCGGGCTGCAACTGGCCGCTCCGCTGCTGGTCCGCCCGCTGCTGGTGACACCGACCAGCACGCTCACCGCGCTGGACCCGAAGGCGCGGATGGGGATGTCGTACAGCATGGAGACCAAAGAGTTACGTCTGGAGCCGATGCCCGAGGAGCGCGACGGCTGGCTCCTGTCGACCACCGTGGTGACGCCGGCCGGCACCGAGTTCGTCGGCCCGGCTGACTCCACCAAGTGCGGCCCGGAAGCGCCCAACGAGCGGCTGACCTGCCCGGAATGGCTCGCCGCGCAGCACCTCAGCACGAAGGTCACCTATATCCCGGACGCGAAGTTCTGGGTGCTGCAGTGGCGGGAGTTCGGTCTCCTGGTCGTGCTCGCCATGGCCTTGTCGATCTTCTCGGTCTGGTGGATCCGGCGCCGGCTGGCCTGAGAACGGGCCGTTCGGCCGAAGATCGTTGTCGCGGCGGTCCGCAGAAGCGGGCCGCCGTGGCACGTTAAGCACCGGTTACGTGGTTCCGGAAAAAGGAAGTTGTCAATACCGTCCGTGATGCCTTGCCGGTGACACCGGGCGAAGTGAATAATCTTCCCCTCAGGCCTGCACCCGATGTTGCGGCCGAGGCGCTCAGGTTGATACTGGGCCGACCGTCCGGCGACCCCCCCGCTGGTCGGGATATACCCCTGAGAGGACTTCAACTGCCATGCGCAAGGCACTGTTCGCACTTGTCGCTGCCGGCCTGATGACGTCGGTCACGCTTACGGCCTGTGATGACGGCTCGGGCAGCGGTGACTCCAGCGACGACACCAGCACCTCCAACGTGTCGGTGTCGATCACGGGCAAGGGCCGGAACGGCGTCGGAGTCATCCTGCCGGACCTCAAGACCTCCGCCCGGTGGGGCAAGGACGACCCGAACTACCTGAAGGCCGCGTTCGAGAAGGCCAACGTCCCCTACGAGATCAAGAACGCTGAGGGTGACAAGGAGGCGTTCAAGGCGATCGCCGACAAGATGCTCGACGGCGGCGTCAAGGTGCTGGTGATCGCGAACCTCGACTCGGCCAGTGGCAAGGCCGTGATCGACAACGCCCACGCCCGCAAGATCCCGGTGATCGACTACGACCGGCTCACCCTCAACGGCAACGCCGACTACTACGTCAGCTTCAACAACGAGCAGGTCGGCATCCAGCAGGCACAGGGCCTGATGAGCTGCATGCAGGCGAAGGCGGCGAGCGGCAAGCCGGTGGTCGCCGAGCTGAACGGGTCGCCCACCGACAACAACGCCACGTTGTTCAAGGACGGGTACGACTCGATCCTGCAGACCAAGTACGACAACGGGGAGTTCACCAAGGGCCCCGACCAGTTCGTCCCGGAGTGGGACAACGACGAGGGCAAGGCGATCTTCACGCAGATGCTGAAGCAGTGGCCGAACATCGACGGCGTGCTCGCCGCCAACGACGGCCTCGGCAACGCCGCCATCGAGGTGCTCCGCACCAAGCGCCTGAACGGCAAGGTCCCGGTCACCGGCCAGGACGCCACCGTGCAGGGCCTGCAGAACATCCTCATCGGCGACCAGTGCATGACGGTGTACAAGGCCACCAAGAAGGAGGCCGAAGCGGCCGCCGACCTGGCGATCGGCATCGTCAAGGGCCAGAAGAAGACGGCCAACGACAAGGTCAAGGACCCGGAGACGGGCGCCTACGTGCCGTCCGTCCTGCTGATCCCGACCCCGATCACGGCCGGCAAGGTCAAGTCGCTGGTGACCGAGGGCTACGTCACCACCAAGGAACTGTGCACTCCGAAGTTCGTCGCCAAGTGCGAGCAGTACGGCGTGCTCAAGTAGGTGTGAGGTGTGAGGGCCGGCCCGGCCGGCCCTCACGACTCAGCAGGCCGGTCAGCCGGCCAGGATCTCCCGCACCCGGGGGATGACCTGCGAGCCGTAGAGTTCGACCGCGGTCATCAGGTGCTCGTGCGGCAGGCTGCCGTGGGCGTACTTCAGATCGAACCGCTGAATGCCCAGCGCCTGGATGGTGGCGGCGACCTTGCGGGCCACCGTCTCCGGTGAGCCGACGTGCCAGGCGCCCTCGGTCACGTCGTCCTCGAACCGGTCCCGGGTGATCGGCGGCCAGCCGCGTTCCCGGCCGATCCGGTCCAGCATCGTGCGGGCGTGCGGCCAGAGCAGATCGACCGCCTCGTCGTCGGTGGCCGCCACGAAACCGGGGCAGTGCACCGCGATCGGCTGCTCGGGCTGGCCGAGTTCCTTGAGCGCGCGGTGGTAGAGGTCGACGTACGGCGCGAACCGGGCCGGCTCGCCACCGATGATCGCCAGGCAGAGCGGCAGGCCGTAGCCGGCGGCGCGGATCACCGACTCGGGGCTCCCGCCGACGCCGATCCAGGTGCGGATCCGTCCGGACTCGGTCTTCGGGAACACGCTCTGCCCGGTCAACGGCGGGCGGACCGTGCCGGACCAGGTGACCGGCTTCTCGGCGAGCAGTTCCGCCATCAGCTCGGTCTTCTCCTCGAAGAGCCGCTCGTAGTCGCCCAGGTCGTACCCGAACAGCGGGAACGACTCGGTGAACGAGCCACGCCCGAGGATGATCTCCGCGCGGCCGTTCGACACCGCGTCCAGGGTGGCGAAGCGCTCGAACACGCGTACCGGATCGTCGGAGCTCAGGACCGTGACCGCGGTGCCCACCGTGATCCGCTCGGTCCGGGCGGCGATCGCCGCCAGCACGATCTCCGGGGACGAGATGGCGAAATCGTCGCGGTGATGCTCGCCGACGCCGAAGGCGTCGACACCCAGGCGGTCGGCCAGGACCGCCTGCTCGACCACGTTGCGGATGACTTGAGCGTACGACGTATCGGCGGTGACGTCGCCGAACGTGTCGAGACCGAACTTCATGATCAAGAGTTTATCGGCGGGCGCCTTTGAGACGTCGGCCCATCTCCTTGGCGATCTCCTTCTGGGCGTCGCGCTGGGCCAGCACCTGCCGCTTGTCCCAGGACTTGAGGCCGCGGGCGATGCCCAGCTCGACCTTCACCCAGCCGTCCTTGAAATACATCGAGAGCGGCACCAGGGTGAGCCCGGTGCCGTCCCGCAGGGTGTTCAGGATCTTGATGATCTCGACCTTGTGCAGCAGCAGTTTCCGGGTGCGGCGCGGGGCGTGGTTGGTCCAGCTGCCGAAGCCGTACTCGGCCACGTGCAGGCCGTACAGCATCAGTTCCCCCTCGTGCTCCTGGGCGAACGCGTCGACCAGCGACGCGCGGCCCAGGCGCAGCGATTTCACCTCGGTGCCGGCCAGCACCAGGCCCGCCTCGTACGTCTTGAGGATCGCGTAGTCGTGACGCGCCTTCTTGTTCGAGGCGATCAGCTTGGTCCCGGTCTCCTTGGCCACCCCCGAAGGGTAACTAGGGGATGTCGGTCGGGACCGGGCGGCGCATCGAATACGTCACGCTGCTCAGTCGATGGGGTTCGTCCTTCACGTGGATCACCGCGCGGTCGTAGGCCTGCCACCCGGCCGCACCCGCCCGATTCATATGGCGCAAATCGTCGAAGCGTTCGTCGGTGCCCCAGCGCAGCACCCCACCCGGGTGATGGAACGTCGCGGTCCAGTCCATGAACCGGTCGGTGCCCAGCGTGCCCGCCGCGCGGTACTCCAGCCGCGCATACTCCCAATTGGTCACCGGACGATTATGCCGGTATCCCACGTACGCCGCCGTCCGTACCGGACCCGCGTGATCATAAGCCGAACGGAGTACCCGCCCCTGAGGAATCCCTGATCTGACTCGTCTCGGGGTTCAGATCGATCTTCTTCCCTGCATACGCTCCGCGGGTTCACGCGTTTTGGGGGAGAGCGATGACAACCGGAACCTTCGCCCGGCTGGTCAGCGGCCGGCGCAGCAAATGGATCGTGCTGGCACTGTGGATCGTGGTCCTGGTCTTCGCCGGGGGGCTGGCCGGCAAACTGGGCAGCGTCGAGAAGAACGACAACGCGTCCTGGCTGCCCGGCGGCGCCGAAGCCACCCAGGTCGCCGACCTGCAGAAACAGTTCTCGCCGGACGACATCGTGCCGGCCATCCTGGTCTACGAGCGCCTCGGCGGGATCACCCCGGCCGACCAGCAGAAAGCCACCGCCGACGCCAAGGCGATCGCCGCGGTGCCCGGCGTGACCGGCGAGGTGGTCGGCCCGATCCCGTCGCAGGACAAGGAAGCGCTCCAGGTCATCGCGCCGATCAAGGTCGACGCCGACGGCTGGGACAAGATCGCCGGCGTCGTCGATCAGATCAAGACCATTTCCGGTACGGGGGAGAACGGCCTGACCGTGCACCTGACCGGGCCGGCCGGGGTGGCCGCCGACTCGGCTAGCGCGTTCGAGGGCATCGACGGCACCCTGCTCTACACCACCCTGATCGTGGTCGCCGTGATCCTGCTGGTGACGTACCGGAGCCCGGTCCTGTGGCTGCTTCCGATCATCACGGCCGGCGTCGCGCTGACCACCGCCCAAGCGGTGATCTACCTGCTCGCCAAGAACGCCGGCCTGGTGGTCAACGCGCAGAGCGCCGGCATTCTCACCGTTCTGGTCTTCGGCGCCGGCACCGACTACGCCCTGCTGCTCGTCGCCCGCTACCGCGAGGAGTTGCGCCGGCACGCCGACCGGCACGAGGCGATGATGTTCGCCCTGCACCGCGCCGGCCCAGCGATCATCGCCAGCGCCGCGACCGTGGCGATCGGGATGTCCTGCCTGATGCTCGCCGAGGTGAACTCCACGAGCGGTCTCGGGCCGGTCGCCGCGCTCGGCATCGTGGTCGGCCTGCTCGCGATGATGTCGCTGCTGCCGGCCCTGCTGGTGATCTGCGGCCGCTGGCTGTTCTGGCCGGTGCGCCCGCGCTTCAGCACGCCCGAGCCGAGCGCGACCGGCTTCTGGTCCCGGGTGGGCACCCGGATCGCCCGGCGCCCGCGCACGGTCTGGGTGACCACCTCGGTGGTGCTCGGCGCGATGGCGCTCGGCCTGCTGCAGCTCAACGCGAACGGCCTGAGCCAGGAGGACTCGTTCACCAGCGAACAGCCGTCGGTGGCCGGCCTCGAGGTGCTCGCCCGGCACTTCCCGGCCGGGCAGGGACAGCCGGTCGTGGTGATCGCGAACGAGGCTCAGCAGAGCGCGGTCCGCACCGCGTTCGCCGGGGTCCCCGGGATCAGCGAGGTCAGCGACCCGGTGACCAAGAACGGTCTGGTGCAGTTCGAGGGCACCCTGCAGGCCGCTCCGGACAGCCCGGCCGCGGAGGACACCGTGCTCGCGGTCCGGGACGCCGTGCATCCGATCCCGGGCGCCGACGCGAAGGTCGGCGGGATGACCGCGATGATGTACGACATCAACGAGGCCAACAAACACGACAACCGGCTGATCATCCCGTTGGTGCTGCTGGTCGTGCTGGTCATCCTCGGCATCCTGCTGCGGTCCCTGGTCGCCCCGCTGATCCTGATCGCCACCGTGGTGCTGTCGTTCGCGGCCGCCCTCGGGGTCAGCGCGCTGATCTTCCGGCACGTGTTCGGCTTCGCCGGGGAGGACACCTCGTTCCCGCTGTTCGTCTTCGTCTTCCTGGTCGCGCTCGGCATCGACTACAACATCTTCCTGATGACCCGGGTCCGCGAGGAGACCCGCGAACACGGCACCCGCCGTGGCGCCCTGATCGGCCTGGCCGCCACCGGCGGAGTGATCACCTCGGCCGGCATCGTGCTGGCCGGCACGTTCGCGGCGCTCGGCAGCCTCCCGCTGGTGGCCTTCGCCGAGATCGGCTTCGCGGTCGCGTTCGGCGTCCTGCTGGACACCCTGGTCGTCCGGTCGGTGCTGGTCACCGCACTGAACCTGGACATCGGCCGCTGGATGTGGTGGCCCAGCCGCCTCACCCACCAGGACCCGTCGGTCAACGCGCCGATCTCCCCGGCCCCAGCCACCCTCACCCACCAACACGACTGACCCGTCCCCGCCCACCCACACCCGCACGGCGCGGGCGGGCCGGGCCGACCGGCCCCCAGGCCGCGCCTGTGGCGTCAGGCCAGCCGGGAGACCGTGCCTGCCGCCGGCCCGCCGGCCCGCCCGGTCGGGTGCACGGTGGGTCGGGCCGGCCGGGGGAGTGTGCCTGTAGCCGGCCCGCCGACCGGGCCGGTCAGGTGCACTGAACCCAAGCCTGTCTTA